>DATFHF010000019.1:0-49328 GCA_035248685.1 Jatrophihabitans sp.
CCAGCATCTACTTCCCGTCCGAGCAGTGGATCGGTTTGCTGACCACGCTGTTCGTGTTGGTGGTAGCGGTGCTGGTGCGCGGGTTCATCGCCCGGATCGCGATCTTCCTGGCGCTCATCTTCGGCTATGTCATCTCCTGGATCGCCGACCGGATCCACGACGTGCCGGTCTGCACCAAGGCGGTGACCACCGCGTGCACCGCCACCGGGCACCGGATCGACTGGAGCGGGGTGAAGAGCGCGCATTGGATCGGCCTGCCCAAGGACATCATCAGCCCGACCTTCGGCCCGCTCACCGGCCCGCATTGGCCGGAGTTCAAATTCAGCTTCATCCTGCTGGTGATTCCGTCGGTGATCGCGCTGCTGGCCGAGAACTCCGGGCACGTCAAGGCGGTCTCAGAGATGACCGGGGACGACCTGGACCCCTATCTCGGCCGGGCCTTCATCGGCGACGGGCTCGGCACCGCGCTGGCCTCGCTGGTCGGTGGCTCGCCGACCACCACCTACGCCGAGAACATCGGCGTGATGGCCGCGACCCGGATCTACTCGACGTTGGCGTACTACATCGCGGCGGTGGTGGCCATCCTGTTCGGCTTCTGCCCGAAGTTCGGCGCGGTGGTGGCGGCCACCCCGGGCGGTGTGCTGGGCGGCATCACGCTGGTGCTGTACGGCATGATCGGCCTGCTGGGCGCCAAGATCTGGGTCGAGAATCGGGTCGACTTCGGCAATCCGATCAACCTGGTGCCGCTGGCCGCCGGCATCATCGCCGGCATCGGCAACCTGGTAATCAAGTTCACCGACACCTTCTCCATCACCGGGATCGCGGCCGGGACGCTGATCGTGCTGATCGGTTACCACCTGCTGAATATCCTGGCACCTAGGCTCGGCGTGCCGCGGACCGGTGGCCTGCTCGCCGATCCGGCCGAGCAGCCCGGTCGCGCTGATGGCTGGGACGGTCGGCAGGAGGATCGGGTCGGGTCCGCCGTGGGACGGGAAGACCTGGGACGGGTCGATCCGGGTGGCCGGACGGACGAGGAACGGAGCGTGCAGGACAGGTGAAACCGCCAGCCTTCGAGTACAGCCGGCCGGGCTCGGTCGCCGAGGCGCTGGATCTGCTCGCCGAGCACGGTCTGGACGGCAAAGTACTCGCAGGCGGGCAAAGCCTGATCCCGTTGCTGTCGATGCGGTTGGCCGCCCCGGCCAGGCTGATCGACATCAACTCGCTCACCGAACTGGCCTACGTCCGGACCGGTTCGGACGGGGTGCGGGTGGGCGCGCTGGCCCGGCACTCGGCGGTGCTGGCCGACCGGGCTGCGGCCGGTCGGCAACCGTTGTTGGCTGCCGCACTGGCCTGCGTCGCCCACCCGACCATCCGCAATCGGGGCACCTCGGTCGGCAGCCTCGTGCACGCCGACCCGGCCGCCGAGTTGCCTGCCGTGCTCAGCGTGCTGGCCGGCTCGCTCACCGTGGCCTCCACCCGAGGCCGGCGGGTGGTGCCGGCGACCGAGCTGTTCTTAGGCCCGCTGGAATCCGACCTGGCACCGGATGAACTGGCGGTCGAGGCGTTCTTCCCGGCGCCGGCCGGCCGGTTCGGCACCGCCTTCGCCGAGATCTCCCGCCGGCACGGCGACTACGCGGTGTGCGGGGTGGCCGCGCTGGTCGGCCTGGACGACGACCTGCGGATCAGCTCGGCGCGGGCCGGCTACCTGTCGGTGGCCGGCACCCCACAGGTGCTGGAGCTGACCGAGCCGATCCGAGGTCGGCAGTTCGACGCGGATCTGTCCGCCGCTGCTCGGTACGCGCGGTCGGTGCTCGAGCCGGAGCCGGACATTCATGCCAGCGCCGACTACCGCAGCCAGCTGGTCGAGGTGCTGACCCGACGGGTGCTGGCCGAAGCCGGCCGGTCGGCTGCCGCCGATCTGCTCAGCGGGGCAGCCTGATGTCCGAGAGCCACCATCAAATCACCTTGCTAGTCAACGGAATTCCGCATGAGGTAACGGTGCCGGCCCGCCGGCTGCTGTCGGACTGCCTGCGTCACGACCTGGGCCTGACCGGCACCCATGTCGGCTGCGAGCACGGCGTGTGCGGCGCCTGCACGGTGCTGGTAGACGGCACGCCGATGCGTTCCTGCCTGCTGCTCGCGGTCGGCGTGCAGGGCGAGCCGATCACCACCGTCGAAGGCCTGGCGGATCCGGACGGCACGCTGTCCCCCGTGCAGCAGGCCTTCGCCGACTGCCACGGCCTTCAGTGCGGCTTCTGCACACCGGGCTTTCTGACCACGATTACCGCGGCGCTGGCGGACAATCCGGCACCGAGCCGGGAGCAGGCGCGCGAGATAATCGGCGGCAACCTGTGCCGCTGCACCGGCTATCAGAACATCGTCGCGGCCACCCTGCGCGCCGCCGAGCTCATCGCGGCAAGGCAGGATGACCAGGCATCACAAGAGGATTCGAAATGACCACCCGGATGGTGGGGGAACCGGTCAAGCGGGTGGAAGATCCGCGGCTGCTCACCGGGCAGGGCCGATACTTGGACGACCTGGGCGCCGGTGCGGCCGAGGCGGCGGTGCTGCGCTCACCGCACGCGCACGCCCGAATCCTCGACATCGACGTGACCGGTGCGCTCGAGGTGGACGGCCTGCTGGCCATCTACACCTACGAGGATCTGACCGGCCCGCTGGCCGAACCGCTGCCGTTGCTGATCCCGCACCCGGCGCTGACCCATGGCCGGACCCAGTACGCGCTGGCTCGGGACGAGGTGAACTACGTCGGCGAGGCGATCGTCCTGGTGGTGGCCAAAAACCGTTACCTGGCCGAGGACGCGGTGGAGCGGATCGTGGTCAGCTACCAACCGCTGCCGGCGGTGGTCGGAGTTGACGCGGCTCGCCGGGCCGAGCAGCTGGTGCACGAGGACGTGCCCGGCAACGTCGCGGCCACCCTGGTGCAGCAGGTCGGCGACGCGGCCGCCGCGATCGCCGCCGCGCCACACCGGCTGGAGCTGGATCTCGCGGTGGAGCGCTCAGCGTCCATGCCCTTGGAAGGTAGGGGAGTACTGGCCCGCTGGGACGCCGACGCGCAACGGTTGCGGATGTGGACGTCCACCCAAACCTCGACCGGGGTACGGGCGGCGGTGGCCACCAAGCTGGGCCTGGACCTGGGCAGCGTCGAGGTGATCACGCCCGACGTGGGCGGCGGCTTCGGAGTCAAGATCGTGCACCCGTGGCCGGAGGAGGTGCTGGTGCCGATGGCGGCCAGGGCGCTGAACCGACCGGTGAAGTTCACCGAGGACCGGCGCGAGCACTTCGTCTCCGCTGCTCACGAGCGCGGCCAGCTCCAGCACATCGAGGTCGGCTTCGACGACGACGGCCGGCTGCTCGGGTTGTCGGTGCGGTTCTGGCACGACAACGGGGCCTACATTCCGTACGGGCTGATCGTGCCGATCATCACCTCGACCCAGCTGCTCGGTCCGTACAAGCCCGGTGCGTACCGGGTCGAGTTCGATTCGCTTTACACCAACACGGTGATCGTCACCCCGTACCGGGGGGCGGGTCGTCCGCAGGGGGTGTATGCGATGGAGCGTACTTTGGATGCAATAGCACGCCATCTCGAGTTAGACCGGGCCGAGGTGCGCGCCCGCAACTTCATCCAGCCGGACGAGATGCCTTACGACCACGGGCTGATCTTTCAGGACGGTCGCCCGCTGGTGTATGACTCCGGCGACTACCCGGCGTCGCTGGCGAAGTTGCAGAAGCTGGTCGGCTGGGACGACTGGGCCGACTTCCAAGCAGCCGCGCGGGCCGAAGGACGGCGGGTCGGTTTGGGATTGGCTTGCTACGTCGAGGGAACCGGCGTCGGCCCGTACGAGGGCGGGCATGTGCAGGTGGAGACGTCCGGCAAGGTGAAGGTGGCCACCGGCCTGACCTCGCAGGGCCAGGGCCATCAGACCGCGTTCGCCCAGATCGTCGCCGATGAGCTGGGGGTGCCGCTGTCCGACGTCGAGGTGGTCACCGGCGACACTCGGCGTTTCCCTTATGCGGTAGGTACATTTGCGTCCAGGGCGGCGGTGATGAGCGGCTCGGCTATCGCGCTGGCGGCTCGCGCGGCCCGGGCCAAGATCCTGAAGGTGGCTGCCGACGCGCTGGAGGCCGACCCAGCCGACCTGGAGATCGTGGACGGCAAGGTGCGGGTGCGGGGTGCGCCCGGAACCGAGATCGGCCTGGGTACCGTCGCGGTGCTGTCCAACCCGCTGCGCTACGCCTTCGACGAGGCGTCCAAGGCGGCCACCCAGTTCGTGGTGGGCGATCCGGACCAGCCACCAGTGGCAGAGGATGACGAGCCGGGCATCGAGGGCCGGGACTACTACTCGCCGTTGCGATCGACTTTCGCCAGTGGCATGCATGCCGTTGTGGTGGAGACCGATGTCGAGACCGCGGAGATCAAGGTGCTGCGCTACTGCGTGGTGCACGACTGCGGCCGGCTGATCAACCCGATGATCGTCGAGGGTCAGGTGCATGGCGGGGTGGCCCAGGGCGTCGGCGGAGCACTATACGAGCGGATGGCTTACGACAGCGACGGGCAGTTACAGAACGCGTCCTTCATGGATTTCCTGATGCCGTACGTATCCGAGGTACCGGCCGAGATCGAGATCGATCACTTGGAGACGCCGTCGCCGTTGAACCCGCTGGGCATCAAAGGTGCCGGCGAGGCCGGGGTGATCCCGAGCGCCGCGGTGTTCGCTTCGGCGATCTCGGATGCCGAGGGTTTCCCGATCACATCGATGCCGATCTCGCCGAGTGAGCTGTTCGAGTTACGCCGCCAGCATGCCGCTCAGCAGCAAGGAGAAACCCGATTATGAAGGTTGCCGGCCAAGCCACCTTGCACGCACCGATCGAGCGGGTATGGGACGCGTTGAACGATCCGGCGGTGCTGGTGCGGGCGATTCCGGGTTGCCAGCGGCTCGAGCCGACCGGTCCGGACGCCTATGCCATGACGGTGACGGCCGGGGTGGCCAGCATCAAGGGCAGCTACGCCGGTTCGGTGCAGCTGACCGAGCAGCAGCAACCGGAGTCGTTCGTGCTGCGGGCGTCCGGGGCCGGTGGTCCGGGCACTGTCGATGCGCAGGTGTTGGTCCGGCTGTCCGAGCAGGGCGGCGTCACCCAGCTGGACTATGACGCCGACGCGGTGGTCGGCGGAGTGATCGCCGGGGTGGGGCAGCGGATGTTGACCGGGGTGGCGAAGAAGCTGGCCGGCGAGTTCTTCAGCAACGTGGACGAGCTGCTGGCGGGGGTGGTTTCGCCGCCGGTTGCCGCCGGCTCAGTGCCGTCGACGGCGGCCGGTGCGAGCTACTCCGCCCCGGTAGCCGCAGCCGGGACCACCGGCCGGCCGAACGAGTTCATACTGGGAGCGGTGTTCGGCGCGCTGACCGCACTGGCCGGGGTGCTGGTGGGAGTCCGGGTTAGTAGGAGGCGATGATGCGGGAATTCGTTGCGGCGGCGGCGCAGTTGGCACCGAGTTCGGCGCCGCTGACCGCCGACACGATCGCCGAGAACAGCCGGCGGGCAGCCGACCTGGTTCGGCAGTGCGTGGCCGCGACCGCGGCGCAGCTGGTGGTGCTGCCTGAGTCGGTGACCACTGGGTTTACTCCCGGGGTGGACGCCGAGCAGTTGTGGGACCTGGTCAGCGAGCTACCCGGCCCGATCAGCCGGCCGTTCGCCGAGCTGGCGGCGGAGCTGGGCGTGCACCTTGTGCTCGGTAGCTACGAGCGCGGACCGCGGCGCGGAGTGGTCTACAACGCGGCCGTGGTGCTCGGCCGGTCGGGGGAGCAGCTGGGGGTGTACCGCAAGACCCATCCGTTCGGTTCCGAACGGGCCGACCGGGGTGGTTGGGTGACACCGGGCGAGGACGTGCTGGTGGTCGACACTGAGCTGGGCCGGATCGGGGTGATCATCTGCTTCGACGGCGACTACCCGGAGCTGTCCCGGATCACCGCGCTGGCCGGGGCGGAGCTGATCTGCCGGCCGTCGGCGCTGCTGCGTTCGGCCGATCTGTGGGAGCTGACCAACCGGGCCCGGGCCTATGACAACCACGTGTACCTGGTGGGCTGCAACGCCACCGGGGTTGATCCGGCTGGCGTGATCTACTTCGGCAACTCGATGATTGTCAGCCCGATCGCCGAGGTCATCGCCCGCGCGTCCTCACACGAATGCTGGGTGTCAGCGCGGCTGACTCCGGATACCGCCATGTCATCGATGACGCCGGGTTCCTCGGTGCCGCAGTCGTTCGACCACCTAGCCGACCGGAACCTGGAGCTGATCCGCAAGAACGCCGAGCTTTTATTGGGGGAAGCTCGTAGCCCCTTCAAGATCGGCTAACCGTGTCTTCCTCGCTGCTGCACAGTGCTGCGGCAGACTTGTTCAGGTGAGCACGCCATCGACTGAACCGGTCTGGTGGGAGTTGGCCGTCCGTGGGGTGATGTTGCGCGGCACAGTCCAGGGCTGCGCCGATGCCCCGGCCTCAGCTGGCCGGGTTGTGGTGGCTATTCACGGCGGCCCGGGTATCGACGGTGCTGGACTGCGCCACGTGCTCGCTCCCTTGGCTGAGCGGGCCGAGCTTGTGGTGCCAGATCTGCGTGGCCATGGCCGCAGCGACCTGGCGACACCGTCTACGTGGACACTGGATGATTGGGCCGACGACCTGGCCGGCGTGATCGACCAACTGGACATCCACCGGCCGGTCGTGGTCGGAGTGTCATTCGGTGGCTGGGTGGCACTGCGCTACGCGGCGCGTCATCCCGAGCAGGTGGGCAGCTTGATCATTGCTGCGACGTCGGCACGTTTACCCACAGTCGCCGAAGGCGCTGAACGGATGGGAGTCCTCGGCGGGCCTACGGCGGCCGAACTGTGGCGAGCGGCGCACGCAGACTGGACCATCGCGAAGACTGACGCGTTCGAAGAGCACGTTATGACCTTGATGGCGATGCGCCGGCCGAGTCCCGAACTCGCCGCGATACGCGCTGCGCAGGTCAAGACGAAGCAGGTCAATCAGCATTTCACCCCGATGTTTACTGAGCTCGACCTGACCGGTGATGCCCACGTAATCAACTGCCCTGTCAGGATTGTCGTCGGTGAACGCGACCCGCTCACGACACCAGCGTTGGCCGCCGCAACCGCCGAGGCGTTTCCCGGACCCGCTCGACTGAGCATCATTGCTGCCGCCGCCCATGACCTGCTCGTCGACGCCCCAGACACCCTGATAGCGGAGATCGAGTTAGCGCTCACGCAACGCTCCGGCTGCAGGGCCGCCTCCAAGCAAAGCATGCCGCCAAAGGAGTGACGGCTGAGCCGCAAGCCGAGATCGGTAAGTGTTCGGCTGAACTCAGCGCAACAGAGAGTGGGCTCCGATCGCGCCGCCGCGGCCCTCCAACCCGTCTATGACCTGACCACGCCCCGATGCCTAGCGCAAGGGTGGCGCGTTCCTCGAACAACTGGCGACGCATCCCATAGGAACCCGTATGCGCGACCAAGCACGCGCCGAACCTCCGCCCATAACGACGGTAACGAAGGGCTGGTCGCGCGTATGGACTCCGCTTGTCACCGCAGATCGAGAATGCCATCCACCTCGAGAACCTTGGTTGGCTGCCCACGTCTACTCGGCGTCGCCCAGCTCACGACCGCTCGTCGGCCGCTTGGGCCCGGGGGGCTGATGCTCATCTTGATCACACGGGAGGCTCGCCCAGATACGACAAGAGCCTCGGTAATCAATAGGCGCAGGACTGCCCGCTGGACGTCGTCGGACAGAGTTTCGCGGGGCAGCTCGCTGAAGGGATTCGCGATCTTGCCACCGAACGTGAGAAGCGCCTTGGGAGCCGATTCGCCGAACAGAGCCTTGCGAACAAGCAGCACGGCTGTCGCTTGCGGAGAATACGATTGGCCGCCCACGTAAACCGACATCGGAGTACCAACATCTGTGTCGAGGACGCTCTCCATGACTACCTTGACCTCGGCCGATCGAGAGGTTTTCGTCCGGGTCTCCACTGCGACAACGCGCATCGTGATGGATTGACCGTTGTACGTGAGCCGACCTGGCTGATGAGTCCAATCACCGGGACGCAACCGTTCGAGCTCGGCCAGTACAACAGGATTCCTGACAGTCGACCTGAGCTCGATGCGGCTGCCGTCGTTCGCAACAGCCTCGGCTCGGAAAACTAGGTCCCCCAGCTTCACCCACGGGGCGAGGTCCGCGGCACCGAGATCTCGCAAACGGTTAGCGATACCAGCCCTCAGACTGTCGCTATCGACATAGCTCCCCGTCGTGTGGAATAGACGAATTTCGTCGCGGAAGGAAACCTGATCGCCCTGCATGTCTGCATGTTGATCGACCCAAACGGCGATGTGTAGCCCGCGGCGTTCGGCCTCGCGGTACTCCTCGTGGGTCGATGAGCGGCGGGACTTCTGAAGCCGGCCGTAATCCCGGCCTAGGATCCCAAGGTAGATCGTCGATGAAGCCACTTCACCAAGGTAGGCGGCCTCGGGGTCGTCGTCACGGCCGCCGAAATCCTCGAAGTACACAGGCGTCCCGCCCGCAGTCCGGATGACGTTGGCAGCCTCCTGACGCAGTTGGGTCATTCCGCTCATCACTGAGGAGATGAAAATGCGTTGTTCACCCATCCAGGCCTGGAGATCTGACTCGTCAGGGCGGGCACTTGCAGCGAAGTCGATGATGAGGGGCACCACGCCATTCTGCTTGCCGTCGGGCCTGCTGCAAGATCCGGTACACGTGGGACGCCAGCCTGGTTGGTCGGCGCATGCCTAACGAAGAAATATGCGCGAGACGACACCGGACTTGAGATGCGCCTTACGACGGCTCTCGTGCTCGGCAGGAGGAGCGCCTCGCCATTCGCCGGGTTGCGGATCGACGTCTCGACCGAGAACGGATGTGTCCGCCATGCCTTCAGCGACACTCGCGGATCCGAGTGCCACGATGGGACGATGCTCGACGCTCCGGCCTTTCGAGTCTGGCCACCCGTCGCGCTCGGTGTGCCGCTGGTGGCTGGCGTGGTGATCACTGCAGCAGCGGGTGACCCGTTCCCGATGCCGTCGCTGGCAACACGCACAGTCGGCACGATCCTCATTGCAGTATTCGCCGTCTGGAACGGCACTGCCTGGTGGATCATGGCGCGGGAACGGACTGCGTTGCTTCCCGGCGGCGCCACCCGAGTGATCCTTGATCGTGGACCATTCCGCGTGAGCCGAAACCCGCTGTACCTCGGATTGGTCGCGCTCGACGCCGGCCTCGCGCTGCTGTGGCCGTCCTGGTGGGCGCTGCTATTCGTGCCGATCGGAGTGGGCGGTCTGCGCTGGGGCGCGATCCTGCCCGAAGAGCACTACCTGAGCACGAAGTTCGGTTCTGAGTACGACGACTACCGAAGGCGCGTCAGGCGCTGGCTCTAGCCGATGACATAGCGACGCCGGCTCGCCCTAAACCCGCACCGAGGGATTCATATTTGCGGGACGGTCGGCGTGGCTCGAGCGCGCATAGCGACGGTTCGCGCGCACTTTGTGGCAAAGCCGGGTAAAGCCGCTTCGCGGCATGAGCGGATGTCAGCAATGATGAGGCGTGCGCTCGGTCGGGGGTGATGATGAGGCAACCAACACTGTTCCTCACCGTAGGACTCCCATGCACCGGAAAGACCACCGCTGCCCGGCGCATAGAGATCGAGCAGAAGGCACTTCGTCTTACGAAGGATGAATGGGTGAAGGCTCTTTACGGGCACGACAATCCGCCAACGGCTCAGGATGTGATCGAAGGGCGGCTCATCCAGATCGGGCTGCGCGCCCTCGAACTCGGCAACAACGTCGTGATCGACTACGGCCTCTGGGGACGAGACGAGCGCTCTGCGCTACGGCAGGCAGCAGCAGATCTCGGCGCGATGGTGGAGATGTGCTACTTCGAACTGACCCCAGCCGAGCAGCGGAAACGACTTGATCTGCGCCAAGCCGAAGCACCGAACACAACGTGGCCTATGTCCGAGGAGGAACTCGCCGACTGGGCTGCCCACATAGACATCCCCACGCCAGGTGAACTCGACGGCAGTGAACCCATTGATGACCCACCGGCTGGATTCGCGACATGGGACGAGTGGCGCGGACATCGCTGGCCGCCGTCGGTCTTTTGACGCCTGCGTCACTCCGCCTCAGCGAACGGCGGTCCCGATTGCCGTTGCCCCGACGCTCATCGGCATGACCGGTAATACCTACGGATTGATCTGCGCCGAATGCGCGCAGCAAGATTGCAGCACGATCTAAGGTCAACATCCCCGGGAGCTAACTCCAGTGAGTTATAGAACTGCTGGTACAGGGATGTGCGTGCATCCGGAGGGTCGATCCGCGTCGTGCACCGGGCCGCGCCCCGCCGTGGTGGCCGAGTTGGGCTATCGGCTCGGGAGTGATCGTGGTAGCCCGAACCATGGCAGCACGCTGGCCTCGAAGCGGGTGATGGCGCGGACCCGGTCCCCGGCGAGGGTGAGCACGTGGAAGCCGATCGCGTGGCGGATGCCGGCCGGGCCACGTAAATAGGCTCCGAAGGCCGGTTGGCCGTTGGCTCGTACCGGGACAAGGTCGAACCTGCGGCCCGCGGCGAACTGGCTGGCGCAGTAGCGGGTTACGGCCTCTCGGCCCTCGCATCCGAACGGTACCGGCGGCATCGCGAAGAAGACGTCGTCAGTCAGCAGGGCCACGAGCGCGTCGAGGTCGGCCGACTCCCACGCGCGGGCGAACTTCGCCACGATCGCGTCCTCGGCAAGTGAGCCGGCGGTCGGCGGCGGCTGGTGCCCGGCAGCCGGCTGCTGCCGGCGCTGGAGGCTGGCGCGGGCTCGTTTGAGGGTGCTGTTGACCGATTGGACGGTCACCTCCAGCATGTCCGCCACCTCGCTGGCACGGAATCCAAGGACGTCGCGCAAGATGAGGACGGCAACCTGGCGCGGCGGCAGTAACTGAAGGGCGGCCACGAAGGCCAGCGAGATGGCTTCGGTCTGCTCGTATCGGGCCTCGGGCCCGGGCGGCACGTCGACGGCACCCTCGAGCAGGGCGTCAGGAAACGGCTGTAGCCAGACTGCCTCGTCGCGCGGGCTCGGCACGAGCGGTTCGAACTTCGACACATCCCACTCCCTGGCCGGGCGCCGGCTCGCCGCGCGGCGCGCGTTGAGGCACCGGTTGGTGGCGATCTTGTACAGCCAGGTGCGCAGCGACGCGCGTTCCTCAGTGAACCCGCCGATGCCTTGCCAGGCGGCAAGCATCGTCTCCTGGACGGCGTCCTCGGCGTCGGCGAAGGATCCGAGCATCCGGTAGCAGTGCACCTGCAGCTCCCGCCGGTGCGGCCCGGCCAGCTCCCGGAACGCCTCGCCGTCCCCGGCCCGCGCCCGTGAGAGCAGATCGGCTGTCGCCATCCTGCGCTCCTTCCTTCCCGCACCACGTCATGCCTCCGCCCGGTATATACACCGCCCACGGCGCGAACTGGGCGGCTCGCGGGCGCCCAGTTTCCCGGCGCCGCGGTGTATGCACTACCGACCGCCCGGACGATCCGACCGCCGGATCGTGCCGCGGCCGCTGGAAACGACCCTGGAGGCTGACGATGGAATCGTCCGCATCAGCCGGGCGCGCGGCGTCCGCCGTTCTCGATCGCCGCCGCCGAGGGCGCTGATGAACGTGCGAGTCTCAGGCGCCCACGGCAAGGCAGCCAACCGCAGGAAGCAAGTGAGAAGGATGCTCGCTGGTGTGTTCGCCGGCTGGCGGACGGGCCTGTCGGGGCCTGTCATCGTTCTTCAGGCTGGGACCGCGGCCAACTACTTCGGCACCGGACTGATCCTTCCCTTCGAGATCATCTACCTGCACCAAGCCCGCGGCTTCCCAACGGCGACTGCGGGGTTGGTGCTGGCGGCCGTCATGGGCACGGCGGCGGTCGTAACGCCCTTTTCGGGTGCGCTGCTCGATCGTTTCCGCGCGAAGCCGATCCTGATCATCGGCAATCTCGCGAGCGCACTGGGCTACGCGGGCTTCGCATTCGTCGACCGTCCATGGCAAGCCTTCGTCTGCTCGGCCGTCGGCGGCGCCGGGTTCGGAGTCGCGAACACCGCGAACCAGGTTCTGAGCCTGACCCTGGTCTCAGCGGAGCAGCGCGCCTCCTCGATCGCGCTCCGCCGAGTCGCAGGCAACTTCGGTCTAGGCAGCGGCGCCACGGTCGCGGGCTTCATCGTCGCCTCCGCCAACCACCTTCACACGTTCCAGGCGCTCTACCTCTTCGACGGCGTCACCTTTGCTGTCTTCGCGCTGGTTGTGCTCGTGGGGATTCCGAATCCCCGCCTTGCGAATGCCGCGCCGGCGAGCGATAGGGGAACAGGCTTCCGAGCAGTTGCCCACGATCGGCTCTTCCTCATCCTGATCGCCGCCAACATCGTGCTCGTGATGACCGGCGGCGCACTCTTCTCCAACGTCCTCCCGCCGTTTGCGAAGGCGCACACGCCTGTCGGGCCGGGCGAGCTCGGCGTCGTCATCTTCATCAACACCTTCTTCATCGTCATCGCTCAGATTCCAGCCACCCGCGTCGTCAGGCGGATGCGCCGCACACACGCCCTTGCCGCCACCAGCGCGCTATTTGCAATCGGCCTGCTCGCGGTCCTGCTAGCGACACTGACGAGCTCGACGCTCACCGCTACCACCGTCCTGGCCGGGGTCGCGATCGTAATCGCGATCGGTGAGTGCGCGCAGTTCATTCTGCTCGGCCCAATCGTCGCCGACCTCGCACCGCCTAACCTGCTGGGCCGCTACATGTCGCTCTATGGCCTCAGCTTCACGACAGGCGTGGCCCTCGGCCCCGCGGTCGGCGGCGCGCTACTCGCAACTTCGCCGGACGCCGTCTGGTGGGGCGGCGCCTTGACGGCAGCACTGACCGGAGCCGGCTTGCTGCGACTCGGCCACCGGATTCCCGACCCGCTCCTGGAGGCGCCACGCCGTCCGCCGCGAACCGCGAGCCCGGCCGATATGAACCCCACCCGCCACGGCCAGGTGAGCACTACGAAGACATCGGCATGACGTGAACATCCGGCGCGACCGACCTTCGATTCCGTGGCGTCGGCGCGGTCAGCGGCGCAGGGCTTCCAGGCAACGCTGATAGTCGGCTGGGAAGATGTCGGACGTGGAGCAGGTGGAGGTTGTCCTCGCCAATAACGATCGCGTGACGTTGCGCGTCGGTGACGTGTTCCTGAAGATCGATGCTGATCAGGCACGCACCGACGTCGAGGTGCAGGCGATGGCGATGGCACCGGTGCCCACGCCGGAAATTCTTTGGCGCAAGCCGCCGGTGCTCGCGGTTGCAGCACTACCGGGTAGGGCGCTGGGTCGCCTGGAGGAACCGTCGACGGCCTCGCCCGCGGCATGGGCTGCGGTCGGTGCTGTCGTGCGGAGTCTGCACGATGCGCCGATGCCGCCGTGGCCGGGGAAGAGTGTCGACGAGCTCGCGGCGCGGCTTGACCGCGAGTGCGACTGGCTTGTCGCCAACAACGTCCTTCCGGCCGACGTGATCACCTACAACCGCCGCCTCGCCGAGGCTGCGCTGCGGCCGTGGACACCGGTGTTCACCCACGGCGACCTGCACATCGCCCACGTCTTCATAGACGGTGAGCAGGTCAGCGGCATCGTCGACTGGTCCGAGGCAGCTCCGGGCGATGCGCTGTTCGACCTGGCCATCCTCACCCTCGCGCACGAGGAGAACCTCGATGACGTCCTCGCTGGCTACGGCACCGACGTTGACCGTGACCTGGTCCGCGCTTGGCAGTCGTGGCGGTGTCTCGTTGCGATTCGCTGGCTGGTCGAGAACGGCTATGGCGCAGTTGAGGAATATCCCGAGGTTGCCGTGCTGCGGTCACGCCGATGAAGGACGATGCGGTCCCTCGTGAATCAATTTCGCACGGCCTTTGACTCCTGGCACCAGGCCACGCACGAGCCATCACTCGGTAGGAGCCGGTTTTCGCAGTACGTGATACCGGGCCGGACCGAACAGTCGCGGCTGCACAAGCCCGAGCTAGCTGCCGGCGAGCAGTTCGACTACGGGTGCGAAGGCCTCGGCCGATGCGCTGGGTACGGTGACATAGGACACGCCCAGCCGATCCCGTCGGTGCAGCAGGGTGTCGGCGATTTCGCGCGGAGAACCGGTGATGACCGTGACCGCGCCGGCTGCGGCCAGGGCGGCCGGATCGACGCCCATGCGTTGCAGCCAGGGATGCTGCTCATTGCCGACCGCGATCAGGCCTGCGGCAAGTTCGATCTCATCGGCCCGGTCGCCGGCCGCTGCGACGACTCGGTCGACGACCGAGCGAGCCAGGTTCTCGTCGGTGTCGGGCGGCCAGCCGAACGCGATGATGTCGGCAGCCTGGGCCGCGAATTCCAGCAGCCGCGGGCCCGACGCGGCGATCAAGATCGGGACGCGATGCCCGGCGCTCGGGAAGTCGGGTTCGACACCATCCAGCAGCCCGCGGATGAGCGGCACCGATTCACGCAGCCGGTTTGCCCGCTCAGCCCCCGTGCTGAAGGGCAGGCCGAGCCGCCGCGCGTCCTCACCGGCGGTTGGACGTCCCGCACCGAGCCCGAGTTCGACCCGTCCGCCGGTCATTCGGGACAGGCTGCCGATCTCCCAGGCCACCGAGCGCGGATTGCGCAGCGGATCGCACAGTACCCACGTGCCGACTCGCAGCGTGCTGGTAACCGCAGCTGCCACGCCGAGCGCCGGCAGCGGGGCCAGCGTGTTCAGCGTGTCCGGCACCAGAAAGGTGTCGTAGCCCAGCGACTCGACCCGCTTCGCCGTCGCGGTCCAGCTCGCCAGGTCCGGTGGCCCGGCGTGCGTCACACCGAAACGAAAAGCGTGCATGCATCAGTCCTACGGACGAGCCGGCAGAATCGCAAGGCAGGAGGGTGCTATGAGGTCGTTAGCGGGCTCGCGGTGCCACTAGCAGTCGGCGAGAGATTGGCCAGGCCGTCCTTGTCGAGCAGTAACGAATAGCCGTGACTGCGGGGTCAATCGCAGCTGAGTAAGCCGGATGCTGCGTGGGCTGCGGAGCGGCTCAGGCCAGCCCGCAGTTTCAACTGAAACGCAGGGCGGTTACCTGAGAGACGGTGAAGCTGACTTTCTGGTCACGAACGACGGGTAGGTCGCCTAGCCGCTGCTCGATATCCTGGCGGTTCGGCGCGGAGAGGATCATTACGACGCGCTGGCCGGCTGCGTCCAGGTATCCCGCCTGGAGGAACCCGGAATCGATCATCGGCCCGAGCCACGCGGCTGCCACTGTCCGTTCGCCGGCTTCGAGTGGGTGCCGTATCTGTCCCTCAGCGATGAAAAGCATGTCGGCTCCTTCAGTGGTGCAGCCGCTGGATCACCAGGCGCTCCCACCAAGCCCGTCAACAATTCGGTCGAGGCTGAGACCCAGCCGGTAGAGCAGCTGTTCGTCGCGGTCGAGGTCGACGACCTCAGGCAGGATCTGTTGCGCCTCGGCTAGCCGGTCTCCGAGACCGACGCGTTGCATGATGTCTATGATCTCGTCGCGCCGACGTAATCTCATCGCTGCACGCTCCCTCGGATCGTATGGCAGAACGTCCTGATCGTCCGACCGGCGATCGCGAGCACCGACGATACGCCGACTGCCGCATCACCCGCGCCTTGTGGTTTTAGCTCGAGGTCGATTGCGGGCTAGCGGAGGTCATCGGGTTAGTGCCACTAGCGGTTGGCGAGAGACTGGCCAGGCCGTCCTCCACGAGCACGAACGAGAAACCGGCTGTCTGCAGGGTCAATCGCAACTGGGTCGTGCCCGCCACAGGTGTGATACGGATGCCGCTACGGTCCCACGGCGGCCCAGGACGACCAGGTCGTCGATGACGGCATGCCGGAGCTGGTCGTCGCCCCCGTAAAGCGCCAAGGTCGTGCCCAGGTCGCCAATTCGGTAGCCGCCCGGCACCAGCGTGAACGGGCCCGCTTCAAAATTGGTCGTGTCGAAGACGGTAATCGAATGGTCGGCCGAAAACGCGGTCCAGGCGTAAATGCTGCTAGGGACGTCGGTAACAACGTCATTGTGCGTGATCTGCACCAGGCGCCACCGATAGCCGATGAAGCCGGCGCCGCCCACCGACGGGCCGGCGGAGGTAATCGGGTTAGTGCCCCTTGCGGTTGGGGACGGATGGGCCAGGCCATCCTGGTCGAGCAATAACGAAAAGCCGGCCGGCGGGGGGGTCAATCGCAGCTGAGTAGTGCCGGCCGAAGATGACACGGATGCCGTTACCGTTCCGGGACGGGCCAAAGCGGCTAGGCCGTCGATAACGGCCTGCCGAACCGGGTCTTGGCCACCGTAACCGACCAAGGTCGTGGCCAGGTTGCCAAGCCGAAATCCGCCTCGCACCGGCGTGAATGGACCCGAACTGACATTGACCGTGTCATCAATGAGAATCGAATGGTCGTCCGCGAACCGGATGGTCGCGTCGATGCTGCTCGGTACGTCGGTAACGACATCGTTGTGCGTGATCTGCACCAGCCGCCACCGATAGCCGATATAGCCGGCGTCGCCACCCGGCGCTCCCGAGCCGACCGTACCCCGATGTCCGGTCGCCCAGGTCGTCCAGGTAACTGTCCCAACGACAGCGAGCACAACGGCCACGGCGGCGACAGCAGGCATCAGCCAACGGCGGGTTCGGCGCTGATCGCCATCATGCGAAGCGGCGGGAGCAGCCGCACCGAGCCAAGCCGGGTAGAGCAGGTTCGCAGGCTCGATGGCCTCTGCCCTGGCGCGAAGGCTTTCGACGAGCGTCGTCTCAAGGTCATTCATCGTCCACGCTCCCTACCAGGCTGCTCAACGATTTCAAGCCGCGGTTCAAGGACGACGAAACGGCACCGGGGGAGATCTGGAGCAGCTGCGCGATCTCCGAGACGGTCAGTTCTTCGTAGTACCGAAGAACGAGCACCTCCCGTTGCCGCACCGCGAGTCGGGAGAGAGCGCCGAGCATCCGATGGTGGCGATCTTGGCGAAGTAGCCCGGCGTCAGCCGGTTCCACGAAATGCAGTCCCGGGCGCAGCCACGCCCGCGCGGTCCGCCGCCGTCGGAGAACGGATCGGCATCTGTTGACGACGGCAGTCCGGAGGTAGCTCTTGGCATCAGTGAGACCTCCGGTTACCGGGCCGGACCGATGCAAGGCCACGAACACCTCCTGCACCGTGTCTTCGGCGGTCGCCTGATCGTCGACCAGTTGCACGGCCAGCCGGACCAGCGCGAGATAGTGGTCCCGGTAGGTCGACTCGATCAGCCGGTCCCAGGAGTCCACGCCGGGAGTATCCACCGACCGTGGACGTTGCCGGTCGACCGTGGCCATGCATCCTCTTCAGCTAGCAGGGTCAGCGGCCGCTCCGGCCTCCGTACCTCATAGACGTTTCATGACCGGGTTTCATCACGCAGAAGTCGCATCAATTTTGGCAGCGCGCGGGGATGTCGGCGGCCATATGGAATGATCGCGCCGACTAAACCAGGCCGAGGGAGACTCGACTTCGATGCAGATGAAGCTGGAACTGATCCCGCTCCCGGTTTCGGACGTGGACCGAGCCATCGCTTTTTATGCCGACAAGCTCGGCTTCACCAAGGACGTGGACGTGCAACCTGGCGACGGCGTCCGGGTCGTCCAGTTGACACCCGAGGGCTCGGGTTGTTCGGTCGGTTTCGGGACCGGACTGGATGTGTACGCGGGCGAACCAGGCAGCGTGAGAGGCTTGCACCTGGTGGTGCAGGACATCACCGAGGCGCGCGCCGAGCTCATCCGTCGAGGTGTAGAAGTCGGCGACATCCACGACTTCGGGGGTGGCGTCAAAGGAGCAAGCTTCGCCGACCCGGACGGCAACACGTTCGAACTCCAGGAAATGGCCTGGCGC
The DNA here is from genome assembly GCA_035248685.1 of Jatrophihabitans sp. GTDB lineage: Bacteria > Actinomycetota > Actinomycetes > Mycobacteriales > Jatrophihabitantaceae > Jatrophihabitans_A. The sequence continues at coordinate 17,948 of DATFHF010000019.1, forward strand.
AAGGGCCCGACGTACTAGCGGCTGAGCGGGGTCTCGTCGCTCAGTCGATGCAGCTTGTCGGGGTTGCGTACCGCGAAGATCCGGCTGATCCGCCCGTCCTCGAAGGCGAAGCCGAGCACGGTGTCGATGACGCCATCAAGCAGCACCCGGACGCCCGGAGCACCGTTGACCAACACCGGTTCGATCACCGCGTCCGGGGCGACCTTAGCGAACCCGCCGAGCAGGTTGACGATCTTCTTCGCGCCGATGATGGGCTTGGGTACCGCCGCCACCACGCCACCGCCGTCAGCGATGAGCACCGCGTCGGGGGCCAGCGCGTCCATCAGGGTTTGCAGGTTGCCGGTTTGCAGTGCAATGAGAAAGCGCGCGACCGCCTGGCGCTGTTCATCCCGATCCACCGCCATCCGTGGCTGCCGCGCCGCCACGTGCGAGCGTGCTCGATGCGCGATCTGACGAACCGCCGGCACCGATTTCCCAATCGCCGCGGCGATTTCCTCGAACGGCAGCTCGAAGACCTCGCGCAGTACGAACACCGCCCGCTCGGTCGGCGTCAGCGTTTCGAGCACGGTCAACATCGCCATCGACACGCTCTCGGCCAGCTCGACGTCCTCGGCCACATCCGGCGTGGTCAGCAGCGGTTCGGGCAGCCATTCGCCGACGTATTCCTCCTTGCGCCGCGCCAGTGTCCGCAGCCGGTTGAGCGCCAGCCGACTGACGATCCGCACCAGATAGGCGCGCGAGTCAGCCACCTCGGCCTGACCGTCCGCGCCGATCCCGTCCCACCGCAGCCAGGTCTCCTGAACGGTGTCCTCGGCGTCGGCGGCCGAACCGAGCAACTCGTAGGCGACGGTAAAGAGCAGGCTGCGGTTCCGGACGAACGGGTCGTCGGTCATGCCATCGAGGGTAGGCCGGGCGCCGCCATCGGCTTGAGCTCGCAGGAATCCGCATAGCCCTCTGACTCGATGCCGAGTGCGACATTGCTGCGCGCGTTCATGTTGGCCACCGCGATGAACGCGGTCAGCTCGACCAGCGCCGGCTCACCGAGTTGGCCGAGCAGCTCGGCGGCCATCTCATCCGTCACGGTGGGTGGCGTCTGCGTCATCGCCTCGGCGTAGCCCAACACCGCCCGCTCGAGTGGCGTGAAGACGGCCGACTCGCGCCAGCGCGGCACCTCATGCGCCTTGTCCAGGTCGAGGTGTTCGTTGAACGCCTGGAAGTAGCCGAAGTCCAAACACCAACTGCAGCCGATCTGAGCCGCGACCGCCATGTGCGCAAACGACTTCAGGCTGAGATCGCAGGCGTCCCACTTCTGCGACTTGGCACCGAGCGTCATGGCGGCCTTCAGCACGGCACGGTTATGCCAGTACACGCCGACCGGCTCGGGCACTCGGCCGAACAGTTTCTTGCTGAATCGCTTCACCAGCGCGCCGTACAGGCCGGTGATCTCTGCCGGGGGGATCCGGGTGGTACTCATCTTTCCTCCTGCTCTTCGCGCGAGCGCTCATCGCTGGGATTCGCTCCGCTCCTCGGTCGCTGGCGCTCCCTGCGATGCTCACTCATCTCTCCTCCTCATGAATCTGTCTCCGCATGAAGACACCGACCCGCCGGCAGATGTGACACGTCCCGGGAAGCACGACATGATCAGGTCAAGTTCTGACCGGACGAGGAGGTCTGATGGGTGCGGTGATCATGCATGCCGTGGTGTCGGTGGACGGCTTCATCGCTGACACCGAGGATCAGGTAGGACCGTTGTTCGACTGGTATTTCAACGGTGAAATCCCGATCGTCGAGGGCAGTCCGATGACGGTGTCGCGGACCTCGGCCGGCTACGTCCAGCCGATGTGGGCCAGCATCCGGTCAGTGGTGATGGGACGACATCTGTTCGACCTCACCAACGGCTGGGAGGGCTCGCCGCCGGCCGGCGAACACGTGGTCGTGGTCACGCACCGGCCCAAGCCGGAAGGCTGGCACCCAGAGGCGTCCTATCACTTCGTCGATGACGTTGCCCGGGCGATCGCGCTGGCCACCGAGCTGGCTGGCGACGGCACCGTCGCGCTGACGGCCGGCGACGTCGGCGGCCAGGCGTTGGCCCTCGGCTTGGTGGACGAGGTGGCGATGGATGTCGTCCCGGTGGTCTTCGGAAGCGGCAAGCGGTTCTTCGGCGCGATCGATGCCCAGCAGTTGCTGGACGATCCGATCACCGTGCTCCAGGGTGACCGGGTGCTACACCTGCGGTACCCGGTCCGACGGGCTCAGAACTCGTAGCGGACGACTGCCCGGCGCAATGACGGCACGTGCACGATCTGGTACCCGGCCGCCAGGAAGGAGTTCAGCGATCCGACGTGCATTTCGCCCCAGGGCACGTCCTTGCCCGGAGCCGGCTTCATCGGATACGCCTCGACGGCTTTGGCGCCCCCGGCTCGGGCCAGGTCGATGGTGCCGGCGGCCAGCGCGCGGCTGATGCCCTGCCGGCGGAATCCGGCGCGGGTCACGAAGCAGGTGACCGCCCAGATATCGGGGTCGTCCTTGTCCTCGGTGCGGCCCTTCCAGGCGGTCTGGCGCAGATACCGGTAGTCACGCCGTGGCGCTACCGAGCACCAACCGGCCGGCTCGCCGTCGAGGTAGGCCAGCAGCCCGTGCCCTTCCATCACCTGATCGCGCAGCAACTCCCGGCGACCGGAGACGTTGTCCGAATGCTGGTCGTACCAGCCCATCCGGTAAGCCGAGCACTGGCAGTGGGCGGCTTGCCCGCGGTTGCCGAAAACCGTCTGGACATCGTCGAAGAAGGCCTCGCTGACCGGCTGAACGGTGACTGCCATGGCCTCACCATCGCAGATCCGAAACGACCACGCGACAACCGCCGGGTCGCGGGTCAGTCGTCGAATTCGGCGAGCAGTATGTCCGGGGCGCGCATCCGCCAGGCGTCGGTAACCAGCTCTCGCAACCGCACGATGTCTACCCGTGCCAGCCGCAGCATTACCAGTGGAAAGCCGTCATAGGCCGGCGTGGTGAAGAAGAGCTCCGGCTCACCGAGCAGCAGGGCCTGCTTCTCGGCCTCGTCACCCACGTACAGCACTGCGATGTCGGTTCGGATCACCCGCCGTTTGCCCGGTTCCCGCTCCGGGTATGACCAAACAAAGCCTTTGTCGGCAACCCGAAAGTCGAAGCCGGCGCTCTCGATCTCCACCACGTGCGGCAGGGCCTGCGCGATGCGGCACACGTCGTCAGCATCGGCCATCAACACCCCTCCCTGGCGATGTGCGATGGTAGTGCGCGGGCAGAGCGTGCTCCAGTCGGCTGGTGACGAGGGGCCCATGCTGCGGCTGGCCGATGCCTGGCAAACGTCGAACTGGGCATAGTGAGACTCAGCAGCGGTTATGACTCCCGCTGGTGCTAACTATTGGCACGGAGCGCCAGCTATCGCCAGGACGGCCTAGGCCAGGTCGAACCGGTCGGCATTCATCACCTTCGACCACGCGGCGGCGAAGTCACGCAGGAACTTCTCGTCCGCGTCCGCGCTGGCGTACACCTCGGCCAGCGCCCGCAGTTGGGAGTTGGAACCGAACACCAGGTCAACCGCGCTCGCCGTCCACTTGACCTCGCCGGTGGCCCGATCGCGTCCCTCGTACTCGTTCTCAGCCGACTCGGACGCCTTCCACTCGATACCGTCGTCGAGCAGGTTCACGAAGAAGTCGCGGGTCAGCGTCCCGGGCCGGTCGGTGAACACGCCGAGCTTGGACTGCCCATAGTTGGCGTTCAACGCCCGCAGGCCGCCGATCAACACGGTCAGCTCCGGGGCGGTCAGCAGCAGCAGGTTCGCCCGGTCCAGCAGCCGCACCTCCGGCGGCAGCTTCTCGCCGGCCCGCAGGTAGTTGCGGAACCCGTCGGCGGTCGGTTCGAGCACCGCGAACGACTCCACGTCGGTCTGCTCCTGCGAGGCGTCGGTCCGGCCGGGCGTGAACGGCACCGTGATGTCGTGCCCGGCCTGCTTCGCGGCCTGCTCGATCGCCGCGCAGCCACCCAGCACGATCAGGTCGGCCAGCGAGATCTTGCCGGACTGCGAACCGTTGAACTCCTGCCGGATCTGCTCCAACTTCGACAGCACCGCGGCCAGCTGATCCGGTTCGTTGACCGCCCAATCCTTCTGCGGCGCAAGCCGAATCCGCGCGCCGTTGGCACCGCCACGCTTGTCGGTACCGCGGAAGCTGGCTGCCGATGCCCAGGCGGTGGAGACCAGCTGGGACGTGCTCAGGCCCGAGTCGAGCAGCTTGCTCTTCAACGCGGCGATGTCGGCCTCGCCGACCAACTCGTGATCCACCGCGGGCACCGGGTCCTGCCACAGCTGCGGCTCCGGAACCCACGGGCCGAGGTAGCGCGAGACCGGACCCATGTCGCGGTGCAGCAGCTTGTACCAGGCCTTGGCGAACGCCTCCGCGAACTGCTCCGGGTGTTCCAGGAACCGGCGGCCGATCTGCTCGTAGGTCGGGTCCATTCGCAGCGCGAGGTCGGTGGTGAGCATGGTCGGTGGCCGGTTCAGCGAGCCGTCCTCCGGGTCCGGGAAGGTGTTGGCCCCGCCGCGGTCCTTCGCCTGCCACTGCCACGCGCCGGCCGGGCTCTTGGTGAGTTCCCATTCGAAGCCGAACAGGTTTTGCAGGAAGAGCTGGCTCCACCGGGTCGGCGTCTGGGTCCAGGTGACCTCCAGGCCGCTGGTGATCGCATCCCGGCCCTTGCCGCTTCCGTAGCGGCTCTTCCAACCCAGGCCCTGCTGCTCGAGCGGCGCGGCCTCCGGCTCCGGCCCGACGTAGTCACCGCTACCGGCACCATGGGTCTTGCCGAACGAGTGGCCGCCGGCGATCAGCGCGAAGGTCTCCTCATCGTTCATCGCCATCCGGCGGAAGGTCTCCCGGATGTCGCGAGCAGCGGCCAGCGGATCCGGGTTACCGTTCGGGCCTTCCGGGTTCACATAGATCAGGCCCATCTGGACGGCGCCGAGCGGGCCGGACAGTTCGCGGTCGCCGCTGTAGCGCTCGTCACCGAGCCAGGTGTCCTCCGGGCCCCAGAAGATTTCTTCCGGCTCCCAGATGTCCTCGCGACCGAAGCCGAAACCGAAGGTCTGGAAGCCCATCGACTCCAGCGCGCAGTTGCCGGCGAAGACCAGCAGGTCCGCCCACGAGATCTTCTTGCCGTACTTCTGCTTGACCGGCCAGAGCAGCCGGCGCGCCTTGTCGAGGTTCGCGTTGTCCGGCCAGCTGTTCAACGGGGCGAAGCGCTGCGCGCCGCTACCGGCACCGCCTCGGCCGTCGGCGATGCGGTAGGTGCCCGCCGCATGCCAGGACAGCCGGATGAACAGCCCGCCGTAGTGGCCGTGGTCGGCCGGCCACCAGTCCTGGGAGTTCGTCATGACGCCGATGACGTCCTGCTTCAGCGCCTCCAGATCGAGGGTGGCGAACTCCTTGGTGTAGTCGAAGTCCTCGTCCATCGGGTTGGCCCGGGGCGAGTGCTGATGGAGGACCTTCAGGTCCAGCTGGTTAGGCCACCAGTCCTGAATCGTCCTCGGCCGATGCGCACTGGGCTCCGGGGAGGGGATTGCCGGGTTTTCGCTCTCAGACACGTCGGTCGCTCTCCTTGTTAACTCTGGTTCGAACTACGGGCTTGTGGTTGCGGTGGAACAAGCGGGACAGCGTCCCCAGTAGACGACCTCGGCCTCGTCGATCGCGAAGCCGTTGTCATCAGCTGCAGTCAAGCAGGGCATATCACCCACGGCGCAGTCGACGTCGGCGATGGTGCCGCACGATCGGCACACCAGGTGGTGGTGGTTGTCGCCGATCCTCGCCTCATAGCGTGCCACCGAGCCGGCCGGCTGGATCTTGCGGAGTAGCCCTCGCGCGGTCAGTGCGCGCAGGACGTCGTAAACCGCCTGGTGGGAGACCTCGCTGAGGTCCGCCCGGACGGCGGTGATGATCGAATCGGTATCCGCATGTGGATGTTCATGCACGGCGGTGAGCACCGCCAGCCTCGGCCGGGTGACTCGGAGTGCTGCCGCACGCAGCAACCGCTCGAGTTCCGCAGTGGTGGGCACGCTTGCAGTCTTGTGCATTTTCTGGAACGGATCAAGTCTGCGCCGACGCACCTCAGATGGGCTGTCAGGTGGTCAGGCCCAACGATCGGCGGCATGACTATCCAAGCTGAGGAAGACTCAGAACACCAAGCCGTCCGACTGTGGCCTGCCCCGTTGGCTCCTGGCCCCTCCCCGCACGGAGCGCCGATTTACCTCGGCGAAGCCGTTGTTGGACGGGCATGGCCGTAGTACCCGCTGGCAAATTATGGTCGCCTTAGACGAGCCATGGCCAGCTACAGACGTTAAATAGATTTCTTAACATTGACCTATAGGTCCACATAGCCGAGACTGCTACAGCACCCTCTACCAAGCGAAAGCCGAAGCTGATGGCAAGTACACCTAATGTTAAGGTAGGCCTTTATTACCCATTCATCCAGTTTCGGGATGACAACTGGCTTAAACTCGCGGCTCTCTATTGGGACAAGGTGGCTCGCATCGTTCCTCCCGGCTATAGGCCACAGGACTCCGCCACAGTTCAGCAGTTATGCAACGATTTAGATTTCGTCCAACCACTTGCCCCTAGCCTTGCGGCGATGGATGCCGTAAGTCAAGATTTCATCGAACTTGTCGCGGAGCACGCTGCCTTATTGAACTCGCTTTACGGCATACCCAACGGGCTTCTGCTCGATGGAGGGGCCAACGATAAGGTCTTCGGCCGAGAAAGCCCTTTCCAGCAATGGCCTGCTGGCCAGCAATGGCCTGCTCCCTGGTTGAATGCGCCATTCATACCCTCCGTTACCCAGCAGTGGCGGGCGACGATTGATCCTTCGCTTGCGGATGGTGCTGATTCTCGCCTGGCTTATATATTCTCCGAAGGGAAAATGGCACCCCAACTCGCTGGCGTACTACTTGAGAACGGTCTCGCGACGCCGGTTACGAACCATGGTCTCATCGGTCTGCATCCGCAGTTAGCTTTCGTGTACATGCACGCCCTGGCAGCAGAGATGGCTTCCAACGCAATCCAGCCTCTCACGGACGACGATTTTGATCACGTGGCCATCGGATGCAGGGCGAGCAGTGTCGCCGAGGCGCTGATTGGTCTAAATCCGAGTAGGGCCGCTGTGCCCAGAGCTGAGCCGCAAGAGAACTTGACCTTGCAATTTGCCATGATTGCGATTCGGTCAGTGATTCCAAAGGATTTGGGGTCGGTGCCCGTCGAAAAGATCATAAAAATCCGACAGCGCCACAACGATGAATTAGCTGCGTTTCAGCAAGCTACGAGGGTTCTGATAGAAGGTATTCCTGAAGCTCTTGAATCCTGCGACGAGGCCGTATGCAGTATGTACTTGCATGAGTTGTATAGGAAGACCCTACGAGCGGAGTTAAGCAATCTGGAGAAATGCCTCAGGCAGGCTGGTGTCGACACTGTGTTCAGCGCGATGAACGTTAAGCTCGAGACGCCCGCTCTGCTGGCGTCCGGCGCCGCACTATTTGGAATAGGCGCATTACATTTGAACCCGATAATGGTTGGTGCGGGGGCGGCTACCTTGTGCTTAGTCCCCCAATTCAGGGATCAACGGCATAAGGCTCAACGCATTCGGGCGGATTCAAACGCTTCGTTTCTTTTGCGGCTCCAAGAGGATCTGAATCCTGAGACCTTAGCTTCCACCCTTGGCTTTCAGGCGCGGCGTTTCCGCGCTCGGTAATTCCAGCCGGCATGCGTTCCTTAAACGTCCAAATATGCCGTTGATGTGTGCGAATCGCCAACTGCAGAGTTACCAAAGTTCAGATCGATATCTACCCGTCCAGTCATCCGGATCGAATCGGTGCCGTATCCGGCGAGGTAGTGCGGCGAGGCCATTCGCGCGGATTGCGAATGGCCTCGCCTGCCTTGGGCCGGGGCGGAACTTCCGCCTACGAACTGGCTAGCTCACCGTCGGATGGCTGACCTCGCAACCGCCAGAACCACTGTTGAAGTCGTTGGCCCAGGTGGATTGCACCGGGTAATTGCCGGTGGTCAGCGCGATGTTCTGGGCCGCGCCCTGTCCAGATGAGATCCAGGCGCACTTGTCACCGTTCTCCTGGCCGGTCAGGTCGGTCCAGCCACCGGCCGGGAACTGATCGGTGATCGTCTCGGCATATTCGTGCCCTTCGACGATGGTGACCCCGTCGGTCACCCCGGACGTGCCGCTGTTGACGAAGTTCGACCCGCAGCTGGAGCCCATGTCGGTCACATAGGGCATGTTGGTGAATGCCAGTGGCCCGTAGGGCGAATTCGGCGCACCGCCGGACAGTGAGGTGTCACCCGTGTAGTCGTGCCAGGCGCACCAATTGCTGGTGACGGTGTTGAATCCGTCCGGGTGGGTGCCGGTCGGCGAGAGAATCACATACTGCGCATTGCGGTTAGCGGTCGACGTGGTGTTGCCGAAGTGCCCAGCAGCCGCGACCGCCTCGGCGCCGAGTTGATTGCCGGTCGCCTGCGACGGTGCCGCGGCCGAGGTGTCCGCCCAGACGCCGGCTAGCGCGCCACCGGTGGGGTAGCCGACATGTGCGGATCCGGTCGGACAGCTGGTCGAGCCGGTTGCGACGCCCTGGCAGTACTGGGTCATCACGCCGGACCAGGTCTCCGATCCGGTGCCGAGCCCTTTGAAGAAGCCCTGCAGAATCGGCGCAGTTTGCTGGGGATCGCCGGTCAGGGTGGTGTAACCGTTGGCGTTGGTGCCAGAGGTGCCCCACTGGGAACCCCAGAAGACCAGGTACACCTTCTCCGCTCCGGTGGTCACGCCGACTCCGGAAACGCCACCGCCGTAGCTGAGGTTGTTGAGTCCGAGGGGTACGGTCGCAGCGATCGTCTTCACCAGACCGTGCCGGTACGGGTGGCCGGCCAGGTCACCGGACTGGGCAAGTGTTCCCGCTCGGGCGTTCGCAGGCGCCAGCAAGCCGATGACCGCCACCGTCGAGGCGAAAGTCGCCAACCGTGCGCAGCGCCGGCGCCATGCCGTGTCGTCCACGTTGTCGTTCACGATGTAAACCTCCGATGGGTCGGGGTACCTGCTGTTAGATGACCCAATTCCGGATCAACGACCCAGCCGCGACGCAGGTTACGAAATGATCACGAAAGGTTTGTGTTGGATTTCTGGCGAACCACATGCCAACGTGGCGGCGCGCGGTAGGGCAAAGCTCGCCGAAGCGACGAGCAAGATCTGCTAGTTGGCTTGGCGGCATGGCCGGGTCGATATCCACCAGTGCAGGTATCCGGATCGGCATCGATACCGGCGGCACCTTCACCGATGTGGTCGCCTTCGACGAGTCCACCGGTCGGCTGGTCAGCACCAAGACCGCCTCGACTCCCGGTGATCCGGCCGAGGGCTTTCTCACTGCAATCCACAAGGTGCTGCGCCGGTTCGACGTGACCGAGGCGGAGCACGCCCGAGCCATCGACGCAGTCAGCCACGGCACTACGGTGGCGACCAACCAGTTGCTCGAAGGCAAGGTTGGCGACCTCGGCTTCATCACCACCGAGGGGTACGAGTTCATCCTGGAGATCGCTCGGCAGTCGGTGCCGGACGGTTACGGCAACAGCTACTTCTGGGTCAAGCCGAGCCGGATCGTCCCGGTGGATCGGATCCGGACGGTCAACGGCCGACTGGATTACACCGGCGCGCAGCTGCGGCCGTTCGATGACGAGCAGGCGGTCGAGATCGCCCGCTGGTTCAAGGCCGAAGGAATCGACACCATCGGGGTCTGCCTGCTGCACTCCTACGCCAACCCCGACCACGAACGTCGGATGCGCGCCATCCTGCACGCCGAACACCCCGACGCGGTGGTCTCGATCTCCTGCGAGGTACTGCGGGAGTACCGCGAGTACGAGCGCTCGATGACCACCCTGGTGGACGCCGCGGTCAAGCCGAAGGTGGCCGGCTACGTGGGCGGGATCCGGCGCCGGCTCGACCAGCTCCGGGACGATCCGAGCATCCCGTTCTACGTCATGAAGTCCAACGGCGGAGTGTTGTCGGCCGAAGAGGTGGTGCATCAGCCGATCAGCACCGTGCTGTCCGGACCGGCCGCCGGCGCGCTGGGTGCCGCGCTGATTGCCGGCCACGCCGGCTACCACCGGGTGCTCACCTGTGATGGTGGCGGGACGTCGACCGACGTCGCGGTGGTGCTGGACGGCCAACCCGCGCTGACTACCGAGGGCAGTGTGGGCCGGTATCCGTCCAAGATCCCGATGATCGACGTAGTAACAGTGGGTGCCGGTGGCGGCTCGATCGCCTGGATTTCGCCGGAAGGGGCGCTCAAGGTCGGGCCGAGGTCGGCTGGCGCCGATCCGGGACCGCTCTGCTACGCCCAGGGCGGCACCGAGGTCACGGTCACCGACGCGCACCTCGTGCTGGGTCGAATCCCGCCGCACCTGCTGGGTGGTGAAATTCCACTGGACGTCGACGCGGCCCGCGCCGGACTGATCGAGCTGGCCGGCCAGCTCGGCCTGGATCTGGCCGGCTGCGCGACCGGATTGCTGGAGATTTCGGCGTGGAACCAGGCCAATGCGCTGCGTCAGGTCACCGTGCAGCGCGGCCTGGACGTCCGCGACTTCACGCTGACCACCTTCGGCGGCTCCGGCTCGCTGCTGCTGTGCCGGCTGATCGACATCCTCGGCCTGCGCCAGGTGCTGGTGCCACCCAACCCGGGCAACGTCTCGGCATTCGGCCTGCTGACCGTGGACGTCCGCAACGACTACGTCCGAACCTGCGTCGCCAAGCAGGATCAGCTCGATCTGGACACCGTGATCGGGATCGTCGACCAGCTGACCGGCGAGGCCCGGGACGCGCTCGACCGAGAGGGTTTCGCCAGGTCCGAGCAGCGGTTCGCGCGCACTGCGGACCTGCGCTACTTCGGCCAGGCGTTCGAGGTCAGGGTGCCGGTGCCGGACGGTCCGCTCGACCAGGCCGCCCTCGATCAGGTCGCGACCGCCTTCCATGCCGCGCACCGTGACCTGTACGGCTACCACTTCGCCGACGACCCCAGCCAGCAGGTGGAGTGGGTGAACCTGCGGGTGACCGGCGTCGGTCCTATTCGTCGTCCCCGGCTGGCCGAGTACCCCACGGTCGACGGCTCGGCGTTGACCGGCAGCCGGCCGGTCTGTTTCGACGGTCGGGAGTACCAACCGACCGCATTGTACGACCGCACCCTGCTCAGCCCGGGGGACACCGTGACCGGACCGGCGGTCATCGAGGAGTTCGGCTCCACCATCCCGATCCATCCCGGCTTCACCGCGGCGGTCGACCGCTACGGCAACCTCCTGGTGACCCGATGAGCACCGGCTCGCTGACACCCGATCGCGGGACGAACGTCGACCCGATCCTGCTCGAGATCGTGCAGGGCAGCCTGGCCGCCGTCGAGCGCGAGGTGGAGACCGCGATCGCCCGGACCTCCCGGTCGCCGATGATTCGGGACGCGCACGACTTCCGGGCCGGCATCCACGACCGGCTGCTGCGCAAGCTCACCGGCCGGAGCTACTCAGCGCTGGTGCATCCAGTAGCCCGTGATTTCCCGCTGGCCGAGATGCGTCCGGGCGACGTGTTCTTCCACAACGACGTCTACCTATCCGAGGGCGGCATCGGGCACCTGCCGGATCTCTGCGTCACCGTCCCGGTCTTTTCCGATTCCGGCGACGGACCGCAGGTGGTCGGCTTCGTGCAGGCCTTCGGCCACCACGATGACATCGGCGGCGCAGTGCCCGGTTCGATGCCGAGCCACGCCACCAGCGTCTTCGAAGAAGGGCTGATGGTGCCGCCGATCAAGCTCTGGGAGCAAGGCGTGCCCAACCGGGCGGCGCTGGCCATCATGACCCGCAACTCCCGGATGCCGGAGTCGCTGGCCGCCGACCTGGACGCCGAGTGCGCTGCCTGCCTGATGGGGTCCCGCCGGCTGACCGAGCTGTTCGACCGGTATGGCAAGGACCAGGTCGAGGCCTGTTTCGACCAGTTGGTGGACCGCACCACCGAGACCTACCGGCGCGAGATCCTGTCCAAGATCCCGGTCGGCAGCTGGACCTGGGAGGACTACGCCGAACACGACGGGGTGGACGAGCCGAAGCTGCACACCCAGCGGATCACGCTGACCCGCACCGGCGCCGAAGATCCTGCCGGGGAAAGGCTGATCCTGGATTTCACCGGCACCGCGCCGCAGGCCAAGGGGCCGATCAACCACTGTGCGGATTATGCCGATGGCAACTTCTTGAAGAAGTGGCTGGCCCCGATCCTGCGCAACCTCGCCGACAGCCCCGAGCGGATGGCCGAGCTGGACGTGAACGAGGGCGTGGTGCCGTTGATCGAGATGCGCTTTCCGCCGCCGGGCACGCTGCTCACCCCGGTCTTTCCGGCACCCACCAACGCCCGGACGTTCGTGATCCTGCGGCTGCTCGGTGTGCTGGCCGGCGTGCTGGCCAAGGCGGTGGACGGCCGGATGCCGGCCGATCAGGAAACCATCCGCTACACCGGCGTGTACGGCACCGACCGGGACGGCCGGCCGTACCTGATGCGGGAGGTGCTCGGCGGCGGATCCGGTGGGCGTTACTATGCCGACGGCGAGGACACCATCCACGTGGTGCCGGACTCCCGCAACCTGCCCAGCGAGTTCACCGAGGCGCGGTTTCCGTTCCTGGTCGAGCGGCTAGGCCTGGCGGTCGACTCCGGTGGGCCGGGCAAGTACCGCGGCGGCCTCGGCTACGACAAGCAGATCCGGATGTTGGCCGACGCGCATTTCATGTCGATCGCCGACCGATCCATTCTCGCCTGCTGGGGCGTCAACGGCGGACGGGCCGGCCAACCGTTCTCGGTGGTGATCGACCCGGGCGGTGAAAACGAGCGGGTGGTCGAGGCGCTGGCCGACGCGGAGTTCGTCCGGGCCGGCGAGCTGATCCGGATTCGAACCACCGGTGGCGGCGGCTGGGGTGACCCGTTGGAGCGCGACCCGGCCGCGGTGCTGTGCGACGTCCGCTGGGGCAAGGTGTCCGAGCAGGCAGCCCGGACCGACTATGGGGTGGTGCTGACCGGCGCCGGCCGGCAGTTGGCCGTGGACGAGCCGGCCACCGCGGAGCAGCGGTCGGAGCGGCGGGCTGTCCGCGGCAGTGCCGAGCCGTTTTTCGACCGCGGGGCCGGATACCAGCAACTGGCCGGCGGCCGGACCAGCTCCGACTATGACCACCTAGGCTGACCCGATGAGCAGCTTGCGGATACGAATCGTCGACGCCTTCACCGATCGCCCCTTCACCGGCAACCAGGCAGCAGTGCTGCGGCTGGACCAGGTCAGCGAACCGCCGCCGGACCGGTGGCTGTCGTCGCTGGCTGCCGAGATGAACCTGGCCGAAACCGCCTTTGTGCTGCCGCCCGACCCGGACTCGGGCGCCGACTTCGGCCTGCGCTGGTTCACTCCCACCATCGAGGTCGCGCTGTGCGGTCATGCCACACTGGCCAGCGCGCACTGCCTGTTCGCCGACGGCCTGGCCGGGCCGGTCCGGTTCGCGACCCGCAGTGGGGTGCTCACCGTGCAACGACTGGCCGACGGCACCCTCGCGATGGACTTTCCGGCCCAGCCACCCGAGCCGATCGAGCCGCCGGACGGCCTGCTGAAGGCGCTCGGCGTGGATCCGGTCTGGGTCGGCTGGGGTGGCACCGATTACCTGGTCGAGGTCGCCGACGCGCAGACCGTCCGAAACCTGAAGCCGGATCTGGCCACCCTCGCCACGCTGCCCGCTCGCGGGGTCATCGTCACGGCCGGCTCCGACGTCCCGGAGGCGGATTTCGTGTCCCGGTTCTTCGGTCCGGCCACCGGTGTGCCGGAGGACTCGGTGACCGGCAGTGCGCACACCGTGCTGGGGCCGTACTGGGCGCCTCGGGTGGGCTTGAGCGAGCTGACCGGCCTTCAGGTGTCGGCGCGGACCGGGCTGGTCGGGGTCCGGCTGGCGGGGGATCGGGTGCTGCTGATCGGACGGGCGGTGACCGTGCTGGACGGTCAGCTCGATCCCGCCGTGCTGGCATGACCGAAGCCGGGCCGACCGGCACCGGACCACTGGCGGGCATCGTGGTGCTGGATCTGTCCCGCGCACTTGCCGGCCCGCATGCGGCGATGATGCTCGGCGACCAGGGCGCCCGGGTGATCAAGGTTGAGGTGCCCGAGCACGGCGACGACACCCGGGGTTGGGGTCCGCCGTTCGTCCAACCCGATCGTGGTGACCGCGAGTCGACCTATTTCCTGTCCTGCAACCGGAACAAGGAATCGATCGCGCTGGATCTGAAGAGTGAGGACGGTGTCCGCACGCTGACCCGGCTGATCGGCCGGGTGGACGTGCTGGTGGAGAACTTCCGCACCGGCGTGCTGGACCGGCTCGGTTTCGGCGTGGCCCGGCTCCATGAACTCAATCCGCGACTGGTGATCCTGTCCATTACCGGCTTCGGCCATGACGGGCCGGAGGGCGGCCGGGCCGGCTACGACCAGATCGCACAGGGCGAGGGCGGCCTGATGTCGCTCACCGGCAACCGGCCGGACGAGCCCACCAAGGTCGGCGCGCCCATCGCGGATCTGTTGGCCGGCATGAACGGCGCGTTCGGGGTCACCGCGGCGCTACTTGCCCGGGAGCGCACCGGCCGCGGCACCGTGGTGCGCACCTCGTTGCTGGCCAGCGTGGTCGGGGTGCATGCCTTTCAGGGCACCCGGTACACGGTGGCCGGCGAGGTGCCCGGGGTGGCCGGCGCGCATCACCCGTCCATCTGTCCGTACGGGCTGTTCCACGCCGCGGACGGGATGGTGCAGATCGCGGTGGGCAGCGACCGGCTTTGGCTGGCACTGGCCGCCGAGTTCGGGTTGACCCGGCCGGAGTGGGCCCGCAACGCCGACCGGGTCGCTGACCGCGACGCCGTGATCGCGGCGGTGAACCAGGCCTTCGGCAGCCACCAGCGCGACGAGCTGATCGCTCGGTTGACGGCGCTCGGCATCCCGGCCGGGCAGGTGCGCTCACTGGCCGAGGTGTACGAGTGGGAGCAGACCAGGTCGCAGGGCCTGCTGGTCTCGGTGGAGCACAGCACGCTGGGCGCCATCGAGTTGCCGGGACCGCCGATTCGCTATGACGACGGCGGACGGCTGCGGCACCAGCCACCGCCCACCCTGGACCAGCACGGTCGGGCGATCCGGCGCTGGTTGGACGAGCTGGACGGATCTAGCCCGGAGCAGCCGATGACCGGTTGAGCCGACGGCCCTCAGGCGACGAAGCTGCTTTGATCCGACGGTCGCTCGTGGTTGTCGTCCGGCACCGTGGCTAGCGGCTCCCGGTTACGGAAGGCGCGTCGCTGATCGACCTGCTCGTCCCGGTTGGTGTCGATCGGCGGCGCCAGGCACACCCGGTCGCGGCCGTTGGTCTTGGCCTGGTAGAGCGCGATATCGGCCGCGTCGATGATGTCCTCCAACGTCAAAGCCGACCGTGGCAGGCCGACCGCGACACCGACCGAGGCGGTGACCGCCAACAACTCGTCCGGTGCAGCGGTGCAGATCCGGTAGCGCAGCCGCTCGCCGATGGCCAGCGCAGCGGTTCCGTCGGCGCCCGGCAACAGGGCGATGAACTCCTCGCCGCCGTACCGGCCGACCGCGTCGTAGCCGCGCAGCTCCCTGACCAGGATCTCGGCCACCGACTTGAGGACCACGTCTCCAGCCAGGTGGCCGTGCGTGTCGTTGACCCGCTTGAAGTGATCCAGGTCGATCAGGAGAACGGCGGTCGGGCTGCCCGCGCTGTCGGCCTGCGACAGTTGCTGGCGGGCCATCACATGCCAGCCTCGGGAGTTGAGCAGCCCGGTCTTCGAGTCGGTGTTGGCGCTGTGCTGGAGGTCGGTGACCAGCGAGGCCCGGTGCAGGCTGGCAACCAGGATCAGGATCAGCGGGGACAGCCACGGACCGTGCAGGATCACTATCGCGGAGAATGCCCCGAACAGCAGGGTTGAGTTCTCGTACGCGACGTGATGGCGCTGGGGTAGCAGGCTGCGCCAGGCGATCGGCCGGCTGACCAGGTATAGGCAGACCAGCAGCAGAGCCAAGTTGGCGGTGGTGTAGATGCCGATGGTCAACAACACCACCAGCGCGTCGATCGGGCTGACCGAGCCCAGTTGGCCGTTCAGTGCGTGGTACGTGCCGGCCGCCACGAAGGTGGCCAGCACGGTGGAGCCGGCCATGAAGACGGTCCGGTAGAGATGGGCCGAGCCGCGCGGCGGGCGCCCGCGCCAGTAGGTGTGGGCGTACACCACCACTACCAGGCTCGCCGCGAGCTGAACCGGCAGGGTCAGCACCCCGGCGAAGCAGATGACCGAGTTCTGATTGGTCGTCATCCCGTCCGCGGCGAGATAACGATTGAGTCGCTCGATCCGGTCACAAGCCTCGCCATACACCACTGCCATCGCCAGTAACAGTCCAGCACGGATCCAATACATCGGGGCAAAACGGTAATGATTGTTGAATTCGACAATAAACAGTGTTAATGCCGCGCATTCAATGGTTAGCAGGTAACTGGTAGCCGTCCAACCGATCTGCCACAGCGACCAGCCGCGCAACCACGTCCACGCGGTCGCCTTCATAGCGGAAAGTCACCATACGGGGACTGAACGGCCATCACGACTAATCTTTCGGTCTCGTAAGGCCTGCGCTGAAGTTCATGCGCAGGCCTATATCGGCAACCGGCGAATCCCCAAACCCCGGTTGTTAAGTGGGAGTTAACGATCAGGCTACAGGAGGTGGAACAATGAGGCACTACTGTTGGAAGTAATCGTCCGTTGAAATTTCCCTCCTTCCTATCGGCCTAATTCGCGGGCCGGATTAACCGACGGCAGCACCAATCCGCCGGTGTGCGCAGTTCCGGCCCGCGACGCCCGATGTTGGGCTATGCCAACCATGGCCCCACTCTTGGGCAAATATCGCCAATGCCTTGAACCTGCGCGGCCTGGCTAGAGTGAGTTTTCCGTCGCCAGCCGGCCGTGAGGAGTGCCCGTGCGCATCGTCGTCGCCCTGGGTGGCAACGCGATGACCGCGCCGGATGGCTCAGCTCGGCCCGCTGACCAACGAGCTGCGATCGAGCGAGCCGCGTCGCCGATCGCCGATTTGGTCTGCTTGGGCCATCAAGTTGTGCTTACTCACGGTAACGGCCCTCAGGTCGGCAACCTGCTGGTGAAGAACGAATTGGCCGCTGCCGTGGTACCGCCGGTGCCGCTGGACTGGTGCGGTGCGCAGACCCAGGCCACCATCGGCGTCCTGCTACTTAATGCCCTAGACCATGCGTTGGCCGAGCGTGGTTCACCGGCTCGCACCGCCGTCCTGGTTTCCCGAACCAGCGTCGACCCGGCCGACCCGGCCTTTCGCACCCCCAGCAAGCCGATCGGGCGCTACCTGCCCGCGGACGAGGCTGCGCTGATGGTTGGGCACGGCCAGCACTGGCAGGACCGGGGCGAGCGCGGCTGGCGCCGGGTGGTCGCCTCGCCCGAACCGGTCGGCTGCCTGGACGCGCCGGCCGCGCTCAGCCTGCTGGCCGCCGGGTATGTGGTCGTCTGCTTCGGCGGCGGTGGCATCCCGGTCGCCGAACTGTCTCCGCATCGTTACCAGGGCATCGAAGCGGTGATCGACAAGGACCGTACCGCTGCGCTGCTGGCGGCCTCGATCGAGGCGGACCTGCTGGTCATCGCCACCGACGTCGAACAGGTACAGCTGGGTTGGACGACCACAGCCGCTCGCCCGCTGCACCGGGTGTCAGTCACCGAACTGGAACGGCATGCGGCTGCCGGCGAATTCGCCGAGGGCAGCATGGGCCCGAAGGTGGCGGCCGCCTGCCGGTTCGTCCGCTGCCGGCATCGGCCGGCCGTGATCACCTCGCTGACCAGCCTGGCCACTGCCGTCCTCGGTGGTGCGGGTACCACCGTGGAACCAGACCTCCCGCACGATGTGAGCCAACCCGTCCCGACCGAAGGAGAGACCGTTGCCTGATCCGATCGAGGTCCGCAAGGTCCCGCTGCACAGCGTCTCGGACGCCAGCGAGTTCGCCGCGCTGATCGACTCCGGCGTGCTTCAGGCGGATCGGGTTATCGCGGTGATCGGCAAGACCGAAGGCAACGGCGGGGTCAACGACTACACCCGGATCATCGCCGACCGGGCCTTCCGCGAAGTGTTGGTCGCCAAGGGCAGCCGGGGCCCGGACGAGGTCGCCCAGATTCCGATCGTCTGGTCCGGCGGCACCGACGGGATCATCTCGCCGCACGCGACCATCTTTGCCACCGTTGATCCGGCGACCGCGCCCGCCACCGACGAACCGCGGTTGACCGTCGGGTTCGCGATGAGTGAGGTGCTGCTGCCGGAGGACATCGGACGGACCGCGATGATCGAGAAGGTCGCCGCGGCGGTGCGGGTGGGCATGGAACGGGCCGGCATCACCGACAGCGCGGACGTGCACTACGTGCAGACCAAGACCCCGCTGCTGACCATCGACACCATCTCAGACGCCAAGAAGCGCGGCCATGACGTCTTCACCGAGGACACCCTGCATTCGATGGACGTTTCCAACGGCTGTACCGCGCTCGGGGTGGCGGTCGCGCTCGGCGAGATCGAAATGCCCACCGACGCCGACGTCATGCGGGACCGGTCGCTGTTCTCCTCGGTCGCTTCTTGCTCATCCGGGGTCGAGCTCGATCGGGCCCAGGTGGTGGTGGTGGGCAACGCCCGCAGCATCGGCGGCCGGTACCGGATCGGGCACGCGGTGATGCGGGATGCCCTGGATGCCGACGGGATCTGGGCGGCTATCAGCAACGCCGGTCTCGACCTGCCGGAGCGGCCGCACCCGTCCGACCTGGCCGGCCGGCTGGTGAACGTGTTCCTCAAGTGCGAAGCCAGCCAGGACGGCATGGTCCGCGGTCGACGCAACGCCATGCTGGACGATTCGGACGTGCACTGGCACCGCCAGATCAAGGCCGCGGTCGGCGGGGTGACCGCGGCGGTGACCGGCGACCCGGCGGTGTTCGTCTCGGTGTCGGCGGCGCACCAGGGTCCGGACGGCGGCGGCCCGGTAGCCGCGATCATCGACGCCGGCTGAGGCTGCCCCGCCAGCTGAGCCCACCGCTGGCGAGGCTCGGTAGGCTCGGCGGCGATGAAAAGCTTCGATGAACTGTTCGCCGAGCTGACCAGGCGCAAGCTCGAACGGCCGGCCGGGTCGGCTACCGTTGCGGCCCTGGACGACGGCATCCACGCTCAGGGCAAGAAGGTCGTCGAGGAGGCGGCCGAGGCCTGGATGGCTGCCGAGCATGAGTCGGCCGACCGGGCCGCCGAGGAGATCAGCCAGTTGCTGTACCGCATCCAGGTGCTCATGCTCGGCAAAGGCCTCGGCCTGGACGACGTTTACCAGTACCTATAGTCCAAGCTGAGCGAAGGCGGCAGCGAGTGAGCATCGTAGGCGCCCCGGCGCCGAGGAGCGGAGCGAGCGCGGAGCCGAGCAGAGGGAATAGCGAAGGCGACAGCGAGTGAGCATCGTAGGCGCCCCGGCGCCGAGGAGCGGAGCGAGCGCGGAGCCGAGCAGAGAGAATAGCGAAGGCGACGTGAGCAGCGCAGGCGAGTTGTTACGGGTGGCAGTGCCCAACAAGGGTTCGCTAGCCGAACCGGCCAGTTCGATGCTGCGCGAGGCCGGCTACCGGCAACGTACCGATACCCGCGAGCTGGTCTTGCAGGATCCGGACAACGGCGCAGAGTTCTTCTTCCTGCGCCCCCGCGACATCGCCATCTATGTCGGCTCCGGCCGGCTCGATGTCGGCATCACCGGTGAAGACCTGCTGGTCGACTCCGGCGCCCAGGCCGAGGTGGTGCTGCTACTGGACTTCGCCCGCTCCACCTTTCGCTTCGCGGCGGCCGCCGGTTCGGTGCGCACGCTCGCCGACTTGCGTGGCCGACGGATCGCGACCTCCTACCCAGGCCTACTGAGCCGCTACCTGCGGCAGAACGACCTGGAGGCCAACATCATCACTCTGGACGGTGCGGTGGAGACCGCCGTCCGGTTGGATGTGGCCGACGTCATCGCCGACGTGGTCGAGACCGGCAGCACACTGAAGGCGGCCGGCCTCGCCGTCTTCGGCGAACCGCTGTTCGAGTCGCAGGCCGCGTTGATCCGGCGCACCGGCAGCGCCCGATCGGGGCCGGTCGACCAGCTGATCGGCCGGCTGCAGGGAGTGCTGATCGCGCGGCAGTACGTGCTGATGGACTACGACATCGCCGATGAGCTGGTGGAAAAGGCGGTTGCGGTCACCCCGGGCTTCCAGTCGCCGACCGTGTCACCGCTGCGCACACCGGGCTGGTCGGCAGTGCGCTCGATGGTGCCGCGCCGCGACACCAACCGGATCATGGACGAGCTGTGGGAGATCGGCGCCCGGGCGATCCTGGTCACCGACATCCACGCCTGTCGGCTCTGATGGGGCACCGCACATGCCGCGGGGTGGGGCGATGACTGAGCCGGCGTCGATTCGAGTCCGACCGGTCCGGACCGCCCGGATCGCGATGGTGGCCGCGATCCTGGTAGCGGTGGTCTTCGTCATCTGCGCAGTGCTGCTACCGCACACCACCGACGGGGTGAACTTCACTCCGGCCGACCAGGTCGGGATAGCCGGCACCGGCCTGCTGATCGCGGTCGGCATCTTGTCGATGACCCGTCCCCGGCTGCACGCCGACCTGGACGGGCTAGACGTGCGATCGTTTTTCGGCAGCTACCGGCATGTGGACTGGGATCTGGTCACCGCGGTGGAGTTTCCGCCCAAGGCTCGGTTCGCTCGGCTGGTGCTGCCCGGTGATGAGCTGATTGCGCTCTACGCCGTGCAGCGGGCCGACACCGAGCGCAGTGTGGCGGTCATGCGCGATCTGCGCGCCCTACACGCCGCCACCCGCTAAAGGCCGGCCGATATCAGCTGTGGGTGAAGCTGCCGAAGGTGGCTGTCGGGTCCCAGATCTGCTGGTAGCGCACCCCGTCCGCCTCATCAACCGCGGCGTACATCATGCCGGGGCCGGCGTAGATGCCCACGTGGTACACCGCTCCCTCGGTGTCGTGGAAGAACACCAGGTCACCCGGCACCGCTCGGCCGGCGGCGATCATCCGGGCCGCGCCGAACTGATCCTGCGCCACCCGCGGCGTATTGATACCGGCCCCGGTCCGGTAGGTGTACTGGACCAGCCCCGAGCAGTCGAAGCCGGTGGCCGGGCTAGCGCCGCCCCAGACATAGCGTGAGCCGAGGTACTTGGCGGCCAGCGCGGTGACCCTCTTGTTCGCGTCCGGGATCGCCGGGGCCGGTCCGGACGGCATCGCCACCGCCGGTGTGCTCAGCGATGCACAGCCCAGAAAGCGGTTGTTGCCGATCCCGATGTTGACCGCCCACACGCAGATGTTGTGCGCCCCGGCCTTGGTCGGAACCGCGAAGGAGTAACCGGCGTTGGCGCCGGCCAGCTTGGCGGCCAACAGGTCCGGCCGGGCGATGCCGGCTTCGACCGTCCGGGCCGAGGCGCCGTCCAAGTAACCGACCACCAGCAACGGTCGGGTCCGGTCGTCCGGGTCGGAGGCCCAGCCGGTCACCCGCAGGCTGGCCGCACTCTCGGCCCAGGCGGCGTCCAACGCACCGGACGGGCTATGCGCCGCGATCTGGGCCGGCGTCAGCCCGATCCGGACGATTGCACAACCCAGCCGGGTGGGATTGCCCACCGACAGGTTGGCCGCGGTGGTGCACACCGTGTGCAGGCCGTTCGCGGTGACCGTGGTGGTCAGCAGGTAGCCCTGGTTCGGGCCGGCGTGCTTGACCAGCACCACGTCGGGCCGGCTCTGCTGCTGCGCGCTGGTCAGCACGGCCGGCTTGCCGTCCACCGTGGCGGTGATGGCCAGCGGCCGGCTGAGGTCATCCGGATCCACCGCCCAGCCGAGCAGTGACACCGTGGTGTCGGTGACGCTGGTTCGGTCCAGCATGCCGAACGGGCTGCGCGCCGTGATCTGCGCCTGGAGCTGCTCCGGGGTTAGGCCGGGTACCAGCACCAGCAGGCAGCCCAGCCACCCGTCATTGCCGAGATCCACATTGCCGGCGGTGGCGCACACCTGATGCGGTCCGGGCACCGCCGGCACGGTGGTGCCGAAGCCCGCCGCGGGGCCGGTTCCGCGGGCTGCGCTGGCATCCGGTCGGGGTAGCGCGGTGACCACTTGACCGGCGACCACCCCGTCCACCGTGAGGGTGACCGTCAGCGGCTGGCTCAGTGCGTCCGGGTCCGCCGCCCAGCCCACCGCCTGGATGCCGGTCTGGTCGACCGCCGTGACCTGGTCGAGGTGGCCGAAGGGATCGTCCACGCCGGCTGCCGAGGCTGCTGTCGGCGACAACAGGCCCAGCGCCACGCCGGCGGTTACGGCACCGACGGCAATCAGCAGCTTGGTCGGGGAGGGGCGGGGTCCATGGGCAGGGAAGAACACGGGCTGAAATCCTCGTCCTGTGTGGCTACGCACCCCCGCGCGCCTACTGAGAGTAAGCGATCACTGCCAGCGGTCGGCAGCGAATGGCGAAATTCGGCCGATCAACGCCGGACGGCTAGTTACATACAGTGATATGGACGATGATCATGCCGGGCATTGCGGCGCAGGTTGGGTGCTACCGGTCAGCGCTGCTACCCTGGGTACGCGACCCGCAGCGTCCGCAGCCCTACCGTGAGACGTGGCGTGCAAGCGGAAGCTCCCGTTTCCCACCTGAACCGCTGTCAGGCAGTCAGGTCCGGTCCGCGCAGCACCTTACGGTGTTGCGGTGGCGACAGCCGCGGCGGTGCCTAGCACCGCACGGTCAGCCACACCCGGATCGGTTTGTGGAATCACCCGGCCCCGACTGCAGTTGGTTGCAGCGGGGCCGATGTCGTGTCGGCGGCCGGTTACCGGTCGCGGTGCGCTTGACCCCGGCACACCAGCACGAACCTAGGAGGTCACATCAGTTCTGAACCCCGGATCAACGACCGGATTCGCGTTCCTGAGGTCCGGCTCGTCGGCCCCGAGGGCGAGCAGGTCGGCATCGTGCCGATCGGTAAGGCCCTGGAGTTGGCCGCCGAAGCCGACCTGGATCTGGTCGAGGTAGCACCGATGGCCCGTCCGCCGGTCTGCAAGCTCATGGACTTCGGCAAGTTCAAGTACGAGAGCGCGCAGAAAGCCCGTGAGGCCAGGCGCAACCAGACGCTCACCGTGATCAAGGAGATGAAGCTCCGTCCCAAGATCGACCCGCACGACTACGAGACCAAGAAGGGTCATGTCGAGCGGTTCCTCAAGCAAGGCGACAAGGTCAAGATCACGATCATGTTCCGTGGTCGTGAGCAGTCTCGGCCCGAGCTCGGCTTCCGGCTCCTCCAGAAGTTGGCAGAAGACATCACCGAACTCGGTTTCGTGGAGTCCTCGCCCAAGCAGGACGGCCGGAACATGGTCATGGTCGTCGCACCGCATCGCAATACCAAGGCCTCGGCCCGCCCGGCCAAGGTCACCGAGCAGCCGGCGTAGTCCTGACCGGTTGGTCAGGTCCGCCGCCCGCCCGGGCGGTACTTACAGCGTCACGAGAAGGAAGTTTCAATGCCCAAGAACAAGACCCACTCCGGGATGAAGAAGCGCGTCAAGATCACCGGCAGCGGCCGGTTGCTGACCGAGCGCGCCGGCAAGCGGCACCTGCTGGAGCGCAAGTCCTCCAAGCTGACCCGGCGCCTCACCGGCACCGAGCAGGTCGCCGCGGTGGACACCCCGCGCGTCAAGCGACTGCTCGGACGCTGACCCAGCCCGCTCACCTCACCCGCCGGCCCGGTGCCCGCTCGACAGGCTCCGCCCGGCCCGATGAACAAGGACGACCAACGTGGCACGCGTGAAGCGGGCGATCAACGCCCAGAAGAAGCGCCGGACGACCCTCGACGCAGCCTCCGGCTACCGGGGCCAGCGATCCCGGCTGTACCGCAAGGCCAAGGAGCAGTTGCTGCACTCGGCGACTTACTCCTACCGGGACCGCAAGGCCCGCAAGGGTGACTTCCGCCAGCTGTGGATCACCCGAATCAATGCGGCGGCCCGCGCCAATGACATGACCTACAACCGCTTCATCCAAGGCCTGCGGCTGGCCGGCGTGCAGACCGACCGGAAGATCCTGGCGGACCTGGCGGTCACCGACGAGGCGGCGTTCGCCGCGCTGGTCGCGGTGGCCAAGCAGGCGGTGGCCGCCGAGGGCATCGGCGGAGCCGCCCAGGCACCCGCTGCCTGACCAGCGATCGGTGCTGTCGGACACCAACGCCCGGCTCGCCGCGGCCCGGGGACTCACCAGTTCCCGGGCTCGTCGCGAGACCGGGCGTTTTCTTGCCGAGGGCGCGCCGGCGGTAACCGAGGCACTGCGCCGGCCCGGTGTGGTGGTGCAGATCTTCGCCACCGCCGCCGCCACCCACCGGTATGCCGAATTGCTCGCCGCCGCGCCGGCCGGCACAGTCTCCGAGATCAGCGAGCGAGCCGCTGCCGGGCTGAGCGAGACGGTGCACCCGCAAGGCCTGGTCGCGGTGTGCCGATCGGTGGACGTCAGCTTGGCGCGGGCGCTGGCCGGCGGCCATCCCCGGCTGGTGGTGCTGCTGGTCGGGGCGAACGATCCGGGCAATGCCGGAACCATCCTGCGTACCGCGGACGCGGCCGGCGCCGATGCGGTGCTGTTCGCCGGGGATTCGGTGGACCTGTACAACGGCAAGCTGGTGCGGGCCAGCGCCGGCAGCCTGTTCCACCTGGGCGTGGTGGTCGGGCTGGAACCGGTAGCCGCGATCCAAACCTGCCGGCAAGCCGGCCTGCGCACGCTTGCCACCTCCGGCGCCGGCCGCCGACAACTGGACGAGTTGATCGACGCCGGCGAACTGGCCGCGCCGACCGCCTGGATTTTCGGAAACGAGGCGCACGGGTTGCCGTCCGAACTGCTCACGGTGCCGGACGAGACGGTGCGGGTGCCGATCTACGGCGCGGCTGAGAGCCTGAACCTGGCGGCGGCGGCTGCGGTCTGCCTGTACAGCTCGGCCCGCGCGCAGCGAGCCGTCCGATAGCCGCGATCAAAGCGCTGGGCGGGCATTCCTAGACTTGAGACGTCGGGACGTCCCGCTCCGACGACCACCGCAGACCGAAGGGCCCGCATGTCTGGCGCCAACACCTCCTACGACCCCAAGCAGGTCGCTGCGCTCGCCCCCGAAGCGCTTCAGGACGGAGTAACGGCGGCCCAGCAGGCGTTTACCGACGCGGCCGATCTGGATGAGCTGCGGCTGGCGCAGACCGCGCATCTCGGCGACCGTTCGCCGTTGGCGCTGGCCAACCGGGAGATCGGCGCGTTGCCACCGGCGGCCAAGGCCGAAGCCGGCAAGCGGATCAACGCCGCCCGGGCTGCCGCCCGGGCGGCTTACACCGAGCGGTTGGCACAACTGGAGGCGGCCCGCGATGCTCGGGTGCTCAGCGAGGAGACGGTCGACGTCACGCTGCCCTGGGATCGGCGCCCGGTCGGTGCCCGGCATCCGCTGACCACCACCCAGGAGTTGGTCGGGGAAGTCTTCACCGCGATGGGCTGGCAGGTTGCCGAAGGTCCCGAGGTCGAGGCCGAATGGTTCAACTTCGACGCGTTGAACATCGGGCCGGACCACCCGGCCCGCTCGCTGATGGACACCTTCTTCGTCCGGGCCGCTGACGGCTCAGCGGACAGCGGGCTGGTGCTGCGAACCCACACCTCCCCGGTCCAGGCGCGGGTGATGTTGAGTCAGCAGCCGCCGATCTATGTGGTCTGCCCCGGCAAGGTGTTCCGCACCGACGAGCTGGATGCCACCCACTCACCGGTCTTCCACCAGCTGGAGGGGTTGGCGGTGGACAAGGGGATCACCATGGCGCACCTGAAGGGCACCCTCGACCACATGGCGCAGGCGTTCTTCGGACCGGGCATCGTGACCCGGCTGCGTCCGTCCTACTTCCCGTTCACCGAGCCCAGCGCCGAACCCGATCTGCTGTGTTTCGTGTGCCGGGGTGAGTCGGTCGGCAACCCGGATCGACCGTGCCGGACCTGCGACAGCGAGGGCTGGATCGAATGGGGCGGCTGCGGCATGGTCAACCCGCGGGTGCTGCGCGCCTGTGGCATCGATCCCGAGGTGTACTCGGGCTTCGCCTTCGGGATGGGGATCGAGCGCACCATGATGTTCCGCAACAACGCCGCGGACATGCGCGACATCGTCGAGGGGGACGTGCGGTTCAGCCAGGCGTTCGGGATGGAGGCCTGACATGCGGGCCTCGGTGTCCTGGGTGGCCGAGCACGTCGAGCTACCCGCCGACCTGACTCCCCGCGAGCTCGGCGACGCGCTGGTCCGAGTCGGCCTGGAGGTCGAACGGGTGGAGTCGCCCGCGGACGCGATCAGCGGGCCGCTGCTGGTCGGCCGGGTGGTGAGCATCACCGAGCTCACCGACTTCAAGAAGCCGATCCGGTTCTGCCAGGTGGACGTAGGCGAATCCGAACCGCGCGGGATCGTCTGCGGGGCGCGCAACTTCGCCGAAGGTGACCTGGTGGTGACCGCGCTGCCGGGCTCGGTGCTGCCCGGTCCGTTTCCGATCACGGCTCGCCAGACGTATGGGCATACCTCGGACGGCATGATCTGCTCGGTTCGCGAGCTGCGCCTGGGCGAGGAGCATGCCGGCATCCTGGTGCTGCCGCCCGGTTCGGCCGAGCCGGGGCAGGACGCCTTCGACCGGCTGGGCATGCGCGATGCCGTGCTGGACATCGCGGTCACCCCGGACCGCGGCTACTGCCTGTCGGTGCGCGGCCTGGCGCGGGAAGCGTCCGCTGCGCTGGATGTGCCGTTCACCGACGTCACGGTGTGGCTGCCGGATGAGCTGTTGTCCGGCGGCTACCCGGCCTGCGTGGACGATCCGGCCGGCTGCCCGAAGTTCTCCCTGCTGAGCCTGCGCGGGCTGGACCAGTCCCGGCCGACCCCCCGATACATCGTGCAACGGCTGCGGGCCAGCGGGATGCGCTCCATCTCCTTGGCGGTGGACGTGACCAACTACGTGATGCTGGAGACCGGCCAGCCGCTGCACGCCTACGACCAGGCGAAGCTGCGTGGCCCGCTGGGGGTGCGGGCGGCCCGGCCGGGCGAGCGGCTGACCACGCTGGACGGCGCCGACCGCGCCCTGGACCCGGATGATCTGGTGATCACCGATGACCGGGGCCCGATCGGGCTGGCCGGCGTGATGGGTGGCGCGTCCACCGAGATCTCGGCCGATACCACCGAAGTGTTGTTGGAAGCGGCCTACTTCGATCCGGCCCGGATCTCCCGCGCGGTCCGTCGGCACAAGCTGCCGTCCGAGGCTGCTAAGCGGTTCGAGCGTGGGGTTGATCCGGAGATCGCCCTGTCCGCGCTGCAACGCTGCGTCGAGTTGCTCGTCGAGCACGGCGGGGCTAGCGCGGTGCCCGGCTCGACGGTGGTCGGCACCGGCCCGACTCCGGTCGAGATCACCTTGGGCGTGCACCGGGCCGGGCAGTTGGCCGGCATGCCGATCGAGCCGGCGACGGTCCGCCGACGGCTGGAACAGGTCGGTTGCCAGGTGGTCGACGGACCATCCGAGGCCGAGCCGGCCGTGTTCACCGTTCGGCCGCCGTCCTGGCGCCCGGACTTGACCGATCCGGCCGACCTGATCGAGGAGGTCGTCCGGCTGGAGGGCTACGACCTGGTGCCGTCGGTGCTGCCGACCGCGCGGGCCGGTCGGGGGTGGACGCCGGAGCAGCAGCTGCGCCAAGCGGTGTCTCGAGCCCTGGGTCATGCCGGTTTCACCGAGGTGATCAACTACCCGTTCGTCAGCCCGTCGGTGCATGACGACTTCGGGCTGGCAGTCGACGACCCGCGGCGGGACGCGCTGCGGCTGGTCAATCCGATCTCCGACGCCGAGCCGGAGCTGCGCACTTCACTGCTACCGGGCCTGCTGGCCAACCTGGTCCGCAACGCCGGCCGGGGCAGCCGTGACTTGGCGTTGTTCGAGATGGGGCTGGTGTTCCGGTCGGCACCGATGGACGGACCGGTGCCGCGGCCCGGGGTCGGGCACCGGCCGAGCGAGCCGGAGCTGGCCGCGATCGAGGCGACGGTGCCCGAGCAGCCCCGCCATGTGGCGACCGTGCTGGCCGGCGAGGTCGAGCCGGCGGGCTGGTGGGGCAGCGGTCGCTCGGCAGGCTGGGCCGATGCCATCGAATCAGCGCGGATCGTTGCCCGAGCCGCCAGGGTAACGCTGGACATCCGACCGGCCGACCGGGCGCCCTGGCATCCCGGCCGGTGCGCGCAGCTGCTGCTTGCCGGCATCGAGGTCGGGACGGCGGGCGAGTTGCATCCCCGGGTGGTCCAGGCCCTCGGCCTGCCTGCCCGCAGCTGTGCCATGGAACTGAATCTCAGTGCTTTCCGACCGCCCGAGCCGGCGCAAGCACCGACGCTGTCCAACTTCCCGCCGGTGCTGCTCGACCTGGCGCTGGTGGTCGAGCGGACCGTCCCGGCCGCCGACGTGCTGGCCGCGGTGCGCACCGGTGCCGGTGAGCTGCTGGAGTCGGTGCGGCTGTTCGACGTCTACACCGACGCCGACCGGTTAGGCGCCCAGCTGAAGTCGCTGGCCTTCGCGTTGAAGCTGCGGGCGCCGGATCGCACGCTCACCCTGGACGAGGCGACCGCCGCCCGGGATCAGGCAGTGGCCGAGGCCGCAGCGCGGGTGGGAGCTCGGCTGCGCGGCTGACCGGGCTAGGCATGAGTTCTCACCATAGTGCATAATCAATCGCATGGGCGTTCCAGTTGCGGTGGCCGGTGCCAGCGGCTATGCCGGCGGGGAATTGCTGCGGTTGTTGGCCGGCCATCCGGGCCTGGACGTGGTGGCGGCGACCGCGCACGGTAATGCCGGCCAGCCGGTCACCGAGTTGCATCCGCACCTGGTGAGCTATGGAAACCTGCGGTTTACCGAGACCTCCGCCGAGAACCTGGCGGGCGCGGAACTGGTGTTCCTGGCGCTGCCGCACGGCGCGTCATCGGCGCTGGCCGGCGAACTGGCGTCGGACGTCCGGGCGGTCGACCTGGGCGCGGATTTCCGGCTGGTGGATGGCCAGGCTTGGCAACGCGCCTACGGCCTGCCGCATGCCGGCAGCTGGACCTACGGCCTGCCCGAGCTACCCGGTCAGCGCGCGGCCATCGCCGCCAGCAGCCGGGTCGCCAACACCGGCTGCTATGCGGTGGCGGTGATTATCGGGCTGGCCCCGCTGATCGCCGCCGGCTGCGTCCAGCCGGCCGACGTGGTGGTAGTCGCGGCCTCCGGAACGTCCGGAGCGGGCCGGGTGACCAGGCCGAACCTGCTGGCCAGTGAAGTGCTGTCGGACCTGTCGCCGTACAAGGTCGGCTGCCACCAGCACGTACCCGAGATCCTTCAGGCCAGCGGCGCCAGCACGTTGTCGATGACGCCGGTGCTGGCGCCGATGCCCCGCGGCATCCTGGCGACTGTGACCGCGCTGCCGGCCGCCGGCGGGCTGACCGCCCCCGACGTGCGCGAGGTGCTGGCGCGGGCCTACCCGAACGAACCCTTCGTGCAGGTGCTGCCGGACGGGCGCTGGCCGCATACCGCGGCGACCCTGGGCTCGAACTCGGTCCACCTCCAGGCCGGCATCGACCAGAGCTCCGGCCGGGTGATCGTGCTCAGCGCAATCGACAACCTCGGCAAGGGCGCGGCCGGTCAGGCCATCCAGAACGCCAACCTGATGCTCGGCTTGGACGAGGTTGCCGGCCTATCCAGCAACGGCCTTGCCCCATGAGCGAGCGCAGCGAACTGATCCTGGCCAGCCAGCAGGCGGCGACGCTGATCGACGCGCTGCCCTGGATCGCCCGCTTCCACGGCAAGGTGGTGGTGATCAAGTACGGCGGTAACGCGATGAGCTCACCGCGGCTGCGGCAGGCCTTCGCCGAGGACGTGCTGTTCCTGCGCTACGCCGGCCTGCGGCCGGTGGTGGTACACGGCGGCGGTCCTCAGATCACCGAGCAGCTGACCCGGCTCGGCATCCGTACCGAATTCCGCGGCGGGCTACGGGTGACCACCGGCGAGGCCATGCAGGTGGTGCGGATGGTGCTGGCCGGTCAGGTGAACGGTGACATCGTCAACCTGATCAACGACCGCGGATCGTTCGCGGTCGGCCTGTCCGGCGAGGACGGCGGCCTGCTCATTGCCGAACCGCGGACCGCGATGGTGGACGGTATGCCGGTCGACCTCGGCCAGGTCGGCGATGTGGTCGCGGTGGATTCGAGTGTGGTCACCGCACTGCTGGACGCCGGCCGGATTCCGGTAATCGCCACGGTGGCCCGCGGCCGGGACGGGCTGTCCTACAACGTCAACGCCGACACCGCGGCCGCGGCGCTGGCGGCCGCCCTGCACGCCGAGAAGCTGATCATGCTTACCGACGTGTCCGGCCTGTACGCCGACTGGCCGGACACCGGCGAGGTGATCGCCGAGATCCGGGCCGCCGAACTCGCCCGATTACTCCCTGGCTTGGACGCCGGTATGGCGCCGAAGATGGAGGCCTGCCTGCGCGCTGTGCGGGCCGGTGTTCCGGCGGCGACGGTGCTGGACGGTCGCGAGCTGCACGCGTTGTTGTTGGAGATCTTCACCAGCGAAGGGATCGGCACCATGGTGCTTCCGGACGGGCCGGCGCTATGAATTCCGAACCGACGAGCAACGAGTCGATGCGCCGGCGCTGGTCGGCCGCGATGATGAACAACTACGGCACCCCGCCGATCGGGCTGGCCGGCGGCCGGGGCAGCCGGGTGGTCGACCTGGACGGCCGGCAGTACCTCGATTTCATCGGCGGTATCGCGGTATCCGCGCTCGGGCACGCCCACCCGGCCATCGTCGACGCGGTCAGCGCTCAGGTCAGCCAAATCGCGCACACCTCGAACCTGGCCATGCACGTCCCGGGCATCGAGCTGGCCGAGAAGCTCCAGTCGATCCTTCAGGCGCCGGACGCTCGGGTGTTCTTCACCAACGACGGCACCGAGGCCAACGAATGCGCGATCAAGTTGGCTCGGCTGCACGGCCGGGCGCAGGACACGGCCGGTGGCCGGCTCACCCTGGTTGCTGCCGACAACAGCTTCCACGGCCGCACCATGGGCTCGCTGGCCATCACCGGCAACCCGCCGAAGCGGCTGCCGTTCGAGCCGCTGCCCGGGCCGGTGCGTTTCGTCCCATTCGGGGATGTGTCGGCACTGGCCGGCGCGATCGATAGC
>DATFHF010000020.1:0-44172 GCA_035248685.1 Jatrophihabitans sp.
AAGACGGTGTACGTCAGCATCGTCCAGCGGGACGCCGCCAGGCTGAAAATGAAACTGGACGCCAAGCTGGATCGGGTTAGCCGACCCTCAGTTATCGCGATCGCGAATGCCAAACCTGTAGCTGCGACCGGCGGCAACGACGCCGAGAGCCCGGCCGCTACCGCTGGAAACTAGCCGCTTAGCCGAGCGCGGCGGCGATGATGGCGCGCGCCTCGTCCTGGATCAGCGCCAAATGCTCCGGCCCGGCGAACGACTCGGCGTACAGCTTGTACACGTCTTCGGTGCCGGACGGCCGGGCGGCGAACCAACCGCGCTCGGTGGTGACCTTCAGCCCGCCGATCGAGGCCCCATTGCCCGGGGCGATGGTTAGCCGAGCGGTGATCGGGTCGCCGGCTAGCGTCGATGCGGTGACCTGCTCCGGGGACAGCTTGCCGAGCACTGCCTTCTGCTCCCGGGTGGCCGGCGAGTCGATCCGGGCGTACGCCGGCTCACCGAACCGCGCGGTCAGCTTGCGGTAGTGCGCGCTCGGCGACTCCCCGGTCACCGCCAGGATCTCCGACGCCAGCAGGCAGGCGATGATGCCGTCCTTGTCGGTAGTCCACACCCCACCGTCGCGCTGCAGGAACGACGCACCGGCGGATTCCTCACCGCCGAAGGCAATCGAACCGTCGAGCAGGCCGGGCACGAACCACTTGAAGCCCACCGGCACCTCGAGCATCTTCCGGCCGAGGTCCTCGGCCACCCGGTCGATCATGGACGAGCTGACCAGGGTTTTGCCGACCGCGGCGTCGGGCCGCCAGCCCGGCCGGTGCGAGTACAGGTAGCCGATCGCGACGGCCAGGTAGTGGTTCGGGTTCATCAGGCCGGCGTCCGGGGTCACGATGCCGTGCCGGTCGGCGTCGGTGTCGTTGCCGGTGGCTATGTCAAAATCCTGCTGCCGGCCGATCAGCGACGCCATCGCCGACGGCGACGAGCAGTCCATCCGGATCTTGCCGTCCCAGTCGAGGGTCATGAAGCCGAACTGCGGGTCGACGTCCGGGTTGACCACGGTTAGGTCCAGGCGATAACGGGACCCGATCTCATCCCAGTAGGCCACCGACGCGCCACCCAACGGGTCGGCGCCGATTCGCACGCCGGCCTGGGCGACAGCGCCCAGATCGAGTACCCGTTCCAACGCCGACACATAGTTATCCAGAAAGTCGAAGCCGGACACGTACTCCGAGGCGACGGCCCGCTCGTAGTCGATCCGCCGGACGTCGGCCAGTCCACCGGCGAGCAACTCGTTGGCCCGGTTCTGGATCCAGCCGGTGATGTCGGTGCCCGCCGGACCGCCGTCCGGCGGGTTGTACTTGAAACCGCCGTCGCTCGGCGGGTTGTGCGACGGGGTCACCACCACACCGTCGCCCCGATGCATCGCTCGGTCGGCATTGAAGTCGAGGATCGCCCGGGACACCGCCGGCGTTGGGGTGTACCCGCCGCGCGAGTCGATGAGCACCGTCACCTCGTTGGCCGCGAACACCTCGAGCGCCGAGCGGGTGGCCGGCTCGGACAGCGCATGAGTGTCGGCGCCGAGGTAGAGCGGGCCGTCGATGCCCTGACCGGCCCGGTACTCACAGATCGCCTGGCTGGTGGCCAGGATGTGGTTCTCATTAAAGGTGGTCGACAGCGATGAACCACGGTGACCGGACGTGCCGAAGCTGACCCGCTGCTCGGGTTGGCTGACGTCGGGCTGCTGGTCGTAGTAGGCCGACGTCAGCGCGGCAAGGTCGACCAGGTCGTCCGGCCCGGCGGGAAGGCCGGCACGCGAAGAGTTCGGCATGCCCAATCCAACCACGGTCGGCGCCGGCGTCGCTTTCGAAGATGGCGCCGATCGGGTTACCATTAACCAATAAGTTCAGAGGATGAACAAATCCAGCAGGACGGCACCCTCGGATCGAGGTACTGGCAGATGGCCACCACAACCCCGGAACTCACCCCCACTAAGCTCGATCGCTTCTCCTTCGGACTCTGGACGATCGGCTGGCTCGGCCGGGATCCGTTCGGCGACGCCGTCCGGTCCCCGTTGGATCCGGTGGAGGCGGTGCACAAGCTGGCCGAGCTCGGCGCCTACGGCATCACCTTCCACGACGACGACCTGATTCCATTCGGTAGCTCGCCGGCCGACCGGGACAAGCAGCTGGCTCGGTTCCGCGAGGCCCTGGCCGAGACCGGCCTGGTAGTGCCGATGGTGACTACCAACCTGTTCACCCACCCGGTCTTCCGGGACGGCGGCTTCACCAGCAATGACCGGCGGGTGCGCCGGTACGCGCTGCGCAAGGTGCTGCGCAACATCGACCTGGCCGCCGAGCTGGGTGCGCAGACCTATGTGCTCTGGGGCGGCCGCGAGGGATCGGAGTACGACAGCGCCAAGGACGTCCGGGCTGCGCTCGACCGGTACCGGGAGGCGATGAACCTGCTCACCAGCTATGTCACCGACCGGGGCTACCCGCTGCGGTTCGCGCTCGAGCCGAAGCCGAACGAGCCACGGGGGGATATCCTGCTGCCGACGGTGGGCAGCGCACTGGCCTTCATCGACACCCTGGATCGTCCCGAGCTGGTCGGCGTCAATCCGGAGGTTGGGCACGAGCAGATGGCCGGGCTCAACTTCGTGCACAGCATCGGCCAGGCGCTGTGGCACGGCAAGCTGTTCCACATCGACCTCAACGGCCAGCGCGGTATCAAGTTCGACCAGGATCTGGTGTTCGGCCATGGCGATCTGATGAACGCGTTCGCCCTGGTGGATCTGCTCGAACACAGCGGGCCGGAGGGCACACCGGCCTACACCGGGCCGCGGCATTTCGACTACAAGCCGTCCCGGACCGAGGACTACCGCGGCGTCTGGGATTCGGTGTCGGCAAACATGCGCAGCTACCTGCTGCTCAAGCACCGGGCAGCGGCGTTCCGAGCCGACCCTGAGGTGCAGCAGGCGCTGGCCGACGCCCGGGTCACCGAGCTGGCCACCCCGACCCTGGCTGACGGTGAGGGCTACGCCGAGCTGCTTGCCGACCGGTCCGCCTTCGAGGACTTCGACCCGGACCAGGTCGGCCAGGCCGGCTACGGGTTCGTCCGGCTCAACCAGCTGGCCCTGGAGCACCTGACCGGCGTTAGAGCTGACTGAGCATCCACCGAGCGTCAGCGAGGAGGAGCGGAGCGAAGTGGTGGTCAGCTAATGCCTGGCTTGGTCGCCGGCGTCGACTCGTCCACCCAGGCGTGCAAGGTAGTGATCCGCGACGCCGAAACCGGTGCGCTGCTCAGGCAGGGACGAGCCGCGCACCCGGCCGGCACCGAGGTCGACCCGGAAGCCTGGTGGCAGGCGTTGCGGCAGGCGCTGGCCGAGGCCGGTGGACTGGACGACGTCAGCGCGGTCAGCATCGGCGGCCAACAGCACGGCATGATCTGCCTCGATGAGGACGGCGCCGTGGTCCGGCCGGCACTGCTGTGGAACGACACCCGATCCGCCGCCGCAGCGGCCGACCTGGTCGCCGAACGCGGGTCGCAGTTCTGGGCGCAGGCGGTGGGCAGCGTCCCGCTCGCCTCGTTCACCATCGCCAAGCTGCGCTGGCTGGCCGAACACGAGCCGGCGCACGCCGGCCGGACCGCCGCGGTGTGCCTGCCGCATGATTGGCTGAGCTGGCGGCTGGCCCGCGAGCTCGGCGGCCCACTCGGCATCGAGGCCATCGTCACCGATCGTTCGGACGCCTCCGGAACCGGGTACTTCGACGGCCGGTCCGGGCAGTACCGGACGGACCTGCTGGCGGCTGCGCTGGGCCGCCCTGCGGTATTGCCGGCCGTACTCGGCCCGGCCGCGGTGGGTTACCGGATCGACCAGTCGGCCGGCGAACTGCTGATCGGCCCGGGCGCCGGTGACAATGCGGCCGCGGTACTGGGCGTTCAGCTGGGCGACGACGTGCTGGTGTCGCTGGGCACCTCCGGGGTGGCCTGCGCCCGCAGCGACCTCCCGCCCGCTGACGCCAGCGGGCTGGTGGCCGGCTTCAGTGATGCCACCGGGGCGTTCCTGCCGCTGGTCTGCACGCTGAACGCGGCCCGGGTGCTGGACGCGGCCGCTCGGCTACTCGGTGTCGGACCGGATGAGTTCAGCAGGCTGGCGTTATCGGCCACGCCCGGCGCGGACGGCCTCACCGTCGTCCCCTATCTAGAAGGTGAGCGCACACCGAACCGACCGGACGCGACGGGCGCCGTGCATGGCCTGACGTTGGCCAGTGCCACCCCGGCCAACCTGGCCCGGGCCGCGGTCGAAGGCATGCTGTGTGGACTCGCCGACGGCCTGACCGCGCTGGCCGGCCAGGGGGTTTCGGTTACCGGCGTGCAGCTGGTAGGAGGTGCCGCTCGGTCGGAGGCGGTGCGCCGGATCGCGCCGACCGTGTTCGCAGTGCCGGTGCGGGTGCCGGTCCCCGGCGAGTACGTGGCCGACGGCGCGGCTCGGCAGGCGGCCTGGGTGCTGGCCGGTTCTGATGCCCCGCCAGCCTGGCCGCAGCTGGCGCCGGAGGGGTTCGACGGGCCGGTCACCGCCGGCCTTCGACAGCGGTACGCCGACGCAGCAGGCAAGTACCTCAACCGGTAACGGGCCGATCCGATGGGTATGCCGTGACCGGCTCGAGGATTCCGACCGGATCGCGACCGGCCGGCCAGCAGACCGTGCGCCGGCACAACCTGAGCCTGGTCAGCCGCGCGGTGGCCGAGGCGCCCGGCTCCCGGACCGAGCTGGCCCAGCGCACCGGGCTGACCAAGGCAACCGTGTCCAGCCTGGTGGATGCCTTATTGGCTCAGGGCATTCTGACCGAGGGCGCCGCGCCCAGCCCGCGGGTCGGTCGGCCGGCTCGGCCGGTATCGCTGAACCCGGACGGACCGGTGGCGCTGGGCATCGAGATCAACGTCGACTACATCGCCGGCTGCCTGCTGAACCTGCCCGGCATCGAGCGGGCCAGCCGGCGGCTGCCGGTGGACAACCGGACCCGGCGACCGGCCGACATCCTGCACGCGGTGGCCGAATTGTGCGGGCAGCTGCGGGACGAGCTGGCTGCTCCGCTGATCGGGGCCGCGCTCGCGGTGCCCGGGGTGGTGAGCGCCGAGCAGGTAGTCATGCGGGCGCCGAACCTACCGGCGCTGACCGGGGTTCCGCTCGGCTCGCAGCTGGCCGAGCTGCTGGAGCTGGCCGAGATCCAGGTGGACAACGAGGCCAACTTCGGTGCGCTGGGCTGGCGGCGGTCGGAGCCGGTGGCCGATGACGACTTCGTCTATGTTTCCGGCGAGATCGGCGTCGGCGCCGGCCTGGTGGTGGGCGGCGCCCTGTTCCGCGGTGTGGCCGGCTTCGCCGGCGAGCTGGGACACGTGGTGATCGAGCGGGACGGCCCGAGCTGCGGCTGCGGCGGCCGGGGTTGCCTGGAGCAGTACGCCGGCCAGGACGTGCTGCTGCGCGCGGCCGGCCAACCCGATCCGGCCGCGCTACTGGCCGCGGTCAGCGGGTGTGAGCCGGCCGCATTGGCCGCGGTGCGGCAGGCCGGCACCGCGTTGGGCGTCGGGTTGGCGTCGCTGCTGAACGTGCTGGACCTGCCGGCGGTGGTGCTCGGCGGCCTCTACGCCCAGCTGTTCGACCAGCTGGCTCCGCCGCTGTCAGCCGAACTGGACCGGCGGGTGCTGGCCGGCCCCGGTACCCGGATCCGGCCGTCCGAGCTGGGCACCGAAGCCGCGGTGCTGGGCGCCGCCGGCGCGGTGCTGGAACGGGCGCTGGCCGATCCGGCGGCGGTCATCTGGTCGGGCGGGAGTTGAGGTTCCAGTACCCCTTCGCATAGACCGAGCCCCGGTCCAGGCCGAGGCCGCCCAACGCATCGCGCAGCTGAGTCACCGCGCGGGATTCGCCTAGCAGATAAGCGAATCCGTGTCCGGCCGGTGGGCCGAGGCCGGTCAGCGCCTCGGCGAGCAGTTCGCAATGACCGGCCGGCCGGCCATTACGCGGCAGCCAGCGGACGTCGGCGTTCGCAGGAAGTGGGTACTGCTCGGCCTCGTCGGCGATTTCGGCCAGCACGCTGATCGGACGCTCGCCGAGCGCCTCGGCCAGCACCGCGATCGCCGGCAGGCCGGACTCGTCGGTCAGCGCGAGCAACCAGTCGGCCTCGGCCAGCGGCAACTGTCCGCGCGGGCCGAAGAAGCGCACCTGGTCACCGACTCGCAGCGACTGGGCCCAGGCCGAACCCGGCCCGTGGCCGTGCAGGACGGCGTCCAGCAGCAGCCGGTCGCCGCTCACCGTCCGGACGGTGTAACGCCGCCGGATCTCGCGGTCGGCCGAAAAGAGCACGATCGCGATGTCACAACCCAGGGGCCAGGAATGCTGGGCAATCTGCGATGAAGTCAGGGTAATCCGGCGCATCCGGGGCGACAGCGCCAGCACCTCGGTGACGATGGTTAGGAATTGACCGGTACGCGTCGGATGTTGGACCTCAGGCATGATCGAACCAGCATGCCATTGCCACCCAGACCACCGAGGAGCCTCATGCCAGTCGCGTTGAAGAAGGTCGCCTACACCACCGCCGCCACGGCCCACGGCGGCCGCGCCGGCCACGTCCGCAGCGCTGACGGCCTCGTCGACTTCGACCTTGCCCAACCCGGCACCACGCCGGAGCCGGCGGTCAACCCGGAAACGCTGTTCGCCGCCGGTTATGCCGCCTGCTTCCAGGGCGCGCTGGAGAACCGCGCCAAGACCAAGGGTGTCGACACCTCTGCCTCCACGGTGACCGCGCATGTCTCCTTCGGACCGTCCGAGGACGGCGGCGTCGGGCTGGCCGTTGAGCTCGAGGTCAGCATTCCCGGTGTGGACGCCAAAAAGGCCCAGGAGCTGGTCGAGCTGGCCCACCAGTTCTGCCCGTACTCGAAGGCCACCCGGGACAACATCGTGGTGAACCTCAAGATCGCCTGACCCGGCGGGCAATCCGGGGCACTGCCGCTTACCGGCGCTGGGTGCATGATGACTAGGTGACCATCAGCGTCTTCGACCTGTTCTCGATCGGCATCGGGCCGTCCTCGTCCCATACCGTGGGGCCGATGCGGGCTGCCCGGATGTTCGCGCTGGGGCTGGCCGAGGACGGGCTGATCTCGCAGGTCGGCCGAGTGCGAGCGGAATTGTTCGGCTCGCTCGGGGCCACCGGTCGTGGCCACGGTTCGGACCGCGCGGTGGTGCTCGGCCTGGAGGGTGAAACCCCGGAGGACGTCGACACCGCCACCGTCCGGCCGCGGTATGAGGCGGTTCGGGCGGCCGAACAGGTGCAGCTGCTGGGCAAGTACCCGGTCACGCTGACCGCCGAGGACCTGCTGCTGCACCGGCGTACCACTTTGCCCTTCCACCCCAACGGAATGCGGTTCACCGCGTTCTCCGCGCCCGGCCCGGACGGCACCGATTCACCGATCCGGGAACGCACCTATTACTCGGTAGGCGGCGGGTTCGTGGTGGACGAGCACGCCACCGGTGCCGACCGGATCAAGCCGGACGACACCGTGCTGCCCTACCCGTTCACCACCGCTGCCGAACTGTGTGCGCACGCCGCGTCAACCGGGTTGCCGATCTCGCAGCTGATGCTGCGCAACGAGCAGACCCGGTGGCCGGGCCGGGACATCGAGGCCGGCCTGCTGGCGATCTGGCAGGTGATGCAGGACTGCGTGGCGGCCGGCACCCAGCACGAGGGGACGTTGCCGGGCGGGCTGAAGGTGCGCCGGCGCGCGCCGGAGCTGTTCCAGACGCTGTCGGCGGAGTCGTTCTCCACCGACCCGCTCCGGGTAATGGACTGGGTCAGCCTGTTCGCGCTGGCGGTCAACGAGGAGAACGCGGCCGGTGGCCGGGTGGTGACCGCGCCGACCAACGGCGCGGCCGGCATCATCCCGGCGGTGCTGCTGTACTACCGGCGGTTCGTGCCGGGCGCCACCGACCAGGGCGTGATCCGGTTCCTGCTCACCGCCGCCGCGATCGGCGTGCTGTACAAGGAGAATGCCTCTATCTCAGGGGCCGAGGTCGGCTGCCAGGGCGAGGTCGGCTCGGCATGTTCCATGGCGGCCGGAGCGCTGTGCGAGGTGCTCGGTGGCAGCCCGATGCAGGTGGAGAACGCCGCCGAGATAGGCATGGAACACAACCTCGGCCTGACCTGCGACCCGATCGGTGGCCTGGTTCAGGTGCCCTGCATCGAACGAAACGCAATGGCCGCGGTGAAGGCGATCAACGCCGCCCGGATCGCGCTGCGCGGTGATGGCCGGCACATCGTCAGCCTGGACAAGGTGATTCGGACGATGCGCGACACCGGGGCCGACATGAAGGTGAAGTACAAGGAGACCTCACGCGGCGGGCTGGCCGTCAACGTCATCGAGTGCTGAGCAGGGCTGCGACCGGGAACCAGCTGGCGTTTTCGGTGTCCGGCTTGGCGGCCACCGTGGCCGCGTTCAGGATCTGGCCGGCCAGCGTCGGGTCGGTGTCGCCGAGGCCGGCGAAGCAGCTCAACCAGTAGGCGCCGGCCTGCCGGTGGATATTGGGCTCAACGGTGCCCGGCTTCAGCTTGGACATGGTGAAGGTCAGGGTGTTCGTGCCCTGCCGCAGATCGATGGACACGCTCGGGTACTGCGATCCGAGTTGGCCGGCATCGCCGAACGTCACGTCGTCAATCGTCCAGCCGGTTGGTAGGTAGCCGAGCTTGAGCGGGATCCGGACCGGGTCGGTGCGCGCCTGAATCCCCAGGGTGGGCGCGATAGCGAGCAGCTGATCCTTGGTGGTCTTGACCGCGCCGAAGCCGCCATCCAGCACCACCCAGCGGCCCGGTTCCAGTTGCCAGGCAACCGACGGCTGGGCGGCGTAGAAGTCCGGGCCGGAATCGAAGCCGACCCCGGCCGGGGCTTGCTGGGTGCGAATCTTGCCGAAGTAGCCGGAGTGTCCGTCCACGATGACCGGCACCGGGTTGCCGATCCGGGCCAGCCCGAAGGTGCCCGGGGCGAAGTCGGTGAGCCGGGTGATCTGCTCGTCCCCGGGCAGGTCGATGAGCAGCGACTCCAGCCGTTGGGACGGGTAGATGGCTCGGGTGACGGTATTACTGGTGGTCACGGTCGCCCAGCTCAGCGCGTCGGCCGAGTTCGGGTCGTAGCTCGCCGGCGGCGCAAGGACCGTGCTGGGCGGACGGATCCGATCGGCGGCCAGCGGCGCGATGATCACCACTACGGCGACCAGGCCGGCGAGCACCAGCGCGGCGACGATGCCGAGTCGGTTGGCTACCAGAGGCGAGGTGCGCGTCCGGTGCTGCGGTTGGTAGCGCAGTGCCGCCGGTCGCTCGATAGTCACTGGGCCTCCCTGTCACCGTCCTACCTGGTGACTCGGCCCGGGGTCGCCTTCGGCCGTGCCGTCGTCGCTACGGAAGCATCGAGCTGACCGGGAACCAGCTGCCGTCCTCATGGACCGGGTGGGCCGCGAGTGTGATCGAGTCGAGGATTCGACGGGTGGTGGTGGCATCCAGCGCGCTGTCGTGCAACCGGTCCCGGTTGACCTCGATGACGTAGTCGCCGACGAGGCGATGCGGATCGGGGTATTGAAAGCCTGGGTAGTGCCGGGCGACGCTGATCTGGACGGTGCGGTTGCCGTCGACCAGGACGGCCTCGCGCAGGCTGTCCAGCGGCAGGTCGCCGAGGTCGGAGATCGTCAATGACTTGAGTTGCCAACCGGTACCGGGCAGGTACCCGACTCGAAACACCTGCCGTACCGGGTCGGTACGGACCTTGAGGTGCAGGGTGGCGGCGAAGGCGAGCAGCTCTGGCTGGCTCGCGGATGCGTCTCGGCGCGGGGACGGAACCGCGTATCGGTCGAGCATCACCCAGTGCTCAGGGGCAATTTGCCAGGCCACGGTGGAGAAGTACCCGTGACCGTGGGCGAACGAGCCGTTGACCAGCGGTGACAACAGCTCGGGCAGATAGGAGGCGGCGTGCGGAGCCCCGCTCGCCTTCGCGAAGTAGCCCGGGTGGCCGTCCACCACGATCGGGGTGGCGCGGGCGACCAGCGACGTGTCGAAGGTGCCCGGGGCGAAATCTGCCAACGCCCATTCGCTGAAGTCAGGAGTCTGGATGTCGAGGATCTCCACCTTGCTGCCGACGGTCAAGGTACGACCGATTCGGTAGTCGTCGTTGGTGGCGGTTACCCAGCTCAGCGCGGGTATCTGCTTCGGCTGGGACGAAGCCGGCCGGGTGCCGTTCGAGGAGGCCGTGAGGTGTCTGACCGCCAGCGGCACCGCAATCAGGGCGGCGACGAGCGCCACCGCCATCGCCATGCTGAGCCGGGCTCGGGTCACCGAAGGCCGATGCTGGTCGGCGAGGGCTCGCACGATTAGCGCCTGCGCGGCGTCCGGTGCCTGGTCTGCCCGGTGGTACAGCGCGACTCGCAGGTCGTTCTCGGTTCTCATGACTGGGCTCTCCGATCTTGGCGAACCATGGCAACAGCGTGCTGCTGCTCGGTGTTGGCTAGTTCGATCCGCAGGGCCTTTAATCCCCGATAGATGTAGCCGCGCACGGTGACCTGCTGGCAGTGCAACGACTCGGCTATCTCGGCATCGGATAGGCCCTCGAAGTAGCGCAGCACGATTGCTGCCCGGACCTTCGGACCGAGTATGCGCAGTTGGGCGAGCAGCTCGTCCCGATCGGCGTGCCGTCCCTCGTGACCGGCCGTTGATCGTTCGAGCTCTAGGTCGGGCACCGCCTGCACGTGCCCCCATTTACGCCGCCAGGAGATGCTTTCGTTGACCACCATCCGCCGCAGGTAGGCGTGCGGGTAGCTGAGCTTGCTGATCTTCGGCCAGTTGCGGTGCGCGCGGATCAGCACTTCTTGCACCACGTCTTCGGCGGTGCCTCGGTCGTCGGCGAGCACGGTCGCCAGCCGAAGCAACTGTCCGGTGTGCTGCCGGGCGTATTCCTCGAACGTCACCTGCGCTCCTTCGGATCTACTTCCTACCCGTTGACGTGCGAGCCAGGCAGGTTGTTGTGTCGCCGAAGGGTTCTGGCACGGGAACGGGCCGGCCATCTCAACGATGACCGGCCCGTTCGCCGTGTTATGTCCTTGCTCAGGCCACCGGCACCGATGCTTCGGCCACCACCGGCGCCTGGGTCTTGCCAGTCTTGATCATGGTGACCGTGACCACGACGGCGATCACCGCGAAGATCGCCGCGGTCAGGAAGCCGCGGGCCGAGCCCTGGGCCAGCACCACGTGGAATGCGTGATTGGCGGTGCCGTCGGTGCGGGCCGCCAGCGAGATCTTCACGTTGCCAACGGCCTGCTGGGACAGTTCCTGGAAGTGCTGGAGCACGGTCTGCGGTTGCTTGCCGGACTGAATCAGGCCGGCCAGCTGCTTGGCCTGGTGCTTGCTTTCGCTGCGGGAGGCGGTGGCGAAGACCGTGGTCAGCACCGAGAGCCCGATCGAGCCGCCGACCTGCTGACCGACGTTCAGCAGCGCCGAGGCCAGGCCGGCCTCATGCGGTTCGACGCCGGACACCGCGACCGTGGTAAGCGGGACGAAGATGCAGCCGATGCCGAAGGCCATCACCAGCAGGCAGGGCAGCAGGTGGCCCAGGTAGCTGGAGTTGGCGCTGATGGTGGACAGCCAGAACAGGCCGCCGGCCATCACCACCGAGCCGAAGATGATCAGGTTCCGAGCACCCAGCCGGGGCAGCATGGCTGCCGAGAGCTGGGCGGCGATCCCGATCACGAAGGCGACCGGCAGAAACGCCAGGCCGGACTTCAGCGGCGAGTAGCCAAGCACCAGCTGGACGAAGTAGGTGACGAAGAAGAACATCCCGAACATCGCGGCGCCGATGATCAGCATGACGATGTAGGCACCGGAGCGGTTCTTATCGCGGAACGTGCGCAGCGGCATCATCGCGTAGCTGAGCCGGAACTCCAGCACCAGGAAGATGCCGAGCAGCACGGCCGCCAGCGCGAAGGCACCGACCGTGATGGTGTTGGCCCAGCCCTTGGACGCGGCGTGGATGAAGCCGTAGACCAGAGAGGCCATGCCGACCGTGGACAGCAGGCCGCCGTACCAGTCGAACCGGCCACTCAGCCGCTCCGATTCATGGACGTAGAGGTAGGCACCGATCACCAGCGCGATCCCGATCGGGACGTTGACGAACAGCACCCAGCGCCAGGTGAGGTACTCGGTGAGCACGCCGCCCAGTAGCAGGCCGAGCGCGGCACCGGCACCGGCCACCGCGGAGAACACCGCGAACGCCCTGGTTCGGGCGGGGCCTTCCTCGAATTCGGTGGTGATCAGCGACAGCGCGGTCGGCGAGGCGATGGCGCCGCCGACGCCCTGGATGACCCGGCCGACGAGCAGGAATTCGAAGCTGTGCGCGAGGCCGCCCAGGAAACTGCCGATGGTAAACAGGGACAGTCCGATCATGAACATCCGGCGGCGGCCGAGGATGTCACCGGCCCTGCCGCCGAGCAGCAGCAGGCCACCGAAGGCCAGCGTGTAGGCGTTGATCGCCCAGGTCATGTCGGTCTGGTTCTTGTCGAAGTACACGCCCATCTTCGGCAACGCGATGTTCACGATCGTGCCGTCCAGCACGATCATGAGCTGGGCACCGGCGATGATCAACAGGGTCAGGCCGGGATGTGCGGCCCGGCGCGCGCCTCGCTGGGCGACGCCGGAGTGCTCTGTCGTGGTCACGACTCTCCTTGTAT
This sequence comes from Jatrophihabitans sp., assembly GCA_035248685.1. GTDB lineage: Bacteria > Actinomycetota > Actinomycetes > Mycobacteriales > Jatrophihabitantaceae > Jatrophihabitans_A. The sequence goes on from DATFHF010000020.1 coordinate 12,746, forward strand.
TGCGGAGTTCGCCGTACGGTCTGCCGTCCGGCGCGGGCATCGGGCGCTCCGATCGAGCGCAGGAATGCCATATCTGGTACTAACAGCATTGGAAGAGACGCACTCGTTCTCTACTGCGGTAGACTATCCGACGGTCAGTAAGAAACGCAAACGTGCACTATGCCTCCACCCAGGCGTCCACAGAGCCGTCCAACACTTGGGACGCGGTAGCAGAAAGGATGCGGCCAGCCATGTCGTCGGCACCAGCTAATTTCGCAGATGCCTCCGACAACGGTGAGGAGCCGGGTCGCCAACGCAAGCGAGGGGCCGAGCTGGAGCAGGCGATCCGGGACGCCACCATCACCGAACTAGCCAATGGCGGCTACGGCAGCGTGACCATCGAGTCGGTCGCCGCCCGAGCCCAGACCGGCAAGGCGTCGATCTACCGGCGCTGGCCGACCAAGCAGGACTTGGTGGTGGACTCGATCGGCTGCCTGCTGTCCGGTCCGCTATCGAGTGTGGCCGGCCCGCAGCTCGACGACACCGTGAGTACCCGGGACGCGATCCTGTCCCTGGTGCGCCAGGCCGCCGAAGCGATGACCGGCCCGCACGGCGATGCCATGCGATCGATCATGGGCGAGTCGTTGCGCGACCAGGAATTCTGCGCCACGTTCGAATGCGACTTCTACGACCCACGCAAGCAGGCCCTGATCGACCTGCTCGAACGCGGCGTGGCCCGGGGCGAGGTTCGTCCGGACGCGGTGCGCGCCCTGGTTCCGGACGTGTTGGCGGGCACCCTGGTGTACCGGCTGCTGGTGCGCCGGCAACCGGTTGTCGACGCCGAGCTGGTCGATTTCGTTGACGGCATCGTGATGCCGGCGGTCGGCACCGACTGAGTTGTTTGGCCGGCCGGCCCGGGGTGGTTTGGCCCCGGTTCTCCCGGCGCAGTAAGGTGTGCGCCTGACGGTTCGTCCTGCTCCTGGACGATCCGAGGAGGCTTCGCCTAGTCCGGTCTATGGCGCCGCACTGCTAATGCGGTTTGGGTTATCACCCATCCGGGGTTCAAATCCCCGAGCCTCCGCGGTATCCGCCTTGCTGGGTCGACGAGCAGGTTGGCGGTTTTGGCCGCCCTCAGCCGACCGGCTAGAGTAAGCCCTCGGTCCACATTGCGCCCGTAGCTCAACGGATAGAGCACTTGACTACGGATCAAGAGGTTAGGGGTTCGAATCCCTTCGGGCGCGCCATTGTGATGTCTCGCCAGCGGGCGTAGCGGTCTTTGCCGGTGGGTTGGTAGTCGCGGGGTTCATCGTCCATTAAAGGCTAGTTAGCGCAGGCCGGCGAAGAACTGCCGGATGTCGCCGACCAGCAGGTCAGGCGACTGCCGCGCGGCATAGTGGCCCGGGGCGTCGTAGGTGTTCCAGGACACGATGTTGTGATGGTCGCGCTCGGCGAAGTGGCGGATTGAAACGAAGTCGTTGGTGAACTGGGCCAGCCCGACCGGCACCCGGGTGGGTTCGGTGGGCAGGCCGGCCAGCTTGTTCTCGTAGAACAGCCGCAGGTTCGAGGCGACCGTGCCGGTCAGCCAGGTGATCGTCACGTCGGTGAGGATGGCATCTGGCGACACTTCGTCCTGATAGATCTGGCCGTACCAGGCGAGCAATCCGGTCGGTGAGTCGGCCAGCGCGTGCGCCAAGGTCTGTGGCTGCTGACTTTGCAGGACGGCGTAACCACCGTAGTTGGCCTTGAACCAAGCGCGGGTCTCCAGCCCGGCTTTATCGGCCTCGGATAGCCCGTCCAGCTCGCCGGCATCGCCGCGCGGCTCGGACCAGATCTGGGTGACGTGCACGCCGATCACCTCGTCCGGGGCATGCAGGGCCAACGCCATGGACACCCGGGAGCCGATGTCGTTGCCGCCGGCCCCGTAGCGGTGGTAACCCAGCCGGTGCATCAGTTCGGCCCACGCTCGGCCGATCCGGGTGGTGCCCCAGCCCGGCTCGGTGGTCGGCCCGGAGAAGCCGAAGCCGGGCAGCGACGGAATGACCAGATGAAACGCGGGCTCGTCGCCGGCCGGTTCGGTGAGTGCGTCGATCACCTCGATGTAATCGGCGACCGAGCCGGGCCAGCTGTGGCTCAGCACCAGCGGGATGGCGTCCGGCCGCGATGAGCGGACGTGCAACAGGTGCACCAGCTGGCCGTCAATCGTGGTGTAGTACTGCGGGTAGCGGTTGAGCCGATCCTCCCAGACCTGCCACTGGTAGCCGTTCTGCCAGTAGTCCACCAGCTTCTGTAGGTAGTCCAGTCCGACGCCGTAGGTCCAATCCTGACCGGGCAGCTCGTGTGCCCATCGAGTTCGGGCCAGCCGATCACCCAGGTCGGCTAGTTCCGAGTCGGCTACCGAAATCCGGAACGGAACTAGGCTTTCAAGGCTGTTCGGCATCGTTTGAATATCAGCCAGAGCCAGGCGGCCATGGAACTTCCAGCTTGCGCAGGCTGGATCAGGACGCGGATTGGGTCTGCAACGCCGGGTCGGCCACCGGTAGCTCGTCTGGTTCCAGTACCCGCGGGACGAAGGCAACCACCGCCGTGGCCGTTGCGATCAGACCACCGGCGATCATGGTGGCCCGCGCCCCGAACTGGTCGGCCCCGAGCCCACCGAGGAAGAACGCCACCGGGCCGAGGGCGATGGAGAACAGCAGGTCCAGCGACATGATTCGGCCCAGCAACGCCGAGGGCACTCGCGCTTGCAGTTCGGTGAACCACACGATGTTGGCGTAGGTCACCGCCGCCCACATGGTCGCCGAGAACATCACCGCAAGCGGGATCACCGGCGAGGCGCCCACCAGGCAGACCGACAGCGAGCCGACCGCCAGCGTTACCCACATCGTGAGCAGCGGACGCGCCGGTGTCTTGCTCCGCTTGCCGTAGATCGAAGCAGCGACCCCGCCGAGGCCGCTGCCGGCGTAGATCAGCCCCAGTGCGACCGAGCCGGCCTTGAACGAGTGGGTCACCAGCAGCGGCAACACCACGAACAACGGCAAGTAAGCCGCCAGGTTGGCGATGCCGATCGCAATCATGTTCCACCATAGCCAGCGCCGGGACCGGGTGTAGCCCAGCCCGACCTTGACGTCGGTCAGCACCGAGGACTGCTTCTGCGTCCCCAGCACGGCAGCCAGCCCGCGGATCATGGCCAGGCAACCGGCGCTGGCCAGGAAGGTGAGCGCGTCTATACCGAACCCCCAGTCGATCCCGAAGACCGCCACGATGACCCCACCCACCAGCGGGCCGAACAAGAACTGCCCGACCGACTGGCTTAACGACATCATCGAATTGCCGGCCGCGAGGAGTGGCGGAGGCAGGATGTCGGCCACGATCGCCGAGGAGGCCGGCAGGTACACCGCGATGGCGGTCCCTGAGAGGAATGCGAACAACAGCATGTGCCAGAGCGCGAGCTGACCGGTCACGATCAGCAGGGTGAGCACCAGCAGCACCGCCCCGTTAACCAGGTCCGAAGCGAGCATGATCAGTCGCCGGGAGATCCGGTCGACCAGTGCACCGCCGATCAACAGGAGCAGCACGGTCGGGATCTGGTCCACCGCCAGCACCAGCGCGAGGTCGAACGGGTTGCCGGTCAGCCGCAGCACCTCCAACGGAAGCGCGACCTTGAAGATGCCGTTGCCGGCGATGGATGCCGACTGGCCGGCCCAAAACCAGGCGAAGTTGCGGTGTCGCAGCGGTCCGGTCGAATTGAATGACATGAGGATGTCCACCTCGAGTCTCGGGGGCTGTGGGGGACAGCCCGCACCCACTCGGGGCGCGAAGCAACCCAGCTCAATCGGGTGATAATTACACAAATAGCTGCTGGCAACAGCTTCTGGATAGCTCATTCATGACGATCAGCAACCGGTCATCCGACTCGTTCTGTCGCAAGCGGGAAGGTGCCGACGACGGTCGCCCACGCACAGCATGGGGCATGACCAGTTTGCCGGCGCAGCTCAGCGGAGACAACGAGATAGATCCTGGCGTGGTCAAGGAATTTGCCTTGTCCTACAACCAGGAATTCTTCTGCATGCTGGACGAGGGCGACAGCCGCGGCGCGTTCGGCGACCGGCACACCCTGGTCGGCGGCTGGCGGCTGACCGGCCCGATCGACGTTGCGGTGTTGCAGGCCGCGCTGGATGACATGGTGGTTCGGCACGAGATCCTGCGCACCTCGATCGCCCGGCAGGCCGTTCCGCGCTACCAGGTCGTGCACCCGCCGTCTTCCGCCCGATTGCTGGTTCGAGAGCTCGCCGACTCGGCCGGGGCCGGCCGCGAGTTCCGCTGCGAGCAGCTGATGACCGAGATCGAGGCCGAGCCGTTCCCGGTCTCGAACCTGCCGTTGCTGCGGGCAGTGCTCGGCCGGTTCGACGAGCAGGACGCAGTGCTGGTGCTGACCGTCCACCACATCGCCGGCGATGCCTGGTCGATGCAGGTGCTCATCCGCGACCTGCTCAGCTGTTATGCCCGCCGGCGGGGCTTCGACGTGACGCTGCATGAAGTTCACCAGTACCGCGAGTACTGCCGGGAGCAGCGGGCCGACGCTGATTCGGCGGCGCTCCGCCCGTTCACGGAGTTCTGGCGGGAGACACTTCGGGACGCCCGGATGTTCCGGCTGCCGATGAGGCCGCCGGCCGTGCCGTCCGCCGCCGGCAGCTACGCGATGCAGAACTTCCGGATCGCCGGCGACTCGATCAGCACCGTCGGGCGGCTGGCCGCCGACACCCGCTGCTCGCCGTTCATGGTGCTGCTGTCGGCGTTTTACCTGCTGGCACACCGGATCACCGGCGACACCGACCTGGTGGTGCCGCCGTTCACCACCGGCCGCACCGACAGCCGGTTCCACGACACGGTGGGACCGTTTATGAACTTCCTGCCCGTCCGCACCGACATCGCCGGCTGCCGAACCTTCCGTGACGTGCTCGGCCGGACCCGGGTCAACTGCCTGGCGGCATACTCGCACGACATTCCGTTCGCGCTTATCGAACCGCTGGCGCCGGAGCTGTTCAGCACGGACCCGCGGGATGGGCGCACGCCGATGGCCTTCGAGATGGTGCAGGCACCGGTCCAGACAGCCGCCGAGCAGGTCGGCGACCTGTGCTACGCCGAGGTGCATACCCGGCTGCTTGCCGAGGGTGACTGTCCTGACATCCCGAACGGCATGCTGTGGGCGCTCAACCTGATATCGCCGCAGGAGTTGATCGGCACCGTCCAGTACAGCCGGGCTGAGTTCGAATCCACCGCAATCGGCCGGCTAGTGGAGGACTTTCGTCAGGTGCTGGCGGAGTCGGTGGCTGCGCCGGACGCACCGCTTCGGCCGGCGCCGTAATGGACCCGGCTAGCCGTTCGGACGCAGGTCGGAGAAGTCGGGGCAGGCGGCCCAGGCGTTTTCGGCCCGTCCCTTCGGCTCCTCCCAGGACTCCTGCCGGCCGAGCGCGGTGATGTCGAGGTACGGGTAGCCGCCGCCAAGCCGATCGGTGCCCCGGCCGTAGGTCGAGTAGGTGTGGTAGACGTGGCCCGAGTCATCGCGCAGGAAGCAGCTCAGCCCGGGCAGCTCCGCCGACTCGCCCGGCTTAACCAGGGTGGCGCCGTTGGCCTGCCACTCGGCGTGCGAACGGTAGTTGTACTCGACCGGCGCCACCGACTCGTCCATCGTGACGTGGTAGTCGTAGTTGAAGTCGCTGCCGGCCGATGAATACCAGGGCACCGTCCAGCCGCGTTCCTTCTGGTAACGCTGCATCTCGTCCAGCGGTCCACGCGAAACCAGCACCAGGTTGGTGTCACGCGCGCGTAGGTGGGTGAAGAACCCGTCCGCCATCTCGTCCACGTCGGCGGTGCAACTCGGGCAGGCCCGGCTCTCGTCGGCCAACCACATCACGTGCTGCACGATCAACTGGCGGCTGCCGTCGAACAGGTCGAGCAGCCCGACCGTCCCTGCTGGGCCTTCGAACTTGTAGGGCTTGTCCACCAACACCATCGGCAGCCGGCGCCGGTCGGCATTGAGCTCGTCGATCGCGCGGGTCATTGCCTTTTCCCGAGCGAGCAATTCCTTGCGCGCAACAAGCCATTCGTCCCGGCTTACGATCTGCGGAAGGTTCATCAAGGCCTCCTGGGTCCGATCCAACGTCCGGCCGGCAGCGTTGGGCCAGCATAACAAAATTCGCCGTGGCACCCGTTCCCTTGGCCAGGAGCCTTAACAGGAAAGGCAAAAGCGCGGCGAAGAAGAGTTGGGTAAGGCTTGAGTTTCGCTGCCGGCTTGCGGTTTATCCTTAATTTGCAAGCCAATTCTTGGACGGTCACGCTTGCCCGCCTAGGCTGGATACAGTAGAATCGAACATGTGATCGAGCACCTTACGACGGCGTCTGACGTGCTGTTGCTTGCTGAGATTGTGGAGCTGGAGGCTGAGGTTGTCCGGTTGCAGTACCGGCAGCTGGAGGTGTTGGCCGAGCTGAACTGCCGCAATGCGCCTACCGAGCTGGGCTTTCGCGGCCTGCCGCAGCTGATCGAAGCCCAACTGCGCTGTACCCGGGTCGAGGCTCGTCGACGGGCGCAGGCGGTGGAGCGGTTCGGTGCCCGGCGTGGCCTGACCGGGGAACCGTTGCAGGCGCAGTTCCCGGCTGCCGCGAAGGCGCTATCGGTCGGTGACATTGGTGCCGAGCATGCCGCCGCGATTGCCGAGATCGTTGAGGTGATTTCGGCTTCCGAGCGGGCCGAGCACACCGAACCAGTCGAGACCGCCCTGCTCGAGCACGCCCGGATCAGCGATCCGCGCACGATGCGGTTACTCGGTCAGCGGATCCTGGCCCACCTGGACCCGGACGGCCCCAGCCCCGATCAGCAGCGGCTCCAGCAGGCGCACCGACGGATCACGCTGACCCCGCTGCCGGACGGCAGCTGCCTACTCGACGGCCAACTCTCATCCACCTGCCGAGCCATCTGGGACGCGATACTCACCCCACTCGCAGCCGTCAGGGCCGACGACGCGCTCGGCCCGGACCAGCGCAGCATTCCGCAACGGATGCACGACGCCTTCGAAGAAGCCGGCCGCCGCCTACTCGCCACCAAGGACCTCCCCGACCACGCCGGGCTGCCCTGCCAACTCATGGTGACGGTGTCGCTGACCGACCTGGAACGCCGCGCCGGACGAGCCACCACCCACCACGGCGGCACCCTCAGCATCGACCAAGCACTCCGGCTCGCCGCCGACGGCTCAGTCCTGCCCGCCGTCCTCGGCGACGCCGGCGAAGTACTCACCCTCGGTCGCGGTCAGCGACTGGCCTCCCGAGGCCAACGCAAAGCCCTCTTCGCCCGCGACCGCGGCTGCACCTTCCCCGGCTGCGACCGCTCAGCCGCTCGATCGGAGATCCACCACGCGATCGACTGGGCCACCGGTGGCCGTACTGACCTGGATTCGATGGCGATTGCCTGCGGCTACCACAACACCGAAGGGCCGAAGCAAGGATGGCGAACCATCATGATCAACGGCATCCCACACTGGAAACCACCACCCTGGCACCCGCAACAGCAGCCACAACGCAACCACCACCACCACCCCGAACTACTCACCCAGCAAACCAGCACCCCACCCGATCCCGGATAAGCAACGGGTCATACTGGCCGCTGTCGCCCGTGTCGATGGAGGAAGTGCCATGACTGCTGCTTTGTCCGCAGCCGAGCTCGATCAGGCAATCGAGGCCGGCGCCGAGGCGCTGCTGAGTCGGCAGCGTTCGGACGGCGGCTTCACGGATGACCCACCGGCCTCGGTGCTGGGCACCAGCGGCGCGATCGCCGCACTGGCCACCGTCGACCAGGTGGCCAACGCCGCCCTGATCGAGGGTGGCGTCAGCTGGCTGCTCGATCAGCAACATGCTGACGGCGGCTGGGGTGGTGTCGCCGGCGCGGAGAGCGAACTCGTCGCCACCATGGTTGCGCTGGCCGCGCTTCAGCTCACCGCTACCGCCAGCGGGTCGACCGCCAGCGCGCAGGCGATTGCGGCCGGGCGGACCTGGCTGTCGGCGGCCGGCGGGGTGGAGGCGGTGACCGACCCGGCCATCTCGGCGATGTGCCGGCAACTGCTCAAGCTGGCCGGCCTGACCGATCTGGCCGGCACGGTGCGCCGGGTACCGCTGGAGATCATCTTCTCCGATCGGGTACGCCGGCAGCGGATCTCCTATCGAACCGCGCCCTTCCTCGGCTTGGCACTAATGCAAACCGACCTGCTGCCGGCTCGTCCCGGCCGTAGTTGGACGTTACGACGGGCCCGAACCACCGCCGTTCGGCTGCTCCACTCGATCTATGACCATGAGGGGCACACCGGTGCGATGAGTGAGGATCCGTGGCTGGCCTCGCTGGTGTTGATCGGGCTGGTGCACTCCGGCGAAGCCCCGGACATGGTCAAGGCCATCACTCGATGGTTGCGTCAGGCGATCCGTCCGGACGGCGCATGGGACGTGGTCACCAACCTGGACCTGACCCGGGCCGGCTATGCGGCTACCGGCTTGATCGCTGCCGGGTATGCGGCCGACGAGCGGCTCGACGACACCCGGGAGTTCTTCCACAATCGGCAAAAGGCGAAGGCCTTCCCGGTGTTGGACGTGCCGCCCGGCGGCTGGAGCTACTCCAACGCGGCCGGCTGGCCGGTGACCTCGGAATCGGCGGAGATCCTGCTGGCACTGGCCGGTTACCCGGACGAGGCCAGCGACCCGGTGCTGCGCAGCGGCTGCCAGTGGCTGCTGGGCCGCCAGGACAAGCGGGGCTCGTGGAGCCGGTGGGTGCGCAATACCCAGTTGGCCAGCGACGGGCCGTGCCCGGCGATCACCAGCCAGGCGATCAGCGCGCTGCACGCGGCCGGCTACCCCGACGAGCATCCGGCGATCACCGGGGCGGCCGGTTGGCTGCTGACCCAGCAGCGTCCGGACGGCACCTTCGACAACCTCTGGTACCGCGACCACACCTCGGGTACCGCGGTGGTGGTTGCCGCGCTGTGCAAGGTCGGCCACGGCCGGCACGAGGTCGTCCAGCGCGCGGTCGACTGGTTGTGCCAGACCCAGCTGCCGGACGGCTCGTGGGGTCCGGGCGTCGGCTCGCAGCCGGCCGGGGACGCTGCGACCGGCTCGGTGGAAGAGACCGGGTGGGCAGTGCTGGGCCTGCTCGCGGCCGGCGAAGCAGCCGGCGCCCGGGCGGCGGTGGATCGTGGGGCGGCCTGGTTGGTGGCGGCGGCTCAGCTGGACGGCAGTTGGCAGCCGGCCCCGGTCTGCAACTACTTGCGCCATTACCTGTGCTACCCGAACGGGGTGATCACCCAGGCGCTGGCGCTGCGGGCGCTCGGCGAGTACCGGGCAGCCAGCGGACGGACGCCTTGACTGCCCTTCGGCAGGCATGCGATTCTCGGCTGCGAGCGAGGGATTTGCACGGCCTCGCCCCAGTTTGCGGCGGCTTCGCCGCCCGATGTCCTTGTGGAGTAGTTGATGACCGAGACCCAGGACACCCGGGTGCATGCGGTCGTGATCAACCACGAGGAGCAGTACTCGATCTGGCCGGTCGAGCGGGCATTGCCGGCCGGCTGGCGCCAGGTGGGCATTACCGGAACCGAAGCGGAATGCCTCGAATACATCGATCAGACGTGGACCGACATGCGGCCCCTGTCGCTGCACAACTGGATGCGTGACCACGAGCAGTCCGCCGGCAACTGAGCGGTACCCGGCATTGCCGGTCCAGTACGTGCTGAACGCCGTTCGCCGACACCGCCGACGAAGCCGACCGGTATCGCCAGGCTCGAGCTTGGGCCGCCAGGCACGGCCTGCCCAGGCAGGGGTTCCTCGGTTCACCGAATGAACGCAAGCCGATCTATGCCGACCTGACCAGCCTGGCCTCGATCGACCTGATCGCTCGCGGTTTGCGACGCTGCCGAAGGGTGGCCGATGACCAGGCCACCGTCAGCATCGCGGTCGATCAGAAGCTAGCCGGCTGACGGCGGCGTGCTGATTTCCCAATTCGGCCACTACCGGGGATGCTCGCCGATGTGGATCCCCGCCTGCACAAGATCGAGGCTCTGGCCGAGCCGGGTTGCTACTCGCTGACCTTTCAGCTCGACGGCGGCGACGAGCGGGTGGTCGTGGCCCGGATGCGCGGCGAGCTCGCCGCCTTGCCTGCCAACGCCTTCGCCGACTGGCCTACCGGCTCGGCCTCGTACCAAGCGGTGGTGGCCGCGGTGCTGGCGGTGCACACCGCTCGGGAACAGGCCGGCCCGGGTCAGGCCCGGTTGGTCGATGTCGAAGGCGGTTGGGACGTCGGCCTGGGCAACGTCGTGTTGAACGCTGGCCGCCCCAGTTGTGTCAGCCACGGCCTGTTGGAGCAGGTCGACGCGCGCACCTATCGCTGTCCGACCTGTGGTGCCGCGGCCTGCTACCTGGCCGGCTCTGCCAGCAGTCGATAACTTTGAGTGATCAGGCGGCTACCGCGCCGCCGCGGCAACCTTCGAACGTATATGGCTAACGTGATGCCGGGCCGACCGAATTCGCATTACCGCTACGGGCGAATTAAACCGCTGTCCGACGTCAATTCCGACAGCTGGTTATGCTGGCTCGGCCGCGGGAGCGCCCATGCCGAAGAAATCGGTGAATCGCTCGAAGAGCTCAAGGCTGCCCTCAACGGTCACCGCGCCGTCGAGCAGCGCATCGGCCGGACTCAATTGGCCGATCAGCAGCGCTTTGAAGGTGATGACGTCCGGCATGTCGAGCACCACATCGGCGCCCGGCAGCGGACCCGGGCCGACGGTCACGCTGCCATCTTCGAGCAGGGCATGTACGACCACGTCCGCGATCCGCAGCTGGTAACCGATCCGCTCGCCGACGGCCGGCTTAGCCCGGACGGCGGTTCGCAGCGCCAGTATCGCGCCGTCGGCGGTGAAGACGTCTTCGGGCTTCGGATCTCCCATGGTCTGTGCGCCCCAGGCGCCGAGCCTGAGCACGATCTCTTCCAGCTGACTGCCGTAACCGGTGAGTTCGTAGACGACGCTGGCGGCCGGTCGAGGCAACGCCCGCCGTTGCACGATGCCGGTCTCTTCCAGTTCCTTCAGCCGGGTGCTGAGCACGTTGGTCGGTATTCGCGGCAATCCCAGCCGCAGGTCGGTGAACCGCTTGGGTCCGACGATGAGGTCGCGCACGATGAGCAGTGCCCATCGCTCGCCGATCAATTCCAGTGCGTGCGCCAAGCCACAGTATTGGCCATAACTACGCAGCCTCGTCATGGCAGGGATATTACGCTTAGTCTCCGCTGGCGCTTGCGATAGTTGCTGGATAAGGCGAAATTTCCTCGGCAACCAGCAACCGTTATGCCTATCACGAAACCGAAACGAATGACGGTATCCGGTCGCTGGCTGTAGTCAATGCGACGCTCAGCGGCGTTGCGATACCGCGTCCAGGAAGACCCCGGTGATGTCGGGGGCGTTGCGCACCTGGTAGTACCGGCCGGCGGTTGCCGACGCGATCCGGCTCAACGCGTCGACATCGACCCCGGTGCCGATCCCGATGGTGATGATCCGGATCGGGCGGCTGGGGTCGGCGGCCGAGTGCAGGGCGGCCAACAGCTGGGTCAGGGTGCGCCCGCCCGGGTTATCGTTCTGCCCGTCGGTCATCAGCACCACCGAATTGGACTTGGTCGGGTCGTAGCTGCGCAGCACCTGCTGGTAGGCCGCCAGCGCGGTGTCGTAGAGCGCGGTGCCACCGTGCACCCGTCCGGGCAGGCCCGCGGCTGCCGTCAGTAGCGCCTCTCGACGGCTCACGGCGCCGAGCTGGTCACCCAGCAAGCCGAGCGGGACGAGCTGGATCCAGGGCGTGTTACCGACCTGGTCGGAGGAGAAGGCCCACAGCCCGAGCGCGGAACTGTTCGGGAAGAACGACACCGCGAGCTTGGCCGCGCCGGCGGCCAACGAGATCTTGGATTGGCCGTTGCCGGCGGGGTCAGCCATCGAGCCGGACACGTCCAACACTGCCAGGGTGTTGCTATCGGCAATGGCCGCGTTCCACAGCCGTAGCAGGCTCAGTGTCTGGGTGGCGGTCGGCTGGGACGGGCTGGGTACCAGGTCAGCCAGCACCCCTTGCGCCGCGCCGACATGCGGGATCGGCGAACCGTCCGGCGAACGCAGGCCGGCCTCATGCAGGCGGGTGAGCGAGGACGGCAACCGCAGTTGCTTGTCGAACAGGCCGGCGGCGACGGCCAGCGCCGGGTCGTCCCCGTCCCGGCTTAGTAAAACGACCGGGTAGTCCAGGCTGAGCGTGGGCTTGACCGGGTACACCGCCGCGGCGATCAAGCTGCCGTGCGACAGGTTGTTCGCGATCACCTGCTGCTCGCTGGCCACGAACGGCTTGGCGTGCGTCGGATCCGAGGCGAGTTGGTCGAACCCGTCGCTGATCAGGTTGAGCGTGCTGTGGCTCAGTTGCTGGAAGCGGGCCACCAGCGCCGTACTGGACGGGCCAAGGGTGGCCGACTGCGAATCTGCCGTCAGCAGGGTCAGCATCCCCTCCGCGTTCTGCACCGGTCCGGGAATGGCCGCGGCGCTGAGCGGGTCGAAGTTCGGGCTGCCTGCCTGCGCGGCCTGCGCGGCCGCCCGGTCCGGCGAGGTCACTTCGACCAGCGGCGAGTTGGCCACGCTGGGACGGGTGGCGAGCGTCAGGTGACTGCCGGCGCGAGCGGCCAGGTCGGCCGCCAGCCGCTGCGGCCAGATGGTCGAATCCGGTAGCCAGACGTCCGTGTTGGCACCGGACTGGGCACTGAGCCGAAGCTCCTGCTGATCCACCGTGTCGGAATCGAGCTCGATCTGGATGCACTTGCCGCTGGCCAGCGGGTTGCCTCGGATCCAGTCCTGCGCGATCTGGTTGACCGGAATTGCCAGTGCCGGCGCGACATCCACCACCAGCGTGATGCGGGACGGGGCCGAACATTGGTCGGGCACGATGGAGGCCACCCCATGCACCGTCTCACCCGGCCGCAGGAAGTACACACCGGCGACCACCCCGAGCGTGATGATGCACAGCGCGCTCAGCGTCAGCAGCGCAGGCCGCCGTCTGCGTGGCGGCCGCGCGAGTTTGTGTCGTCCCGCCAAGGTGTTTTCCGATTCCGCGTGGATGGATACGCCGCCGCCCCGGCGACGCGCGGTTACCACTGTGGTGGATCGGTCCACAAAAGGAAAGCACGGATTGGCTTGCGCCCCGGCAAAATCGGGCGTAACGCACCGCGTGCCGGCCATCGGATGATGACCGGCACGCGGGCCCTATCGGGCAGGTTGGTTCAGGATGCGGTGAATGCGGTGTCGTCGATCACGAACGACGTTTGCAGCGAGGAGTCCTCAGTTGCGGTGAAGCTGACACTGGTGCTGCCGGCCGGAACCGTGAAGCTCTTCAGCGAGTACCCGGTGGCGTGGTTGAGGTTGGAGTAAGTCGCCAGCGTGGTGCTACCGGCCTTGACGGTCAGCTTGTCGAAGGCCGTGGTGGTCGTGGTCTCCGAGGTGTCAATGTGCAGGTAGAAGCTGAACGTCGCGGCGCAACCGGACGGGATGCTTACCGACTGAGACAGCGTGTCGGTGTGCGTGGTGCCGTAGCCGTCCATCCAGGCGTCCCAGGTACCGGAGTGGGTCGGTTCGCCGGACGAGCCGTACTGGCCGATGACACCGGCGGTGGACGACCAGATGGTGTTACCGGACTCGAAGCCTGGGTTGCCCAGCTTCTGACCGGGCGACGAGCAACCACCACCGGTGGTGCTGATCGTCCAGCTGAAGCTGACGCTGCCGCTGGCACTGGCCGTGTCCGTCGCGGTTACGGTCGAGGTGAACGTGCCCGCCACCGACGGGGTACCCGAGATCAGGCCCGAGGAGGCGTTGATCGACAGGCCGGTCGGCAGGCCGCTCGCGCTCCAGCTGTAGGAGCCGGTGCCGCCCGAAGCCGTCATCTGCAGGCTCTTGGCGGTGCCCACGGTGCCGGTCTGGTTCCCCGGGTTGGTGACCGTCACGCCGCCGGTGGTGCTGCACGTCGGGTCACCGGTCTGGGCGGGAACGCTGACCGCGTCCCAGGCGGCCTTGACCTTGTTGAAGTTGGTGCAGTTGCCGGGGGTGAGGTTCTTGGCGGCGGTCAGGGTAGCGGTGCGGTACTTGAAGTAGGTCATGCTGGTGGTCTTGAGCAGCATGGCGTTGTAGAAGATCTTGCCGGCGGTCTGGATGCCGATGCCGACCAGGCCGCTGGAGCCGTTGCAGGTCGGGCTGGTCGGCTGGCCGTCGGTGGGGTTGGTGCCCTCGGCGAGCAGGTAGAACCAGTGGTTGCCGGGCCCGGCCGCGGAGTGGGTCTCGGTGGACGGGATGCTGCTGGAGTAGCAGTTCGGGTCGCCGGCCAGCGAGGGGTTGTACATGTAGCGGATCGGGCCGGTGCCGACCAGGTTGACCTCTTCACCGACGGTGTAGTCCGGCGGGTCGTAGGCGGCGGCCTCGTTGGCGTAGGCCTCGGTCAGCGCACCGAAGACATCACCGGTGAACTCCGCGACCGCGGACGAGCCGATGCCGCCAGGGGTGAAGTTGTCCACCGCGTGGCCGAACTCGTGGCCGAGCACGTCGAGCTCGGAGATCCAGTCGCCGGCGTTGTTGTGCCCGACCGAGACGCTGCTGCCGTTCCAGAAGGCGTTGACGTCGTTGAGGCCCATGTAGATCGGGTAGCCGCCACCGGAGCCGTTGATGCCGTTACGGCCGAGCCAGGCCGAGAGCATGCTCCACTCGTGCTGGACGTCGAACAGGGCGTCCACGCAACCGGTCTCGCGGTTGCTGCCCACGCCGTTACCCCACACGTCGTCGGTGCCCGACAGCACAGCCCTGGTGTCGTAGTCGCGGCAGGAGATGCCCGAGCGGATCGGGTCGGTCATGGTGTAGTTGCTGGGGTGGCTGGTATCGATCGCCAGCGGGTTCGGGCCGTTCCACTTGCCGGTGCCGGTGCCCTCACGCACCTCGTCGTAGCTGTACAGCACCGCGCCGGTGTTGGCGTCGGTGAACACGTGCAGCTTGCTCGGGATAGCGCCGGCGTGGCTGGATACCACGGTTTCCCAGGCCAGCCGCGGGGTTGCGGTCAGCGCGAATACCACTTGCCGGCCGGCCGAAACTCCGTCGACCACCTTGCCGGCGGCCTTGCCGCGGGCGGTGCTCGCCGCGCTGGCGGCGCTGCGGGCCGGCGTGATGCTCGCCAGGTTGATGGCGCTGTTCTGCGCCACGATGGTGGACAGCACCTGCCCGGCCGCGTTGGTCACCACTACGAAGTCGCCGCCGTAGACCGGCAGGCCCTTGTAGGTGCGGTCGTAAGGCACGTACTGAAGGCCGTCCCGGGTCGAGATCACCGAGTGCGCGATGAACGCGTCGTTCGGGCTGGCGTGCAACGCCGCTGCCCGGGAGCTGACCAGCTGGGCGGCGGCGTTGGCGGCGAGCACGCTCGGGGCGGCCGGTGCGGGTGGGGCGGCGTTGGCTGACGTGGTGGTGATCGCGATACCGGCAAGGGCGAAAGCCGCCATGCCGGTCAGCGAGATCACCGCGCCGTAACGGCGGCGGGCATGCGGGACCATGTCATCCGATCCTTTCGGGGTCGGCAAGGCCCGGCGCATTACGCCGTGCCTCGCAAAAGTAGATGCCGGCAGGCGCGGCGATTCCCCCGAAAGATCGGACGCTCTCCGAGTGTGGTGGAGCTGCCGGGACGAGACGCTATCCCGCAATTCATCGCAAAGTCAATGGAAAATCAGAGCAAATTTAGAGCATTCCATGCAGTCAAGGTCGAACCGGTAAAAAGATCGGACGGGTTAAAAAGGGCGGGACGTGGGCCCGCGACCCACGTCCCGCCCTGCTTCGATCTCTTCCGGCCGATCAGGCCCGGGGGTCGTACGGGCTCGGCTCGTTCGCCGGATCCGGCCGCGGGTCCGCGGAGTGGGCCGGTGCGTGCCGGTCGGCGTGTCCGTCGTCCGGGTTGTACGTGCTGGTGACGGCCTCGTCATCGGTCGTCGTCCGGTGCTCCACCGGCTCAGCCGCTAGCCGGTTGTGCTGCTCCTGCTCTGCGGCCGCTAGCCGATCGCGCTGTTCCTGCTCGGCGACTCGCTGTCGTTCGAGCTCGGCCAGCCTGGCTTGCTCGGCAGCTCGCTCATCTTCGAGCCGGGCGACCCGCAGGTCACGCACGCCGACGACTGCCAGCCGGCCGAGGCCGAAAGCGGCCAGGAAGATGATCACGGCGCCCAGGCCGTAGAAATAACCCAGCTGGGCGGCGGCGCGTCCCGAGTCGCGGGTGCTGAGCGGTTCACCGACGCTGCCGATGTGCCAGAGCGAGGCCAGCGACTGCCCGATCACGAACCAGGCCCCCGCCAACGCGGCGAGCCAACCGCCGGTGCTGCCGCTGACCCGGTGCCGGCTGACCAGCAGCAGGAAGCCACCCACCACCGTCACGGCACCCGGTAGCACCTCGAGCCAGCCCCGCGCGGCCGTCCACGTCCAGGTGCTGTCGGTGCCGTAGCTGTAGTCGAAGTACGGGCCGATGAAAGGTGCCAGCGCACCCCAGGCCCCGAGCAGTATCAGCAATACGCCGCTCACGGCGCCGCGGGTGCGGGGTACCCGCATGGTGCGCGTCCGGCCGGTGCGGTCCAGTTCGGTGTCGTCCACGGTCATGTGCGCTTCTCCCTGTTCGGCCCGGCTGGGTGGCCGGGTCACCTGGGGCGCGGCTGCGCCCCGGTGCTGACCGAAGCGTGCTTGTTGACGCGAGTGGAGCATAGCGCCGATCACACACAGCTAGCTCCACGCGACCTCATGCCAAGCGTATGCCAGCCCCGATGCTGCCGTCGATTCAGCGGTAAATCCGGCGCAGTAGCTGCTCACCGGCCCAACGTCGCGCCGGTCCCAGCATGCCGGCTCGTGCCAGCGCGGCGCGGGCCGCGTTCGCTCCCGGCCCACCGTGCACACCGCCACCGGGATGGGCCGAACAACCGCCCAGGTACAGCCGGTCGATCGGCGTCGCCGCACCACCCAGCCCCGGGATCGGTCGGAACACCAGTTGCTGGTGCAGCTGGGCAGTGCCGCCGTTCACCGCGCCGTACACCAAGGCCGGTTCCTCCTGCTCTAACCGGATCGGTGACTGGACGTAGCGCCCGACGATGAGGTCGGTGAAACCGGGGGCGTGCCGTTCGACGGTCTGCTCCATCCGCCGAACCTGGGCGCTGATCTGCTCCTCGGTGAACTCGACGCCGACCGGCAGGTGGGTGTAGGACCAGGCCGATTCGGTGCCCGCCGGAGACCGGGACGGATCGGCGGTGCTCATCTGCCCGAACAGCAGGAATGGCTGTTCGGGCAGCTGCCGGGTTGCCAGATCGCCCGCGTACCTGGTCAGCCCGTCCAGATCCACGCCCAGATGGACGGTGCCGGCCTGCCGGGCGCCCTCGGCCGTCCAGCCGATCCGCTCCCGCAACGCCCAGTCCACCTTGAGGGTCGGGGTGTCCCACTGAAAGTTGTCCAAGTCCCGCAGCAGCCGGCCGGGCAGCTGGCGCTCGTCCAGCAGTTGCCGGTACAGGACCGGTGCCGGCACGTCGGCGATCACCGCTCGGCTGGCCGGCACCCGCTCACCGCCGGCCAGCCGGATCCCGACCGCCCGGCCACTGACCAGCTCGATTGCCTCCACCGGGCTGGACACCCGCACCGAACCGCCGCCGGCCCGCAGCCGGTCGGCGAGTGCGTCGGCCAGCCGGCCCGCGCCGCCGACCGGGACCGGAAAGCCGACCGACTGTCCCAGCATCGCCAGCAGCCAGCCGTACAACCCGCTGCCGGCGCCTTCCGGGGACAGGTCGGCGTGCAGGGCGTTGCCCGCCAGCAGCATCGGCGCGCCGGCGCCATCGAACAGTTCCTCACCCAGCCGGCGGACCGGTAGCACGGCCAGCCTGGCCGTGCGCAGCGCGTCCGCGGTACCCAGTGCGGCAAGCAGTTTTAGTGCCGGTCGGATTGCCGGCAACGGAGTGAACATTGCCTGTAACAGCGGCTGCTCGATGCCCTGCCAGGCCTGGACAAGTCGGCGCCAAGCCATTCCGTCACCGGCGGCGAACTCCTCCACCGACTCGGCGGTCTGCTCCAGATCCCGGGACAGCACCGCGCACCGGTCGTCCGGGAACACGTGTGCCAGCACGCTGGGAGCGTGCGTCCAGCGCAGCCCGTAGTCCTCCAACCGCAATGCCTCGAGCACCGGCGAGGCCGCCGACAGCGGGTAGAACGCGCTGAACAGATCGGATAAATAGCCGGCGGCGGTCACCTCGGCGGACCGAACCGCGCCACCGATGTACGGGGTGGCCTCGCACACCAGCACGTCCCAGCCGGCATCACAGAGCAGGTTCGCGGCCACCAGGCCGTTGTGACCGGCTCCGATCACCACGGCATCCGGCGCCAACTCCATCACCCCACCGTACCGTCCCGGACCGTGGTTAACTGGGGACGAGATCCGCTGAGCACAGCGATGATCTTCCGACGGCCATCGGCCAGCTAAACAAAGCCACCTGACCATCAGGTTTCCGGAACCACCGGGCGCGTCGCCGTCCCACTCGCCAGATCGCAGGGGTGTCGTCGGCCTGCGCGCTGTCGAATGCCGTTATCCGGAATGGGAGAACGATGAAAGCACTGACGTGGCAGGGCAATCAGCATGTCGAAGTGACCGAAGTGGCGGATCCGGTGCTGCAGATCTTCCGGCGGCAGCACGCCGAGGCCGAGACCGGTCGGTGGCCGGGCCGCTGGCGGCCGGGGGTCAGTCGCGGCTAAGGCCGCTGGGGTAGACCGGCAGCTGCCGGTGTTCGACCCGGTCCCGGAGCCGGCTGAGCGTCTCGGTGTTGCGGCTGCGCAGCACTGCCCGGAGCGCCGGGTTGTCCAACCACCGGCCAGGACCGGCGGAGGGGGCCTCGCGAAGGATCACTTCGGTGTGCGAACTGTCTTGTTCGATCAGCAGGAACTCAACCGTGGCCTCGCCGAACGGCCAGGCGCGGGCGAGCAGCAGCAGCCGCCGGCCCGGCTCACACTCCAGCGACTCGGTGTTGTCGGACACCGCGGCCGGCCAGCTACCGACCTTGTGGTGGATCTTGCTGCCGGGCGCCGGCCAGTTCGAGTCGACGTCGCGAACGTGGTTCGCACCGACCACCCAGCCGACGTAGGTCCAGCCGTCGGCGAGTTCGGCGTACACCCGGTCGGCGCTGGCCCGCACGACCATCCGAACCTCGGTCATTTCCTTGTCGGCCTGCGGCATGGCTCAAACCTCTTCGACGTCCCGTCGGGCGGCTTGTGCTCAGCCGGCACCGACGCTACGCCAGGCCGTCCGGCAGCGCCAAGCAGCGGCCGCGTCCGAGCCGGAAGCAGCTAACCTCAGCCGAACCGGCCGGAGATGTAGTCCTCGGTCCGGGACTGCGACGGGTTGGAAAAGATCTTCTGGGTGTCGTCGATCTCGACCAGCTGGCCCGGCTTGCCGACGCCGGCCAGGTTGAAGAATGCGGTCCGCTCGCTGACCCGGGCGGCCTGCTGCATGTTGTGGGTGACGATCACGATGGTGTACTTCTGCTTCAGCGACTGGATGAGATCCTCGATGGCGAGGGTGGAAATCGGATCCAGCGCCGAGCACGGCTCGTCCATCAGCAGCACCTGCGGCTCGACCGCCAGCGCCCGGGCGATGCACAACCGCTGCTGCTGACCTCCGGACAGCCCGGCTCCCGGCTTGTCCAGCCGGTCCTTCACCTCTTCCCAAAGGTTGGCCGCCTTCAGCGAGCGTTCGACGGTGTCGTCCAGGTCGGCCCGCTTGATCCGCCCGGACTGAAGCTTCAGACCGGCCACCACATTGTCGTAGATCGACATGGTCGGGAACGGGTTCGGCCGTTGGAACACCATGCCGATGGTGCGCCGGACGTTCACCGGGTCCACCGCCGCGCCGTAGATGTCCTCACCGTCCAGCAGCACCTCACCCTGCACGGTGGCCCCGGCGATCACCTCGTGCATCCGGTTGATGGTGCGCAGCACCGTCGACTTGCCGCAGCCGGACGGCCCGATGAAGGCGGTCACCGAGCGCGGTGCGATGGTGAAGTTGACGTCGGCGACCGCGAGGAACTTGCCGTAGTAAATGTTCAGGTTCTTCGCGTCGATTCGCTTGGCCACGAACTGTTTCCCCTTATCAGGAGCGGTAATGGGTACTGCGAGGGCTAGTTGGCAACCTTGCTGCGCCGGGCGATCAACCGGGCGGTCAGGTTCAGCAGCATCACCAGGATGATCAGGGTGAGCGCCGCGCCCCACATCCGGTTGGCGGCCCAGTGCACGGTCTCACGATGACCGTTACGGAAGATGGTGGTGTTGCCCAGGTTGGAGAACTCGTCCTTGATCATGCCGGGCAGTGAACCCTGCGGGCCGCTGAACAGGTTGCGGTTTCGGTTGGGGGAGTAGCCGACCAGGATCAGCAGCGGCGCCGTCTCACCGGCCACCCGGGCGATGCCGAGCATGATCCCGGTGACGATTCCGCTGGTGGCGGTGGGCAGCACGATCTTGACGATGGTCTTCCACTTGGGCACCCCGAGCGCGTAAGAAGCCTCGCGCAACTCGTTCGGCACCAGCCGAAGCATCTCCTCGGTGGTCCGCACCACCACCGGGATCATCAGCATCACCAGCGCCAACGACACCAGCCAACCGGCCCGCTGGCCGCCGAGCGTGGTGACGAAGACCGCGTAGATGAACAGTGCCGCCACGATCGACGGGATTCCGGTCAGGATGTCCACCATGAAGGTGGTGGTCCGAATCAGCGGCCGCCAGGAGCCCTGCCCGTACTCCACCAGGTAGATCGCCACCAGCAGCGCGATCGGAACCGAGATCACCGTGCACAGCAGGACCTGTTCCAGGGTGCCGATCACCGCATGTAGCACCCCACCACCTGGGTCCCGGTAGGTGACGCCACGCTGGCTCAAGGTGAACCAGCCGTTGCGGGTGGCCGCATGCAGGCCGCGGCTGAGCACCGTCCACAGCAACCAGATCAGTGGTACCAGCGCGATCAGGAATGAGCCGTAGATCAGCGTGGTGGCCAGCCGGTCCTTGGCCTTGCGCAGCCCGGTGCCGGACAGGTCGGCCAGCGTGGTTACCGGCCGCGCCGGCGGCGAGGTCAGCACGGTCATGAGAACTCCTTGCGCCGGCTGACCACTGCTCGGGCCGCGGCGTTGACGGCGAAGGTGAGTACGAACAGCACCAGGCCGGCGACGATGTAGGCGCCGGTCTGCTGTGGGCTGTTGAACTCCGAAGCGTTGTTGGCGATCTTGGAGGCGAACGTTTCACCGCCGTCGAAGATCGACCAGGAGAACGGGCCGGTGTTGGAAACCTTCGACAGCATCAGTGAAATCGCGATCGTCTCGCCGAGCGCCCGGCCCAGGCCGAGCATCGCGCCGCTGATCAGGCCGGGACGTCCGTAGGGCAACACCGCGAGCCGGATCATCTCCCAGCGGGTCGCGCCCAGCGCCCAGGCCGCCTCGACGTTAGCCCGTGGCGTCCGCTCGAAGACGTCCCGGCCGACCGCGGTGACGATCGGCAGGATCATCACCGCCAGCACCACGCCGCCGGTGAAGATGGTGCCGCCTTTGACGTTGTGGTCAGCGAACAACGGGAACCAGGAGAAGTGCCCGGTCATGAAGTCGGCGAACGGCTGGATCCGCGGTGCCAACACCGCGATTCCCCAGACGCCGTAGATGATCGACGGAATAGCGGCCAGCAGGTCGATCACGTACGCCACCGGTCGGGCGATCCGGGCCGGTGCGTACTGGGTGATGAACAGTGCGATTCCGATCGCGACCGGTACCGCAAGCACCATAGCCAGCAGGGAAATCAGCACCGTCACCCACAGCAACGGCAGCACGCCGTAGTTGAGCACCGAACCGCTGACGTCCCAGTTGCGGGAGGTGATGAAGTTCGACCGGTCATCGGAGATCGCCGGCACGGCCTTGATCAGCAGGAATAGCGCGACCAACGCGATCAGCGCTACCACCGAGGCACCGGCGCCGGAGGTCAGCGCGAACATCACCCGGTCACCGATCCGAGCCGAGCTCCTCGAGCCGGTCAGGCCGGCCCCGAAGACCGGCGGGTCCGCGGTCTCGCCGACGTAGTCGATGGCGGCCGGTTGAGTCGACCCGATTATCGGCTCGGCCAATCCGGCCGGCAGCGTGTCGACGTGGTGCACCGGCTCCGAACCGGCCGGATCCGGCTGCGGGGCAGCGGGCCTACGGCGATCAGTCATGCTAGGTAGCTCCGGCATCGGTTCGACTCCGTTTCGCGAGCAACCCCACCGGGCGAATCAGGTTCGCGCCGGCGGGGTTGCTCGCTGGGTTCACTATTGCGGCCTGGGCGGCCTGGGTCCAGCGAGGTCAGCTGATGCCGTTGACCGCCGCCTGCACCTTTGCCTGGATCTCGCTGGGCAGTGGTGCGTAGCCCAGATCCTTGAGCGCGGACTGGCCGGCTCCGACGGTGTAGTTCAGGAACGCCTTCACCAGCGAGCCGACCTTGGCGTCGGAGTACTTGGAGCAGACGATCTCGTAGGTCACCAGGATGATCGGATAGGCCCCGGACGCCTTGGTGTCATAGGCCAACTTGAGCGTCAGGTCCTGGCCGCCGTTGCTGGCCACGGTGGCCGCGCTGACCGCCGCTCCGGCGCTGTCGGCCGTCAACGCGACCGCGCCGGAGCCGTTGTCGATCTTGGCGGTGGCGAGGTTTCCACTGAGTGCGTAAGACCATTCGACGTAGCCGATGGACCCGTCGGTGGAGCTGATCGCCTGCTGGACACCCTGTGAGCCGGTCTTGCCCTGCCCGGCGAAGCCAGCCTTGGAGGAGTCCTTGTCCGGCTTGGACGTGAAGTCGGCCTTGTCGTTGGCGGCCAGGTAGCGCTCGAAGTTCTGGGTGGTTCCCGAGGAATCGCTGCGGTAGAAGACCGTGATCCGGGTGGACGGTAGGTTCGCCCCGGAGTTGACGGCCTTGATCGCCGGGTCGTTCCAGCTGGTGATCTTGCCCAGGAAGATCTTGGTCAACACGGTCGGAGTGAGGGTCAGGCCGGTCACGCCGTTGACCTTGTAGGCCACCGCGATCGGCCCGGTCACCATCGGCAGATCCAGCGCGGGCGAGCCGCAGGCGGTGCTGGCCTTGCTCACCTCGTCCTTGCTCGGGTCCAGTGCCGAGTCCGAACCGGCGAAGTCGTCCTGCTTGGCGATGAAGTTCGACACCCCAGCACCCGATCCGGTGCCGTTGTAGGTGATCGACACGCCGCTGCACTGGCCCTGGAAGTCCTTGATCCACTCATCCATCGCGTTCTTCTGGGCGGTCGAACCCTCCGCCTTCAGCGAGCCGCTGGCGCACGAGGAACTCCCGCTGCTGCCGCCCGGGTTGGTCGGGTTACCGCCCGCATTCGTCGAGCTGCCCTTGTCCGAACCGCACGCGCTCAGCGCGAGCGCGCCCGCCGCCAGTCCGGCAATCAAGCCTGCACGGGTGATCAACACCGCTATATCCCCTTGGTTTGTTGGCTGTGTGTACTTGACAACTCCGGACGTTAAGCAGCCGATATGGACGGTCGGGAATTGCTCGGTTAACGGGACGTGAACGGATCGCCTCAGTACTTCGACGATGATCGGGACGTCGGGTAGCCGGCAGATGAAATCGGGCGCGCCGGACTTTCCAGGCGTGCCGCCGTACGGTACAAGCAGCCTGCTCAGCCGCCCAGGGCGTACTGGATGTCGCTGGCGTACGTGCTGAAACCGGCCTTGGCGTACAAGTGGATCGCCGCCCCGTTGGACTCCTCGACGTACAGCAGCACGGTGTCCAGGCCGGCGTCACGCAGATGGCGCAACCCGGCGTCCAGCAGCGCGCCACCGAGCCGCAGCCCCTGAGCGGCCGGGTCGACGCCGAGCACGTACACCTCACCGATCCGGGCACCGTTGTCGTTGTGCACCTTGGTCCAGTGGAAGCCGACCAACTCGGGGCCGGTCGGACCGTCCCGCTCGGCCAACAGGAAACCGGCCGGGTCGAACCAGGGCGCCAAGAGCCGATCGGTCAGGTCGTGCTCGGTCCAACCGCCCTGCTCAGGGTGATGGGCGAAGGCGCGCGCGTTCACCCGCAGCCAGGCCGCCTCGTCCTGGCCGACCACGAACGGCCGGATCCGGACGCCAGCCGGCGGGTTCGGCTCGTCCGCTGCCAGGTCGGTCAGCGACCGGCGTAGCTGGAGCAGGGTTCGGACCGGTGCCAGCCCGGCCGCCAGGGCGGCTCGGCTGGCGACGCTCTCGCTGCCGTGCGCCCATAACCGCAGGCCGTCCGAACCGGCGAGCCCGGCCAGCTCGGTCAGCAACGCGCCGGCGGTGGCCTGGTCGGCGGCGACCAGCTCGGCGGTCGCCGGCCGCTCGGCGCCGTCCAGTTGGGCGTAGCCGGTCAGCAGTGCCCCGTCCACCCCTCGATCGGCTAGCGCCACCAGATGGCGTACCGGATGGCCGGCCCGGACCTGAAGCAGCCCGCGTTCGCTGATCGGCGGGCTGTCCGCGGCCCCGGGCGCGGTCCGGATCAGCTCTTGGAGCTCGACCTGTGACCGCTCGTCGAGGGCCGGCACTTCATCGATGGCTGAGCCCATTCGTGCACGGTAGCCGCCTAGGACTGGACGGACCCACTGAAACTGGCGTCACCGACCTGTTCGCCGCGGCTGCGCAATCCCGGCTCGACGGGTTTGACGAACTTGTAGCCGACGTTGCGGACCGTCCCGATCATGGACTCGAACTCCACGCCGAGCTTGGCCCGAAGCCGGCGGACGTGCACGTCCACGGTCCGGGTGCCGCCGAAGTAGTCGTAGCCCCAGACCTCCTGGAGCAGGTGCGAGCGGGAGAACACCCGGCCCGGGTGCTGGGCGAGGAACTTCAGCAGCTCGAACTCCTTGTAGGTCAGATCCAGGGTGGTGCTGCGCAACCGGGCGGTGTAGGTGCCCTCCTCGATGGTCAGCTCGCCAACCTTCACCACTCCGGGCTCGCCCTCGACCACGGCGCTGCGCCGGGCAACCGCCAGCCGCAGCCGAGCATCCACCTCCGCCGGGCCGGCGGTGTCCAGCAGCACGTCGTCGATCGGCCAGTCGGCCGACAGCGCGACCAAGCCACCCTCCTTCAGCACCACGATCACCGGCAGATCCGCTCCGGTGGTGGCGAGCACCCGGGCAAAGGCGCGAGTGCCGGCCAGGTTGAAGCGGCCGTCGATCAGCACCGCCGCCGCCGCGCTGTCCAGCAGCGCGGTGACGTCGTAGTCGCAGACCCGGACCTGGTGGCTCAGCAGTCCGAGCGCCGGCAGCACCTCGGTGGTCGGCTGGGCAGCGCTGGTGAGGAGGAAGATTTCCATGGCGCCTCCGGCTGAGAGAGCGCGACGCTCCCGAGGGAGGATATCGCTCATGTGGGGTCCGGAACCGGTGCGCCTTTGCACGGAGGACGGGCTCTTTCTATCGACGGCCTATTACACCAGTGTTACCGATGGCCCCGGCTACCTGCTCGGCCACGGCTTTACCGGCTCCAGTGACACCCCCGCGTTCCGGACGGTCGCCGAGCACCTGCACGGCCGGGGCGCGTCCGTCCTGGCCCTGAGTTTCCGGGGACACGGATGTTCCGACGGGCTGTCCACGGTCGGCGTGGACGAGGTGCGCGATGTCGCTGCCGGGCTGGCCTGGCTACGCGACCGACGGCCCGGCATGCCGGTGATCACGATGGGTTTCTCGATGGGCGCGTCGGTGATGGTCCGGCACGCCGGCCTGCAACCGGCCGGCGTCGAGCCGCCGGCCGCGGTGGTCGCGGTGAGCGGGCCCGGCCGCTGGTACGAGCGGGGCACCGAGCCGATGCGCCGGCTGCACTTCGGCGTCGAGACGGCGTTGGGTCGGCAGGTGTTGCGCCGGGTGTTCGATACCCGGGTCGGCGGCGGCTGGGACCTGCTGCCGGCAGCACCGGTGGAGGTTGCCGGGTCGATCAGTGCGCCGACGCTGATCGTGCACGGCACCGACGACCCCTACTTCGGGCTGGCGCACCCGCGGATGCTGGCCTCGGCCATTCCGCACGCCGAGCTGTGGATCGAAGCCGGCATGGGACACGCCGAGAACGCCACCGGGACGGAGCTGCTGGATCGCATCGACGGCTGGGCGCGCCGGGCGATCGGTGAGTCTGCGACGATAGGACGGTGAACGACGACCGGCCGGTGAGTGTCGCCGGCTCGCGCCTCCCGACGATCAATCACCTCCAACTGGCGGTGCTCAGCGCGCTGCTGTGCGGACTGCTCGCGGTCGGCAGCCAGCTCGGCCCAGTCGGATTGTTGGTCGCGGTTGCGGTGGTGCAGGCCATCCTGATCCCCAGCTGGGTGCTCGGCACCGGCCTGCCCGGCCGGATCGGGGCACTGGTGATCGGCACGCTGGCCGCCGGCGGCGCTGACGCCGCGACCATGCACTGGCACCACAGCGGCTACTCGCCGGTGCTCGGCGTGCTGGGGCTGGCCGTCCCGGTGATGTTCGTTCACCAGCTGACCCGCGGCGTGGTGCGCACCAGGGTGGTCGAGTCGATGGCGGCCATCGCTGTGCTGGTGGTTGGCGTGGTGGCGCTGGCCGGGCTGCTCGTGCTGCGCCGACAGGCCAGTGGCTCGACCATCACGCTGGCGCTGACTGCCGCGATCGGCCTCGGCCTGCTGGTCAACCACCTGACCGACGCCGCGCTACCCGCGCCCCGCTTCGACCCGACCGTCGATCGTGGACTGCCCGCGGTGCTCGCCGGGTTGGTCGCCGGCGGCCTGGTGGGCCTGCTGTTGTTGCGCAATGTCATCGACTTCGCCGGCGGTCGCGGGACGTTCCTCGGCGCCGCGGTGGCCGCGGTGGCCTGCCTGCTCTCGATCGGCGCCAGCTTTGCCGAGAGCCGGGAACCGGTGTTTACCGGTCGGGCCGGTCTGGGGCCGGCCGTTACCGCGCTGCCGCCCGAGGTGCCGTCTCGGTTGGCCCGGCTCCGGCCGGCGGCGGCGGTCGCGCTGACCATTGCGTTGACCGCACCGGCTGCCTACGTGTTGACCAACGCGCTCACCGGCTGATCCGCCGGGCATGCTGCTCGGCGGCAGTTGGCCGCCTTGGCGCTCGGCCGGCCGGTGACTACCCTGGACGCATCATGGGACAGTTGCTGACCTCTCGCCGCGCGGTGGATTTGTGCCGCGTCGGTAGCGCGCTCTGTCCGGCTTGCTGATCGGGTAGCGCACCAGCGCCGTCGCTGCCCGCACTTTCGCGCACGTCACGGTTGCCGTCGTGCCCGGGTGGCGCCCGACCGACATCACACCGAACAGCCGAGCCGAGCTTTTTCGGCGGCGGTGTTCCATTTCTGATCGAAGGAGAACAAGCGCATGAGTCGCTCGCAAGCGCTCGTCACGGCCGACTGGGCCGAAGAGAACCTCGACACCCCCGGGGTGGTGTTCGTGGAGGTCGACGAAGACACCTCCGCCTACGACGGCGGACACATCCGAGGCGCGGTGAAGCTGGACTGGAAGACCGACCTGCAGGACGCGGTCATCCGGGACTTCGTGTCCAAGGAGAAGTTCGAAGCACTGCTGTCGGAGAAGGGCATCGGCAACGACGACACGGTGATCCTCTACGGCGGCAACAACAACTGGTTCGCCGCCTACGCCTACTGGTACTTCAAGCTGTACGGCCACGACGCGGTCAAGCTGCTCGACGGCGGCCGCAAGAAGTGGGAGCTGGACGGCCGGGAGCTGTCCAAGGACACCGTGGAGCGGCCGGCTGCCAGCTACCAGGCCAAGGAGCAGGACCGTTCCATCCGGGCCTTCCGCGACGAGACCATCGCGGCCATCGGGTCCAAGAACCTGGTGGACGTCCGGTCGCCGGACGAGTTCTCCGGCAAGCTGCTCGCGCCGGCACACCTGCCGCAAGAGCAGTCCCAGCGCGGCGGCCACATCCCGACCGCGCTGAACGTGCCGTGGTCCAAGGCCGCCAACGAGGACGGCACCTTCAAGAGCGACGAGGAACTGGCCGCGCTGTACGCCGACGCGGGCCTGGACACCAGCAAGGACACCATCGCCTACTGCCGGATCGGTGAGCGTTCGTCGCACACCTGGTTCGCGTTGCACGAGCTGCTCGGTCACCAGAACGTGAAGAACTACGACGGTTCCTGGACCGAATACGGCTCGCTGGTCGGCGTCCCGATCGAGAAGGGCTAATTAATCATGTGTGGTGCACCTGCCCAGGCGCCGACGTTGCCGGCGCATGTCGACATCACCAAGGAGACCGTGATCTACGGGACGGTCTCCACCACCGACGGATCGCCGGTGCCGGCCGCCTACGTCCGACTGCTGGATGGCACCGGGGAGTTCACCGCCGAAGTGGTCACCTCGGCCACCGGTGACTACCGGTTCTTCGCCGCCCCAGGCGAATGGACGTTGTCGGTCCTGCACAACAGCGGCTCCACCCGCAAGGCCGTCTTAGCCGAGGCGCCCGGCCTGGTCGAGGTGCCGCTCCAGCTGAGCTGATCCCGTCCGCCGTAGTGCGGCTCGAGGTGTCTTGCCTCGGGCCGCACCCCGGCGCCGAGACAGCCAGTCAGTACACCAGCGCCTGGGCGGACGGTTGCAGGACTTCGTCCACGAAGCTGGCCGAGCCGGCTATCCGGGCGCCGGCGATCAGGTCCGCCGGCTCGATCCCGCGTCGCTCGGCACACTGAGTGCACACGGTGAGCATGCCCAGCGCCAGCACGGTATCGCGCAGTTCGGCCAGTGGAGCGGAGTGCGGCAATACGAACTCCTCGGCCCGGCCGGGTATCCCGAGCCACGCCGCGTCGCCGGTCAACCAGAGCGACACCCGAATCCCGGCCGCCGCGGCGGTCGCCGCGACCGTGAAGGCTTGTGCGCACCGTTCCGGCTCGTCGACGCTGGCGGTGCATTTGACGATCAGTGCCCGGGTCGGTGTGGTCATGGCGGCTATCCTCGGTGAATGGATTCGTTCTACGTCATCGTGCTCGTGCTGGCGCTGCTGGGTATCGCCGGGGCCGCCCTGCTGGTGGCCGGCAAGCTCTTCACCGGCTCGCGATGACCGTCCCTGAACTGAGCGACACCACCGACCTACGCACCGGGCCGGCCCTGCATCAGGAGCTGCTGGCGGTGCTGCCGCTGGTCGGGTGGTGGGACGGGCATGGCACCGGGGTGCGGCCGGCCGACGGTGAGACGTTCGACTACGCCCAGCGGATCAGCTTCAGCCATGACGGGCGGCCCTGGCTGGGCTACGAATCGCGGGCCTGGCTCCTGAACCCGGACGGGTCGGTGCTGCGGCCGGCCTTCCGGGAGAACGGGTTTCTGCGGCTCGGTGCCGACCCGGATCAGCTGGAGCTGGTGATGACCAGCGCGGCCGGTATCGTGTCGGTGTTCACCGGGGTGGCCGGTGATCGGCGCTGGGAGTTCGCCACCACCGCGGTCGGATTCACGCCGACGGCCAAACAGGTATCGGGGGAGCGCCGGCTGTACGCAC
The DNA here is from genome assembly GCA_035248685.1 of Jatrophihabitans sp. Classification (GTDB taxonomy): domain Bacteria; phylum Actinomycetota; class Actinomycetes; order Mycobacteriales; family Jatrophihabitantaceae; genus Jatrophihabitans_A. The sequence goes on from DATFHF010000020.1 coordinate 42,302, forward strand.
TCGGCCAGGCGGACGAGTCGGAATCGCTGGCCTATGTCACCGAGTTGGCGCTGCTGCCCGGCGAATACCGGCCGCACCTCAACGCCCAGCTTGCTCGGCGCCGGCATGCGTAACTTCCAGATCACCGACGCGGTTAGCGATTACGCCGTCAATCACGGCAGTTGGCAACCGGATGCGGTCATCGCTGAGTTGCGTGCCGAGACCGCCGCGCTCGGCGATCCGGCCGGGATGCAGATCGGCGATGACCAGGGCCAGCTGCTGACCATGCTGACTCGGCTGGTCGACGCCCGGCAGGCGGTCGAGGTAGGCACCTTCACCGGTTATTCGAGTTTGTGCATCGCCCGTGGCCTGGCTGACGGCGGTCAACTGCTGTGCTGCGACGTCAGCGAGGAATGGACGAACATCGCCGTCCGGGCCTGGCAACGCGCGGGGCTGCGCGATCGGATCGAGTTACGCCTTGCGCCGGCGGTGGAAACGCTGCGCGCCCTGCCTGCCGATGCCGTCTTGGACCTGGTCTTCATCGACGCCGACAAGCCCGGTTACTCGTCCTACTGGGACGAGCTGGTGCCTCGGGTGCGGCCGGGCGGCCTGCTGCTCGCCGACAACGTGCTGTGGAGCGGCGAGATCATCCAGCAGGCCGGCGACGACGAGAATCTGAAGGCATTGCAGGAGTTCAACGACAAGGTGGCCAGCGACCGCCGGGTCGAGCTGGTCGTGCTACCCGCATTCGACGGGCTGACCATCGCTCGAAAGCTCTGACCAAGCCGTCCCCCTTGACAGACCTCGGCACCCCGAGGGAAGGTCATTTTGTCCTGCCTTGGTGGGATCGACACGGCTGGATCGCGCGCCGAACCATGGCCTCCCGATCGCCGAAGCGTCGGAGGTGGCCATGCCCCGCAAACTTCTGCCCGTCCTTTCCGCCGCGGTCCTCGGCCTTGCGATGCTCGTGCTGGGCCAACCGGTCGCCGGACTGGCCGCCCCGAGCGGCGGCAAATCCTCGCCGACCGCGGCTGAGCTATCGGTCAGCACCCAGCTGGCCGATCGCCGGGAGGTTTCCTCCGGCACCCGTGCCTACTCGATCGGTTTCGAGGACGGCCGGTTCTACGCCAACGGCTGGCACATCACCGGCGAGATGGGCGGCATCTGGACGCCACCGCTCAAACTGGCTGACGGCGTCTGGTTCGGCTTGGACGGCCAGTGGATCGGTCCGGCCACCAAGTTCACCAGCGGCTGGGGCTACACCAAGTACGACCTGCCGACCACCGCGGGTCTCGCGGTGCAGCGCACCGACTTCGTGCCGGACGGCCCGCGCGGCGTGCTGTACGGCCTGAGGATCACCAACCCCGGTGCAGCACGGAGCACCAAGCTCACCGTGGACGCGCATTCCGAGCTGATGGGCCAGTACCCGTGGGGATTCAGCGGGGTGACGCCGAACGCCAGCGACAACCTGCCCGACTCGGGCAGCTACGACGGGCGCAGCCTGGTCTTCACCGACAACGGCGCGCTGCCCGGCGCCCCGGTGCACCACTACGCCGCGCTGGTCGGCAGCTCGCTGAAGCCGGACTCCGGCACCATCGGCCACCAGTTCTGGGGTCCGCAGCCGGGCCACCGGTGCACCGGCACCGAGCCGGGTGCGCCGGCCGACCCCAAGCCGTCGGCCTGTGACGACGGCCCGTTCGGCAACGGCACCGGCGGCGAGCTGACCTACTCCGTCGACCTGCCGGCCAGCGGGGCGAAGACGGTGTGGCTGGCCGTCGCCGGCTCCGACCAAGGTGTCACCAGCGCTCGCGGCGAGCTCGCCAAGGCGCTGGCGGACCCGGCCGCTGCACTGGCTACGAAGAAGGCCTCCCGCCAGGCGCTCTCGCAGATGA
>DATFHF010000021.1:0-47407 GCA_035248685.1 Jatrophihabitans sp.
GTTGCCCATGGTGGCGCGCCGGTCACCGGCCATCACCACGCCGCCGTCAAAGGTCGCCGCCACGATGGTGGTGCCGTGGCTGAACTCCGGCGTGCCGGACGCCGACCCGCCGTAGCCGTCCGGGCCGGTCAATCGCCGGCCCGGTAACAGCTCGGCTGCCGCCGAGGACATGAAGTCAAGGAAGGATGAGGACCCCGACGCGGTGGCGTAAGGCAATAGACCGTGGGCACTATGAGCACGTTGTTCGCTCACTGCCCTACCTGCTCTTCGCGCGAGCGCTCATCGCGTCCGTGAGCTCCGCTGCTTAGCGCCGGCGCTTGCGCTGGCAAAGTCGGCTGCTCGCTCACTGGCCGCCCTTCTGGACGAAGCTGCGGACGAAGTCCTCCGGGTTGGTCTCCAGGACCTCGTCGATGTCGTCCAGCAGCGCGTCGACGTCGTCGGTCAGCTTCTCGTGCCGCTCGGCGACGTCGGTGGTGCTGTCCTCGGCGACCTCTGTCTCGTCCTCGCGCTGCTTGGCGGGACGGGACTGGCCGCCTTCGTGACTTGCCATGACTACCTCCACAGACCCCGCTGCTGGCGGCGGGTACCCCTCGACCTTAGTAGGCGGCAGCCGGGGATGGTCGACGGACAGCAGTTTGGGTTGTTCGGTATTGCGCTATTACCGCTACCGGCCGAGCAGTTCCTCGACCAGCGACTTGGCGGTCGGGCAGCGGTCGAGCAGTTCTTGTACGTGTGCGCGGGAACCCCGCAGCGGTTCCAGGGTCGGCACTCGGACCAGCGATTGCTGGCCGACGTCGAAGATCACCGAGTCCCAGGACGCCGCCGCGACCGCGTCCGGGTAGCGGCGCAGGCACTCGCCGCGGAAGTAGGCCCGGGTGTCGGTGGGCGGGTTGTTGACCGCCGCCGCGACCTGCTCGGCCGCCACCAACGTGCGCATGGATCCGCGCTGGACCAGCCGGTGGTAGAGCCCCTTGTCCGGCCTGATGTCGGCGTACTGCAGGTCCACCGCGTGCAGCCGCGGCGCCGACCAGTCCAGGCCGTCACGCTCGCGGAAACCCTGGAGCAGCCGGAGCTTGGCCACCCAGTCCAGCTCGCCGGCCAGCAACATCGGGTCCTCGCCGAGCCGGCCAAGCACCGAGTCCCACTCGGTGAGCACCTGCGCGGTCTGCGGATCGACGTCGCTGCCGTACCGGTCGTCGAGGTACTTGCGGGCCCGGTCGAAGTACTCGCGCTGGATGTCCAGCGCGGTCAGCAACCGACCGTCGGCCAGCCGCACCCGGTGCCGCAGCGTCGGGTCGTGGCTGACCGCGCGCAGCTCGCGCACCGGTTCGGCGATCCGGAATTCGTCGGTCAGCCAGCCGTCCTCGATCATCGCCAGCACCAGCGAGGTGGTGCCCACCTTCAGGAAGGTGGACAGCTCGGCCAGGTTGGCGTCGCCCAGGATCACATGCAGCCGGCGGTACTTCTCGGCGTCGGCGTGCGGCTCGTCCCGGGTGTTGATGATCGGGCGCTTCAGGGTGGTCTCCAGGCCGACCTCGACCTCGAAGAAGTCGGCCCGCTGGCTGATCTGGAAACCCTGTTGGTGGCCGTCCTGGCCGATGCCGACCCGGCCCGCCCCGCAGATCACCTGCCGGGTCACGAAGAACGGCGTGAGCTGGCTGACGATGGCAGCGAACGGGGTCTGCCGGCTCATCAGATAGTTCTCGTGGGCCCCGTAGGAGACACCCTTGTTGTCGGTGTTGTTCTTGTACATGGTGATGGTGGCACCGGCCAGCAGTTCGGCCTGCCGGGCGGCGGCCAGCATCACCAGCTCGCCGGCCTTGTCGAACCGCACCACATCCAGCGGTGAGGTGACCTCCGGCGTCGAGTACTCCGGGTGGGCGTGGTCGACGTAGAGCCGGGCGCCGTTGGGCAGCACCACGTTGGCCAGACCGGCGTCTTCCTCGTCGTCCAAGAATTGTTCGGCGACGTTGTTCGGGCCGGACAGGTCGAAGCCGCGGGCATCGCGCAGCGGCGATTCCTCCTCGAAGTCCCAACCCGGGCGGCGTCGACGGCCGCCGGGCAGCAGCGAGGCGTAGCCGTTGACGACCTGGGCGGACAGCAGCATCGCATTGGCATTCGGGCTGCCGGGCAGGCTGACGCCGTACTCGACCTCGGTGCCCATGACCCGGCCGCCGAGCAACTGGCCGCCGGGTCGTTGCGTGCTCATTACTTCAGGTTACGTGCTCGGCTCCAGAGCTGGGGTACATCCGCGCTTGCTCGATTGCTCGGCGTTCCCGCTCGACGCGCGCGAACTCGTCGGTGCGGCTGTCGTAGCGACGGAATCCGGGCAGTGCGGCGGCGGCCGCCGCAACCCCGAGCACGCACAGTAACCCGCCGGAGGTGATGGCGAACCGGACCCCGCGCACCGCGGCGAAGCCGGCCCGGGCGTTGCCCAGGGTCGGCCCGATCGAGTAGGACAGCAGCTCGATGCCGGCCAACCGGCCGCGCAGTTCGTCGGGGATGGTCTGGTCCCAGATCACGCCGCGGAAGGTGCCCGACACCATGTCGGCCGCGCCGGCGAAGGCCAGCATCACCAGCACCAGCGGCAGATCCGGCATCAGGCCGGCCAGGCCCATCGCCGCCCCCCAGCAGGTGGCCGCCACCACGATCGCCATGCCGTGCCGGTGCACCCGGCGCACCCAGCCGGACACCAGCCCGGCCAGCAAGGCCCCGATCGAGTCGGCCGCATACAGCAGGCCGACCGCGTGCGGGGCATGCAGCTCGACGGCGAAGAACGGGAACAGCGCCATCGGCATGGCCATCGTCATCGCGATGGTGTCGATTAGGTAGGTGCCCAGCAGGTCGCGCCGGCTGGCGGCATAACGGACCCCCTCGGCCACGCTGGACAGCGTCGCCCGCACCCCCGGCACCAGCTCGACGGCGCTCGGCGGCAGCGGCGTCAGCCGCAGGAACACCGCCAGCGACAGCACGAAGCTGGCCAGATCCACCGCGTAGGCCAGCGGCACGCTGGAGCTGGCCAGCACCCCACCGGCCACCGTGCCGACGATGTTGGCCAGCCCCCAGGCCTGGTTGTTGATCATGCTGGCGGACGGGATCTCGGCATGCGGGACGTACCGGGGCAGCATCGCGTCCAGGCTCGGTCGCTGCATGGAGCCGGCCGACACCGCGGCGGCCGCGACCAGGTAGATCAGCCAGAGCTGCGGGTGGCCGAGCAGTGAGTTGACCAGCAGGACCAGGGTGCACGCCATCGCGGCCAGTTCGGAGCAGAGCACCACGACTCGCCGGTCGAACCGGTCGGCGATGGCGCCGCCCAGCAAGCCGACCGCAACGATCGGGACGAACTCCGCGGCGCCGACCAGCCCGACCGCGACCGTGGAGTTGGTGAGCTGCTTGATTTGGATCGGCACCGCAATCATGGTGAAGAACGCACCGAACGCCGACACGCTGGCCGCGATGGTGCGCAGCCGGAAGTCGCGGTGCCGCCGGAACGGCCCGAGGTCGATCGTCAGCGCGCGCAGCCGGCTGAGCATGCTTGCCACCGGCCCATGATCCCAGTCCGCGCACCCGGTTTACGGTTGCCGCCTTCGAGCTACGGCACACTACCCGGATGCCGATCACCCTGGTCTTCGAGACGCATTCCTGGAGCACCGACAACGACCGAGGCATCGCGACCGGTTGGTTGCCGGGGGCGCTATCCGAACGAGGTAGGGCACTGGCCGTCGAGCTCGGCGAGCGCAGGCAGGGGCAGGGGTTCGCCGCGGTGTTCGCTTCCGATCTGCGGCGGGCCGCCGAGACGGCCGAGCTTGCCTTCGCTGGCAGCGACGTACCGATACTGCTGGACTGGCGGTTGCGGGAATGCGACTACGGCAGGCTCAACGGTGCACCGACCAGCCAGGTGCACACCGACCGGGCACGCCACCTGTCCGAACCCTTCCCGGACGGTGAGAGTTGGCAGCAAGCCGTCGACCGGGTTGGGTCGTTCCTGCGCGACCTGCCGTCACGGTGGGCGGGCCGGATGGTGCTCGTCATCGGGCACGTTGCCACCCGCTGGGCACTGGATCACTTCGTGGACGGCATTGCGCTCGCTGACCTTGCTGAGCGCGATTTCGACTGGCAGGAAGGCTGGGAATACCGGCTGCCGGACGTCGCCGCCGGTTAGGCCGGAGCGAACTTACCCAGCGTGTCCCCTGCCCAATCCCGACCGGCTCGGACGGTGTCGGCCGGCGATCGGCCGACCGTGTTGAAGAAGGTCAGCGTGTGCGGCGGATGGATCGAGCAGCCGGACAGCGTCTTGTCAAACGATTGATGAAAGCCCACGTCGATGGTCGGCCGTCCGTCGAGGCGCTGCACGATCCGGCAGCGGACGGTGTCGGCGTCGCTGACCAGGGCGAGAAAGTGCACCGGGCCGACCGGACCCGCACCGAGCACTTGCTCGGGCAGGCAGATGCAGGCGAAGACCGGAACCAGGCCGTTGCGGTGCGCCTGGCCACCGATCGCGAGCAGGTACCGCCAGAAGCCGTGGTAGTCCCGGGCCCCGTCGGCCACCGCGGCGGCGCCGCCGGCCAACACGTCACCGTCCAGCACCAGCAGTCGAGGGTCGGCGGCCAACGCCGAACCAAGGGTGCTCTTACCCGCACCGGCCGCACCGGTGACGATGAGCACCGGCCAACCCGGGCCAGCGGGCATCCGGGTTACAGGTATTGACCGGTGTTGGAGATGGTGTCGATGGCCCGTCCCGACTCGCTGCCCTTGCCGCCGGAAATCAAGGTCCGGATGTAGACGATCCGCTCGCCCTTCTTACCCGAGATCCGGGCCCAGTCGTCCGGGTTGGTGGTGTTTGGCAGGTCCTCGTTCTCCCGGAATTCATCGACACACGCCGCTATCAGGTGCTGCATCCGCAGGCCGCGCTGGCCGGTGGTCAGCAGGTCCTTGATGGCCATCTTCTTGCTGCGGTCGACGATGTTTTGGATCATCGCGCCGGAGTTGAAGTCCTTGAAGTACAGCGTCTCCTTGTCACCGTTGGCGTAGGTGACCTCCAGGAAGCGGTTCTCCTCGCTTTCGGTGTACATCCGCTCGACGGTGTGCTGGATCATCGCGTGCACCGTCGCCTCGGCCGAGCCACCGTGCTCGGCGAGGTCGTCGGCATGGATCGGCAAGCTGGGCAGGATGTACTTGGCGAAGATGTCCCGGGCCGCTTCGGCGTCCGGCCGTTCGATCTTGATCTTGACGTCCAACCGGCCCGGCCGCAGGATCGCCGGGTCGATCATGTCCTCGCGGTTGGACGCGCCGATCACGATCACGTTCTCCAGGCCCTCGACCCCGTCGATCTCGCTCAGCAGCTGCGGGACGATGGTGTTCTCCACGTCCGAGGACACCCCGGAGCCACGGGTCCGGAAGATCGAATCCATCTCGTCGAAGAACACGATGACCGGGGTGCCTTCGCTGGCCTTCTCCCGGGCGCGCTGGAACACCAGCCGGATGTGCCGCTCGGTCTCGCCGACGTACTTGTTCAGCAGCTCCGGGCCCTTGATGTTGAGGAAGAACGAGCGGCCCTTCTCGTCGTCGCCGCGGACGTTGGCGACCTGCTTGGCTAGCGAATTGGCCACTGCCTTGGCGATCAGCGTCTTGCCGCAGCCGGGCGGCCCGTACAGCAGGATGCCCTTGGGCGGGCGCAGCTGATGCTCCCGGAACAGGTCGGCATGCAGGAACGGCAGCTCGACGGCGTCCCGGATCGCCTCGATCTGCGCACTCAGGCCGCCGATGTCGGTGTAGTCGATGTCCGGTACCTCTTCCAGTACCAGCTCCTCGACCTCGCTCTTGGGGATCCGCTCGTAGACGTAGGACGAACGCGGCTCCAGCAGCAGCGAGTCGCCAACCCGCAGCGGGGCGCCGCGCAGCACGTCGGCGATGTGCACGATCCGCTCCTCGTCGGTGTGCCCGATCACCAGTGCCCGGTCGCCACCCTCGAGGATCTCCTTGAGCATGACCACCTCGCCGGCCCGCTCGTGACCGCGGGCCTGGACGATGTTCATCGCCTCGTTGAGCATGACCTCCTGGCCGTGCTCCAGGTTGTCGATGCCGACCTCGGGCGACACCGCGACCCGCAGCTTGCGGCCGCCGGTGAAGATATCGACGCTGTGCTCGTCCACCTTCTCCAGGAAAACGCCGTAGCCGGACGGCGGTTGGGCCAGCCGGTCGATCTCCTCCTTCAGGGTGACCAACTGGTCGCGGGCGTCACGCAGGGTGTTGGCCAGCCGCTCGTTGCGGTCGCTGAGCGAGGCGACTCGGGACTGGGTCTCGGCCAGCCGGTCTTCCAGGGCGCGCAGGTGTCGCGGAGACTCGGCCAGCCTGGCGCGCAGTACCTCGATCTCTTGCGCGAGCTCCGCGGCCGTGGGCGTATGGGACACCGCCCGCTTGTCGCTGAAGTCTTCGGCCATCTGCGTACTCCTTCGTCCTGCCGTCGATCCGTCTTACCGTCGAACTGACAGCTTCCCGCTCGATTTTCACCCTACACACGCGATGTGAAATCGCGAGGCATCTACTCTGGACTGTGATTACGCGTCCGTTATATCGGCCGAATGGCCGAGCACTGGAGCGGCGGGCGGCATCGGACGAGCACAGGGGCAGGTTCGTAACGTGAGCGACGGCAGGGCAACCACCGACAGTTCGGACGACGACAGCGCCGAACTGGAGGTCTGGATCGACCAGGAGCTGTGCACCGGTGACGGTTTGTGCGTGCAGTACGCGCCCGAGGTGTTCGAGTTCGACGTGGACGGGTTGGCCTACGTCAAGGACGCGGCCGGTGAGCTGCGGCAGGCGGTCGGTGAGCGGGTTCCGGTGCCGCGCCGCCTTCGGCTGGACGTGCTGGACTCGGCGCAGGACTGCCCCGGTAACTGCATCCACGTCCGGCGGGCGGTGGACGGCGTGCTGGTGGCGGGTCCGGACGCCTGAGGGCCGGCTCAGGCCGAGCCGGGCCGGCGTTGTCGGGTGGGTGCGGTCACCCCGGGAGCCAACCGGCGGGCGGTGACCAGGAACGCGGTGTGTCCCTGCATCCGGTGATCCGGACGGACCGCCAGGCCGAGCACGTGCCAGTTGCGCAGTAGGCACTCCCAGGCATGCGGCTCGGTCCAGCACCCCGCCTCCCGCAGCGCCTCCACCAACCGGGACAGCTGGGTGGTGGTGGCCACGTAGCCGAGCAGCACGCCACCCGGCCGGATCGCCGCGGCCACCGTATCCAGGGTCTCCCAGGGCGACAGCATGTCCAGGATCACCCGGTCGGCCCGCTCGTCGGCCGGGTGCTCGACCAGGTCGGCCAACCGCAGCTGCCAGTTCGCCGGCAGCTGTCCGAAGAAGGTGGCCACGTTGCGGCGGGCATGCTCGGCATGGTCGTCCCGGCGCTCGTAGGAGATCACCAGCCCGGACGGGCCGACCGCCCGCAGCAGCGAGCAGGTGAGCGCTCCGGATCCGGCACCGGCCTCGATCACCCGGGCGCCGGGAAAGATGTCGGCCTGCGCGATGATCTGGGCCGAGTCCTTGGGGTAGATCACCGCCGCCCCGCGCGGCATGGACAGCACGTAGTCGGTCAGCAACGGTCGCAGCGCGAGGTAGCCGGTGCCGGCGGTGGAGTACACCACCGAACCCTCCGGGGCACCGATCAGCGCGTCGTGCTCGATCGCGCCGCGGTTGGTGTGGAACTGCTTGCCGGCCTGCAAGGTGACGGTATGTAACCGGCCCTTCGGGTCGGTGAGCTGGACCCGGTCGCCGATCCGGAACGTTTCCGGGTGCGGCTCGGCGGTCTCGGTTTCGGGCACTGTGCGCTCTCAGTTCGTCGAATGCCGCAGGCCGAGCACCCGAGCCAGGTCGGCGATGGCCAGCACGCCGCGAGTGACGCCGTCCCGGCCGACCACCAGGTACTCGGTGGCCGGAGTGGCACGTACCGCCGCCAGCACCGCCGCACCCGGCAGGTCATCGGACAGGATCAGCCCCGGCTCCAGCGGCCGGGATACCTCACCGAGGGTGATCCACGGCCGGCGCCGGGTCTCGATCGAGTTGATATCGCCCTCCCGGGCGATCGCTCGGCTGCGGCCGGCGTCGTCTACCACGACGATCGCGGATGCTCGCCAGTTCGAGGCCGCCTGGACGGCCTCCGACACCGGGGTCTGGGCCGGCAGGTAAACCGACGGCCGGATCAGTGCGTCCAGCCGCAGGGTGGCGGTGCGGGCGCCCAGCTCGGCGCTGCGCAGGGTCTGGCCGGCGCCCAGCCAGAGGAAGCCGGCCAGCGCGAAGCCGAGCACGGTCGCCACGAAGGTGTCGATGCCGGTGCCGCCCTGTTGGCTGAGCTCGGAACTGCCGAACAGCACGGCCAGGCCGAGCAGGGCCGCCAGCACCCGGCCGGACCAGGAGGCGATCCGCACCCCGGTCAGCCGGGACCGGCTCACCGTCCAGATCACCGCCTGCACCAACCGGCCACCGTCCAACGGCAGGCCGGGCAGCACGTTGAACACCGCGATCACCAAGTTGCTCCAGGCCAGCAGGGTCAGCAGCACGCCACCGGCCGAGCTCTCGTCCGGCAACCGGCTGATCCCCCAGCAGCCGCCGGCCAGCAGCAGCGACACCAGCGGGCCGGCCAACGCGATGGCGAACTCGTCGCGCGGCCGGCGTGGTTCGCCGTCGATTTCGGAGACCCCGCCGAGCAGGAAGATCACGATGCGCAGCACCGGCAGGCCGAGCAGCCGGCTGACCACGGTGTGGCCGAACTCGTGCAGCACCACCGACGCCGCCAGGCCCAGCGCATACAGCAGGGCCAGCAGGTAGGACGAGGAGGAGGACAGCCCGGTCACCTGCTGCTTGAGGAAGCCGGCGTAGCTGATGGTGACGAAGACCACCACCAGCAGCCAGCTCGGGGTGACGAACACCGGCACGCCGAACACCGTGCCCAACCGGATCAGCTTGGCACGCGTACCGAGCTGGCCGGTGGGCGGCGGGCGGTGCCGCGGGGTCGGGTTCACCGGACCGATCCTACGGACCGGGACGCCGCTAAGGCCGCCGACCGGTCCGGCCGATGGACACCCGTGATTCGAGTGTCCATGTCCGGTTGGTCAGCACCTGCGCCTAGCCTCTCCCTTGTGGCCGCACCCGAGAAACCGCCGACGTCGTCGGTTCACGGGTCCGACCTGCAATCCCAGATCCGGGCGCAGATCGCGGCCCGGCGCAACACTGCCCGGACGACCCGGCTGGCGCAGGCCCAGCAGCTGTCGGTCGCCGACCTGAAGGCAGCGCATTCGGAAATCCCCAGCACGGTTCGAGCCGCCGCCGGGCATGTCGCGCGCCGGCGCCGGCACGCCCCACCACCGACGCAGCCCAAGCACCTGCATCGAGCGCTGCGGTTCGTGGTGTTGTTGCTGGTCACCGGGGTTTCGGTGATCGGGTTGCGGACCTTCGTCATCGCGTCCTACTACATCCCGTCCGCCTCGATGGAGCGGACCCTGCACGGTTGTCCGGGATGCCAGCCCGACATGGTGCTGGTGGACAAGCTGACCTACCGGTTCCGGTCGATCTCCCGCACCGACGTGGTGGTGTTCGACCGGCCGCCGCTGGCGCCGCCGGAGGACAAGCAGCTGATCAAACGCGTGATCGGGTTGCCGGGCGACGTGGTGAGCGGTCATGACGGCCACGTCTACATCAACGACAAGCCACTCAACGAGCCGTATGTGAACCCGGCCTGCCGCGGCACCGCGGACTTTCCGGCGGTCAAGGTCCCGGCCGGCGAGTACTTCATGATGGGTGACAACCGCTGTGACTCCTTCGATTCGCGGATGTTCGGGGCGATCCCCAGGTCTGCGATAGTCGGCCGCGCGTTCGCCGTGATCTGGCCGGCCAAACACATCCGCTGGCTCTGAGCCGAGTTGTTCGGCGATAGTGTCGGTGCGGCCGCCTAGGGTGGTCGGTATGAGTCAGCCCGCGCCCGCTAGCCAGCTGGATCCGGCTACCGCTGCCGAGCTGGCACCGCTGCCGGTGGCCATCATCGGGTCGCTGTCGCCGTCCCGCGCGTCGGACTTCAAAACCTGCCCGCTGCTGTACCGCTTCCGCAGCATCGACCGGTTGCCGGAGACGCCCACCCGGGACGCCACCCGGGGCACCGTCGTACATGCGGTGCTGGAACACCTCTACGACCTGCCGGCCGCCGACCGCACGCTGGACCGAGCGCTGGCCTCGGTCACCCCGCAGTGGCAGGCGCTGCTGGCCGAGCGGCCGGAACTGGCCCAGCTATTCCCGGACAGCGAGTTCCGGCCGGTCGACGATCAGCTGGAACTGGACGGTTCGGCCGACCCGGTGGAGCCACCGGCGGACAGCGAACTCGGCCGCTGGCTGGCCTCGGCCCGGCAATTGGTGGCCAACTACTTCGAGCTGGAGGATCCTCGGCTGCTGGAGCCGGCGGCTCGGGAAGAGCTGGTCGAGGTGGTGTTGGACGGCCTGCGGCTGCGCGGCTACATCGACCGGCTGGACATCTCCCCCGCCGGCGACGTCCGGATCGTGGACTACAAGACCGGTTCGATCCCACGCGAGGCGTTCGAAGCCAAGGCGCTGTTCCAGATGAAGTTCTACGCGTTGGTGTTGTGGCGCACCCGGGGCGTGGTGCCGCGGCAGCTGCGGCTGATGTACCTGTCCGACATCGACACGCTCAGCTACCAGCCGGACGAGCAGGAGCTGGCCCGGTTCGAGAAGACCCTTCAGGCGATCTGGAAGGCGATCGCGACTGCCAGCCTGACCGGCGACTTCCGGGCCAGCCCGTCCCGGCTGTGCGGTTGGTGCTCGCACCAGCAGCTGTGTCCGGCCCAGGGTGGGACCCCGCCACCGTTCCCGGCCGATGCGCTGGCCGGCGCCACCGACCCGGCCACCGAGCGGGATGGTGTAGCAGCCGAGCTGGCGCAGCCCAGCCGGGCGGTGGCACCGGTTCTCTAGATCGGCGAGTGTGCTGGGTCATCGAAGCGGGCGTGCCGGTACGGGCTGATGGCCAGGCTGGCCGACACCAGACCGAAGCCCGCGGCGGCCGCGTACAGCATCGGGCGATAGCCCACTACGTCAGCCAGCAGGCCGCCGAGCGGTGCTCCGATGACGATCATCGCCCGGTTGATCGAGCGCCTGGTGGCGTTCGACCGTCCTTGCAGCTGGTCGGGGGTGATCGATTGGAGGTAGCCCATTTCGTTCGCGTTGGCCGTGCCCATGGTCAGCCCGAGCAGGAACTGTCCGATGCCGAAAACCACCCAGCCGTTCCACCCGTGCCAACCCGAGGCAATGACCGCCCAAGCCAGCCCGTTGCCGACAATGCTCGCGATGACCACGCGCCCGACGCCGAACCGCGCGCCGACAGCGGCGGCACTCAGCGCGCCGAGCAACCCGCCGACACCCGCGGCCGCGAGGGCCAGGCCCAGCCCGAACGGGCTTAGCCCGATCGTCTGGAGCGCGAACAGCGGCAACGTCGCGCCGGCGATCGCGTTGACCAGGAACCAGCCATGGGTACTCAGCACGTACGGGCCGAGCGTTCGATGGCGATAGACCCACCGAAGCCCTTCGATCGCCTCATCGCGGACACCGCGCAGCGAGAATCGCCGCGAGGGCGGCTCAACCAGCGGGACCCGCAACAGCAGCAGACCGGATGCGAGGTAGCTGGCGGCATCCACCAAGACCGCCCACGGCGCGGTCAGCAGCGAAACCAGGCCGCCGGCAAGCGCCGGACCAGAGGTCTGCGCAACGGCGTCGCTCTGATCAAGCCTGGCATTGGCCCGGGTAAGCAGCCGCGGCGGCACCAGGCGCGGGAGAAACGACTGCGAAGCGGCGTCGTTGGCCAGCGACGCCGACCCGAACACGATCATGAACACCAGCAGGACAACCAACGACAGGTGATGCGCGACCGCTAGCGTCGGGATAGCGACGAGCAGAACGCAGCGCACGAAGTCCGTGATCACCAATACCGGTCGACGGCGGGTCCGATCGACGAACACCCCCGCGAAAACCCCGAACAGCAGGTACGGCAGCCACCGCGCCGCACTGACCAGACCCACCTCGGCAGCTCCGCCGCGCAAGGTGAGCACCACGAGCACCTGGACGGCCAACGTCGTGACGTAGTTACCGAACGACGAGACAGTGGCCGCGGCCCAGAAGGGTCGGAAACCGGGGCAGCTGCGCAGACCCTCCGGTCGGCCGACAACGGCCATCACCGAGTGGAGGCGGTGCTCGGCAGCGCTAATCCGATCAATTCGGCCAGGCTCAGCGAGACCAGGTCCGGCACGATCGTCCGGGTATCGGACGGCGGAATCGGCACCTGGTTCGGCACCGCCACCACCAGGCAGCCGGCGGCCTCGGCCGATGCCACGCCGGTGGGTGAGTCCTCGATGACCAGGCAGCGGGCCGGGTCGACCCCGAGCCGGTCGGCGGCCAGCAGGTAGGCCTCCGGATCGGGCTTGCCCCGATCGACCTGATCCCCGGTGACCAGCACGTCGAAACTGCCCGCGGGCAACCGGTCGGTGACCGCCTCGGCCAGCTCCAGGTAGGACATGGTCACCAGCGCGGTGGCCAGGCCCTGCCGCCGGCACTCGGCCAGCAACCGGCGAACACCCGGCCGCCAATGCACCTTGCGACGGACGTCGGCCAGCACGTCGGCCAGTAGTAACTCGACAATCCGGGCAGCTGATAGCGGGACACCGCCGTGCTCGCGCAGGTACTCGCCGGTCACCAGCAGCGGGTTGCCGACCTGGGCCTTCGCGTGCTCATCGCTCCAGCTGCCGCCGTAGGCCGCCACCAGCCGGTACTCGGCGGCAATCCAGGAGGGCTCGGTGTCGACCAGGGTGCCGTCGAGGTCCCAGAGCACAGCGCTCACCAACCGGCTGGCTGCGGGGTCTACGGGCACTTCCCCAGGCTATCGGGCGCCTCACGCAGCACCGAAACGACAAATCGGGTAGCGGTCAGTTTGAGTCCGGCATCGTTCCGGTGAGGAGGACGTCTTCGGCGATGTCGCGGAGCTTGCGGTGGGTGTGTTGGCTGGCGATGCGGAGCGTGGTGAACGCCTGGTCTTCGGTGACCTTGTAGGAGTACATGATGATGCCCAGCGCGGCACCGATCCGGCGGGCGTTGTTGAGGGCGAGTGCCAGGTTCTCGATCTGGCTCCGGTCGATGATGGCTTGGGCTTCGAGTTCGGCGATGAGGTGCTGATCTATGTCGCCCTGTGCGCGGAGTGCGGTCACGTCTATCCGGTCGGACGCGGCCTGCTCCTCTAGCTCGCTGATGCGGGCCTGGTCGTGCTGGCCTTGCTCTTCGAGCTGCAAGATGCGCTTGATCAGTTCAGCTGTGCTCAACGGTGCCTGGGACGGATCGGGCATGCCGACGATGATGCCGACGACGTTTAGCACGGTCAACTGTCGATCTCACGCCACCGAAGGGGACGTTCCGGGGCCTGACTGTTCAAGCGCTCCGCTGCTGTTTAACGGCCGGAACGCCTTACACCCAGCCTCGCACCTACCCCGAGCATTGGACAATCCGGACCACCGTGGGCCTCGACCCGTTGCGCAAAAAACTTTTGTAGGCTTTTGCCTTCAAACTGACCAACGACCCCAAAATCGGCCCGGCGCGGCACCGGCCGTCCAGCTCGGCCTAAGCTGGACCGATGACCGAACTCGAGAGCTGGCCCGAATTGAAGGACCCGGTTCTCGTGGCCGCCTTCGAGGGGTGGAACGACGCCGGCGATGCGGCCACCGGTGCCATCGAGCACTTGGAGCTCACCTGGCAGGCCGCCCCGCTGGCAGCGATCGACCCGGATGACTACTACGACTTCCAGGTGAACCGTCCCACCGTCTCGCAGGTGAGCGGCGTCACCCGGCGGGTGAGCTGGCCGACCACCCGGCTGTCGGTCTGCCGACCGGCCGGCGCCGACTTCGACCTGGTGCTGGTCCGCGGCATCGAGCCGAACATGCGCTGGCGCAGCTTCTGCGAGGAACTGCTCGACATGATGCGCGAGCTCGGGGTGCGCACCGCGGTGACGCTGGGCGCGCTGCTGGCCGATACCCCGCACACCAGACCGACGCCGGTGACCGGCACCTCCTACGACGCGGCCAGTGCCGCCCGGTTCGGCTTGGAGCAGTCACGGTATGAAGGCCCGACCGGCATCGTCGGCGTGCTCCAGGAAGCCTGCGTGCTAGCCGGCATCCCGGCCATCTCGTTCTGGGCCGCCGTGCCGCACTACGTGGCGCAGCCGCCGAACCCGAAGGCGACGATCGCGCTACTGCACCGGGTCGAGGAAGTGCTCGACATCGCGGTGCCGCTCGGCGAGTTGCCGGCCCAGGCCGACGACTGGCAGAAGCTGGTGAACGAGATGGCCGACGAGGACGAGGACGTCCGCGACTACATCCGTAACCTCGAGGAGCGCGATGACGACGGCGAGATGCGCGAGGCGTCGGGTGATGCGATCGCCAAGGAATTCGAACGGTATTTGCGACGACGGGATAAGCACGACGGTGGCGGCCGTCCAGGATCGATGTAGCCGCTGATGCTGAAGCTGCGCTGGGCCTCGGCGACCGACGTCGGCCGGATCCGAGAGTCCAACGAGGACAGCATGTTCTGTTCCGACCTGCTGTTCGCGGTCGCCGACGGGATGGGTGGGCACGCGGCCGGCGAGCTGGCCAGCAAGCTGGCGGTACAGGCGATGGCCGAGCTCAGCCAGCACGGTCCGCTCGATGTCGACGCGGTGCAGCAGGCCATCGAAGCCGCTAACGACGCGATCCTGAGCACCGGCGCCCAGCACCCGGATCAGGCCGGGCTGGGTACCACGCTGGCCGGAGTCGCCGTGGTCACCGTGGCCGGCGTCGAGCACTGGGCGGTATTCAACGTCGGCGATTCCCGGATCTATCGCTTCAGCGACGGCCGGCTGGTTCAGCTGAGCGCCGATCACTCGGCGGTGCAGGAGCTGGTGGACGCGGGCTTGCTGGACGAGGCCGGCGCGCGTAGCCACCCGCAGCGCAATGTGGTCACCCGCTCGCTCGGCTCGTCCCCGGCACCGATTCCCGATATCGACCTGCACGAACCGGTGGTCGGCGACCGGCTGCTGATCTGCTCGGACGGTTTGACCAACGAGTTGCTGGACGACGAGATCGCCGAGGTCCTTCAGTCACACCCCGAACCGGAGCGCGCGGCCGCCGAGCTAGTCCGCCGGGCGAACCAGGCCGGCGGGCGGGACAACACCACCGTGGTGGTTATCGAGGTAGTGGGACTGGAGTAGCCGCTCAGGACTCCTTCTTGCTCTTCTTTTTCTTTCCGATGCTCGGGAAGCGCTTCTTTACCGCAGCCCTAACCTTCTTCTGCTCCGCCGGCGTGCCGTTCTGCGCGACTCGGGCCAGCGCGTTGCGGGCATGTGCCTTGTCCGGGATCGGGTACTTGCGCTTTCCCGGCAGCGCAAACAGCTTCTTGCTCAACTTCTTGCGATCTTTGGCCTTGAGTTCCTTCGCCATCTGCCATCCTCTCGTCGAGTCCTTCAGAGCTTGCCGGCCTTCAGAGCTTGACGCCGAGCAGCGCGTCGGCCGCCTGTGCCACCGCCGCGCCGGCACCGACCTCGTCCCGGTCGCCGGGCTGTTCCAGCGCCGAGTCCGCCCACCGGTCGAGCACCCCGATCGCCGCCACCGTGTCGAGATCATCCGCCAGCCGATCGCGAAGCCGCTCACGAACCTGGCCGGCGTCCGGGCCGCTGTCCAACGCCACCGCCGCCCGCCACCGAGCCAGCCGCCGCTCGGCCAGCGGCAACCGGCCACCGGTCCACTCCCGGTCGGCGCGGTAATGCCCGTCCAGCAGCGCCAACCGGATCGCCATCGGGTCCACGCCGGCGCCGCGCAGCTTGGAGACGAATACGAGATTCCCCCGTGATTTGCTCATCTTCTCGCCGTCCAGCCCGATCATGCCGGCGTGGCAGTAGTGCCTGGCGAACGGCCACTGGCCGGTCATCGCCTCCGCGTGAGCGGCGGAGTGCTCATGGTGCGGAAAGCGCAGATCCGAGCCGCCGCCCTGCACGTCGATGCCCATCCCCAGCCGGCTGAGCGCGATCACCGAGCATTCGACATGCCAGCCGGGACGGCCCGGTCCGACCACTGATTCCCAGTACGGCTCACCTTCCCGCCGACCGCGCCAGAGCATCGCGTCCAGCGGATCCCGCTTGCCGGGCCGATCCGGGTCCCCGCCGCGTTCGGCCGCCAGTTGCAACATCTGCTCGACGGAATAACGGGATTCGTAACCGAAATGGCCGCTGCCGGTGGTGGTGGCGTACACGTCGGTCGCCAGCCGGTAGGCCTTGTCGTCGGCCAGCAGCTTGGCGACCGCGTCGGCGATCTCGTCGATCGACTCGATCACGCCGACGTAGTCCTTCGGTGGCAGTGCCCGCAGGCTGGTCATGTCCTGCCGGAACAGCTCGGTCTCCCGCTCGGCCAGCGCCGCCCAGTCGGTGTCGGTGGCGGCGGCTCGCTCCAGCAGCGGGTCGTCGACATCGGTGACGTTCTGCACGTAGTGCACGGCGTGTCCGGCGTCGAGCCAGACCCGCTGCATCAGATCGAAGGCCAGATAGGTCGCGGCATGGCCGAGGTGGGTCGCGTCGTACGGGGTGATGCCGCAGACGTAGATCCGCGCGGTGGCACCCGGCGCGGTCGGCCGAATCTCGTCGGTCGCGGTGTCGTACAGCCGCAGCGGCCGGCCGGTGCCCGGCAGCGTGGGGACGTCGGCGGCAGACCACGATCGCATCCCATCACGCTAGCCGTTCGGTGTGATTCGGCCGACGTTCGGGGTTCCGCGGCCCGTTCCGGGTTGGTTCGGTCGGCCAACGGAGGAGACGATGGTGCAATGCTTGCGAATTCGCACTACCTGGTGACCGTCAGTCGGGTGATCGCGGCCGATCGGCAGACCTTGTTCGACATCATCGCCGACCCGACCCAGCACCCGGTCATCGACGGTTCGGGTTCGGTGCGCGCGCTGCGGACCGGCGCTCCGGAGCGGCTCAGCCTGGACGCCACCTTCTCGATGGATATGCGGATGGGCACCAACTACAAGATCGTCAACCGGGTGGTCGAGTTCGTCGAACCGGAGGTCATCGGCTGGCGCCACTTCAACGGCCACATCTGGCGATACCGGTTCACCGAGGTGGCCGGTGGTACCGAGGTGACCGAGCAGTGGGACGCCCGCACCGCCAAGCACCGGCTGTGGCTGGTGCTGATGGGCTTTCCGCGACGCAACCGGGCCGGCATGGCCGCCACCCTGGAGCGGCTGGACCGCCTGGTCGCCAGCACCCAGTAGCGGTTGCCTTCCCGTTCGAGCGCGAGTGGGCAGTTCGAGCGCGAGTGGGCGGTTGTAACCGCCCACTCGCGCCGCAAACGCCCACTCGCGGCCAGGGGCGGACCCCGAACGCCGGTCAGTACGGCGGGTACGGGATGGCCGGCCAGTCGTTGGACGGCATCGGGAACTTGCGTTTGGCCAGCAACCGCTGGATTCGTCGCTGGACAGCGGCCACCTCGGCAGTGGTCAGCAACGGGGCCAGCTCCGTCCCCAGCTCACCGGTCAACCGGCCCCGCAGATCGGCCAGCACCGCCATCCCCTCGTCCGGGATCGGGTCACCGGCCCACTGCCACAGCACCGTCCGCAGCCTGTTCTCCACGCCGAGGCTGACCCCGTGGTCCACTCCGAAGATGTGCAGTTCCGGCTCGAGCAGGCCGCAGTCGGTCAACCGGCGACCGGTGACCGGCAGCAGGTGCGACACCTTGCGGTCGGAGTTGTTCAGCACCGCGTCCAGCAGTGCGATGCGTTGCAACTGGTGATAAGTACCGTCGTTGATCGCCGCGATGATGTCGAAGGATTCGTCGTCATCGATCCACAGCTGCACCATGCCGGTGCCCAGCGGGCCGGCCCGCAGCACGGTCGGTGGCACCAACTGCCAACCGGTGGCGGTGGCCAGCAGGTAGCAGGCGTACTCCCGCTCGGCCAGCGTGCCGTGCGGGTAATCCCAGAGCGGCCGCTCGCCGGAGATCGGCTTGTACACGCAGGCCGCGGCCAACCCGTCCAGCTCGACCCGGCAGTACATGGTGGCGTTGGACGCCCTGGCGACCCGGCCCTCAACGGTGATCTCACCGCAATTGAGCAACGCCAGCGCCTGATCGGCCGGCATCGCTACCGGGTTGGTCAGCTCATTCACTCGATCCCAACCGCACCTGGCGGCGATAGCCGTTGCTGCGCGGGCAAATGTGGCCCTGAGCGTCCAGCGGTTGGTTGCACAGCGGGCACGGTGGCCGACCGGCGCTGATCACCCGGCGGGCGCGTTCCACGAACTCGGCCGCCGCCGGGTGGGCCAGCCGGACCCGCAGCGCGTCCGGCCCCTCGTCGGTGTCCTCGAGCAGCGTGGATTCGGCCTGCTCGGGCGAATCGGCCGGCGCCTGGGCCTCGATGATGATCAGCCCGGATTCGGTGTCGTAGGCCAGCCCCATCGCCGCGACCCGGAACTCCTCGTCGATCGGGCTTTCCAGCGGATCGGTGTCCGGCTCCACGTCCTCGGGCAGTTCCACCCCGGCGCGGCTGGACATCTCGACCAGCAATTGCTCCATCCGTTCGGCCAGCACCAGCACCTGCGCCTTCTCCAGGGCCACGCTCACCACTCGGCCGTCGTCGCTGGCCTGGAGGAAGAAGGTGCGCTCGCCGGGCTGGCCGACGGTGCCGACGACGAAACGACGCGGCTGATCGAAGAAGTAGAACTGGCGGCTCATTGCTATCAGACTAGACGGCGCCGCCCCCCGCGCCACCTCCGACCGTGGCGTCGGAATCAGCGTTGTAACGACGCCGGCGGCCGGCCTTCGGCGGAACGAACCGGCTGAGATCCCCGCTGGTGTCATTGGACATCAGCACGAACGGCCGACCGGCGGTGTAGCGGATGGCCGAGACCGAACACGGGTCGACCACGATGCGCTGGAACAGGTCCAGGTGCATGCCGAGCGCGTCGGCCAGCACCGCCTTGATCACGTCGCCGTGGCTGCACGCCACCCAGCTGGCGTCCGGGCCGTAGTCCGCGCCGTACCGCTGATCCAGCTCGCGGACGGCCCGAACCGCTCGGTCGGCCATCCCGGACATCGACTCGCCGCCCGGAAAGGTGGCCCCGGACGGATGCGCCTGCACCACCGACCAGAGCGGATCCTTACGCAAGGTCTTGATTTCCCGGCCGGTCCAGTCGCCGTAATCGCACTCCAGCAGCCGCCGCTCGGTCCTGGTGACCGGCCTCCCGCCGGCCGCCCGCTGTGCCCGCAGTACCCGGCGGGCGGTCTCGGTGCAGCGCTCCAGCGGGCTGGTCACCACCGCGACCATCGGCAGCGCGGCCAGCCGTCGGGCAGCGTCGGCCGCCTGCTGCTGGCCCCGCTCGTCCAGGTGCACACCGGGCTGCCGGCCGGCCAGCACCGGTCCGGTCAGCGCGGTCAGGCCGTGCCGCAGCAGGAAAACCGTGGGCATCGCGTTCCTTCCGCCTCAGCTGCTCGAGATCGTCCCGACGGCCAGCAGGCCGAGCAGCAGTACCCCGAGCACGATCCGGTATCCGATGAAGACGAAAGTCGAGTGCCGGGCCACATACCGCAGCAACCAGGCGATCGAGGCCAGCCCGACCACGAACGCGATCAGCGTGGCGACCACCGTGACCCCCATGCCGGGTGCGGTCGAGCCACCGATCTTGCGGCTCTCGAACAGCCCGGACGCGACCACAGCCGGCACCGACAGCAGGAACGAGAACCGGGCGGCGGTGACCCGGTCCAGGCCGCGGAACAGCCCGGCGGTGATCGTAGAACCGGACCGGGACACCCCGGGGATCAACGCCAGCGTCTGTGCGGCGCCGACCACGATCGCGTCCCGGGTGGTGATCTCTTCCTCGTTGCGGTCTCTGCTGCCGACCCGCTCGGCGACCAGCAGGGCCAGCGCCATTACCACCAGCGCGGTGGCCAGCACCCACAGGTTGCGCGCCCCGGTTTCGATCACGTGGCTGAATATCAGGCCGAAAATTCCGATCGGCAGCGTCGCCAGGATCAGGTACCAGCCCATCCGGTACTCCAGGCTGCCGCGCACGCTGCGGTCGACCAGGCCGCGCAGCCAAGCCACCGCCACATGCACCAGCTCGCGCCAGAAGAACAGCACCACCGCCAGCACCGTGCCGAGTTGGATCACCGCGGTGAAGGCGGTGAAACCCTTCTGGTCGACGTGCGGGTTCATCCAAGCCTGGAGCAGCCGCAGGTGCGCGGTGGACGAGATCGGCAGGAACTCGGTGAGGCCCTGCACCAGCCCGTAGGCTGCCGCCTGCACCGACGTAATAGTGGCGCTCACGTGTGAACCTGCCCACCCTGTCCGATCATGCAACTCTTCCCGGCTCTGAAAGTTGCACGATCGGGGGGTTGAAGGTTGCTCACTCGGCGGCGCCCGACTCGGCCAACGCCTCGCAGGCGACGTGCAGTGCCTGCACCCGCTCGTCCAGCGTCGGCGCGTGCGGCACCACATTGAGCGTGGTCACCCCGGCGGCGGCATAGGCGGCTATCCGCTCGGCGATCCGACCGGGCGGACCGATCAGCGAGGTGGCGTCGATGAACTCCCACGGGACGGCCGCCGAGGCCGCCTCGTAGTCGCGTGCCATGAACCGGTCCTGGATCACCGCGGCCTGCTCGGCAAAGCCCATCCGGCCCGCGAGTTGGTTGTAGAAGTTCACCTCGCGGCTGCCCATGCCGCCGAGGTAGAGCGCGGCGTAGGGCCGCACCAGGTCCGCCGCCGCCCGAGCATCCGGTCCGACCACGAGTGGGACGCTGGCCGCCACATCGAAGCCGTCCAGCGTCTTGCCGACGGTGGCCCGGCCGGCCTCGATCCGACGCAGCTGCTCACCGACGAACTCGGTGGACGGGAAGATGGCCAGCCAGCCGTCGGCGATCTCGCCGGCCAGTTCCAGGTTCTTCGGACCCACCGCGGCCAGGTAGATCGGGATCCGCTCGCGCACCGGGTGCACGGTGAGCTGAAGCGCCTTACCCGGCCCGTCCGGCAGCGGCAGCGTGTAATGCTCGCCGGAGTAGCGGACCCGGCGGCGGGACAGCGCCAGGTTCACGATGTCGACGTACTCGCGGGTCCGGGCCAGCGGTTGGCCGAACCGCACCCCATGCCAACCCTCGGACACCTGCGGCCCGGACACCCCGAGGCCGAGCCGGAACCGGCCACCGGACAGCGTGTCCAGGGTGGCCGCGGTCATCGCGGTCATCGCCGGGCTGCGGGCCGGGATCTGCAGGATCGAACTGCCTAATCCGATCTGCCTGGTCTGCGCACCGACCCAGGCCAGCACGGTCGGCACATCCGAACCGTAGGCCTCGGCGGCCCAAGCGCAGGAGAAACCCAGCTCGTCGGCCTCCCGGGCTAGCGCGAGGTTCTCGGCATCATTGCCCATCCCCCAGTAGCCCAGGTTCAGTCCGAGTTTCACTCCGGTGACGATACCGACTCAGCAGTAACCGGTCTGACCGGTAGGTTGCAGCCTGTGGAACAGCGCGCCCTGGGTCGTAGCGGCCTGAAGATCTCCCGGTTGGGCCTGGGCACGATGACCTGGGCCAGCGGCACCGATCCGGACGAGGCGGCCGCAATCCTGGTCGCCTTCCATGACGCCGGCGGCACCTTCGTCGACACCGCGGCCTCCTACTCGGGCGGCGCGGCCGAGCGAATTTTGGGTGCGCTGATCGCCGACGTGGTCCCGCGCTCGGAACTGGTCATCGCATCCAAGGCCGGGCTGCGCCGGCAGGGCGACGAGCGGGTGGTGGACACCTCCCGGCGGGCGCTGCTGCGCCAACTGGACGAGTCGCTGGTCAACCTGGGCGTGGATTACCTGGACCTGTGGCAGGTGCACACTGCCGATCCCAGCGTGCCGGCCGAGGAGACGCTGTCGGCGCTGGATCACGCCGTCGATTCCGGCAAGGTGCGCTATGTCGGGCTGTCCAACTACTCCGGCTGGCGCACCGCGCAGGCGGCCAGCTGGCAACGCGCGGTGCCCGGCCGGGCGCAGCTGATTTCCAACCAGGTCCGGTATTCCTTGCTGGAACGGGGCATCGAGCGCGAGGTGGCGCCGGCCTGTGCCGAGCTGGGGTTGGGGCTGCTCGCCTACTCCCCGCTCGGCGGCGGCGTGCTGACCGGCAAGTACCGGGCCGGCGTGCCGGCCGACTCGCGCGGGGCGGCGCAGGGCCGCAACCTGAGCAGCTACTCCGACGCCCGCCAGGTCGGCATCGTGGAGGCGGTCGCCACCGCCGCCGACGGCCTGGCCACCTCGCCGATCACGGTGGCGCTGTCTTGGTTGCGCAACCGGCCCGGGGTGGCCGCACCGATCGTCGGGGCCCGCACCCTCGGCCAGCTCACCGCCGCGCTCCAGTCGCTCGCGGTCGAACTGCCGCTGGAGATCCAGCTGGCCTTGGACGACGTGTCGATGCCGTATCTCGGCTACCCCGAGGACGTCCGCTGAGCCGGTCGGATCCAGCCGCCGAACAGGTGTTCGCGGCGTTCTGCTCGTCCGGGTTGTGGCCGGGCCTCGGTAGCACGCTGGCCGCTGAGCTGCCTGCCGCCGGCATCCGCGGGCCGGACGACGTGACCGCGACCGCGCTGGCCGGCTTGCCCAAGGTCGGTCAGGTGCGGGCCGGTCGGCTGCTGTCGGCGTTCATCGCAGCCGGCCCGGCCTATCAGGTGGTCGAGCTGCTGGTGGCGGCACAGCTGCCGGCCCGGTGGGCGGCCCGGGTGGTCGAGTTGTTCGGGTCGGGCGCGCATCGGTTGCTGCGGGACGACCCGTGGCGGTTGCTTCAAGTCACCGGGGTGGACGTCCCGGATGCCGACGCGCTGGCCCGGGTGGCCATTGCCGGGGTGGCCCGGTCGGACCCGCGGCGGTCTCGGGCGCTGGTCGGCTTCGCGCTGGCCCGGGTGGCGCGGGACGGGCACACCGTGTGGCCGGTGGCCGAGGTGGCACACGACCTTGAGTTGTACCGGGTACCGGATCCGGACGCCGCGGTGGCCGACGCGCTGGCCGGTGACCAGGTGTACGCCGCGGGCACCGGCCCGGACGGCGAGCCGCTGCTGGCGTTGGCGCGCTACTACCAGGCCGAGCAGGAGATCGCCGATTCCATCCACCGGCTGCGCAAGTCGGCCGGGCCGATCGGCGCGGCGACCGCTCGACGGTCCCGGCAGGCCTCCGGGGACAGCGAGCTGGACGAGGTGCAGGCGGCGGCGGTGGCCAACGCGCTGGCGCACGGGGTGAGCGTGTTGACCGGTGGGCCGGGCACCGGCAAGAGCCGGACGGTGGCGGCGGTGGTGCACGCCGCCGAGCGGGCCGGCCGGTCGGTCGCGCTGGCCGCGCCCACCGGTCGGGCTGCCAAGCGGTTGGCCGAGCTGTGCGACGCCGAAGCGATGACCATCCACCGGCTGCTCGGCGCCCAGCCGCGGACCAGCGGCGATGGCGGGACGGTGGACTTCAGCGCCGGCTTCGCGCGCGGATCGGACTGGCCGCTGGATCAGGATCTGGTGGTAGTGGACGAGGCGTCCATGCTGGATGTCGAGTTGGCGGCGGCGCTGCTGCGGGCCTGCGCGGACGGTACCCACCTGATGTTCGTGGGCGATTCGGCGCAGCTGCCTTCGATCGGGCCGGGTCAGGTGCTGGCCGACCTGATCGCCTCGGCGGCGGTTCCGGTGATCGAGCTGTACACGCTGTACCGGCAGGAAGCCGGTGGCGCGATCGCCCGGCTGGCCACCGGGGTGCGCGGCGGCCAACTGCCGGCGGTGGATCCCAACGATCGCGAGGTGGTGGTAGTACCGGCCCGCGGTTCGGCTGACTGCGCGCATCGGGTGGTGCAGTTGATGACCGACTCGATCCCGCGCGCGTTGGGCATCGACACCGACCAGATCCAGGTGGTCACCCCGGTGCATCGCGGCCCGGCCGGCACCATCGCGCTGAACGAGGCGCTCAAGGCCCAGCTCAACCCGGCCCCGTTTCGGAAGGTCACCGGCCGGTTCGACCCGGGTGATCGGGTGGTGGCCACCGCCAACCACCTGGAGGCGACGCCCACCGGTTTCGCCAACGGCGAGGTGGGGACGGTGACCTCGGTGGCCGGCAAGGTGGTGACCATCGACTTCGGCACCGACGTCCCGGCGCTGGCCGAGGTCAGCGGCAAGATGCTCGCCGACATCAGCCACGGCTGGGCGATCACCGTGCACCGGGCGCAGGGCTCGGAGTTCCGGGCGGTGATCGTGGTGCTGGCGCCGGAGGCCGGCCGGATGCTGTCCCGGCCGCTGGTGTACACCGCGCTGACCCGGGCGAGGGAACATCTGTCGGTGGTGCACGGCGCCGGACCGGCGCTGCTGCGTGCGGTGCGCGAGATCGGCGCCACCCCGCGGCGGACCATGCTGGCCGCCGGTCTGGCCGAGCAGGGCAAAAGCTCTAACGCCGTCGATGCGACCCGGGCCGGGCCGGAACCGACCAGCTAGCCACCCGCCGGCGACCGAGGATGACCAGTCCGCAGCCGGCCAGCAGCAGGCCGAAGCTAAACAGCACCGTCGCCTGCGAGGCCTGGCCGGTCGCCGGCAAAATCACCGTGCCACCGGCGCTGGCCGGCGCCGGCGCCGCGATCGCCTGCAGGGCCACGGTGGCCGGCGAGCAGTCGAAGTCGGGGCAGTTCGGGTCGCTGGCGCCGGAGAACGCGGCGATGCCTACCCGACCGGTGCCGAGCAGACGTGCCTGCACGGTCAGCGTCGCACTCGCCGATCCGCCGGCCGGGATGTCACCGGCGAACCAGAGCAGTTCGGCGCCGGTGCCGGTCGGACCGCCACCCGGGCCGACCGCCATCGGCACCCCCGGGCCGGTCTGTCCGGTGAAGCCGGCGATGCTGAAGTTGCTGCCGACCAGGACGGTGAAAGCCAGCGTGGACGGTGCCGGCTGCGGGCCGGCGTTGTGGATGGTGAGGGTCACCGTGGTCTGGCCACCGAGCGCCACCGTGGTCTTGGCCGGCGTCACGAAATAGCTCAACCGGGCCGAGCCGGTGAACCGAAGCTGCGCACTGGCGCTGTTGTTGGCCGGGTTCTGGTCGATGCCCTGGCCTGCGTCCGAGGCGGCCGACACCGTCACCGTGGCCAGCTGGCCGATCGGTGCGGCGGCGGTGCTGGTCAGGTCGATGTCCAGGGTCGGGTCGCCGTCCGCCCCGTGGTTGACCGGCCCGAGCGCGCAGTGGATCTGCTGCGGGTTGCCGACGGCCGGGGCGCAGCTCAGCGGATCGCCGGTGGCATCCCGGCTGACCCCGGCACTGCCCAGTGCCAGCCCGGTCGGCAGGTCGATGGTCAGCGTCGAACTGGGCGTGCCGTAGCCGCGGTTGTCGGCATCCACCAGCAGGTCGATATCGCGGCCGGTGCCCAGCAGGCCGACCTGGTCCTCGCCGCTGTCCGGGGTGAGGGTGACCGCCAGGTCCGGTTGGTTGACCGCGACCGGGACGTCGGCCGAGGTGACCGAGCCGGGGCTGCCGGTGATCTGGTAGTCGATGGTGGCGCTGGCGGTGGTGGACGCGCTCGGGCCGGCGCCGACGGTCACCGTGAAGGTCAGTGTGTGTGATCCGGCGGCCAACCCGTCGGTGGGCAGCGGACCGGTCTGCACGGTGATGTCCACCGGGTCCGGCCGGCTGATCTGCGCCGCCGGCACCGGCGCCCCGTCCAGCCGTACGCCGGTGGCGTCGGCCGGCAGTTCGGCCGGCTGATGGGTGGTGATGGTGGTGGAATCCACTGAGACGGACAGCTCGATGTCGTAGCTGAAGGTGAGGCTGCCGGGCCCGTGCGTGCTGGCCAGCGCCGAGCCGGTGATCGACACCGGGACGATGCCATGGGCTGGTGTCGCCGATACCAGCGTCGCGCCGAGCAGGACCAGGCCGGCGGTGGCGAGGCCGGTCAGGCGTGCGTGTGCAGACATGATTTCCGGCTTCTGCGGGGTGACTGTCGGCGCAAGGTATCCAAGCGACCGGCGACTATCAACTAGCCACGCGGGTGCGGGCTCAGGTCGGTGGATTCTTAGGGACTACCGCACCGCACTCAGGCGATGATTGACGAGTGAACAAACCCAGCGCGCGGACGGCTGCCGGCGCACTGATCGGCCTGCTCTCGGCGGGGGTCGCGCTCGGTGTCGGTGAGTTGGCCGCCGCCCTGGTGCGGCCGGCCTCGTCCCCGATCATCGTGGTCGGCAACCGGTTGATCCTGCTCACTCCGGAGCGGGTGAAGCGCTGGGCCATCGGGGTGTTCGGCACCGGCGACAAGCACGCGCTGCTCACCGGCAGCTATATCGGACTGGCGGTGGCGTCGGTGCTGATCGGCCTGCTGGCGCTGCGCCGGCTCAGCTACGGCCTGGTCGGGGTGGCCGCGCTCGGCGCCTTCGGTGGTTACTGCGCGCTGACCAGCCATGCGCATCGATCATCCGATGTGCTGCCGTCGGTGATCGGGGCGGTGGCCGGCATGGTGGTGCTGACGATGCTGCAGCGCGCCGTCACCGGATCCGAGCCGGCGCCGGCCGGTGCGCTGCAAACCGGTTCGCCGCTGGCCGATCGGCGACGGTTCTTACAGGGCGGGGTGACCGCGGCGGCGGTGGCGGTCCTCGGCACGGTGGTCGGCCGGAGCTGGCAGCACGCCCGGTTCAACGCCAACGCCGCCCGGGCCGCGATCACGTTGCCCGAACCGGTGGCCGACAGCGGGGTGGCGCCGGGTGCCACTGGCCCGAACAGCTACGACCTGGGCAAGAGCGGCGTGCCGTTCCAGACCCCATCGGCCGACTTTTACCGGATCGACACCGCACTTTCGGTGCCCCAGCTGGATCCGAAGACCTGGAGTTTGCGCATACATGGCAAGGTGAAACGTGAGATCAGGCTGACCTACCAGCAGCTGCTCGACCGGCCGTTGGTGGAGCGCTGGATGACCCTGACCTGTGTGTCCAACGAGGTCGGCGGCGATCTGATCAGCAATGGGTTGTTCCGCGGTGCGCTGCTGGCCGACTTGCTCCGCGAGGCCGGCATCGATCCGTCCGCCGATCAGCTACTGGCAACCTCCAGCGACGGGATGACCATCGGCTCCCCCACCGCGGTGGTGATGGACGGCCGGGACGCCATGCTGGCGGTCGGCATGAACGGCGAGCCGTTGCCGGTCGAACACGGCTTTCCGGTGCGGATGGTGGTGCCTGGGCTGTACGGCTACGTCTCAGCCTGCAAGTGGATCGTCGACCTTGAGGCGACAACCTTCGCCGCGGCCCGGGCCTACTGGGTGCAGGGTGGTTGGGCGGCGCAGGGCCCGATCAAGCTGGAGTCGCGGATAGACCGGCCGACCGGGTCGCAGACCGTCGCGGTGGGTAGCCAGGTGGTGGTTGCCGGCATCGCCTGGGATCAGCACGTCGGGGTCTCGAAGGTCGAAGTGCAGGTCGACGACGGCCCGTGGCAACAGGCGATGCTGGCACCGGTGCCGTCGATCGACACCTGGCGGCAATGGGTGGTGCTCTGGACGCCGACCAGCGCCGGCCAGCACCGGCTGCGGGTGCGTGCCTATGACTCGACCGGCCGGCAACAGGATGCCACCGACACCGACCCGTTCCCGTCCGGAGCGACCGGCCTGCACTCGGTGACCGTGCGGGCGCGGTAGCCGGTCGGCCTAACCGGCTGATCCAGCGGGGATCCCAAACCGGCGCGGGTGGAGCACAATCGGGGGCATGGCGACCTATCCGAATGCGGATGCTGATCCCGACTGGGAGTACGCACCGCTGCGGATTCCCTCCGACGTCACGAGGGTTAACGCAGCGGTGCGACTCGCACTACACGCCGAGTACGGCGGTTGGGAGCTAGCCCGAGTCCGCAGGTATACCGACGGCTCTCGGCAAGTGCTGTTGCGACGCAAACGTCGCGCGTTCGAGCCGGTGCCGATGCCCGGCCTGATCGCCTAGCAGCTGCGCAAGAACCGGTCGAGCACCCGCACCCCGAACTGCAGCGCGGCCACCGGGACCCGCTCGTCGATGCCGTGGAACAGCGCGGCGAAGTCCAGCTCGGGCGGTAGCAGCAGCGGCGAGAACCCGAAGTTGCGGATGCCGAGCTGGCTGAAAGACTTGGCGTCGGTGCCGCCCGACATCAGGTACGGGATCGGCACACCGGTCGGATCCTCTGCCTTCAGCGCGGCGGCCATCGCATCCACGATGGCACCGTCGAAGTCGGTCTCGACCGCGATGTCGGCGGTGATCGTCTCGCGCGAGACGTACTCGCCGATGAGTTCGTCGATGGTGTCGTAGAGCTCCTGCTCGTAGCCGGGCAAGAACCGGCAATCGATGGTGGCCTCGGCGCTGCCCGGAATGACGTTGGCCTTGTAGCCGGCCTGCAACATGGTCGGGTTGGCGGTGTTGCGCATGGTGGCTCCGATCATCCGGGCCATCCCGCCGAGGTGCTTGAGCACCGGCTCCGGATCGTCCGGGTCGATCGGCAGGCCACTCACCTCGGCTAGCGTGGTGAGGAACCGGCGCAGGGTGGGCGTGACATGGATCGGGAACTCGTGCTCGCCGATCCGGCTGACCGCCTTGGCGAGTTCGGTGACCGCGTTGTCCGGATGCACCATCGAGCCGTGACCGGGACGGCCCTGCGCGCGCAGCCGCAGCCAGCGGATGCCCTTCTCGGCGGTTTGGATCAGGTACAGCCGCAGGTCGCTACCCACCGTGACCGAAAACCCGCCCACTTCGGAGATCGCCTCGGTACAGTCGGCGAACAGGTCGGGATGGTTGTCCACCAGCCAGTGCGCCCCGTACTTGCCGCCGGCCTCCTCGTCGGCCACGAAGGCGAGCACGATATCCCGCTCGGGTTGGACGCCGGTGCGCGCCCACTCGCGGATGACGT
The DNA here is from genome assembly GCA_035248685.1 of Jatrophihabitans sp. Taxonomy (GTDB): domain Bacteria; phylum Actinomycetota; class Actinomycetes; order Mycobacteriales; family Jatrophihabitantaceae; genus Jatrophihabitans_A. The sequence goes on from DATFHF010000021.1 coordinate 28,932, forward strand.
CCAGCGTCATCGCGTCCATGTCCTTCATGTCGACCGAGCCCCGGCCCCAGACGTAGTCGTCGTTGACCTCGCCGGCGAACGGATCCACCGACCATTCCGAGGCATCGGCCGGCACCACATCCAGATGTCCGTGGATGAGTAGCGGCTTTCGGGACGGATCGCTGCCCGGCACTCGGGCGACGGTGGAAGCGCGGCCGGTCTCGGATTCCAGGATGGTTGAGGAGATGCCGGCCTCGGCCAGCCGCTCGGCCATCCACTCGGCGGCGGGTCGCTCTGGATGGGTCGGGTTCGAGGTGTTGATCCGGATCAGGTCCGAAAGTAGCCCGACCACCTCGTCAGTTGCCCGGACGGGCTGCGCTGGCGTTGTGCTCATGAGTAGTTCCTACCAGTGGGCCGGTTGCCGGGCGAGGTCGGCTAGACTCTTGGATCGCACTCGTCCGGGTGGCGGAATGGCAGACGCGCTAGCTTGAGGTGCTAGTGCCCTTTATCGGGCGTGGGGGTTCAAGTCCCCCCTCGGACACCAATCTCGCTGCCGCTGACAGTCCGCACGTACCGGCATCGCCTCCGCTGTAGCTTGCAGGCATGCAGCCCCTGAGACTGATCAAGTGACGAGTGACCAGCGTGGCGTGACGCCTGGACACCGGCTACTCCCCCCGGAGCGCTGGTTCGCGTCCTTCACACTGGAACGCCAACGTACTCATCGGACTCCAGCGATCATGCGTCTAGAGGAGAACTACGGGCCCGAGGGAATTGCCCTCGCGGCTGCAGCCATCCTTTCAGGACTGGTAGGCGCTGCCATTGGATGCGTAGGCCTTGTCCTTCTGCTCGCTTCTGGTGGACACGGTCCGACGCTTCACCCCGGTTATTACCTCCTGTTCACCGCGATCGTGCTCGAATGTCCGGCGGTTATCCGCGCTATCCAGGCGATCCATGCGGGCAGGCGATTTCGCGGGGATCGGCCGTTCGTAAAACGCCCATGAGCACAGGCACGCCCGGCTGGGCACCTTCGTTGGTGACCTCGTGGCCCACGGCGTTCACGGTTGGCCTTATCACGCCGGACCTGTGGCGCGGGGGCGGCACCTTATGGGTCACTCCTGGGTCGATCGTTTGCGTTCCTAGACCGCTCACCGCGCGTGTGAGTTCTGCTCAGCCGGTGACACACCACGGAACCCAGGTTGATATCTATATATCGCCAGGCTTGTGCCGCCCTTGGTTCAACGTGACCGTCCCCATACGGGGAGTGGGCGGCACTCTCATCGCTTCGATGTGGATTCTTGGCAGACGCAAGCTCCGGCGGACCCTTCAGGCGGCAGGGTTCGATGTCACCGAACATGTCAGCTGGTTCGACCGCGGTTTCCGTTGGTTCGAGACGAGGCAGGCGAAGCCTTCGGAGCCCTCCAGTGGAACTTGAGGTAGCGAGGGAGTCTTGAACGCCTACTCATGGACAGGCTCGCCGCTGACTTGGTGGTCGGCTTGGAACAGCGCCTCGGTAAGCAGTGCCCGGACATGTGCTCCGCGCAGCCGATAGACGACGCGCTGCCCCTCGCGGCGGCCTTCGACCAGGCCGGCGAAGCGCAGCTTGGACAAGTGCTGGCTGGCCACCGTCGGTCGACACCCGGCCACAGCGGCCAGGCTGGCCACGTCTAGCTGCGCTTGGCGCAGCGCCCACAGCATGCGGACCCGCGTCGGATCTGCCAGCAGCGCGAACGCGGTCACCGCCGCCGCGACCTGATCCTCGGCCAACCCGTCCGGGTGCGCTGCGCCGGCGGCGGTCGGCTTCGCGACGCGGGCCGGGGCCGATGGTTTGGCTGCCATGGCCGGCACACTACCGCCTATTGCAAGTGATTCGCAGATATTCGCAGTCATGAATACCTTGGTAATCTTCGCGGCAGGGAACGAACCCGCGAGGACCGAATGAGCCACAACCACTCACACGCCCACTCACCCAGTCACGAGCACGATCATGCCCACGGCCACGACGATGGTCATAGCCACCGGCACGGGCACGCGCACGATCATGACCAAAGCCGGGGCTTGCTCGGCCGGCTGCGGCACGCCGTCTCGGAGTTGTTCGGGGCGCACTCGCACGACGCGGCCGATCAGGTCGACCAGGCCCTCGAGGCCGACGCCGCCGGGCGGCGGGCGCTGCTGATCAGCCTGGCCGGACTGGGTGCCACCGCGATCGTCCAAGCCGTCGTGGTCGCCTTCTCCGGCTCGGTGGCGCTGCTCGGCGACACCCTGCACAACGTCGCTGACGCGCTGACCGCGGTCCCGCTGCTGATCGCATTCGGGTTGGCGCGCCGCCCCGCGACCAAGCGCTATACCTACGGCTACGGCCGTGCCGAGGATCTGGCCGGGCTCTTCGTGATCGTCATGATCACCCTGTCCTCGGTGCTGGCCGCCTGGGTGGCGATCGACCGTCTGATCCACCCCCGCCACGTCAGCCACCTCTGGGCCGTCGCCATCGCCGCCTTGGTCGGGTTCGCCGGCAACGAGATCGTGGCCCGCTACCGCATCCGGGTCGGACACCAGATCGGCTCGGCGGCTCTGGTCGCCGACGGGCTGCATGCTCGCACCGACGGGTTCACCAGCCTGGCGGTGCTGCTCGGCGCCGGCGGGGTCGCGCTCGGCTGGCGAGCCGCCGACCCGATCGTGGGCCTGCTCATCACCGTCGCCATCCTCGGCGTCCTGCGCTCGGCCGTCCGCCAGGTCGGCGCCCGGCTAATGGACGCCGTCGACCCCGATCTGGTCGACCAAGCTACCGCCGCGATCACCAGCGTCGAGGGCATCGACCAGGTCCGCGACCTGCGCATCCGCTGGATCGGACACACCCTGCGCGCCGAAGCCGACATCACCGTGAACCCAACTCTCACCGTTGTCGAGGCACACGACCTGGCCCACCACGCCGAAGACCACCTGCTCAGCTACGTCCGGCGCCTCAACGCCGCCACCATCCACGTCAGCCCTACCGGCGCCCACACCTACTAGCCGCGCGAACCACTTCTTGCCCGCGTGCCGTTGTCGGCGCCGCACCCTACCGTTGCGCAGGAAAGACCTCGGCGGCAGCCGGGACGCTATCGAGATCCTCGATCAGGAGGCCTGCCATGAGCGCACCCCAGCCGCGACTGGGACTGCTCTGGCGCGGTGACCGCACCAGCGAACCGCCGTCCCCGCGGGCCGAACAGCGACTCGCGCCACTGCTGGACGCCTTCGCCCAGCTGCCCGTTGATCTCATCCCGGTCGTGTTCGCCGAGCAGGACACCGACGCCGTCCGCGATCAGCTGCTGGCGTTGGACGGCGTCATGGCCTGGGTCAACCCGATCCAGGACGGACAGAACCGGGCGGCACTAGACACGCTGCTGCGGGAGGCGGCCAGCCACGGTGTCTGGGTGTCCGCCCACCCCGACACAATCCAGCGGCTCGGCACCAAGCAAGTCCTCCACACCGCCCGCGATCTGCCCTGGGGCAGCGACATCGAGCTCTACACCAGCGAACAAGACTTCACCGCCCGATTCCCCGCCCGGCTAGCCACCTACCGAACGCTGGTGGTCAAGCAAGGCCGCGGCAACGGCGGCAACGGTGTCTGGAAAGTCAGCTGTTTGGCCGGTGACACTGGATCGGACCGGCGGGTCGCCGTTCAGGACGCCAGCCGCGCCGACGGCTCAACCAGCCGGATGCCCCTGCACGATTTCATTGCTCTCGCCGCGGACGACCTGGCATGGTCAGGCTGCCTGATCGACCAGCCCTTTCAACCACGCGTGCCCGAAGGCGCGCTGCGCTGCTACTTCAGTCAAGACCAGGTCGTCGGCTTCTGCCGGCAATGGCCCGTCCGCGGCCTGCTTAACCCCGACCAAGCCCGAGCCGCTGCCGCATCGGCCCGGCGATCGGTCATGGAACCGGCAGACGCCCCCGGCTACCGGAGCCTCCGCCAGCAGGCCGAGCACGACTGGCTGCCCAAACTGCTCAGCCGACTCGAACTGCCAGTCGACGCCCTACCCGCAATCTGGGACGCTGACCTGCTCCTCGGTGATAAGGACACCTTCGTCCTCTGCGAAATCAACACCAGCGCCGTCTGGCCCTTCCCGCCTACCGCCGCGAAAACCGTCGCAGCGACCGCGCTGACTCACCTCACACCCTGATCTACTACGCCGCCGAGGACAGACACTCCTGTGGACATCACGAGACTGTCGGAGCTGCGCCATACGCTTACCTGCGTGGCAGCAACGGCGAGTAAGAAGGCGAGGTCCAAGGCTGTCGCGGCATTCCTGCAAGGGGTTGAGGAACGACGTCTTGCTGTCCAGCGTGGTCTCGACGCAAAGTCGCAGGATGCCCATGGGCAGGTGTTCACCCCGATCGCCGCAGCATCGATCATTGCCGGTCTGCCGACGTTGCCCAAGGGACGGAAGCGACTGCGCATTCTGGACCCCGGCGCCGGGGTCGGCTCGTTGTCCGCCGCGCTGCTTGGCCGGATTCTGATCGAACGCCCGGGGGTCGTCGCGGTAGACCTCGTGTGCATTGAGTTGGATCACGAGATCGCACCCCACCTGGCGGCCACGCTGGCTGAATGCTCGATGCTCGCATCGTCGCTCGGCGTCGAGCTAACGATCACTCAACTCAACCTAGACGTGCTGGACCTGGTCTGCGGACTGGATCAGCGGGCGGACATCACGGACGGCGAGTTCGACCTGGTCATCATGAACCCCCCTTTCTACAAGCTCGACAAGCGAATACGAGATCGACTTGTCCAGGACGGCCTGGACGCTCCGAACATCTATGCCGTGTTCCTCCTCATCGGCGCTCGCGCGCTTGCGAGCGGCGGGCAGCTAGTAGCTATTACGCCGCGATCATTTGCTAACGGTGCGTACTTCGAACCGTTTCGACGGCGATTCCTTGGCGCGGTGGCACTCGATCGCATGCACCAGTTCGACAGTCGCGGAACCGTGTTTTCGGACGGCGGCGTGCTGCAAGAGACGGTGATCTTCTCGGCTACCAAGCACGGACACCGAACAACCGTGACCGTCACGTTCAGCACCGCCGCTGACGACCAACCGACGTCGCACACGGTGCAATATTCCGACGTCATCGACCCGTCCGACGGTTCGCTCGTAGTGCGAATCCCGACTTCAACCACCGACATAGCGAACGCATCGGTCATCGATGCCCTGCCATGTCTTGCGGCGGACCTCGGCATCAGGGCGTCAACCGGCAAGGTCGTTGATTTTCGGGCGCGCAAGAAGGGTTTGCTAGTTCATAAACCAAACGACCATACGATCCCGATGATCTTCCGAGAGAACTTGCGGGAGGGACGTGTCGTCTGGCCACTGCCCGACAGCAAGAAGGAGCAGGGCATCGTGCCGTCCACGGTTACTGATGCCAAATCAATCCCCAGTGAGCGATACGTGCTCGTCAAGCGTTTCTCCTCCCGTGAGGAGAAACGCAGGATCATTGCTGTCGTGTACGAGCCGGACGATGTGACGGCGTCTGACGTGGGCTTCGACAACATGTTGAACTACTTCCACGCCGCGGACAGCGGGCTTGAGCGGGACTTCGCCTGGGGCCTCTGCTTGTGGCTCAACAGCACCGCAGTCGATGACCACTACCGCACGATCTCCGGCAGCACGCAGGTCAACGCAACCGACCTCAACAAGACCATGCGTTATCCGCATCGTGAGGCACTCTGCGCGCTGGGCAACGCCTTCGGTCAATCCGCACTTCCCGAACAGGCCAAGGTCGATGCTCTGGTGGAGGAGCACATCTTTCGACAACTCAACCTCGTCGTCCGGCTAACGCACGTATAGCTGCGGGTAGCCCTCTTCCGTCATTCGTTCGAGGTCGGTTGAGAACTGACTAGCCATATAGCCGGGGAATTCGTCGAATGGGCGGAATGCCGTCGTTTTGAAGTAGGCAGCGTCTCGTGTCTCGCGAGGGCGTCTGCGTATGGCAGCCAGGTTGGGCAGTAGGTCCCAAGGGCGGGCAAACCACAGACCGACGCCCTCGTAGCGTTCGGTGGGCGGGTAGGCCCTGCCGATGACCTGGGCATGCAGCAGAAAAATAGGCGCAGCAAGTTCGACGGCAGCGGCGCACATGTCGTCACAGTCGGTGGTATCGAGCTGAAACTGCCCCATCGAACCGCCGATCCCACCTCCGGGAAGTGGACTCCTTCCGCTCTTCAGTTCCAGGCCGAGGATCGTCGCTGACTCCCGCATTGCCCGGAAGTCTGCCTTTGCGACGCGCGTCGCGTCTGATCTCTTGCCCCGAGGCCGCAGCTCAGCGGGATCGTTCTCGATGAGGACAAGTCCCGATGACTTGTCGAAGGCTTGCGCCCATCGCGCCTCGACATACCGAACCGAGGCCAACGATCGTCCGATGGATCGGATGACGCGATCGCAGACACCACACAGGTACCACTGGGTCAGACGCACATCCTTCAACTCATTGCAATGTCCGCAGTACCCCGAGATCACCTCTCCGGACCTCCACTCGGGCGGTCGTCCGCTGAAGGCCAAGGTTTGGTAGGCGTTGCTGCATTCGTCGCACAGAAAGTAGCCGCGCAGCTCAGCATCCCGCGCCGGCTCGGCCTCCCGAGCGCACTCGTACGGCGCGTACGAGTCCTCTGCCAGCGCGAGACCCGACCCAGCGAGCGCCGTCGTGATCCTGGTTAGAGTGCCGGACCCGATCCCTGGCAATGCGGCAAGTTCGCGCGCATTCAGGGTGATGACCTCGGAAACGGATGCCAATCCCGCTGCCCGCAGCCGACGGGTCAGGCGAAAATCCAGCGGGTGCCAAGGATCGAGTTCCGACATCCGTTGATCTTAACGCTCACCACACCTGATTGACCCATGCCGAGCATCGCCAGATACTGGCGTTAGCTCGCGGCGGAGGTGAGGAGATGCGGCTTCGGTTCTGGCGGCGGCGTTCGAGCCGGCAGCGCGCGCTGGATGCGATTGCGCAGGCCCGCCGCCATCCGCTGATCAAACCGAGTCCGGATCCAACGCCGGGTTCGGCCAATGACGACTACTGGGCGATGCAAGCCGGGATGGCGGGGTACGGCAGCCCTTGAGCCGCTATTGCGGCCGTCGACTGAGCAGCCCGCGATTGGTGCAACCTGGCGGTGACAAGCGCGTATTACTGGTATGCGCGAGCTGCCGGTCGTCGGCTCCCCTCGGAACCGAGCCGCTGTTCCCGGAGGTCCCGTGACTGACCCGAGGCCGCCCGGCTCGGTACGGCCCAACCCGCCGGCGCAGCCGGCAACCCTGACCGACAGCGATTTCGACCTGATGTTCCGCAGCATGTGGGATTCGCAGGTACGGATCGCGGCGCTGTTGCTTCGGAACACGGCCGCCGCCGAGGACGCGGTTCAGCAGGCGTTCGCCGCGGTCTACCGCCGCTGGCACAGCATGCGGGACCTACCGGGGGCACAGGCCTACGCACGTACCGCGGTCATCAACGCCACCCGCTCGGCCCACCGCCGGGAGCTAACCGGCAGGCGGTTCCTCAACCGGACCCGGGTCGAACCGGTACCGGCTGCCGACGCGGAACTGCTGCAATCAGAGGCGGATCGGGCGCTGCTGGCGGCACTGGCCGGCCTATCGAACAGCCAGCGCGAGGTGCTGATCCTGCGCTACTACGCAGGCCTTTCCGAGATCGACATCTCCCAGACGTTGAACATGCCTCGCGGAACGGTCAAGTCCCATGCCGCACGCGGCCTGGCTGCGCTTCGGAAGGTGATGGAGGCCAACCGATGACTCAAGAAGTCGAGCAGCAACTTGAACGGGTGTTGCAGGCGACGGCGGCAAACATCCAGCCGCCTCCGCCGGATCCGGACGCTGTGCGTGCCCTTGCCGGTCGTCCGACCGGGCGCGACGGTTCTCGGCGTTGGCTGGCACCGGTCGCCGTTGCCGCCGCCGTGCTGGTGGCGGTCACCGTGCCCATCCTGGTGGTCCACCGCAACCAGGCCCACGCGCCGGCCGGCTCCGGCGGCAACAGCTCCCCTGCCACGACCCAACCCGCGCCGAGCTCTTCGACTAGTCCAACGCCCTCGGAGACCGGACGGCCGGCGAACTGCACGGCGGCGCAGCTGCGCCCGAGCGTGCTCCAGTCCGGGACCGCGCAGGGCACCGAACAGGTCGTCATCGGCTTGCGCAACATTTCAGCCGCAAGCTGCTGGTTGTCAGGTGTCCCGACCCTGCAAGGGGTGACCGCCGCTGGCAGCACGGTGACGCTGGCTTTCACCAGATCAGCCGACCCCGCCTACGTCCGGCAGAGCCCGGTCGCCGGCCCGGGCGCGGTGTCCGCAGGCGCCCTCGGCGCATTCCGGGCCAGCATGCAGCTCAACTTCTGCGATAGGGCCGCCGCCAGCTACGCCCGGCTGGCGATCCAGCTCGCCGACGGCGCCCGGATCGAGATGCCCTACCCTGCTGAACTCAGCGTCTCCGGCTGCTTCGGCGACCTCGGCCAGGCCGGGCCGGCCTCGCAGTAGCGGACCAGCGGCGCGCCTGGCCACCGCTGAACGCCCGGAGAAAATTAGCGCCTAGCATCGAGGCCGTGAATGTCGCATGAAGCGGGCGATGAAGGTTCTCGTCACCGGCGCGGGCGGGTACGTAGGCGCGACCGTCGTTTCCGCGCTGCTCGACGCGGGCGACCAGGTGGTCGGGCTCGACGACCTCAGCCGGGGCCGACGCGACTTCCTCACCCGCATCCCGCACATCATCGGTGACATCGCTGATCCGGCCGTGCATACCGAGCTGTTCACCGAGCACCCGGATGTCGCCACCGTCGTGCACTGCGCCGCCCGAACCATCGTCGACGACTCGGTGGCCGACCCGCTCACCTACTACCAGGTGAACGTCGCCAAGACGATCGAATTGCTCGACGCGATGATCGGCCATGGCGTGCGCCGCGTCGTCTTCAGCTCGTCGGCGGCGGTTTACGGCGCGCAGCCGCCACGGGTGGTGGCCGAGACCGACCCGGTCGAGGCGGCCAGCCCGTACGCCGCGGCCAAGCTTATGATCGAGCGCGTGCTCACCGACGTGTGCACCGCGGAACCGGTGCAGGCGGTGTCGCTGCGGTACTTCAACCCGGTGGGGGCCGATCCTCAGCTGCGGACCGGACGGGCCGAGACCGACGCCCGCGACGTCCTCACCTCGCTGCTCTCGGCGGCACGCGACGGCCGACCGTTCGTGATCAACGGCGACGACTGGGATACCGACGACGGCACCCCGCTGCGCGACTTCGTACACGTGGCCGACGTCGCACGTGCCCACGTCGCCGCCGTGCACCTCAGCGATAGCACAACGGGTAGCCACTCGATCATCAACATCGGCAGCGGCCGGGCTACCACGGTGCGTGCGCTCGCCGATGTGGTCGCCGGGCAGCTGCCGGAGCCGCTCGAGGTCAAGGTCGGCCCGCGACGTGCCGGTGACACGGTGGGCTGCCGAGCCGACATCGGACTCGCCGCCCAACTGTTGGGCTGGCGTCCCACCGCCACCCTCGACGAAGCCGTGCGCGACGCGCTGCGCTGGGCCGCGCAAGTCGGGGACGGGCTCGGGCCGGCCGATGAGGTATTTGGGTGAGGGCAGTAAGGCGGGCAGCGGCCGCACTGGCCGCGGGCTCGGTGGCGGCGCACTTCCTGCCGTCGGTGCTGACCGTCCCGGCGTTGCACCGCCGCGTCGTGCCGCGACTGTCCGGGCGCACGAAGTCCCGGCACATCGCACTCACCTTCGACGACGGGCCGAACCCGGTTTCGACGCCGCTCGTGCTGGACGAGCTGGCGCGGCTGGACGTCCGTGCGACATTCTTCCTGCTCGGCAACGAGATGGCGGCTTATCCGAGCACGGCCCGCAGCATCGTCGCGCGCGGTCATGAGGTCGCCGTCCATGGCTGGACCCATCTCCCGCATTTGCTGCGCACGCCGGCCGGAGTGCACGCCGACCTGGTCAAGGCGTTTCGTGCCATCCTGGCCACGACAGGGGTCCGGCCTCGGTTCTGGCGGCCGCCCAACGGCATCGTCACCGGCAGCGGGCTGGTCACCGCTCGGCGGCTCGGGTTGCAGCCGGTGCTCTGGACGGCCGACGGTCAGGACTGGCGCGCGGACGCTACGCCCGCCTCGGTCGTCGCCCGCGTCGATCGGCAGCTCGACGTCGGAGGAACGGTGTTGCTGCACGACTCCGACGTCACGTCCGCGCCTGGTTCATGGCGCACTACGCTCGCCGCGTTGCCCGAGCTCGTCGACTTGTGCCGGGATCGGGGCTGCCTCGTCGGACCGTTAGGAGAACATTGGTCGACGTGATTGACGACACCGGTCTACGGCCGACGACGCTCAGTTCCAACGGCGTCGCCATTCCCTTCGACGACGAGCATTTCCGGCCGATGCGCGACAGCACCGCCCTGCTTGGCGACCCCGCGGCGTTGCGTGCCCGGTTTGCCGCCGACGGCTATGTGCTGCTGCGCTCGGTGCTGGACCGCGAGGTCGTGCTCGAGCTGCGGGCGGATTACTTCGCGCGCTTCGACCCCGCGATGCTCGCCGCCGGCACAACGCCCCGGGACGGCGTCTTCTCGGGCACCGTGCCGCCGGGACTGCCGCCCTATGGCATACCGGGTCACCCCGCCTATGCGATCGTGCGGAGCCCGGCGTTCGACGAGCTCACCCGATCGCGGCGCCTACACACGGTGGCCGAATATCTGTTGGACGGCCCGGTCGAACTGCTGCGTCGACGCATCCTGCGACATTTCCACCGCGGCACACTCATGGCCTCACGGGCGCACGTCGACTTCGACTACATGGATCGGGGCAGCGATCATGTCGTCACCGCCTGGATAGCGCTGGGCGACTACCCGATCGCCAGCGGCGGTATCACCTACCTGGAGGGATCCCATCGGGTGGATCGGGTAGCTCTGGATGGGCTGCGAGAACATACCGACCGGCTGATCGACCGGCGACCGGTGAGCAATGACCTGGCGCTGACTGCGAGCGCGCTGGGTGGCCGCTGGTTGTGGACGGAGTTCCAGGCCGGCGACGTGGCGCTGCACTCACCGCACCTGGTGCACGCCTCGCTCGACAACCAGAGCGAGGCGATGCGGTTGTCGGCCGACGTGCGTTTCGTGCCGGCCGGCGCGCCGACCGACGAGCGTTGGCATGCGGACTGGTCGGCCGATGACGGCTACTGAGCCAACCATTCCGGCAGCCCGGATCGTCTTCGACGAGGACGACCGGAGGCAGATCGCCGAACTCGTCGATGCGGCACTGCGCACCGGCCAGCTCACCCTCGGGCCACAAACCCGCGCGTTCGAGCAGCTGTTCGCCGAACTGCACGCCGCCCCGCACGCGGTGGCGGTCAGCAGTGGCACGGCCGCGCTGGAGATCGTGCTGCGCGCCGTCGGCGTTGCCGGTCGAGACGTCATTGTGCCGGCCAACACCTTCGCCGCCACGACATACGCCGTACAGGCCGCCGGTGCGCGTCCGGTGTTCGCCGACATCGAACCGAGCACCCTAGCGATGTCGCCGCAGACGGTCGAGGCGGCAGTCACCGCGAACACCGCCGCCGTGGTGATGGTGCACATCGGCGGGTTGATCAGTCCGAGCACGCCTCAGCTGGCCGCCTGGTGTCGGGATCGCGGAATCACACTGGTCGAGGACGCCGCGCACGCGCACGGCTCGACGCTGGACGGCCGCAGCGCGGGCTCGTTCGGCATAGCCGGCAGCTTTTCCTTCTACCCGACCAAAGTCATCACGAGCGGAGAGGGCGGCATGATCGTCACCGCCGATGACCGCATTCGGGACGAGGCGTTGATCTACCGGGATCAGGGCAAGGCCGGCTTCACCGACCCGCGACACATCCGGCCCGGTTATGCCTGGCGGATCAGCGAGTTGCACGCCGCGGTCGGCCTGGTGCAGCTGCGCCGGCTCGAGCAATTCCTCGCGGTGCGGCGTCGGGTAGCCGCCCGCTATGACGCCGGCCTGGTCGAGGTCAGCGGCCTCACGCCGCTACCGGCAGCGGCACGCTCGAACTCGAATTACTACAAATACCTCGCCGTGCTGGACGACGGCATCGATCGCGCGCAGTTCAAGGCGCGGGTGGCCGAGGCCGGCGTGCGGCTGTCGGGTGAGGTTTATGACCGGCCGCTGCACCAGCAGCCGGTCTTCGCCGACCTTGGCACCGGCCCGCTGCCGGTGGCAGAGCACCTGTGCGATCGGCACGTCTGTTTGCCCGTGCACTCCGACATGTCCGACGCCGAGGCCGATCGTGTGTTGGCAGCGGTCGCTGCCGCGCTAGCCTGCCGCTGATGGCAGCCACTCCGCACGCACTGCTCCTGTCGGGCTCGTTGGGAATGGGCCACGACGTCATGGCCGAGGCGTGCGCGGTATCGCTGGCTCGGCGCGGGTGGACCACCGAAACCATGAACAGCCTGGCTTTGATGGGCAAGGCCGCCGGCGGCTGGGGCGAGCGGGTGTTTCGCCTTCTGCTGGACACCCCCGGGGTTTACGACGCGTTTCACTTCGAGCAGTTGCGAGCGGGCGGTCGGCTGGCTCGGCTGGCTGAGCGTTCGTCCTCCCGCTACGCCGTGCCGGTGCTGGCCGCCGCGCTCGAATGCCACCCGGCCCAGCTCATCGTGTCGGTGTTCGCCACCGGCGCCGCCGCGGCCGCGCGAGTGAAGGAAGCCGGCCGAGACCTGGTCACGGTGACCTTCTGCACCGATGTGAACCCGCATAGCTTGTGGGTGCAACCCGGGACCGACCTCTACCTGGTGACCTCGCAGACCGCTGTCGGATTCGTTCGGCGGTTCCATCCGGATGCCGAGATCCAGATCGTTCCGACGCCGGTGCGGCCGTCGTTCTACAGCGCACCGGCCAAGGCCGACGCGCGCGACGAACTTGGCGTCCCGCACGACCAGCCCTGCGTGGTGCTGATGGCCGGCGCCTGGGCGCTCGGTCCGCTGGTGGAAAGCGCGATCGCGCTGGCCGAGGCCGGCATCCACACGCTGGCGGTCGCCGGCCGCAACACAGAAATCGAGAACCGGTTGCGGGCTGCTGCCAGCGAGCTTTCGCGTTTGCACCCGTTCGGCTACACCGACGAAGTGCCGACCCTGATGGCCGCAGCCGATGTCGTGATCACTACCTCGGGCGACACCTGCAGCGAGGCCCGGGTCATCGGTCGGCACGTGGTGTTGCTGGACTTGGTGCCCGGGCATGGACGGGAAAACCTCCAGCACGAGCTCGAGCGTGGCGATGCCGATGTGGTGTCGACCGACCCGGCCGCCCTGGTTCGCGGGGTGGGTGCCGTGCTGGAACGGATCGCCGACCGGCCCGACCCGCCGGCCGGGACGGCGGCGGGGTGGGAGCGGGCGTTCGGCGCGGCGCTCGCCCAGCTCGGTCTGGACGCCTCCGCTACCGGCACTGCCGGGTGAGCGGAGGCTTCGTCGCCGGCTTCGCGGCCGCCCTCGTCGCGGCTGTGTGCTACGGCGTCGCGCCGGTAGTGCAGGCCCAGGTGGCGCAGAACTCGCCGCTGGGTCGCGGCCCGGGCATTGGCCTGCTGCTGCGGCTGGCGCGCCGGCCGCTGTGGCTGGTGGCCGTAGCCGGCGAGTTCGGTGGCTTTCTGGCCGAGGCCTACGCCTTCTCGCAAGCGCCCACCACCCTGGTCGCGCCGGTCGCCGCATGCGACATGCTGGTGTTCGTAGTGACCGGCTGCCTGGTCTTTCGGTATCGCCCCAGTGCAACCGGGGTACTCGGCGCCCTCGCCACCATCGCCGGTGTCCTCTCGCTGGCGGTGGCCGATCGCGGCGACCTGCTGGGTCGGCCGGCGTCCACCGGCACGATGATCGTCTTCGTCGTCTGCGCGGTTGTTGCCGCCGGCCTGGCCGTGCTGGCCGGTTGGCGTGCGGGCGGCCGAACGGTGCCCGCGGCGATCGCCTTCAGCGCCGGTGCCGGTGTCGCTTACGGGATCGCGACGCTGGCCACCCGTCAGATCGGCCGGACGTTCCACCTCGACGCGGTCGGACGGTTGCTCGCCAGCCCGACCCCGTACGTCCTGGTCGCGTGCTCGCTGCTGGCGATGGGCTTGCTTCAGCGAGGGCTCCAGACCGCCCCGCTGATCACTTTCCCCATCGTCAGCGCACTGTCCGCGCTGCTGCCGGTGGTGGTCGGCCTGCTCTTCCTGGACGATCCCGCGCCACCGGGTTGGCGCCGCGCACTGCTGGTCGTCGCGCTGGCCCTGATCGTCGCCGGGCTCGGCCTGATGGCGCGCGATCGCCTGGCTGCGGAGCGCGGGACCGCTAGAGCCCAATCCGGTACAGGATGAAGCCGCGGTTCTCCGCCACCTGGTCGTACAACCGTCGCGCGGTCGTGTTCGTCTCCTGCGTCGACCAGTAGACCCGGTCGCAGTCCTGACCGCGCGCCCAGTCCACCACCGCTTCGATCAGGGCACGCCCCACGCCTAGGCCGCGCGCGTCCGATGCGGTGAATAGGTCTTGGAGGTAACAGACGTCTCGGGACGAGGTGCTGGCATGGATCAGGAAGTGCGTGATGCCGACCAGCCGGCCGTCCAGTTTCGCGCCCAGCGCGTGCATGCGATCGTCGGCCTGGAACTCCGCCCAAGCCCGGTCGTACATCTGCTGCGGCTCGCTGCGCTGGTAGAAGTCGATGTAATCGCGAAACAGCTGTTCCCAGTCCGCGCGGTCGGCCGGGGCCAGTTTCGCGATCCGAACCACTCGGCGGCTCCCCATCATCGAACCCGGACACAGCTTGCTCATATGTTCCCTGAGGTGTGCTGCCAGTTTGGGGCGCAACGCTTGCCGGCAGTACGCACCGCGCGAGACACAAGGAGCCTGCCATGCAGCCCAACGAATGGACACCACCACCGGTAGCGCTGGGCAGCCTTGCTCCCCAGCGCCGGCGGCGCGGCCTGCTGTTCGGCGCCGGCCTGATCGGTGCCGGTGTGGTGGCCGGCGGCATCATCGGCAGCACGGTGCTCTCCGGCGCCGCGACCACTACCCCGACGACACCCGGAGCCGGAGCGCCCGCCGCCGGCCAGTATGGCTCGGCTACCGACCCCCGGTTCGGGCACGGCCCCGGCCGCGGCGGCGGGCTGAACCTGTCCGGCACGGTGACCGCGGTCGGCTCCTCGTCGGTGACCATCAAGACCAGCACCGGCACCACCACCTACCAGGTCGACAGCAACAGCGACATCGACAAGAACGGCGAAGCCCAACTGAGCTCACTCAAGGCCGGCGACGCCGTCCGGTTCAGCGTCAACGGCAACACCATCGCCGTCCTGCACGCCGGCGACGAAGCCCTCAACCGACCACAGGGCCCCGGACCGGGCAGCGGCACCGGCGGTTAGAGGTCGGCCGTTGCGTCCTCGATGACCGCGGCTGATGCGTCCGCCACCGATTGTTATAACCAGCGCGCGCTATAGCCGGCATTTTGGGATACCGATCGCCGCGAGCTGCCCTGTTAAGCCAGTCGGCTGACCTGCTCGACGACGTCTTCGGCGCAGCCGTAAGCCACCGTGACGCCGGCGCCGCCGTGGCCGTAGCAGTGCACCACCGGACCGTCCCCGGTGAACTCGGTCTCCAACCGCACCGACGGTCGGCCGGGACGAAGCCCGACCCGATGGCCGACGATTCGCGCCGCCTCCAGCTCCGGCACCAGCGCGGAGCACCGCTTCAGCAGGGCCGCCGCCGTCTCCGGCCGAACCGTAAGGTCGTCGTCGCCTTCCTCGGCGGTGCCACCCAGCAGTACCGTGTCGGTGCGCGGGACGACGTAGACCAGCTGTTCCGGATCGCTGTGATCGAGCACCCATTCGGTCAACCCGAACTGGGCCACCACGACGACCTGGCCGCGTACCGGCGTCAGGGTCTGGTCACCGATCAACTCTCGGGCGCCCAGCCCGGTGCAGTTCACCACCACGTCCACGTCGCCGGCCGCGGCCGCCAGCTCGGAAAGCCGCTCGACGCGAATTGGGCAGCCCAGCGTGCCCAGTTGTCCGGCCAGCCAGGACAGGTGGCCGGCCATGTCGACGACCGGCACCCGCAGCTCGTAACCATCGAGGTAACCCGGCGGCAGTCGATCCCCGGAGACCCGGCCCAGTGTGGGCACCGCCGACCGCCACCACGGATCGGGCGTCGGCTGTCGGAACAACTCCCGTCCCAGCCGTAGCCGAACCCCGGTGGCCGGATCGGCGCTCAGTTCGTGCAGCCGCTGGTAGCTGATCGCCGACCACCGGGTGACGGCCTGCTGCGGGTAAGCCCGGTAGGGGTACCAGAGTGCCGCGGCGACCGAGGAGGTGGTCTGCTCCCCGGTCGCCGCCGCGACGATGTCGACCGCATGTCCGGCCTGGGCCAGTCGCAGTGCGCTGGTGAGTCCGACGACACCGGCGCCGACGACCCTGACCCTCATGCCGTCAGATCACACCACGCCCGCCGCGCCGGTCCGCAGGCTCACCCGGTTGGTGCCTCGGGCGCGGACCTGGAACATCAGCAACAACGCCAGTGCCGCCAGCGCGGCGACGCCCTCGGCGACCGCGCTCCAGTTCTTGCTCGCCGGCGCCCAGTACGGGTCGTACATGTTCGGCACCGGGCCGAACGCCCCGACATTGATGTACCGGTAGATCATCACGGCGGCGAAACCACCGGCCGCGACCAGGAACGCGAACGCCGCCGTGTACCGGCGTGGCCGCACCAGCAGCGCCACCGCGGCAATGATCGCCAGCGCCGCTTCGACGTGGAACAGATCGGCCTGGCTCAGCGTGCTCGTCTTGACGTGCTTGAAGGCCGGCGCCAGGTGGATGTGCACGTAGGCGTCGTACGCCAGGCCCACTACTGCGATCAGGACGAGAATCGCCCTGGTTACCATCGCATTTCGACCGTTCATCGCAAACCACCATCCCTCTCGGGCTGGTCATCGCTCTGCGCTACTGCAGAGGCCAGCACCGAAGATCCGCTGTTCATGACTACGCAAGGACGGCCGGCTCGGTTCATACGCACGGCACGTGGCGCGTCCAAACTAGCGGATCGGGATGCTCACGGTTACTCCCCCGGACGGATCGGGCAGGATGGCCTGGGAGGCTTGCCGTGTCACTAGCCGATTTTCCGCGTTACCCGCTCACCTTCGGCCCCAGCCCGATCCACCCGCTGGATCGGCTGACCCGGCACCTCGGCGGCGCGACGGTATGGGCCAAACGCGAGGACTGCAATTCCGGCCTGGCCTACGGCGGCAACAAGACCCGCAAGCTGGAGTATCTGGTTCCGGACGCGCTCGCCCAGGGCGCCACCCATCTCGTCTCGATCGGTGGGGTGCAGTCCAACCACACCCGGCAGGTCGCGGCGGTGGCCGCCAAGCTCGGCTTGCAGGCGCGGCTGGTCCAAGAGAGCTGGGTGGACTGGCCGGACTCGGTCAACGACCGGGTCGGCAACATCCTGTTGTCCCGGATCATGGGCGCGCAGGTCGAGCTGGTCGAAGCCGGTTTCGGGATCGGCGTGAAGTCCAGTTGGCAGCAGGCACTGGACGAGGTGCGGGAACAGGGTGGCATCCCCTACCCGATCCCGGCCGGTGCGTCCGATCACTGGCTGGGCGGCCTCGGCTTTGCCAACTGGGCCTACGAGGTCGAGCAGCAGGAACGAGAATTGGGCGTCTTTTTCGACACCATCGTGGTCTGTACGGTCACCGGCTCCACCCATGCCGGCATGATCGCCGGCTTCGCCGGGCAGGATCGACCGCGGCGGGTGCTCGGCATCGACGCCTCGGCCACCCTGGAACAGACCCGCGACCAGGTCGCCACGATCGCCCGCAACACCGCCGAGCTGATCGAGCTCGGCCGCGACTTGCGCGACGACGAGATCACGGTGCTCGAAGGGTGGGCCGGTGACCGGTACGGCATCCCGGTGCGCTCCACGCTGGACGCGATCCGGCTGACCGGCCGGTTGGAGGGCGTGATTCTCGACCCGGTTTACGAGGGCAAGTCGATGGCCGGCCTGATCGAGCTGATCGACACCGGCGAGATCGGACGAGATTCCACCGTGCTTTACGCGCACCTGGGCGGCCAACCGGCCCTGAACGCCTACAGCGCGCTGTTCAAGGACTGACCGCCTGATCAGCCCGGCAGGCTGGCATGCATCTCCCAGACCAGCACCTCGGCCGGCGCGGTAGCGGTCAGCCGTTGGCCGCCGACCCCGGTGCAGCGCACCGCGTCACCTGTCGCAAGCGGGCCGACGCCTTCCAGCTCGAGGAGGCCGCGGGCCACGAACAGGTGCAGGAACGGCGGGTCCGGCAGCTGCACGTTCTGACCGGCGCGCAACCGGGCGACATGCAAGGCAGCCTGCGAGCTCCGGATCTGGATGGCGCTGCTATCGGCATGCGCGGGCAGGCCGGAGGCTACCGGCACCAGCGCCCCGGACAGCAGTTCGTGCGCCACGTCGGCCTGCTGGTATCCCGGCGTGGTGCCGCGCTCGTCCGGCGTCACCCACATCTGCACGAAGTGCAC
>DATFHF010000022.1:0-163770 GCA_035248685.1 Jatrophihabitans sp.
TTCTTCGGCTGGCTGAGCTGGACCCAGTTCATAGTCGTGGTGGTGTTGGCCGCGGCCTCGATCATCACCGGCATCCGCTCGCTCGGCTACGCGGCCGCGGCGCTGAGCGTGGTGGCCGCGGTAATCGCCTACCTGGCCCACCGCAGCGCGGTGAATCTCGCCGGCGGTATCGACCACTCGCTGGGGGTGTACGTCGAGATCGTCGGCTACCTGGTGATCCTGGCCGCCGCGCTGACCGCTGCGATGTCACAGTCCGAGATCGCCACCGGCCGAGCGGCGATCAACCGGGTGGTGGGTTGGCGGCCGGGGCTGGCGCTGACCCTGCTCGGTGCGGTGATCGGGCTGCTGGCCTTCACCTTCGCCACCTGGTTCTCGCCCGGCAACTACAACGCGACCCTGACCGACACCCATTCGCTGTTCGAGGGCACCGGGCTGGCCGGCATCGCGTTTCAGTACCTGAGCTGGCTCGGTTGGACGCTGCTGGCGGCGAGCGTGGTGCTGAGCCTGGTGGCCAGCCTGCGACGAATCCGGGTGCTGGCCTGGGTGGTTGCGGCGATCGGCGCGGTGGCGGTGCTGCTCACCCTGATCAGCATCTACGACATCAGCGACCTCGGCGCCCAGCAGCAGGTCGACGGCGCGACCGGGCCGTGGCAGAACCTGGGCGTCGGTGGCTGGATGGCCTGCGCGGCGTTCTTCTTGATCGCCGCTGCCGGTTTCATCGCGGCCACCGCAGCGGCGCCGGTATCCGGTGCCGTCGTGGCGACCGACGTCCCGGTGCACACCCAGGGCTACTCGCTGCTGAACGCTCCCGGGACGTTCCGCAGCATGATCATGGTCGTGATCGCGGTGGCGTTGTTCTACCCGCCGACCGCGACCAGTTTCTGGCAGTCGGTGTTGGTGTCCGAGATCGGCATCTACGTGCTGCTGGCCATCGGCCTGAACGTGGTGGTCGGCTGGGCCGGCCTGCTGGACCTCGGCTTCATCGCCTTCTACGCGATCGGGTCCTACACCACCGCCTACCTGGTCGGCTCGCTGCCGGTGAAGCCGCCGTCCTGGCTGCACATGACGCCGCTGCTGGCGATCCCGTTCGCGGTGCTGATCTGCTTGCTGGCCGGGCTCGCCCTCGGGGCGCCCACGCTGCGGTTGCGCGGTGACTATCTGGCCATCGTGACGCTCGGCTTCGGTGAGATCATCCGGATCATCGCGGTCAACGCCGACAGCGTCACCAACGGCAGCCAGGGCCCGAAGACCCAGGTGCCGCACCCGGTGATCAAGATCGGGCCGCTGCACCTGACCTGGGGACTCAATCAGTTGCAGTACTGGTACCTGCTGCTGGTCTTCATCCTGATCGTGCTGCTGGCCTTCAATCGACTG
Source organism: Jatrophihabitans sp. (assembly GCA_035248685.1). GTDB lineage: Bacteria > Actinomycetota > Actinomycetes > Mycobacteriales > Jatrophihabitantaceae > Jatrophihabitans_A. Next base: position 1,375 of record DATFHF010000022.1, read on the forward strand.
GAGCACTCCCGGATCGGACGGTCCTGGGCCGCCATCCGCGAGGACGAGGTGGCCGCCCAGGCGACCGGTATCAACACCTTCCGGATCAAGCTGTTGGCCTTCGCCATCGGCGCCTCCACCTCGGGCGTGGCCGGTGTGTTCTTCGCCAGCCAGGTCGGCTTCTTCACGCCGGACAACTTCGTGCTGAACAACTCGATCCTGGTGGTCGCCTACGTGGTGTTCGGTGGCATGGGCTCGTTGCCCGGCGCAATGGCCGGTGCGGCCCTGCTCACCTGGTTGCCGGAGTTCCTCAAGGCGCAGGTGCCCGCACCGGACCGGCAGATGTGGATCGGCGCCGTGGTGCTACTGATGATGATCTTCCGTCCTGGTGGCCTGATTCCGGCTCGTAGACGCGCGGTGGAGTTGGGCGGGCTGCAATCCGGTAGCTCCATCGAACCGGCCGCGGTGCCGGCCGGCGAAGGGCTGTGACCATGACCGCTACCGTCAACGAGCGCGGGCCGGCTGCTGCCGGCGATGTGGTTTTCGACGTCCGCGACATCACCTTGCGCTTCGGCGGGGTGACCAGCCTGGAGGCGGTGTCGCTGCAGATGCACCGCGGCGAGATCCTGGCCGTGATCGGCCCCAACGGCGCCGGCAAGACCTCGCTGTTCAACTCGCTCACCGGGGTCTACATGCCGCAGCAGGGCGCCATCGACGTCCGAGCCCGGGTCGGTGACTCGGCGACCAGCGTGATCGGACTCAAGACGCACGTGGTCAACCACCTCGGGGTGGCCCGGACGTTCCAGAACATCCGGCTGTTCCCGGCGCTGACCGCGCTGGAGAACGTGAAGGTCGGCATCGAGACCCGGCAGAAGGCCGGGCCGATCTCGGCCATGCTGGGCCTGCCCCGGCAGCGCCGGGAGGAGCGGGAGAGCACCGAGGGCGCCTACCAGCTGCTACACCGGGTGGGCTTGGAGCGGCGGGCCAATGACATCGCCGGCTCGCTGGCCTACGGCGAGCAGCGCCGACTGGAGATCGCCCGCGCGCTCGGCACCAACCCCGGGGTAATCCTGTTGGACGAGCCGGCCGCCGGCACCAACCCGGCCGAGAAGCGCGAGCTGGCCACCCTGATCAAGTCGATCAACGTCGACGACGAGGTGAGCGTGCTGTTGATCGAGCACGACATGAAGCTGGTGATGTCTATCGCCGATCGGATCATCGTGTTGAACTTCGGCCAGAAGATCGCCGAGGGCAGTCCCGAGCAGATCCAGCGCAACCCCGAGGTGATCGCCGCCTACCTGGGTACCCCCGCCGACGACGTGGCCGAACAGGACCTCAGCCAGCCCGAGCTGCGGCGGATCGAGATCGACCAGACGCTGGACGAGCTGCTCGGCCAGCAGCCACACACCGAGCCCGGACCGGCCGGCGCTAGCAACCCGGGAGAGACAGCATGACCGCGCCGCTGCTCGAGGTACGTGACATCGAGGTCCGCTACGGCGCCATCAAGGCGCTCAAGGGGGTCAGCTTCGAGGTCCTCTCCGGTGAGGTCATCGCGCTGCTCGGCGCCAACGGGGCGGGCAAGACCACCACCCAGAAGACGGTGTCCGGCATGCTGCGACCGGCCGGCGGCGAGATCTACTACGACGGCCACCGGATCGACGGCATCCCGGCGCATGAGCTGATCCGACTGGGCATCTGCCACGTTCCGGAAGGCCGGCGGGTGTTTCCCCGGATGACCGTGCACGAGAACCTGGAGATGGGTGCGTTCCGGTTCAAGCGGGTCGACCCGGCGGTGTTCGACCATGTGCTGGAGCTGTTCCCCCGGCTGCGCGAGCGGATTCGGCAGCAGGCCGGCACCCTGTCCGGCGGTGAGCAGCAGATGCTGGCGATCGGACGCGCCCTGATGGGCAAGCCCACCCTGCTGCTGTTGGACGAGCCGTCGATGGGGTTGGCCCCGCTGGTGGTCAAGCAGATCTTCGACATCGTCCGGGAGATCAACGCCTCCGGGGTTACGGTGCTGATCGTGGAGCAGAACGCGGCGCAGGCGCTGGCGTTGGCTCACCGGGGCTACGTGCTGGAGACCGGCGAGATCGTGTTGACCGGCACCGGCGCGGAACTGCTCGCCGACGACCGGGTACGCGCTGCATACCTGGGCGAGGAAATCGCCTCATAGCCCTCGTCAGCACAGCCCGTCCCACTGGTTACTTACTCTTAGTGACTAATCGGCTACTACTTGCGCTCAATTCGACGGTGAGCCGGTGTTTTGGACGGATTTCTGCCACTGTTCTCCGGCATTCGCAACGCGATAGTGTGCGGAGCGCGGTTTGGTTGATCGACCAACAAACTGAAATCCTGTCGGGTCAATGCTCGAAAACCGGGAGTTGATGTGTCGAGAGGCAACGTGCGGGTCCGACCGGCTGCGACCTCCGATATAACCGACCTCATCTCGCTGTCCGTCGAGAACGGGATAGCTGACCACATCGGTCGCCGCGGTCGCAAGGGCGACTCGGACACCCTGATCGACCGCTACCGCGCACTGCTGTCAGACCTGGACCGGCTGGTTCTGGTCGCCATCGACGAGGCCACCGGGCAGCTGGTCGGCTACGCGGTGATGCTCGAAGAACGGGTCGGCGTGCTGGTACCGACCACTGCGCTCTACATCTCGCATCTGCTGGTGGCGCCGAGCTTCCGCAAGCGCGGCGCCGGCCGGGCACTGTTGACCGGGGCGGTGCGGCATGCCGAGGACCGGGAGATCGACCACGTGGTGGTCGGCGTGCAGTCCGCGGCCCGGGACGCCAACCGCTACCTGGCCCGGCTCGGCTTCGCGCCGCTGGTGGTGCGCCGGATCGCCTCGGTGCCCACCCTGCGCCGCAGCCTCGGGATCATTGACTCCATCGACCGTGTCGCACTTCGCCGGCGCCGCACCGTTCGCGGTGTGCTGCCGGGTCGTGTGGTAGGCAGAGGGGCATGATCACCCCGGCTCAGCAGGCAATTCTCGACGACTTCAACCGCAAATGGGAAGGCACCAGCGAGCAGCTGGCTGCCCGGATGGGGATCACGGTCACCGACACCGATCCGAACATGATGGTCGCGACCATGCCGGTGGCCGGCAACCGGCAGGCTTACGGATTACTGCACGGCGGGGCGTCGGCAGTGCTGGCCGAGACGGTTGGTTCGATAGCCGCGGCCCTGCATGCCGGTCCGGACAACATCGCGGTCGGCATCGAACTGAACCTCTCCCATCACCGCTCGGCCACCCAGGGCCTGGTCACCGCAGTGTGCACTCCGCTCCATGTCGGCCGCACGATATCGACGTTCGAGATCGTGTTGCGCGACGAACGTGACCGCCGGATCTGCACCGCGCGACTGACCTGCGCGGTCCGCCCGGCGCACCGAGCGGGGCTAAGCAGCCCGTCCTAGCGAGTGAGGATCGCAGCGAGCGTTAGCGAGCGAGGACCGGAGCGAGTGGGCGATGAGCGCTCGCGCGAAGAGCAATGATCGGCCAGTCTGACGGCCGTTAGTACTGTCGGAGCCCCGGCCTAGACTCGGCTCCGTGACCGACTCCGCCGTGACCACCGACGACCTCTCAGTTACCGCCGATGCCGAACCGCCGGCCACCGGCGCCCGGCTGCTGTTGATCGATGGCCACTCGATCGCCTACCGGGCGTTCTATGCGTTGCCGGTGGAGAACTTCTCCACCACCACCGGGCAGCCCACCAACGCGGTGTTCGGATTCACCTCGATGCTGATCAACCTGCTGCGCGACGAGCAGCCCACCCACCTGGCGGTCGCCTTCGACGTCAGCCGGCAGACTTTTCGCAGCGAGTCGTTCCCGGAATACAAGGCAAACCGGTCCAGCACCCCGAACGAGTTCCGTGGCCAGTTGTCGCTGATCCAGGAGGTGTTGGCGGCACTGCGAATCCCGATGCTGTCGGTGGACGGGTACGAGGCCGACGATGTGATCGCAACGCTCACCACCGAGGCCTGTTCGCACGGTTTCGAAGTGCTGATCTGCACCGGCGACCGGGATGCCCTGCAGCTGGTGAACAGCCAGGTCACCGTGCTCTACCCGCGCCGGGGGGTCTCTGATCTGACCCGGTTCACCCCCGAGGAGATGGAGGCCAAGTATGGGCTGACTCCGGCCCAGTATCCCGACTTCGCCGCGCTGCGCGGTGACCCGAGCGACAACTTGCCCGGCATTCCCAGCGTGGGTGAGAAGACCGCCTCGAAGTGGATCCGCGAGTTCGGCTCGCTGGACGAACTGGTCGCCCGGGTGGACGAGGTGAAGGGCAAGGTGGGCGACGCGTTGCGCGAGCACCTCGGCTCGGTGCTGCGCAACGCCCAGCTCACCCGACTGGTGCGCGATGTCGACCTGGACTTGGGCGTCAGTGAACTCAGCCGGCGGTCCTGGGACCGCGACGAGGTGCACCGGCTGTTCGACAACCTCCAGTTCGTGGTGTTGCGCGAGCGGCTATTCAGCACCCTCACCGCCGAGGAGCCCGAGGCCGCCGAGGGTTTCGACGTGTCGGTGACTCGGTTGGCGCCGGGTGCGGTGGCCGGCTTCCTCGACGAGCATGCCCGCGACGGCCGCCGGGTCGGTTTGTCCTTCGCCGGTACCTGGGGTCGCGGGCTGGGCAGCCTGAACTCGGTGACGATCGCAGCCGGCGACGGTGAATCGGCCTGGATCGACATCGATGGGCTGACCGAATCCGACGACCGGGCGCTGGCCGGCTGGCTGGCCGACGAGACGATGCCGAAGGCGGCGCACGACGTGAAGGGTCCGCTGCTGGCACTCGGTCAGCACGGTTGGCGGCTGGCCGGGCTGACATCGGACACCCAGCTGGCCGCGTACCTAGTGCAGCCGGGGCAACGTACCTTCGAGCTGTCCGACCTGGCTTTGCGTTATCTGAAAAGGGAATTGCGCGACGAGCGAGCGCCGGATAGCGGCCAGCTGACCCTCGACGGCGGCTTGGACGAATCCGACGACGCCCGGGCCGAGGCCGAAGCGGTACGTGCCTCGGCGGTTCGAGATCTGGCCGACGCGCTGGATGTGGAGCTGGCCGGTCGGGGCGGCACCCGGCTGCTGACCGAACTGGAGCTGCCGCTGACCTTCGTGCTCGCCGAGATCGAGGCGACCGGCATCGCGGTGGACACCGAGCTGTTGACCACCTTGCAATCCGAGCTTGCCGCTGCGGTGCGCGATGCCGAGAGCGAAGCGCACCAGCTGGTCGGCCGCCCGTTCAACCTCGGTTCACCCAAGCAATTGCAGCAGATTCTCTTCGACGAGTTGCAGCTGCCGAAGACCAAGCGGACCAAGACCGGGTACACCACCGACGCCGACGCGCTGGCCTGGCTGGCGGAGGCGAGCGACAACCCGTTGCTCGGATTCCTGCTACGGCACCGGGAGGTGACCCGGCTCAAGTCGGTCATCGACTCGCTGCTGCCGATGGTCGACGAGCTGGGACGGGTGCATACCACGTTCAACCAGAGCATCGCAGCTACCGGCCGGCTGTCCAGCGTCGACCCGAACTTGCAGAACATCCCGGTGCGGACGGCCGAAGGACGCCGGATCCGGGAGGCATTCATCGTCGGCACCGGCGGCGGCGGTCGGCAGACTGCCCGCTACGACTGCCTGATGACCGCGGACTACAGCCAGATCGAGATGCGGATCATGGCTCATCTGTCCAACGACGCCGGCCTGATCGAGGCATACACGTCGGGGGAGGACCTGCACACCTTCGTCGCGGCTCGGGCCTTCGACATCCCGCCCGAGGCGGTCGACGCTGAACTGCGCCGGCGGATCAAGGCGATGGCCTACGGGCTGGCCTACGGGCTGTCGGCCTACGGCTTGGCCCAGCAGCTCAAGATCACCCCGGATGAGGCCAAGGGGCAGATGGAGGCCTACTTCGCCCGCTTCGGCGGAGTGCGCGACTACCTGTCCTCGGTGGTCGAGGAGGCGCGCCGCACCGGCTACACCGAGACCATCATGGGTCGGCGGCGCTACCTGCCGGACCTGAACTCCGACAACCGGCAGCGGCGTGAGATGGCCGAACGGATGGCCTTGAACGCGCCGATCCAGGGCAGCGCGGCCGACATCATCAAGGTGGCGATGCTGGGCGTGCGACGGGCGCTGGACCAGGCCGGCCTGGCGTCCCGGTTGCTGCTTCAGGTACACGACGAACTGGTGCTCGAGGTGGCCGCCGGCGAACGGGAGCAGGTCGAGGAGTTGGTGCGGGCAGAGATGGGCGGCGCTGCCCAGCTGACCGTGGACCTGGAGGTCAGTGTCGGTGTCGGTGTCAACTGGGACGCCGCCGCCCACTGACTCCGCCCGGACGAGACCGGGCGAACTCGGTGCGATCGGACGGTCGCTCGGTGCAGGTTGGGAAGCAGCTAGATCCAGAGTTGCGTCGGGGTGGCGGGAGTGCCGCAGGTACCCTGCAGGACCTTCGCACCGCTGGCCAGGCTGCTGCCCTGGATCCCCATGCACAGGTAGCTCTTGTAATTGTCGAGTATGTAGTGGCCGTTTCCGTCGGAGAGCACCAGCCAGAACTGGGAATGGTCAGAGGTGCCGCTGCAGTTGCCCTGCAGTACCTGAGCGCCGCTGCTGGTGCTGCTGCCCTGCACGCCGAGACACATCTGGACGCCGTTCTCGAACTGGTCGGCGACATTGCCGTAGGCATCGTGCAGCTGAGCCCGGATGGACCAGGTCTGGGTGGCCGAGCCCTGCGTGCAGTAGCCCTGCTCGGCAAAGGCGCCACTGGAACGGCTGCTTCCTTGAATCCCCAGGCACAGGCCGCTACCGGCGTTGATGATCACGCCACCGGAGGTCACCGAGGCCTCCGCCGGGGCGGCGACTGCCAGACCGCCGAGCACCAGCAGAACGGTCGAGGCCAGCGCCACCAGCCGCCGCAAGATTACGTTCATCGTGGTTCCTTTCAATCGCGGGTGATTTCGGAGAATCAGGCAATGCCGGTGTTGTGGGCTTCGGCAGCGCATCAGGGTGAGCCCTGCACCTGCACGTGGTCGAAGACGATGGTCGGGTGGACTGCGTCGCCATTGATCCGGACCTGCATGGTGGTCAGCTGATCGGTCGGTACGTCGAAGGATCGCTGCGGCAACCAAGCCTCCTGGCCCGGGGGCGGGGTCCAGCTACCCGGGGGGGTCCAAACCCCGTTCAGATCCGGGTCGTGCTGTTTGCCCGGGTCGGCAGTAGCCGGCAGGTGTTGCGCGCCGATCAACAGGTCGAAGGACGCCGTGCTCGGCAGCGGTTGGTGGGAGAGTTCTTGGTAGAACTGCAATCGGACGGTAATTAACGACATCCCGGGCCGCGCCGAGCCGACACCGCGGCTGGGATCCTGCTGAATGACCCAGTCGATCCCCACCGCGATCCCGTCGGCGTAGCCGACTGCCTGGCTCTGGGCATGCTCGATGACAGTGCTGCCCGGGGGAGCCTGGTACGTCGTGCCGGGCTGGTATGGATCGCCGGGGCAGCCGGCACTCAGGTAGCTGGCCAGGCCGACCTGATGGCCCTGCTGGTCGAGCCCGATGACCGCCGCGCAGTGCAGGTCGTCCGAACGCACCGCGGGCAGCAGGAAGTACCCGTTCTCGGTCGCCGCGGTGAGCCGGACGCCGCTGGTCAGTCGAAGCTCCACCCCGGTGGCCGAACCGACTTGGCCGCCGTAGATCAGGTAATGGGTGCGGGTTGCCTTCGATACCCAGTCCAGCGCGACGTAGCGCACCGATCGCTGGACGGTGGTCGGGGTCGGATCACAGAACGACGGCAGATCGGACGGTTCATTGCCACCCGGAACTGCCGCGGACTTCTTCGACACCAGGACCGCGGTGCAACTGCCGCGGTCACCGACCGGCACCGTCCAGATCGTCATGGTCGAACCGTCCGGGCCCGGCGCGCTGACCCGTTCCTGCGCCCGCGACAGGTCGGCGGTCGTGCCGAACTGCTGGCGCAGCAGCTGCCGGGCGGCCGGGCTGTCGAATGCATGCGTGGCCTGCGGAGTCAGCCAACCGGCGGCCGCCGCGCTGCCCAGGCCGGCGGCCGCGACCGCGACGAATGCGGCTGCCGGCACGCCCAGCCGCCGAACCGGACCGCGGCCTCGGGCCGCCGGCATCGGCGCGGCGTCCGCCTGAAGGATCCGCGCGACTTGTCGCTCGATTCGCGCCTGGTCATAACCGCCATCCGAGGCCGGGTCGGCGCGACGCAGCAGCTCCAACACGTCACCGTTCACGAGGTCACCTCTGCCGGTGTGGAATGAATCTGCGGGCTTTTCGAGGGCTCCAGCCGGCTGACCGCCCGTGCCAACCGGCCGCGGGCCCGATGCAGCCGAACCCGAACCGTGGCCTGCGAACAGCCGAGCACGTAACCGGCCTCGGCGGTGGAGAGTTGCTCCCAGGCGATCAGCCGGAGCAGCTCCCGATCGGTCGGCGACAGCGAATCCAGTGCCACCAGCACGGTGGCCGAGGCATCGGCACGCTCGGCCACCGCGTCGGCCGGGTCAGCTTCCTGGCCGGGACGCTGCCAGCCGACCTTGACGGCCAGCCGGTTCCGGCGCCGCGCGCCCCGCTCCGCGTGCAACGCGAGGTTGCTGGCGGTGCGCATTAACCACGGCAACGGCGGATCGGTCACCCGGCTCCGATACCGCCAAGCGGCGGTGAAAACCTCGGCAACCAGATCGTCCGGCTCGGTCACCCGGCGACGGGCATAGTCGAGCACCGGCCGGTACCAGCGCCGGTACAGCGCGTCGAACCACGCCTCGTCCCGCTCAACCGTCATGACAGTTCATTCCCACCCGAACCCATGCTGTTACAGCTGCGGGCGAAGGTAGCCGGACGTGAAGACCTGTTGTTGCAAATCCGAAACCTGCGCGTCTACTATTGCGCAATTCACTCGGGGGGAGACATAGCTATATCCGCGGCTGTTTAAGCCTAAGGCGGCCGCTTTGAGCATTGCTCCCATAACCTCGCGTCTACCTCTGTAGTACGCATCAAGGAGATTTTCCATGCCAGTTTTCGATTCGCCGGCTCGCTGGCGTCATAGCCGGCGGCCGCTATTCGTAGCGCTGGTCGCCGGCGCTGTTGCCGTCCCGGTCATGGTGGTCGCCAGCCTCCAGTCGGCGGCAGCCGCCACCCCGTCCGGCCGAGCGGTCCTGCAGAACGCACCCGGTTGGACCACCAGCACCGCGGCGCTCGGCCCGGCGGCCGGCACCGTCAACTTCTCGGTCGCCATCGCGCCCCGGGACGCCGCCGGCGCGCAGGCCTTCGCCGATTCGGTCTCCGACCCGCGCAACGCCAACTACCGGCACTTCCTGACGCCCCAGCAGTACACCGCCCGGTTCGGCGCCACCGCTGCCGACGCGGCCTCGGTGGTCAGCTGGCTGCGCGGCGCCGGCCTGACGACCGGCACCGTGCCGATCAGCAACAGCTACGTGCCGGTCACCGGTTCGATCGCGGCGGTGAACAAGGCGTTCGGCACCACCATCAAGAGCTACCACCGCAACAACCGCCAGGTCATCGCACCGGCCTCGGCGCTTACCGTGCCGTCCGCGCTGGCCGGCCGGGTCAGCGACGTGCTCGGCCTGGACACCTCGCAGGTCTACCACGCAGGAGCCAGGGTCATCCCGAACGATGCCTCGGCGGGCAACACCAACTGCTCCACCTACTGGGGTGAGAACACCAACACCTCCTACATCACCGCACCGGCGCCCCTGAGCGGCAACCTGCCGAATCGGTCCTGCTACACCCCGTCCCGGCTGGATGCCGCGCGTGGCATCCCGGCCACCGGCAAGACCGGCGCCGGCGTGACCGTCGGCAACGTGCTCTGGTGTGACAGCCCCACGATTCCGTCCGACCTCAACACCTGGGCTGCCCAGGTCGGCGCACCGGCCTTCACCGCCGGCCAGTACACCTCACAAGACCCGGCCGTCTGGGACGTCTACTGCACCAACCAGGCCAACGTCGACAGCACCATGGTCGAGACCGCGCTGGACGCCGAGGCGATCCACGGCGCCGCGCCGGACGCCAAGATCATCTACGCCCCCGCGTCCGGCCCATACAGCAACTACCTGCTGACCGCCACCCAGAACCTGGTGAACGCCAACCAGGTCTCGATCATCACCAACTCCTGGGGTGGTGCCGAAAGCACCGCGTTCCTGCACACGGTGTACCTGCAGGCCGCCAGCCAGGGCATCTCGGTGATGGCGTCCTCCGGCGACTACGGCGATAACACCTACACCAACGGCTCGGCCAGCAAGGCGAAGCCGTCCGCCGACTACCCGGCCTCGGACTCCGAGCTGACCTCGATCGGTGGCACCTCGCTGGGCATTAGCTCGACCAACTCGGTGCTGTTCGAACAGGCCTGGTACGACGTGATCAGCCGGAGCAGCGGTTCGACCTGGACCAGCGATGTGTTCTACGCCGCGTCCGGTGGCGGCAAGAGCGCAATCACCTCCCAGCCGTCCTACCAGACGGGCATCGTGCCGAGCAGCTTCTCCGGCCGGCCGGCCAAGCGGGCCTACCCGGACATCGCCAACATCGCCGACAGCCAGACCGGTTACGTGGTCGGGGTCACCCAGGCCGGCGCGTACACCACGCTGACCATCGGCGGCACCAGCCTGGCCTCGCCGTACACCGCCGGTGAGGTGGCGCTGGCCGTGCAGACCAAGGGTGCCCGGCTCGGCTTCCTGAACCCGAAGCTGTACCAGAACCGGGCGACCGCGGTCACCGACGTGTCCGGTTCGACGGTGAACGAGGGCACCGAGGGCAAGTGGAAGAACCCGAGCACCGGAACGTACATCGAGCCGACGACCTACTTCCTGAACGCGATGAGCCTGCTTCCCTCGTCGCAGCAGTCGGTTGCCGGCTGGGACAACATCACCGGCCTCGGCGCGGTCGCCAACGCGACCAATTTCATCAACGCAATCCAGTAGTGCTCGCTGGGTCCGTCCGGTCTTGGACCGGACGGACCCAGTGGTCGGCTCAGTACGGGTCGGCCCGGTCTTGGTGACCGACCAGCCTGGCCACTGGAAACAGCTTTAATCGCAGCAGAATCTTGATCGCGACGTTGCGCAGCCACCACGGCAACTCGGCCAGCATCCGCAGCCGGTCAGCTGCGGACGGGACGGCCACCTCGAACCGGGCCAGCGAACCGGTCCGGTCCAGATAGCGCAGCCGGCGGCCCGGCAACACGTGCCGGAGCAGCCCTAGCGTCACTCCGATCGAGGAGAACGCGTCGTGGACGGCGATCCGGGCACCGGGGGGTTGGAACGCCGCCCACCGCAGGTCGTCCGAGACCGTCCAGTAGTCGTGCTTGCCGTCGATGTAGAGGAAGTTGATCGGCTGCCGCCAATCCGGCCGCAGCTCGGTGCTCTTGGCCTGCCGCAACTCCACCCGGTCGGCCACCCCGGCGGCGGACAGGTTCGCGACGAACCGGTCCTTGGTGGCCAGGCCGCCGAACATCGCACCGGACACGAACGGGTCAATCGCCACTACCGATGCCCCAGCAGCGGCCAGCAGCACGGTGGACCGGCCCTGGTGGCTGCCGATCTCCACGATCAGCCCGTCCGGTGCGACCCGGTGCGCCTCGTCCCACAACACCCGGGCCTGCTCGCGGGTCAGCCAGCCACCGATCCGGTCGGCGACGGCGAACGCCGCCTCGAAGTCCGGTGGTTCGGCGGACGCGGGAACGGAGGGCACCGTCGGACCCTACTGCCTGGCCCCGGCTCGGCCCCGGCAGCTTCGGCGGAGTGCGTGCGCCCGATGGCTCGGAGGGTGTTTGATGCTTGCTATGCCCGCACTCCGAACCCCGGTCCGGCGCGGTCCGGCCTTCGCCGCCTGCCTTGCCGCCGGCGCCCTGTTGCTATCCGGTTGCGCCAGCGCGTCCACCTCGCTGACCGCCCGGCAGAAAGCGGTGCAAGCTACCAGCACCAACGTCAAGCTGACCGAGTGCGCCGCGCAGTGCACCGGCGAAATCGGTGGCGCCAAGTACGCGATCAAGCTGCCGCAGCGGTGGAACGGCACGCTGCTGCTGTACTCGCACGGCTACCGCTTCGCCGCACCCGCGCCGCCGAACTTCGATCCGGTGCAGACCAACGCTCAGGTGAGTTCGACCGACTCGGACGGCACCGGCTCGGATCCGTTGACCACCAAGCTGCTGGACGAGGGCTATGCGCTGGCCGGCTCGGCCTACAAGTCCAACGGCTGGGCGGTGGCCGACGGCGTACAAGCCGATGAGCAGTTGCACGAGCAGTTCGTCAAGCTGGTCGGCACGCCGAAGCGAACCTACGTCTGGGGTGACTCGCTCGGCGGCCTGATCACCGAGGTGCTGGCCGAGTCGAATCCCAGCTGGGTGGACGGCGCCGCGCCCATGTGCGGCGCGGTGGCGGGCCCGCTGTACAACTTCGACATCGCACTGGACGTCGCGGTCGCGGTGAAAGCGTTGATCTACCCACAGTTGAAGCTCACCGGTTATGCCAGTGCCGACGAAGCCGCCGAGAACTGGAAGCAAGCCGCCGCCGCGGTGGAGAAGGCCGCGGCCGACACCGCCGGTGGCGGTACCGCCAAGGTGCTGTTCATCGCGGCGCTGGCGGATGCGCCCAACGCCACCGCTACCTACGACGGTCACGACCTGGTGTCCCAGGTGAAGGCCCGGGTCGAGGCGCTGCTGACCGCACTGGCGTTCGGCACCAGCGCCCGGTACGAGCTGGAGCAGCGGGTCGGCGGCGATCCGTCGGACAACACCAAGGCCGACTACAACAGCCGGATCAGCAGCGCCGAGGCCAGCACCATCGCCTTGGTGGGCGGCAAGGTCGATCAGCTGGAGAACATCCTCAATGCCGCGCCGCGCATCGCCGCCGATCCGTCGGCGCGCGCCGCCATCGACAAGCTCGGTGACACCACGGGGCAGCTGACGGTGCCGACGCTGACCATGCACACCGAGGACGACCCGCTGGTGCTCGTGCAGAACGAGACGGTCTTCGCCTCCCGGGTAGCGGCCAAGCAGCAGAGTGGCAGGTTGGTGCAGCTCTACATCGCGCCACCGGCCACCTACTCCGAGACCACCAAGGCACCGTACGGCGCCGGGCACTGCAACTTCTCCGACGGCCAGCGGATCGGGCTGATCAACGCCCTGGACAGCTGGGTTCGGCAGGGCGTCTACCCGACCCCGGCCGGCATCAGCTCGGTGATCGGCGAGGGGTTACAGCCGACCTACATTCCTGGCCCGTGGCCGGGTAACGAGTAGCGGGCGGCGTTAGCCACCGCGCGCGTCGGCAACCCGGTGCGCGGGTAGCAGGCGCAGCCCGACCGCGCACGCGGCACTGAACAGGTTGATCAGGCACACCACCCCGATCACCTCCCGGACCGAGGGATCGTTCAGCACGCCCAGCACGACCACCGCTTCGGCTGCCACCGTAAGCCAGATCAGCGCCGCGACCGCCACATTGCGCACCGCCAAGCCAGCCACCAGGGTGAACTGGACGACCGCCAGGCAGCCGCCCAGCAGCGCGAACAACCAGATCTGCGCGCCCAGTTGGGGATAGCGGTTACCGCCGACCACGGCGGCCGCAAACGGGCCGAACAGCCGGCTGAGCACGACCAGCACCAGCGCCAGGGCGGCGATGCTGGCCACTGCCCGGCCGAAGACCCGGTGATGGCGCTCGATATCGGTCAGCGAGGCGAACAGCACGTTGGCCGCCGACTGTGGCAACCACAGCGTGGCCTTGGTCAAGATGGAACCCGCCGCGTACACGGCCGCGGCCGAGGACGGCAGCACGTGCCGGGCTAGCAACACGTCGCTGACGCTGAGCAGCAGGAACACGCCGTAGACGTGTGAGGCATGTCCGCATTCGGCCAGCAGCGGACCCAGCATCCGCAGCCCGTGGTGCCCGCGCCGGCGGAGTTCCGGTAACACCAGCGCGCTGATCACCGCGGCGGCCGACACCCCGAGCCAGATCGCCAGCATGGTCGGCACCGCGCCACCCACCGCGAACAGTCCGATAAGCCCTGCGGCCGACTTGCCGGCGATGCCCGCGAAGGTGGTCGCCGCCAAGCCACCGAAGCGCTGTTCGCCCTGAAGCACGCCTTGGCACAAGCCCTGCACGGCCGTTCCCGGCATCGCCAGTGCGACCAGCAGCACGCCGGCCGGGGTGGACAGGTGCAGGAAGGTCACCAGCAACGGGGTGCTGGCCGCGATCAGTGCTGCCGCACCCAACCCGACGACCAGCCCCGCCTGCCAGAGACCGACTGCCTGACCGGTCGCCATTCGGCGAGCGGCCACCGCCTGCAGCGCGAACGAGGGCACCGAGCCGACCAGCAGCAGGTTGAACAGGGTGACCAGCTGCCCGTAGTCGGCAGCGTCCAGCAACCGAGCGGCCGCGAGCAGCAGCAGGTAACTGCCGATATTGCCGAGCCAGCCGGCCGCAGTGACGCCGATCAGCCCGCGCGCTACCGCATCCGGTCCCACCGAGGCAGCCGGCCGGCCCGAGGTGCTGATTGGCCTGTCGGACACTCGATGCCTTTGCTCCTGGTGGGCGGGCGAGCCGCTCGCGGCGGTCTACAGTTCTGGTGCTGAGCCGAGCGTATAGAACGTCGGCCGTGCGCAGCCCGTCCGCCGGCGGCCGGCGAGCCAAGGAGGTCCGTTCGCGTGCTGGCCCGACGCCTGGCCATGCCGGTGCTGGCGGCCGACCTGCTGGTGCTGGTGTTGACGATCTGGCTGCTCTGGCCGCAGCATGCCGGCGGTTACGGCTTGGGCCATGACATGGTGTTCACCCCGCACCAGCCGCTGAACGCCGACTCGGTGGGGCTAGGCTCCGGCTCGCCACGCGCGGTCCCGCTGGATGCGCTGGTCGCGATTGCCGGCAAGCTGTTCGGCGGCATGCTCACCGGCCGGATCGCCTTGTTGGTGCCGCTGTTGGCCGCTGGTTGGGGATCGAGCAGGTTGCTGCGGCTGGTCTGCCCCGCCGCGACCACCCCGGCCTTGCTCGCCACCGGCAGTCTCGCCGTCTGGAATCCCTACCTGGTCGAGCGACTGGCACTGGGCCAGTGGGCGCTGCTCTGGGCGTACGGGGCGCTGCCCTGGTTGGTCCGGGCCGGTTACCGGATCGCGCGTGCGGACGGTGCGGCGGTGCCGGCCCGCGATTGGGCGGGGCTGGTCTGCTGGCTGGCCGTCTCCGCGATCACCCCGACCGGCGCGCTGATCGGTGCCGCGGTGGTGGTGACCGTCGCTTGGACCGTCCGTGCGTTCGGACGCACGGTGACCGTCGTCGTCGCGGCCGGGCTCGCGCAGTTGCCGTGGTTGTTGCCGGCCCTGCTGTCCAGCGCCGCGGCGACCAGCGACCCACGGGCGGTGGCGGCGTTCGCCGCCCGCGCCGAGCGTCCGGGTGGCCCGCTGCTCAGCCTGCTCGGCCTGGGCGGCATCTGGACCGCGGACGTGACGCCCGCGAGCAGGGCCGGGGTGCTCGGTTACCTGAGCACGCTGCTGGCGTTGCTGGTGCTGGTGGCCGGGATACCGCTGCTCCGGCCGCTGGCGCTGCGCCGGCGACTGGTCGCACTCGGTCTGGTCGGCTTGCTGCTGGCGGCAGCGGGCAGCCTGCCCGGGCTGTCCGGCGTACTGCGGTGGACGGTCCGCGAGCTGCCCGGGGCCGGCCTGCTACGGGACGGTCAGAAGTGGTTGATGCCGTTCGTCCTGCTGGTAGTCCTCGGAGCCGGGCTGGCCACCGACCGGCTGCTGCGACTGCTCCGATCCAGGGTCGGCCGGCTGGCTGTGCTGCTGGGTGTCGCCGCGGCGGTGCTGCCGCTGCTTCTGCTACCGGACGCGCCGGCCACCCTGCGGGTGCCGTTGACACCGGTCCATTACCCGGCCGACTGGGCCACCGTGGCCGACACGGTGCGCGGCTCGTCCGCCGCGGTGCTGGTGTTGCCGTTCTCCTCTTACCGCAGCTTTGACTGGGCACCGGGCCGGACCGTCATCGATCCGGCCCCGCGGCTGCTGCCGGCACCGACGGTGGTCGATGACCGGCTGGTGGTGTCCGGCACCGTGCTGGCCGGCGAGGACCCGGTGGCGGCGGCGGTCGGCGTGCAGCTGAACTACAACCCGACCGGCGCGGCCGGCCTGGGCGGCCTGGGGATCGGCTGGGTGCTGGTAGAGACCGACACGGCTGGGCCGCCGCTGCCGAACCTGACCGGGCTGAAACCGGTGTTCAGCGGTAGCGCGTTGCGGCTGTATCGGGTGCCCGGGCAGGTCCGGCTAACCCAGCGCGCCGCGGCAACCCGATGGCTGGTGATCGGCACGGACCTGCTGGTCGCCGGCTTGGTCGTGCTGGCCTTGCTGACGGCCGGGATGTCGCGGCTCACGGCCCGGATATCACGCTTTCGACGAAGGCCGGACCGCCGGTAAGCCGGTTGCTACACTCGCCGGTAACCACCTTCGGAGGGCCACCAGTGGGCAAGCTGATCTCCTTAGCCATCTCGGCGATCGCCGGTGCCATCCTGGCGGTTACCGCGGTGGTCGGGGTGGTCTCCTCCAGCACCGCCGCGCCCAAGCACAACCCGGCCGGTGCCCAGATCGTCAACTACGGCAACCGCTGAGCGTCCCCGCCGTAGAGCTGCCGTTCGAAGGCGGCGGCCGAACTGGCCCAATCGAAGTTCTCGGCACGTTCCCGCGCCGCCTTCCCCATGCTGATCCGGGCCTCATGGTCGGCCAGCAATCGCCGGGTCTGCTCCAGTAGCTCGGGATAGTCGGCCACCAGTAGCCCGGTCTCACCGTCCAGCACCGACTCGGTGACGCCGCCGGCCGCCGCATAGGCGATGGTCGGCACGCCTCGGGCGGCGGCCTCCATGATCGCGATACCCCAACCCTCCTTGATCGAGGGTGCCAGCATCAGCCAGCTGGCATCGAGCAGGGCGTCGCGGTCGTGCTCGCTGACATGGCCGTGGAACACCACCTGATCGCTGATTCCCAGCTCGGCGGCCAACCCGGTCAGCTGCTCGGCCCACCAACCGGAACCGATGATGTCCAGCCGGAGCTCAGGCAACTCCGGGCGTAACTCGGCGAGCACTCGCAGCGCGTGCTCGACTTGCTTGTGTGGCACCAGCCGGCCGAGCACACAGATCCGGGGCGTGCTCGACCTGGGCCGTAGCCGGGACGGGTGCGGCACGTCGATCCCGTTGCGGATCACCGCTATTTGATCGGCCGGAATCCCTAGCGCGACCAGGTCGGCTTTGCTCGACTCGGACACCGTGACATACCGCTGATGCCGGTACAGCCGCGGCGCCAGCCAGGACTCGATCCACCAGCCGAGCCGCCCCCGCAAGCCCGGGTAGATGATCCGCCACTGCTCCCGGTGCACGTGATGCACCAGCACATGCACGCCGCGGCGTCGGACCAGTGGCGTGCCGAACGGGATGCCGTTGTGCACGTCGATGACCAGGTCGGTCTGCCGCCCCTGCCGGCCGAGCAGGTAGGCCAACCCGCGCGGGTACACCGACAGCCAGCCACCACGGCGCCGGAACCGCACGCCGTCGCGGACCTCGTCGGCCGGCGCGTTTCGGTGCGCGGCACAGACGATGCTCACCTGATGACCTCGCTGGCTCAGCCACCTGGCCATGTGCTCGACGTAGACCTCCGAGCCGCCGCCGTCCGGGTGCGAGGTGTCGCGCCAGACCAGGAAGGCGATCCGGCGGGCAGGAGCTGGCGGAACTTTCACGCGGACCTCGGTTGGTTCGAATGGTTACCGGAGAGTAACCCATCGGCGGGCAGCATCGTGCCGCTCCGCTCCTACCAGGTACGGTTCCGGCGATGGTCACCGAACACCGACGCCGCGGGCAGGCCACCCTTTCCCGCTCAAGCCGGCTGTTTCGGCTGTTCCTGTCCGAGCAAACCGACCCGGACACCTTCTACACCGCGCTGGCCGCCGACTCGGTGGACCAGCTCAGCCAGTACGTGAACCTGCGCGGCATCACGCTGCTGGACGTCGGCGGTGGCCCGGGCTATTTCGGCCGCGCCTTCCACCAGGCCGGTGCCCGCTACATCGGCCTGGAGCTGGACGTGCCCGCGGATATGCCGGTCGAGATCACCGCCGTCCGCGGCTCCGGCGAGGCCATCCCGATCGCCACCGCCAGCATCGACGTGGCCTACTGCTCCAACGTGGTGGAACACGTCCGGTGGGCGTGGCGGATGGCAGACGAGCTGGTCCGGGTGACCGTCCCCGGCGGCATCGTGTTCATCTCCTTCACCCCGTGGTTCTCGCCGTGGGGCGGTCACGAGACGTCGCCCTGGCACCTGATTGGCGGCGGATTCGCCAGCCGCCGGTTCACCCGCCGCACCGGTCGGCCGCCCAAGAACCGATACGGCGAGACGCTGTTCGGCCATCGGGTCCGCGACGCATTACGGTGGGCCCGGTCCAGGCCGGACGTGGAGTTGGTCGCGGTACTGCCGAGGTACCACCCGCGCTGGGCCTGGTGGGTGGTGCGGGTTCCGATCCTCCGGGAGTTCGCGGTATGGAACGTCGTGTTGGTACTGCGCAAGCGATGAGTGTGCCCGCGCCGCGGCGGCCGGTGCGGGGGCCATCTCGCCGTGTCGGCACGCGTGCCATCGAGCTCGACTCGACGTCCCTCGCGGTGGCTGCGGTGCTTCTGCTGCAAGCCGTCTGGTTGGCGGTGATCATCGGCCGGGGCTGGTACACCGAGGCAGATCTGCCGAATCTGGGCGCGGCGACCGGGCAGCCGCTGGACTGGCATTACCTGTCGGCCTCGGTGGGCGGTCACTTCGGCGCGCCGGGCCGGCTGATGTACTGGCTGTTGAACCGGCTCGCGCCCTTGAACTGGCAGCTCACCGTGCTCATCCGGGTGCTGCTGCAACTCATCGCCACCGGGTTGCTCTGGCGCTTGCTGGTGCTGCTGGTCGGTCGCCGGCGCTGGCTGGTCCTGCTGTTGCTGCTCTACGCGCTCAATCCGATCCTGGTGCCCGGCCTGGCCTGGCTGACCAGCGGGCTGGGGCTGGCCGCCGGCCAGGTCGCGGTGCTGCTGATGCTGCTCGCCCAGGTGCGTTACACCCGCGACGGCAGGCTGGTGCACGGGGTGTTGGTGGCGGTTCTTGCGCTGGCGGCGCTGTTACTGGCGGACCAGACACTGTCCTGCCTGATCCTGTTGCCGTTGCTATCACTCGGCTTTCTGCACCGAGGTTCACTCGGGCAGCGACTCCGAGCGGCCCGCACCCGGTGGCCGGGCTGGCTGGCCCTGTTGGTTGCGATCGGCGGCTTCGTGCTGGTGTACCTGCTCGGCGACTACAACACCGGCACCAGCCGGTTCGGCGTGCTCGCCGGCTGGAGCATCGTGCGGACCGAATGGCTGGACGTGATCGGGCCGAGCGTTGCCGGCGGCCCCTGGCATTGGTCCTGGAACACCGACGCCTACGTCGCCTTCGCCGATCCGCCGACCGCTGCCGTGCTGGTCGGGCAATTGATGCTGTTCGCGCTGGCCGTGCTGAGCTATCGGACTCGCGGGCCACGGGCGCTGCTGGCATTGGCCATCCCGGTGCTGGTCGCGGTCATCGGCGTGCTGGTGGTTGGCCGGGCGCGGTATGACGTGCTGGGCACCTTCGTCTCGCCATTGTTGCGCTACAGCTTCTACCTGCCGCTGGCGCTGGCGATCGGTCTCGCGCTGGCGTTCGTCCCAGCACTGGACGAGCTGCCGACCGGCACTGTCGAGGACGGCGTCGGCCAGGACGATGCGAACGCCAGGCCGCCAACCGGCAACCGCCGGCCGGGCGGCGTGCCGCTGCCGGCGGTGGCCCTGGCAACCGCAGCGGTGCTGGTATGCAGCCTGCTGTCCGGCGCCCGGTTCGCCGCCCGGTTCTGGCAGAACAACGGCCGGGCCTATGTCGACAACCTGGTGGCCGGCGCGCGGGCGGGAGGCCCCGGACTGAGCGTCTATGACTCCGACGCTCGGCCCGACGTGATGGCCTACGTCGAACCCAACCACTATGTCTCCGACATCCTCCGGTTGGCGGGGGTGTCGGTCAGTTACAACGGGCCGGCCAGCAATCCGGTGGTGGCCGACCTGGACGGCCGGCTGCACGAGTCGACCTTCTTCAGGTCGGCCGATTTCAGCGGCCCGAGTAAGCCCGGTTGCGGCGTGTACGTGCACGGGGTGGGCAGCTGGCGGCTTGCCCTTACCAGGACGCTGCCGGCCAAGGACTGGTTCCTTCGGTTGGAGCTGTACCAGCCGCGGCCGAACTCCTTCACGGTCAGCGTGTTGGACAGCGCAGGCCGCCCGCTGCGGCTGACCGGCGGATCGGCCGTGTCGACCGCCGGCCAGCTGGTCGCGGTGATCCGGCGGATCGACTTCGGGGCGCCTGCCACCGTGCTGGTACGCAGCTCGGCCGCCACGACGAACCTGTGCCTCACCCACAGCTACGTCGGCGTGCCGCTGGTGAAGGGCCGATGAGCACGCCGCCGCCGGCCGGACCGACCCGCGCGCCGGACCAGGAGCGCCGGTTCCCCGCGCTTTATGGCATGCGCGCCGTCGCCGCACTGGGCATCGTGGCCACCCACGCGGGCTTCGCCTCCGGCCGGTCGCTGCACAACGACCTACTCGCCGCTGTACTGGGACGGCTCGACTTCGGTGTGGCGTTGTTCTTCGTCATCTCGGGCCTGGTGCTGTACCGGCCGTTCGTCGTGCGATCACTGTCGGCGGTGCCAGATCCGGCGGTGGGTTCATTCTGGCTGCGCAGGCTGGTACGCATCCTGCCGGCGTTGTGGCTGATGGTGGCGGTGACCCTGGGGGCTATCACGACCCGCTCGGTATCGGTCGGGGACTGGCTGCACTACCTGTTGTTGATCCAGGTCTATGACCACCATGAGCTGGACCCGAATTTCTCTCAGCTGTGGACGTTGAGCGCCGAGCTTGCCTTTTACGCGATGCTGCCGCTGGTCGCGGCAGCGGTGCGGCGTTCGGCGCGCACGCCGACCGGCCGACTGCGCAGCCACCTGATAGTAGTGGCCGGTCTGGCCGGCACGGCGCTGGTGTTCAACATCGTCCAGGCGCACCTGCTGCGTAACAGCCAGGCCCTGCTGTGGGCGCCGTGCTACCTGGACTGGTTCGCCCTCGGCATGCTGTTGGCGGTGCTGTCGGCGGCCAGCCCGACAGTGCTGGCGACGCTGCCGGTCGCACTCAGGCTGCGCACCGTGCTGGTGGAGTGGGCCAGCTCGCCGTTCAGCTGCTGGCTGGCCGCCGCCGTCATCTGGCTGCTGAGCACCACCCAGGTCGCGACACCTCGGACGGTGGCGGCACCTACCTTCTGGCAATGGACCATCCAGCACTACCTGTTCGGCGCGGCCGCGGTGCTGGTATTCATACCGCTCGTGTACGGCTCCGGCGGCCGGGTCGGTGCGATGCTCAGCAGCGGCGTCGGAGCGGTGCTCGGCCAGTGGTCATACAGCATCTACCTCTGGCACCTGCCGCTACTGCTGCTGATCCAACGGGAGCTGGACTATGCCGCGTTCAGCGGCCACTTCCTGACGCTGTTGTTGCTCACGACGGTGGCCACGCTGGTGGTCGCCGCGCTGTCCTGGTACGGCCTGGAGCGGCCGTTGCTGCGCTACGACTCCCGGCGCCGACGACGCCATGCCGGTAGACCGACGGCAGCGGTCAGCACCACCGCGGAGATCGTCAACAGCTGAGTCAGGCTGGAGTTGGCCACCGTAAAGCGGTTGATGGCCGTGGCCGACGCGATCTCTACGCCGGCTGCTACGAAGGTCAGCGCACCCACCCAGGCAGGCATCACTCGACCGGGCGGCCAGAGCAGCCGGCAGACGGCGATGAGCACCAAGGCAGTCAGCAGCCCGGCCGTTCCCGCGGTTTGCAGGCCCAAGGCCAGCAGCAGGGTGATCTGCGCCAGGTAGGGCAGTCGACCGGCTGGGCTGGCCGGCGGCGGGGTTCGGCGGTCCGGCTCGGCGGCGAGCGCGAGCAGGCCGAGCACCGCTAACAGCCCGAGTAGCAGTCCGGCGCTGAAGGCCCGCTGCGGCCGGTAGCTCAGCACCACCGTGCCACGCAGGTTGGCCGGCACCAGGAACGCCTGCTGCCAGCCGTCCACCTGGACCGGCCGTAACGTGGTGCTACCGAGCCGGGCCGTCCAGCCGGCGTTGAAGTTCTCCCTGATCGTGAGCAGGCTGGACGCCGTGGTGGCCACCGATATCCGTCGGCTGGTCGCCGACCACCGGTCGATGCTCGCGGTGCCGCTGGCAGCCGGTTGCTGGTCCAGGCCGCGGCCGGTGCTCAGGGTCAGCGCGCGCGGTAGCACGCCGGCCGGTCCGGTCAATCGAAGCTCGTGCTGACCAGCGCCCAGATCGATCGGTGCCGGCGAGCAGGTCCGGGCAGTCACCGGTTGACCCAGTAGTACCTGCTGGGTCGGGGCGGTCAGCGTCATCGGGACGGACCGGCCATCCACCGTCAGCAGCAGGCCTTCGTCGCAGCCGATGCGGATGGTGGCAGGCGATCCGGCCGGCGGCCGGTTACCGGGCAGGCCACCGTCATCCAGAACGATCGTGCTGATACCGGTGGGCAGCAGCCGGCTGTGGCCGGTCAGAGTACTGGTCGAGGAGCGGACGGCCGCCTCCTCGACGGTGACAGTTACCGTGTCGGTGCGCACCGGCCGGGCGAAGTGAACGGTTCCGGTGCTGTCCAGCTCGCCCTCCCAGCTCAGGCTGCCTGCCTGGATCAGCACTCGCCGCGGAGCGGCCACGGCGGCGTCGGGTGAGGTCTGGATGAGCAGGCCGCGCACAGTGCGCGGCGAGCTGAGCCGCAGGGTCAGGGTCGGCGTCTGGTCACCGGCGGCGGCCGACCAGGTGGTGTTCGGGTCAGCGTCCACGGCCGCGCCGGGCCGTACCCGCAGGTCATCCGATACCACCGAGGTAGCTGTCGCCTGCACCGCGGACCCTTGATCCAGCTTGGCGTCCAATGCGGCGCTGGCCAGCAAGCGCACCGAGGCGGTGGCCTGGTAGCTGCGCGAGGTTTGGAGTTGGATCTGTCGCGCCAGCACGGTGTCCTCCTCCCCGGCCGCGGCGAATTCGCTGTCACAGCTGGGCATTCCGCCAACGTCCAGGCAGCCGTCGCGGTAGCCGGGCGCCGCGTCGAAGGCGAGCAGGTCGGCGGCCGGCGTCGGCACGGCCAGGCTGCGCTCGGGATGGATGCCGGGGATGGTCAGTGACGAGATGGCCACGCCGGTGCCGAACGTGCCGTCCGACATTGCCTGAACGGTGATCCGCAGGCTGGTGGTCCGGCCGGGTGGCAAGGTGAAGGTCTGGGTAGCGGTGCTCGGCCGGACGGTCAGCGCCTGGCTGCCGGCGGCGGTGTGCACGGTGATTCGGCTGGGATACTGGCCGTCGACCGGCAGGAAGTTGACGCTGAACAGCGCTGGCGAGATCGGCCGTTCGAAGTCGACCTGCAGCCACTGCCGCACCGCGCCGGTGTAGGAGGCACTCCGCCAGGCGGTGCTCGGATCACCGTCGATCGCGGCGAACGGTCCGTTGGCCGGGCTGCGGTTGATCGGCGCGTACACGTCGGCTCCGGACGATGACGCCGAGACGTCGCGGATGCCGGTGTAGGTCATGGTGGACAGCGCCGGCGCCGGGTTCGGCAGGTAGTCATACGCCGCGCGGCGGCCCAGGTAGCGCGCGGTCGAGCTCATCGTCGCTGATTTGACCGGCGTATCGCCGAAGTCCGCCTGCTGCCGGCGGATCCCGTCCGTGGTAACCCGTAACGCGCCGGCGGTCGCGGCGCCGAGCGGCGCGGCGTCCTGCCCGAACAGCACCGGTGAGCGCTCCGGCAGGCCACGGTCGACCAGTTGCCCGAGGTTGTCGCTGGCGCCGTTGGCCAGCACCGCCGCCGATACCGGCAACAGCGCGATTGGCGGTTGTGCTGTGCCCACCTGGTAGATCTCGATCGCCGGCCGGCTTACCCCGGCGCCACCATCGATCAGGTTATTGGCTGAGTCAGCGCCGTCCAGTTGCGGACCGAAGCCGGCCACCCGGCGGAAACCGGGGGAATTCAGCAGGGTGGTTCGGACGATGTTGTACGGCGTGGTGAGCGAGGCCGCGGTATCCAGGTCATTGCGCAGCAGTACGAAGCCGATGCCCGAGCGGGTCAGCAGGGCGCTCAGCTCGTCGTCGCGGTGACCGACGTTCAACCGGCTGCTGATCTCGTCCAGCAGCCGGATGGTGCCGGCCGGCGCCAACGGGATGGAGCTGCGCACGATCCAGGGGGCGTCGGTCTCCGGCTGGAGGGCGTCGTCGACCGTGCTGCCCCAGAAATAGGTCGGGCTCGCTGCCCCCGGCACCACCAGGGTGCGCTGGTCATGGCTGTTGGCATTGAGCCACCGGCCGGCTTCCTGCCACCAGGACGCGACGGTGTCGGTGCGCGGCTGGGGCACCAGACGATTGCCCAGCGCGGGGCTGACCGCGATCAGTGCCACCGCGGCGATCAACCCGGTCTGTAACAGCCGGCTGGGTAGCCGTACCGGCAGTCCCCGCCCATGCAGGTCGTGCCACCACGGCGTCCGACTCCTGGACAACAGCAAGCCGACCCCGATCGCAATGGGCAGCCGGATGAGCGGGTCGAACTTATGGATATTGCGGAACGCGACCAGCACGCCGTCCAGCGCCGTCTGGAGCTGCCCGGCGAATGGGCCGGACACCGGAGCCAGGTGGCCGATGCTCAGGATGGCCAGGCCGACACCGAGGCAGCTGAGCAGGAACAGCCGGTGTGGTTGCCGGCGCTGGGCCAGCCCAGCCAGCCCAGCAGCGGCCACCGCGGTGGTCGCCAGGATGGCCGCCGGGGCGCTGACCAGGATCCAACCGGCCGGCCACACCCCAGGCCCCAGGTAGGACTCCCAGTGCTCCACGCCGCGCAGGTTCGCTGACAGCGACGTCGAGGCGGTGGTGTTTTGCGCGGCCTCGATCCAATTCAAGAACGGTGGGCTATACCGACCGAACAACACCAGCGGGATCGCCCACCAGGCGCTGCTCAGCACCACCGCCAGCGACCAGTGGCGCAGCAGGGCAGCCCGTCGCGGACCGCGCCGGCGGGTCAGCAACCACAGCGCCGGAGCCGGCAGGATGGCCAAGGTGGCGGCCGCATTGGTGCCGCCGGCGAACAGCAGGGCGATTCCGGACCAGGCCGCGGCCCGGCGCGGCAAGCCCCGCTCGGCCCCTCGTACCAGTGGCGCGAGTACCCACGGCAGCGCGACGGTGGGAGTGAGACCAGCGGAGATGCTGAACAGTTCGGTCAGCATTTGAGGGGCGAGCGCATACACCAGGCCGGCCGCCACCGGTGGCCAGAAGCCTGCGACACCCAACAACTTGGCAAGCCGTCGGGTGCCCAGGAAGGCGGCCACGACCAAGGTCGAAGCCCAAAGCCGTTGCGACAGCCAGGGTTGCAGGCCCAGCCCATGGCAGATCAGGAAGAACGGCCCGACCGGAAACAGGTAGCCGTAGGCCTGGTTCTGCAACTGCCCACCGTTGCCGGTCGGATCCCACAGCGTCAGGGACTTGATGAGGAAGCGCAGTGGATCGCTGACCAGATCGATCTTGGTGTCGGCCGCGGTGCTGCCCGCGTCCTGAGCGACCGTGAGCAGGGCGAGGGCCAGGCAGATGGTGACCAGTCGCAGCCGGTCCACCGAGGCCGGCCGCGGACCGAAGAATGCCGGTGGTGCTTGGTCGGCTGACGCTCGGTCCGCTGCCCGGCCGGTGTCG
Source organism: Jatrophihabitans sp. (assembly GCA_035248685.1). Taxonomy (GTDB): domain Bacteria; phylum Actinomycetota; class Actinomycetes; order Mycobacteriales; family Jatrophihabitantaceae; genus Jatrophihabitans_A. The sequence goes on from DATFHF010000022.1 coordinate 27,111, forward strand.
AGCGCTGCGCTCATCCCGATCGGGTGCAGGCAGCCATGCGAGGCAGCATAGCCGCCGAAATACTGCGCAGCCCCGGGCCGAATCGGCGATCGCGTAAGGTACCAGCGTGCCGACTCAGCCGGTCCTCATCGGCCGGCCGGCCGGACATCGACCCGGATGAGCCGCCGACTGGCCCGGTTGGCGCGCCACTGGGGACGCCTTGGTGACCGGGATCCACTGTGGGCGGTCTACGTCGCCCCGGATACCAAAGACGGGCAATGGCAGGTCGCAGCGTTCCTACGTACCGGCCGCGAGGAGGTTAACCGGGTCCTCGACGGTCTGCCCCGACCGCCGGCCGGGCAGCAGACGGCGTTGGATTTCGGGTGCGGCGTCGGCCGGCTGTCTCAGGCGCTGGCCGAACATTTCGAGCGGGTGATCGGCATCGATGTCAGCGCCCCGATGCTTGAGCGGGCCGCCCAACTGGCCCGCCAGTCACCGCGAGCGGATCGGCTCGAGTTCGTGCTCAACGAGCGTGCCGACCTGGCCGTGGTCAGCAGCGGCACGGTCGACCTGGTGTATTCCAGCCTGGTGCTGCAACACCTACCCAGGCCGCTGGCTGCGGGCTACCTTCGTGAGTTCATCCGGGTGCTGCGGCCGGGCGGGCTCGTCGTCGTGCAGGTCGCCACCGCCCCGACCCGCTCGGTGAAGGGCTGGGCCTTCCGGCTGTTACCGGCACCGCTGATTGGCTTACTTCAACGGGTGATTCTGCGCTACCCGGCACCGATGCGAATGCAGGCCATGTCCGACCGCTGGTTCAGCGCGGTGGTGCGAGCGGCCGGTGGGCAGATCATCGGCGCCACCGAGGACGCTAGTTACGGCGGCCATTGGATCTACACCCGCTATGTCATAGCGGCATGCTCGACCGCAGCCGGTTAACCCGGGCCTTCGCCAGGCAATGCTTCGTTCTGTTTCGACTACCGCTACTAGCTGGTAACGTCCGCGCAGCAAACATGCGCCAGGCCGGCCTGCCCGGCCGGCGACCGTCAAGGGAGGTCGACGTGCGCAGAGCCGGAACCATCGTGCTCGTCCTGGTCGGCGTGTTCTGCCTGGTGCTCGCGGCGCTGTTGCGCTTCTACGCCCCGTCCCGAGCCGAGAAGACCCCGCTGAACCTGAACATCACCCAGGTCGCGACCGGCCCGGCCAAGGTGCTGAACTCCGCCACCGGCATCCTCGAAGACACCAACCTGATCGCCACTCGGCACGTCCGGACCGATTCGGTGCTGTCGGATTCCAAGGTGACCGTGGTGCAGGAGACGCTCTGCATCGTCAAGAACATCGACAACCCGCCGGAGTGTGTGGACGCTCGGGATCCGCAACAGCGGCTGGTGTCCTTCACCACCGACAAGGTGGCCGCCGACCGCAAGAGCGCGGAGTCGGTCAACGACCCGAAGTACGGCACGAACATCAACGGTGACAAGACCGCCCAGCACGTGGGCCTGACCTACAAGTGGCCGTTCAACGCCAAGAAGCAGTCCTATAAGTTCTTCGACCCGATGTCCTCGCAGGCGCCCGACGCCCGCTACCTGGGCACCGAGAAGGTCGAAGGCCTGAAGCTGTACAAGTACGAGGCGGTCATCGACGACATCGACCTGCCGATCAGCCAGGGAATCCCGGGCAAGTACTCCGACACCCGGACGGTGTGGGTGGATCCACTGACCGGCGTGATCGTCAAGGGAATCGAGCACCAGACCCGGGCGCTGGCCGACGGCACACCTGCCTTCGACACCACGCTGACCTTCAACGACGCCTCGATCAAGTACCAGGCCAAGCAGGCCAAGGACGGTCGGTCCAAGATCGACCTGCTGACCGTGTGGTTGCCGCTGATCCTGCTGGTGGTCGGGCTGCTTGCCCTGGTCGGCGCCGTGCTGTTGCTGCGTGCCGATAACCGGCCCGGCGCCGCACGGACCGTGCCGTCCCGGGACGAGCCGCTGCAGCGCGTCTAGTCAGCTCTCGACCGAAGCCAGCTCGCAGACGAAGATCGCGGTGCCGGGCAGCAGCTTGCCGCGCAACGGAGACCACTGTCCCCAGACTTGTTCCAGCCCGTCCGGCCATTCCGGTTCGACCAGGTCCAGCAGCCGGAAGCCGGCCGCGGTCAGTTCCCGGATCCGGTCCCCGAGCGTGCGGTGCTGCTCGACGTAGGTCGGCACGCCGGCCGCGTCGAACTCCACGTACGGCGTGCGGTCGAAGTAGGACATGGTGGCGGTGAGGCCGTCCGGGCCGGGGGAGTCCGGAAACGCCCACCGGATCGGGTGGCTGACCGCAAATACCCACCGGCCACCGGGGCGCAGCACTCTGGCCACCTCCCGCATCACCGCCGCCGAGTCGGCGACGAATGGCACCGCGCCGAATGCGGTGAACGCCAACTCGAAGCTGCCGGAACGAAACGGCATCCGCTGGGCGTCGGCCTGCACCAGCGGCACCGGCAGGCCGGCCGCCGCACCCGTCCGGGCGCCGACGTCGAGCATGCCGGCGGAGACATCGAAAGCGACCGGACGAGCGCCACGGCGTAGCAGCCAGCGCGAGCACATCGCCGAGCCGGCGCCGACCTCGAGCACCCGCGCGCCGCGCAGGCCGGCCGGCGGTCCGAGCAGTTGAGCTGACTCTTCCCGCAAGCCTTCAGGGCACCACACGAAGTCCGACTCGCCGAGGAACGCGCCGTGTTCGCGGTGGTAGTCGGCAGCATCGGCGTCCCACCAGCGCCGGTTGACACGCGCCGATTCGGCTGCGTCTACCGCGCGCCGACCGACCCCGACGGTGCCCAGTTCGGATTCGGTGCCCACCGGGGAGAATCTAGCCGCGCCGATCCGCGTCCGGACGCTCGGCGCTGCACGTTCGGGCATGGAATTTCTGAAGATCGGTGGTGCCGGAGTAGGCTAGCGCCCGGGAACAGGTCTGTGGCCTCGACATGGAGTAGGTCACTCGTCCGCTGGTTCATCTGCCCACTCGGTCTCCCAATCCGAAAACGGCGATGGCGGCGCGTCGGACCGGACTCGCTCCCAGCCACACGAGAAACCGTCAGGACCTACCTACTACATGACGTCCACCATCGAACCGACCCGCACCACCCCGCAAGTTGCCGTGAACGACATCGGCACCGCCGAAGATTTCCTCGCCGCCATCGACAAGACCATCAAGTACTTCAACGACGGCGACATCGTCGAGGGCACCATCGTCAAGGTCGACCGGGACGAGGTCCTGCTCGACATCGGTTACAAGACCGAAGGTGTCATCCCCTCCCGTGAGCTGTCCATCAAGCACGACGTCGACCCGTCCGAGGTCGTTTCCGTGGGCGATGAGATCGAGGCCCTGGTCCTTCAGAAGGAGGACAAGGAGGGTCGGCTGATCCTGTCCAAGAAGCGCGCGCAGTACGAACGCGCCTGGGGCACGATCGAGGAGAAGAAGGACCGTGACGAGGTCGTCGAGGGCACCGTCATCGAGGTGGTTAAGGGCGGCCTGATCATCGATATCGGCCTGCGCGGCTTCCTGCCGGCGTCGCTGGTGGAGATGCGTCGGGTGCGCGACCTCCAGCCCTACGTCGGCAAGGTGCTCGAGGCCAAGATCATCGAGCTGGACAAGAACCGCAACAACGTGGTGCTCTCCCGGCGGGCGTGGCTGGAGCAGACCCAGTCCGAGGTGCGCAGCGACTTCCTGAACAAGCTGGCCAAGGGCCAGGTGCGCAACGGCGTGGTGTCTTCGATCGTCAACTTCGGCGCGTTCGTCGACCTCGGCGGCGTGGACGGCCTGGTGCACGTGTCAGAGCTGTCCTGGAAGCACATCGATCACCCGTCCGAGGTGGTCGAGGTCGGCCAGGAGGTCACCGTCGAGGTGCTGGACATCGACCTGGACCGGGAGCGGGTGTCGCTGTCGTTGAAGGCGACCCAGGAGGACCCGTGGCGCCAGTTCGCCCGGACTCACGCGATCGGTCAGGTCGTGCCGGGCAAGGTCACCAAGCTGGTGCCGTTCGGCGCGTTCGTCCGGGTGCAGGACGGCATCGAGGGCCTGGTGCACATCTCCGAGTTGGCCGAGCGGCACGTCGAGATTCCCGAGCAGGTGGTCAACGTCGGCGACGAGTTGATGGTCAAGGTCATCGACATCGACCTGGAGCGCCGCCGGATCTCGCTGTCGCTCAAGCAGGCCAACGAGGGTTCGTTGGCCGAGGAGAGCTTCGACCCGTCGCAGTACGGCATGGAGGCCCAGTACAACGAGAAGGGCGAGTACATCTACCCGGACGGCTTCGATCCGGAGACCCAGGAGTGGCTGCCCGGCTACGAGGAGCAGCGGGAGGCGTGGGAGAAGCGCTACGCCAAGGCCCGGGAGCGGTTCGAGGCGCACAAGCGGCAGCTGGAAGAGGCGCAGAAGGCCGACGCCGACGCCGCCAGCGAGAGCGGCGAGGCGACCTCGTACTCATCCGAGCCGCCGGCCGATACCAGCGGCACGCTGGCTTCGGACGAGGCGCTGGCCGCCCTGCGCGAGAAGCTCGCCGGCCGCTAGGAACTCCGAAGACCGGTGTCAGGCCGGCGATAGCGCGACAACCAAGCCCGGGAGGTTCGCCTCCCGGGCTTGGCCGTCTGCGGCGACTAGCCTGGATCGGGTGCGAGCCCGCTACCTGCTGATGTGCGCCCTGGCGCCGGTGCTGGCGCTGACCGGCTGTTCTAAGGCGGCGAAGCAACCGGTGGCGAGTTCTCCGCCGCCGTCGTCGGTGGCCTCGTCTCCGACCAGTTCGTCGGCCAGTGCGACGCCGAGCAACACCGAGCCGGCCAGCCTGGGTGGCCGCTGCGACAGCCTGCTGCCGATCACCACGATCGACGATGCGCTCGGCCGGCCGGTGATCGGCAAGACCACCGACGTGCTCGGCATCGCCGAGCCCAACATCGGCCGGTTGACCTATCTGAACTGTCGGTACGGGATCGGTGCCACGGTGAAAGGCAAGCCCGCGCCGGCGCCCGGGGTCGAGATCGGCATTAGCCTGTACAACTCGGCGGCGCAGGCGACCCGGCGGGTGCAGGGCACGGTGGCCGACTATCGCACGCACGGGGCCACCGAACAGAGCGCCGCGGTGAACCAGTTGCCGGCCAGCATCCTGATCGGCTACGGCGGTCCGACCATCGTGGTGGCGGCTGGTCCCCGCACGGTGGCGGTCACCGTCGACGCCAAGCTGATCGCGGGCGCACCGAACAGCAGCTTGGTGGCGCTGGCCAAAGCGGCGCTGGACGCCACTGCCGGCTACACCGGAGCGCCCGGCGCCGGTGCCAGTCCGAGCGATTCGAGCAGCGCGGAGCCGTCGGAGTCACCGTCGGCGTCCAGCACCAGCTGAGGTGGCCTTGCGGCGGATCGGCCTGACCGGCGGGATCGGCAGCGGCAAGAGCACCGCGGCCGCCCGGTTCGCCGAACTCGGGGCCACCGTGATCGACTCCGACCGGCTGGCCCGTGAAGTGCTGGCACCGGGAACGCCCGGGCTGGCGGCGGTGGTGGACCGGTTCGGTGTCGACCTGCTGGACGCCGACGGGTCACTGGACCGGGCTCGGCTGGCCGCGGTGGTGTTCGCCGATTCGACCGCGCTGGCCGACCTGAACGCGATCGTGCATCCGCAGGTGGCCGAGCGCACAGCGCAGCTGATGGCGGCCGCCGGGCCGGACGCGGTGGTGGTTCACGACGTCCCGCTGCTGGTCGAGAACGGGCTGGCCGGACGGTACGACGCGGTGGTGGTGGTCGAGGCGCCGCTGCCGCAGCGACTGTCCCGCTTGCAGGCCCGCGGCCTGGATGCCGATGCCGCCCGGTCCCGGATTGCCGCCCAGGCCAGCGACGAGCAACGGCGTGCGGTGGCGACGGTGGTGCTGGACAACTCCGGGTCGATGGCCGAATTGCACGCCCAGGTCGACCAGTTCTGGGCTCGATTGGGTCTGGCGGAATAGCCCGGCGGCGGGCCGACCCGGTTTGGTGCGCCCAATCGGCATCGGCTAGAGTCGCTTGCGGTGCCGGTGCTGGCAGCCGGCGGGCGACCGCTGGTGGAACCGCCGGAGAACACCATTGCGGACGTAGCGCAGCTGGTAGCGCACAACCTTGCCAAGGTTGGGGTCGCGGGTTCGAATCCCGTCGTCCGCTCGGTGGCGGTGACAGTGTCCGGCGGCAGCAGCGTTGGGACCACACTCGGTGGAGTGGCCGAGAGGCGAGGCAACGGCCTGCAAAGCCGTGTACACGGGTTCAAATCCCGTCTCCACCTCGATCGGCTGTCCACGACCCGCCGTGTGCAGTTGAGCAAGGGCGCTTAGCTCAGTGGGAGAGCGCTTCCCTGACACGGAAGAGGCCACTGGTTCAATCCCAGTAGCGCCCACCATCGTTATGTTGTTCAGACCCCGGCCGGCTTCGATAATGGAGCCGGCCGCGCTGTCTCGGATGACAAAATCCCGGTATGGACGGTGACCTTCGGGTGCTCAGCGGCGGGGACGGCGACCCGTTGCTGCTCTTGCTGCACGGACTCGGCGCGACCAGCGACGTGTGGGCCGGATGGCGGCCGTTGCTGGCCGACCGGTGGCCGGGCCGGTGGCTGGCACCCGATCTGCCCGGTCACGGCGGCTCGGCGCCGCTGCCGGAGTACACGTTCGACGGTCTAGCCGCGGCGATGCGCCCGCTCGTGGAACCCGGCGATCAGACCGTCGTGCTGGGGCATTCGCTGGGCGGCGTGGTCGGCCTTGTGCTGGCCGCCGTCGGAGCGCCGATTGCCGCGGTCGTCGGGTTGGGTATCAAGGTCGCCTGGACCGACGATGAGCTCGACAAGGCGCAGGCACTGGCCGGTCGGCCGGTGACGTGGTTCGGCTCGCGTGATGAGGCGGCCGCGCGGTATCTGCGGGTGTCCGGGCTGGCGGGTCTGCTGGCCGCCGACGACCCGGCAGTGGCGGCCGGACTGGTGCAGGAGGACGGCCGGTGGCGCCTCGCGCTGGATCCGCGCGCCTTCGGGGTCGGAGCGCCGGACATGGCCGACCTGGCGGCGCGCTGTCCGGCAGCGATCACGCTGGCGCGCGGTGAGTTCGACCCGATGAACAGCGACGAGCAACTCGCCCAGTGGGGCGTGCCGGTGGTGACCCTGCGCGGTCTCGGCCACAACGCGCATGTGGAGAGTCCCGAGCGGTGCCTGACATTGCTGGCGTAGCAAGACGGGCGGGCGCTCCGCTTGGATCGGCGCGCTACGTCTATCCGGTCAGCCGGCATCCGTCGCAGCTCACGCCCTCCGGTGTTTGACACCCAGGCGTTGCGTACATACATTGTCTGTACGAGGCATCCTGGGGCAGAAGGGACGGAGGAGTGTCATGACCGCTACGAAAGCTGCCCGGCTGAATTTGCGTCTCAATGATCAAGATAACGCCCTGGTGCGTCAGGCTGCTCAGCTAGTGGGGCAGTCGGTGACTGAGTTCTTGACGAGCTCCGGCGTGGAGCGAGCTCACGAGGTGTTGGCAGATCAGCGGCACTTCACGCTGGACGCAGCGACATGGGACCGGTTCGTTGCCGCTTTGGATGAGCCGGTTGAGCCGGACCCGGCTTTGGTGGCGCTGTTCTCGCGTCGTCGTCGGATTACGCGTTGATCTAACCGGACCCTAATGCGCCTTCACCGCTACGACGAGGTCAAGCCGACTAGTGAACAGCGCAAGGCGTTTGACTGTGGTCATGAAAGCTTGAACCGCTGGCTGGCAACCCAGGCTCGCCAGAGCATGGAGACGCGCGATGCCGTGACCTGGTTACTGATGGACGGCGAAACGATTGCCGGCTACTTCTGCCTGTCGGCCGGCTCAGTCATTAAGGAAGCAGCACCAGCCGAGTTGGCAAGGCGAGCGCCGAACCCGATTCCGGTGATTCGGATGGGCCGTTTTGCTCTCGACGTGGCATACCAGGGCCAGGGATGGGGCGGCGACCTGTTAGCGGAAGCTATCCGGTCGGCGGTCTCATCGCTGGATGTGATCGGTGCGCGCGTGATGCTGGTCGATGCCATTAACGAGGCAGCGAAGTCGTTTTATCTCAAGCACGGTTTCGTCGCGTCGCCGGTCGTACCTATGCAACTGATGGTGCGGCTCCAGGTCGCTCAGGTGTCACAGGCAGCCGCGATCGCAGCGCAAGAGAATGATCACACTTCCGAGTAACGAGCGATGGGCCGGGCCAGCTCAGGTAGCACGTCCGGAATGCCGCGCCCGTCGACATGGCGCATTGCTAGGTGACCTCGGCCATTGCCCGGTTGGCGCGCACCCTGGCGCGATCAGCCCGTTGTAGGGCCTGCCTCGCGTAATGGAGCTGTCCGCTGGTCTGCATCAGCCGGGCGGCGGTCAGATGCAGCAGGGCGGCCTGCCGCGCAGCGGCGACGCTGTGCAACCGCGCCTCGACCGCTCGGCGGCGAGCCTCGATACCTGCCGGCCTCGACCCAGATAGGCCCGACAGCGAGCCGAGGAAGCCGCTCACCGACATCGAGCCCGCGAGCTGCGGGCAGTATCCGACCGGAAAGGTGTTCAGTCCGCGGTCAACGAAGCACTCGTTGAGCGCTTGGGCGATGAGCGCGTATTCCCGAAGATCACAGGAAGCGACCCCGCTGATGCGAGCGGCCAGCAACCCCGGGCCAGCCTCCCCGCCGATCGCGACGTAGTGCCACCACAACTCGTCCACATCGGTTCCGACCAGCTCCAAGCCGTCGCTCAGAGCGAATCTGATCCGGTCATCCATCCGCTTCCCTTATCAATTTCCGTGACGAATGAGGTCACCGATCACTAGCCTATGCCGGGAACCTCGCCGGTCGTCCGCAGTTGGTCGGCAATTTCACGTAGCTTGCGGTGAGTGTGCTGCGATATGGCGATGAGCGCATCGAAGGCCTGGCGGTCGTCCAGCTTGTAGCGCTCCATCAAGATACCTTTGGCCTGACCGATGGCATCGCGGGTCTCCAGCGCGATAGCGAGGTTCGCCTGTTGCCGGCTGGCGGCCATCACCACCGCAGCATGGGCTGCCAGCAACGATCCGGTTTCCTCGGCTTCGGAGAGGAACGCGTGCGGCTTGCCGGAATACAGGTTCAGCGCGCCGACCGTGCCGGTGATATCGAACAGCTTGAACGAGATCACCGAGTGCACCCCATGCTTCACCGCGGTGCGGCCGAAGGCCGGCCAGCGCCGGTCGGTGAGCAGGTCGTTGCAGACCACGACCGGTACTTGGGCGACCGCCGCGGTCAGGCATGGGCCCTCGCGTGCCTTGTATTGAGCGCGGTCGATGAGTTCCACCTGAGGATGGGATGCGGCGCGGGTTCGGATCGAACCTCCGACCAGGGCGGAGATACCGCCGAGTTCGGAACCAGGAATCTCTCGGATGGCCGCTTCAACGATCCTGCGTAGCGCCGATGCTTCGTCGGCGTCAGCCGTGATGGCTCGCATGGCATTCGGTAGTCGGGGAGACAGTGCAGTAGTCGACATGGTGTCCGCCCACTTTTGTTAGGTAGGCCACGGGCTGGAGTTGAGCCGGACCGAGTACGTCCACTTTGGCATGAGTTCGCGAGCACCGCTACTGCCGAAATCAACGCCAGCCGGTTGCTCCCCGGCTGCGATGAGCGTCGGCCGAGCCCTAAGTACTACTTCGACTCGGTCTGTTCCATCAGCAGTAGCGCACCATTGGGCGCGTCGGTACCGGACATCAAAGGGGTGGCGGTAACCCGCAGCATCACCGAGCGGCCGCGACGATTGATCGCAGTCAGCTTCACCTCGGCGTTGGGTTTACCGCCGGAGATGACATCCCGGAGGACGGGCTTGAGCTGCTCGGTGGGTAGGCCGCTGTCGAGGTTCAGGAAGTGCTGACCCACCGTCTCATCCTCGCGAAGTCCCCACAGGTCTTCGGCCTGGCGACTCCAGACCTGCACGATCTGTTCCGGATTGAGAACGATAACTGCGGCGTCCAGGCTGCCGAGGATCGATTCCATGAAGTCGTTGAGCGAGGAGATCTCGTTGGTGCGCTCGCGTAGCTCCTCGTTGGTCGACTGCAGCTCGTCGTTCATCGACTGAAGTTCCTCGTTCATGGTTTCGAGTTCTTCGTTGGTGGATTGCAGTTCTTCGTTGGTGGTCTCCAGCTCCTCGACCGTGGATTGCAGTTCCTCATTGGTAGTTTCGAGTTCTTCGTTGGTGGATTGCAACTCCTCGTAAGCGGTCTCCAACTGTCGATTGGTCGCCTCGAGCTCATCTTGCAATTGCCGGTACCGAGAGACATCGTTGAACATGATTGCCGTGCCCAACAGCCGGGCCCGGGCATCGGCCAGCGGTACCACCTGGATGTCCATCACCAGTCGCTCATTGGCCGACCGGTGCCATTCCACGTCCCGCAATCGGGTGCTGGTCCGGGTTTCGCGTACCGCGGCGAGCTGCGATCGCAGCTCGGCCGGTCGGTAGGACACCTCGAGGTCTTGGAACGGCCGGCCGATGTCGTGCTCGGTCAGCGCCAGCAGGTTCGCCGCACGGTGGTTAATCAGCGCCAGCCGGTCCTGCTCGTCAACCACGAGTTGGGCGACCGGGCTGGTGAGGAATGCCTCGGTTCGGAGCGCATACACGTCGTTGTCCAAGGTTGCCACGCGAGCCACTGGGTTGGGTGGATACGGATTGGCCAGTTCAGTTGCGGTGTTACGGATGACCTTACGGAAGAACCGCCGTTTCAGATCGAGCGGTTCGAAGGTCGCGGTGTGGTTGAGCAGCATTTCGGCCTTACCGAGGAACAGTACGCCGTCGGGCTTGAGCGCGAATCCGAGCCGGGACACGATTCGAGCCTGAGTCTCGGCGTTGAAGTACATCAGGGCATTGCGACAGGTGAGCAGGTCGATACGTGAGATGGGAGCGTCCTGTACCAGATCGTTGCGGCCGAAGATTACGTTGCGGCGCAGATCCTTGCGGAAGGCATACCGACCGTTGGCCTGCTCGAAGTATCGAGTCAGGTAACCGTCGGGTAAGCCTCGCAGCTCCTTTTCGGCGTAGGTGGCTTGCCGGGCCACGGTGAGCGCCTCCTCGTCCACATCGGTGGCATAAATCTTCACCCGTTCCCGGAATGCCGACGGGCCGACTGCTTCGACCAGCGCCATGGCCAGGCTGTAGGCCTCCTGGCCGGTGGCACAACCGGCACTCCAGACCCGGATCGGCTGATCGCCGACGGCCGACGTCAGCTTCGGCAGTACGGTCTCGCTGAGGTAAGCCCAGGCTTCCTCGTCGCGGAAGAAGCTGGTGACGTTGATCAGGATCGTGTTGAACAGTGCGGTGAACTCGTCGGCGTGCACTTGCAGGTAGTCGTGGTAGTCGTCGAAATTGTCGATGGCGACTTGCTGCATCTGGTGTCTGACCCGGCGCATCAAGCTGGCTCGTTTGTAACCGGTGAAATCGAACGCGCGGCTCTCCTTCAGGTAGCCCAGCAGCCGCTCGAAGGCAGGGTCGCGGGTTTCGCCCATCCGCTCCGGAGCCACCCGGTCGGGTGCTTGCCCGGCCTCAGATTCCACCGTCAGCCTCCGCTGCGTCACCGGATAGTTGGTCCGGCAAGCCTAGGTGCGCCTCCAGCATCGTCCGGATCAGACTCGCCGCATGGCTGGCGTCCTCGGCCTGCTCGCGGAACCGGGTCGCTGTGAGCGGGCTGACCCGCTCCTCCGCGCGTTCGGCGAGGGTGCGGGCCAACGCCGCCTTTTCCTCCAGGCCACGCAGTGCCATCCACAACGCGCCATCCAACTGCTGGGATTGCTCGCCGAGCAGGCTTTCCGCCGACCAGGCGTGCCCGACCCGGCAGCGGTAACGGATCATTCCGCCGTCGTGGATCTCCCAGAGCACTCCGTTGCAGTCCGGGCACGAAAATCCGGACGGTCGCCCGGGCCGATCGTCCTCATTCATGGCTTCGCCATCCATCAATGCCATGTCCGCCTCGATTGCCAGCAAGGGTGATACCGGCCGTTTCACCTCGATGATCTCTTCTTTACACAGCCGCACCAGCAGTTCGGGCATGTCGGCGATCGGCACGATGTGTTCGACGGCTACGTGCTCGATGGCGCTGGTAGGCATGCCGGGGTAGAGGGCATCCTCAGGGCTCTGGACCACTGTGGTGCCGCCGCGCGCCGCGATCGCGCTCAGGCCCGCGGTTCCGTCGTCAAGCACTCCGGAGAGCACCACCCCGATTACCCGGGCGCCGAGCGCCCGGGCCGCCGATCGGAACAACACGTCCGCCGCCGGTCGGAGTCCGTTCTCCCGCGGGCCTCGGGTCAGTGCGATCTCGTGGTCCACCAGCACCAGGTGATGATCGGGCGGGGCCACCCACACCACCGATTCCTCCAGCGCTTGCCGGTGAGCTGGGTGCCGGGCCGGCAGTGGGCCCGACCGCTGGAGGATGGCCGGAAGCACACTTCCGCCGTAGGCGGGCATGTGCAAAACCACCAACACCGCTGCCGGCAGATCCTCTGGCAGACCGGACACCAGCGAGCGCAGGGCCTCGACCCCGCCCGCGGAGGCTCCGACCACGATCACATTCCGGCGCATCAGCCCCACCTGTTCCTGTGCTTCGTCGGTCGCCGAGTACAGCATCCCACCGTTCGGGGTTGCTGCGCCTGTTCGTGCGCCTGTTTGTCAGGCAGCCGAGGGCCAAGTGGACGAGGCGTGAACCGAACGTCGAGGATGATCGGGTGAGCCTGCCTATCGACCCCGACCTCGACGCTGTCGAAGGCTCCGGTACGGCGGTCTCCTCGTCGCCGTTCGGACCTAGCCGACGTCGACGCCGCCCGCGGCTGCGCTGGGACGTGCTACTCGTGGTGTTCGTCGGTGGCTGTCTCGGCGGCTGGGCGCGTTACCGCATCACCTCGACCTGGCCGACGCCCAACGGTCGATTTCCGTGGGCGACCTTCGACGTCAACATCGCCGGCGCGTTCATCTTGGCGCTGGTCGTGGTCGCGGCGACCGAACTGGTCTCCTCCCGCTACCTTCGTCCGTTGCTCGGCACCGGGTTCTGCGGCGCGTTCACCACCTTCTCCTCGATCGTGGTCACCGCCGACCTGCTCTTCGCGCACCATCAGCCACAAATCGCGGTCGCCTACCTGGCTGCCAGCATCGTCGGCGGTCTTGCCGCGGCCTCAATCGGGCTCGTCCTCGGGCGAGCTGTCGCCACCAAACGCCGTCGGGCACGGGAGAACAGGAGCGCATCGTGAGGCTGCAGGGACCGGCCAAGAGGCTCACGATTTTCATCGGCGAATCCGACCATTACCGTCACCACTCGCTGCTCAGCGAGATAATCGACCGGGCCAGGCGGGCGGGTTTGGCAGGCTGTTCGGTCTTTCGCGGCACCGCAGGCTTCGGCGCCACTGGGCACCTGCACACCGCACACCTGCTGAGCCTGTCCGAGGATCTGCCGGTAGCCATCGTCATCGTCGATGAGCCCGGACGGATCGAGGCATTCTTGCCGCAGCTCGATGAACTGGTCACCGGTGGCCTGGTCATCCTGGACGAGGTCGATGTCATCCGTTACGTCGGCAATGCCGAACGAACCAGCAAGGACGCTTGATGCTCACGCTGGCCGTCGCGCTTGCTGCCGGGGCCGGCGCGGTTCTGCGCTACCTCCTGGACCAGGCCGTGCAACACCGCACCCGCGGCGATTTTCCTTACGGCACCGTGGTCATCAACATCACCGGTAGCTTTCTGGTCGGTCTGGTGACCGGACTCGCAGCGCACCACGGCCTGTCGACCACCGCGACGGTGGTCATCGGCGTCGGGCTCGCCGGCGGTTACACGACCCTGTCGACCTGGGCCTGGGAGACGGTCGCGCTCGCCGAGACCGGTGACCTGCTGGAGGCATCGATGAACATCCTCGGCAGCTTCGCTGCCGGAATGACCGCCGCCTCCGCCGGACTCGGGTTGGCGTTGCTGTGACGCCACCATCCGATGCGGGAATGGCGGCCGGACCGAACCGGATCGGCCCGCTGCGGTTCGTGCTGGTGTTCGGGCTGGTCAGCGGATTGGGCGACTTCGTCTACGAGGGTGCCCGCAGCATCATCGGCCCCTACCTGGCCACCTTCGGGGCGTCCGCGGCGCTGGTTGGTGTTATCACCGGAGTCGGCGAAGCGGTCGCGCTGGTGTTTCGGCTCTTCACCGGCCGACTGTCGGATCGCACCGGACGGCATTGGGCAATCTCGATCACCGGCTATGCCATCACGATGGTTTCGGTCCCGCTGCTGGCGGTGGCCGGACCATTGTGGCTGGCCTGTGTCTTCATCATCGGTGAGCGGTTCGGCAAGGCTGTTCGGAGCCCGGCTCGAGACACCATGCTGGCCGAGGCCAGCGTCGACCTCGGACGCGGCCGGACGTTCGCCATCCACGAGGCGCTCGACCAGACCGGAGCGCTGGTAGGCCCGCTGGTGGTGGCCGCCATCCTCACTACCCGGCACAGTTACCCTGCCGGGTTCGCCATTCTCGCCATCCCGGCCGTGCTGGCGATGCTGACGCTGGCCTACCTGCGCCGCCAGGTTCCCCGACCGGACGCCTACGACCCGACCGTGCATCCGGTCCAGACCAGGCCGGTCGGCGTCCACGGGTTCAGTCGGGTGTATTGGCAGTACGCCACGTTCACCGCGCTGACCCTGACCGGGTTCGCGACGTTCGCGGTGCTCGGCTACCACCTCCAGCACCGGCATGTGGTGTCGGCTGCACAGATCCCGGTCATGTATGCCGTCGCGATGGGCCTGGCAGCGCTGGCAGCACTGGCCTCAGGAGCGGTATACGACCGGGTCGGGCTGCGCGGCCTGGTTGTATTACCGCTGCTCGGCGCAGTGGTGCCGTTCTGGTCGTTCTCCACCTCCGTCCCGCTGGTCTGGTTGGGTGCCGCGCTGTGGGGTGTGGTGATGGGGGTGCACGAGTCCACCATGCGCGCCGCGGTGGCCGATTTGGTGCCGCGCGAACGACGCGGCGTCGGCTACGGCACGTTCACCGCGATCTACGGGCTGGCCTGGCTGGCCGGTGCCGCACTCATCGGCGTGCTCTACGACGTATCCATCGATAGCGCCATTACGTTCACGGTGATCGTGCAGGCTGTTGCGCTGGCTGCTTTCCTGCCGCTGGTCAGCTATCGCCCAACCGGTTCAGCGCGGTAGTCAGGCCGATGCGCGCAGCTCGCCGATCAGTCGACGGCTCCGCGGCGAACTATCCATTCGGAGCGGAGCCGAGGAAACGCTGCCGCTATATGGTCGAAGTCGCTGTCATAGTGCAGCACGGCTGCGTCTGCTTCGACCGCGATGGCGGCGAGCATAACGTCTACTACCCCCGCCGCCCGTCCAGTGCCCGCCTGCCACAACGCGGCTCGGATGTCGAGGATGATCTGATCAAGTGCGGGGGACAGTGGCAGGTAAAGAAAAGAGGTTCGCAGCCGTCGGCTCGCCTCGGCGTGCTCCATGGCAGACCGGGCGCTGTAGGCGAATTCGTCCAGGCTCAGTGCACAACAGCACAGCTCATGTTCGGCGTCGAGCAGTTTGCCGACGGCGACTTGGACGGCCGGGTTACGGGGTAGGCGTTGCAGAACGCTGTTGTCGACGAGATAGCGGCTCATCTTCGTGCCGCGGCACGAACTTCTGGGTCGCGTAAATCGGCGATCGGGTCGGTGGCGATGATCCATTCGATAGCACGTCGCTGTTCGTGCAGGCGCACCAGCTTGGAGAGCGCGGTGTTCACGGCTTCCTTCTTTGTGGCCCCAGGACCGAGGATCGCCCGAGCTCGCTCGAGCAGGTCATGATCAACATCGATCAACATCTTGGGCATGACGACCTCCTGCATGCGGCTCTAACCCGAAGCCAGTATATACACAGTGGATATACTGGCAGGCGCCGTCGACACTAGCAACTGCCTCACCACAGCTTGTCGATGAGGCCCGGGTACAACTCGATTCGCGCGCTCCGGAATGACTGCTGGTGTTGCAACGCCATGGTCGAGAAGAAGCAGCCTATGGTGAGCTTGTCGAAGCCCGGCTGGTCGCTGGGGAACGGTGTATCCGGAGTGCCGCCGACCAGCACGGTGCCGGCAAGCAGCTGCCAGCCGGCGCTCTCATAGAACGACTGAAGCGGGCGGTCGCAGGTGAACACGCCCAGGTCCAGCGCCATTGCGTGCATTCGCTCCCGGGCCGCGCTGACCAGCTGCCGTCCATACCCGTGCCGACGTACCGCCTGGCTGGTGACGACCGTGCTCAAACCGCCTGCGCGGTAGCGCTGTCCGGCGTGCTCGATGTCCTTGAACAGGATGTCCAGGGCGGACAGCACCGTGTCGCCATCAAGCAGCAGCATCGACAGCGGCCGCAGCGCCGGATCGTGCCCAACCGGCGGTCCAGCCGCCGGCCAGGCCTCGTCCTGCAGCCGGATCACCTGCGCGCGCAGCTCGGCTGGTGTCGCCGGTTCGGGAAAGCTCAGCAGCCGCACGGTTGTCGGAATCTACCGGCTGTCGCCCTCGCTGGCACGGGCCTGTACATCCCGGTCCGAGCAGAAGCCGGTGCTGGTCGCTTTCAGGCAGAGCAGGCCGAGCAAGTGCTGGTCGCCGTCGACCACGGCCAACCGGCGTTGGCCAATGCTCAGCATCTCTCGGTGGATCGCATCCAGCGGCGCGGTGGCCGGGACGGTGCGACCGGCCAGCCGGCCGAACGGCGCCGCCCGCTCGGCTCTGTTCGACAGTCCACCGACGTCGTCGCGCTCCAGGACGCTCACCAGCTGGCCGGCTGCCACGACGAGCGCCGCATGCACATGCAGATCCCGGAAGAGTGCCTGCACCTGGCCGACGGTGACGTCTACCGGGCAGAGCTTCGGGTGTCGAACCATCGCATCCGCCACCTGCATGCCCACAGCATGGCTCATCGGTGCACTGCTCGTCGCGCCGGCTGTCATGGCGACGGCATGCCGCCGCTGACCACCAGCGTGTCCCCGTTGACGTAGCTGGACTCCGGTGAGGCCAGGAAGACGTACGGCGGCGCGAGCTCGGCGGGCTGACCGGGCCGCCCGATCGGCGAGGACGATCCGAACTGGGTCAGCTTGGCCGGCGGCTGGCCACCGGCGGCTTGCAGTGGTGTCCAGATCGGTCCCGGTGCGACGACGTTGACCCGGATGCCGCGCGGCGCGACCTGCTGGGCCAGGGACTTGCTGAAGGTGTTGATCGCTCCCTTGGTGGTCGCGTAGTCCAGCAGGATCGGCGAGGGTTTGTAGGCCTCCATCGACGCGGTGTTGATGATCACGCTGCCGGGTGGCATGTGCGCCAATGCCGCCTTGCACAGCCAGAACATGGCGTAGATGTTGGTCTTCATGGTCTCGTCGAACTGCTCAGCGCTCAGGTCGGCGATCTGCTCGACGTATTGCTGCTTGCCGGCCACGTTGACGAGCAGGTCGATGCCGCCCAGCTGCTGGACGGCGGCGTCGATCAGCTGCTGGCAGTAGCTCTGGTCGCTGACGTCGCCCGGCATTGCGATCGCGGTCCGGCCGGCCTCCTGCACCAGCTTGATTACCTCGTCGGCGTCCGGCTGTTCGGCCGGCAGATAGGACAGCACCAGGTCGGCACCCTCGCGGGCGAAGGCGATCGCGACCGCGCGTCCGATTCCGCTGTCGGCGCCGGTGATCACCGCCTTGCGGCCGGCCAACCGGCCGGTGCCCCGGTAACTGTCCTCGCCATGATCCGGCTTGGGTTGCATCTGCTGCGCCAACCCGGGACCTGGTTGTTCCTGCTCTTCAAACTCCGGCTGAGGATATTGATGGGCCGGATCCTGCATGGTGTACTGGTCAGCCATCGGACGCTCCGCGGTGGCTGATCGCATCCCGCAGCCGGTCGAACATGCCGGTTATCGGGCCGAGCAGCTTGTCGCCGGGCGGCTGATCCGGCGCGGCCGGGTGCGGCCGGGTCGGGGCCATCCGCTTTACCCTCTCCACCTTGGCGCCCATCTCGCGCAGCTCGTCGACGGTGAAGATGGCGCGCATGTGCGGAAACATTTGGCCCTCTTCCTCGGCCACGTGCTCCCGGACCTCTTTCATCAGCAATGACAGCTGCTGGTCGAAGATCGGATCGCCGGGCTTCAACGACTCCAACCGTTTCATGGTCAGCTCCGCTTCGGCATGCTCGTGCTTGGCGTGCTCAGCCTCCTGATCGCTAACCCGCTCCTTGACCCGCGGGTAGACCTCGGCCTCCTCGGCGACCGAATGCCGCACCAGCTCGATGGTGGCCTGGTCGGTGAGATCCCTGCGCCGTTGCCGGCTGGCCTCGTCGTCCATGCCGATCAGGGTTTCCAGTTCGGCGAACATCTGCTCGACCTCACGGTGGTCGTGGGTCAGGATCTCGATCACGTCACGTTGCTCGTCAGCCATGTCACACTCCGGGGCGCGCCGTCCGCAACGGTCGATAACCGAAGCGATGGCGGATGGGCGGAGCTGCGAAGGCGAGGGAGCGCTGACGCTGCTCGGAGCCAGGAACCCTCGGCCTGCGCGGAGCTGCTGTTCAGCGCTACCTACGCTAACGCATCGGCGGTTGTGCGGCCAACTGGTGCCGAAACCGGCAGCGGACCTGCGGCAGAGCCGGCTAGCGGCTAGGTTGGAGTTGAGCTGAAACCGACAGCCGTGGTCCGGCACGCAACCGCGGCCCGTCGGCGCGTGCCCCCAAGCGGGAGTGGCAGTCATGACCCAGCACGCCCATCGCAGCAACCGCATCGAGGATCCCTGGGGAGCCCGAACCCCGTATGCCACCGGCCAGCCCTGGCCGGTCCGGGTCGATTTGGAACTCGCCGACGGGTTGACCGAGCAGGACGTGCAGCAGTGGGTGCCGACCGCATCCTTGCTGCACTCCAACGGTGATGGCATGGACATCGCGGTGCACGACGGACGTATCGTCGGCGTGCGCGGCAGCGCCCGAGACCGGGTGAACCACGGGCGGCTGGACATCAAGGATCTGTATGGCTGGCAGGCAAACGGCTCCACCGATCGGTTGACCACGCCGCTGATCCGCCGGGACGGAGAACTCCAGCCCACCGACTGGGACACCGCGATGGGCGAGATCGTGCGGCGCTCGAAGACCTTGCTGGCCGAGCATGGCCCGGGCTCGATCGGCTTCTACACCACCGGCCAGCTGTTCTGCGAGGACTACTACACGCTGACCACCATCGCCAGGGCCGGCATCGGCACAAACCACCTGGACGGTAATACCCGGCTGTGTACCGCCACCGCCGGCGAGGCGTTGAAGGAATCGTTCGGCTGTGATGGACAACCGGCCTCCTATACCGACGTCGATCATGCCGATGTAATCGCGCTGTTCGGGCACAACGTAGCCGAAACCCAGTCGGTGTTGTGGATGCGGATGTTGGACCGACTGGCCGGCCCGCAACCGCCGCGGTTGTTGGTGGTGGATCCGCGTCGTACCCCGGTGGCCGAGCACGCCACCGTGCATCTGGCGCCTCGGCCCGGTACCAACCTGGCGCTGCTGAACGCCCTGCTGCACGAGCTGATCGTCCACGACTGGGTCGATCATGACTTCCTGTCCCAGCACACCGTCGGGTTCGAAGAACTGGCCAGCCAACTCACCGACTGCACGCCGGAGTGGGCGGCTACCATCTGTGATGTGCCGGCCGAGCAGATCCGGGTCGGCGCCGAATTGCTCGGCACCTGCGACCGGCTGCTGGCCACCGTGCTGCAGGGCGTCTACCAATCGCATCAGGCGACCGCCACCGCGGTGCAGGTCAACAACCTGGTGCTGCTGCGCGGCATGCTCGGCCGGCCGGGCTGCGGTGTGCTGCAGATGAACGGTCAGCCGACCGCGGAGAACACCCGAGAGTGCGGAGCGAACGGTGACCTGCCGGGCTTCCGGAACTGGGAGAACGACGAGCACATCAACGAGTTGGCCAAGCTGTGGAACGTCGAGCCGACGAAGATTCCGCACTACGGGCCGCCTACCCATGCGATGCAGATCTTCCGCTATGCGGAACAGGGATCCATCAAGTTTCTCTGGGTATCCGGCACCAACCCTGCGGTCTCGCTACCGGAACTGTCCCGCATCCGCAGCATCTTCGAGTCTGAGTCGCTGTTCGTGGTGGTGCAGGATCTGTACCTCACCGAGACAGCCGCATTGGCCGATGTGGTGCTGCCGGCGGCGACTTGGGGGGAGAAGACCGGCGTGTTCACCAACGCCGATCGCACCGTGCACCTATCGGAGAAGGCGGTCGAGCCGCCCGGCGATGCGCGTGCTGACCTGGACATCTTCCTGCACTACGCGGCCGCGATGGAGTTCACCGACAAGGATGGCAATCCGCTGGTCAACTGGACCGATTCGGAATCGGCCTTCGAGGCTTGGAAACGCTGCTCGGCCGGCCGGCTGTGCGATTACACCGGTCTCAGCTACGACTTGCTTCGGGAACACGGCGGCATCCAGTGGCCGTGCACGGCCGAGGCCCCGCGCGGAACCGAGCGCCTTTATACCGACTACCAATTCTGGGCTGCTCCGGATGTCTGCGAGTCCTACGGCCGGGATCTGATCACCGGAGCTTCGATCGAACAGACCGAGTACCGGGCGCTTAATCCGAACGGCCTGGCCATGATCAAGGCTGCCGAATACCTGCCACCACACGAGGACGTCAGCGACGAGTATCCGATGCAGTTGACCACCGGCCGGACCATCTATCACTTCCACACTCGCACCAAGACGGCCCGGGCACCCGAGTTGGACGCGGCCGCTCCCGACGTCTGGGCCGAGCTGCACCCCGACGACGCCGATGCGTTCGAAGTCGGTCCGGGGGATTTGATCGACATCGTGTCGCCGCGCGGACGGATCCGAGCGACCGTCCGACACTCCCAACTGCGGCCCGGTGTGGTGTTCGTGCCGTTCCACTATGGCTATTGGGACACCGAGGAGATCGCCGGGCCAGCACCCGGCCGGCCTGGTCGGGCCGCCAATGAACTCACCATTACCGACTGGGACCCGGTTTCGAAGCAACCGCTGTTCAAGGTCGCCGCGTGTCGGCTGGAGGCCGTCAGAGGCGACTCCCGGCCGATCATGGCGGCCGCCCTCCAGGGCATGCCGGTGAGCCCGCCGATTCTGCCCGAGCAAGCGCTGCCGATGATGAGCGGCGTTCTTCCCAGCGATGAGCGCTCGCGCGAAGAGCAGGTGTCGAAATGAGCGGCAAGGCCGGCCTGCAGTACGCCCTGCGCCGGCTGCACCACGACGAGAGCCGACTTGCCACCCACCTGCTCGAGATTGCCGGTCGGCACCGCGGCGACCACGAGGTCTACCACACCGTGCGTGACTTGGCCCGTTGGTCGGACACCCATCTCGCTCAGATCTCCGCGGTGGCTGCCGGCTACGGCCTGCACTTGGACGCCGAGGCAGATCGTCCCGGTCCGTTCCGGCAGCTCGGTGAGTCGTTGGCCGGCATGATGGGCCGCCGTCCCGAGTCCGGTCTGCTGCTGGTGGAAGATCTGCGCGATGTCTACCTAATGGCCTCGGAGGTATCGCTCAGCTGGGAGCTGGTCGCCCAACTCGGCCAAGCCGGCAAGCACCTGGAACTGCTGGAACTCAGCAGCATGTGCCATCCCAAGACGCTGCGGCAGATCCGGTGGGCCAACACCATGCTCAAGACCCTGTCCCCGCAGGTGCTCACCAGCCTGTAAGCACAGAGCGGCTCAGCCAGCAGCCTCCTCGGTGAGCAGGTGTTCCGACAGCACCGCCGGCAGCGACAGCGTCAGTTGACCGCTACCGCAGCCGGTGCTGCCGACTCGTTGATGGCCAGCAGCTGGTCGGCCTGTAACGCCAGCAGCGGCGAGACGATGACGGCGGCGCCGGGCAGCAGCAATGCGGAGACCTGATATAGATCGCGGACTTGCCGGCACCGGTCGGCAGCACGGCCAGCACGTCGTGCCCCTCCAGACCTGCTCCATCGCCGCGAGTTGCTCGGGATGCAATTGCGCCAAGCCGAAACTCTGTTTCGCGGTGCGCCGCAGTCGCCGTCTGAACTCCGGCACGACAAGCACCTCAGGACTGCTGCTGCTCCGCCGGCCCGCGCAGCGCGAGCGGAAGCGTCAGCCAGAGCAGGCCCAGCCCGACCGCGACCACCACGGAGGCGACCACCGCGGCCCGGGTGCCGGACACCACGTCGAAGATCATCGCGGCAACACCGACGATCGCCAAGGCCAGGAACGCGATGCCGATCATTGCCACCCGATGCGAAACCAGGACGGCGCGTCGGCGTTGATGCCGGCGGAACAGCGCCCGATGCACGCTCACCGGCGTCTGCAGGAAGGCGGTGGCGGCAATGGACGCGGCGACGGTAGCCAGGTAGAGCGCTTGCTGATGCCCGGTCAGCTGGCTGAACCGCTGCTGGAACGGCAGGGTGAGCAGAAAGCCGGTGAGGAACTGCACGCCGGTCTGGACGACCCGCAGCTCCTGCACCAGATCGCCCCAGTTGCGGTCCAGCCGCTCGGTCGGCGTCTCGTCGCGGGCGCTCTCGTCCCAGCTGGTGTCGCGCTCCGGATGCGCAGGGTCGCCGGGCCCGCCGTTGGTGCTCATCGCCCAGCCCAACCTTCACTGGACGCATTGTGCGGCCACAACTTGCGCACCCGATCGGCGTGTCGGGCAAGCTGTGGCCGCACAATGCAGGTGCTATTCATCCGATCACTCCCTGCGACGGGCTGGCTGCTGCATTAGCCGGACACTAACCCATGCGGGCAATGGCTCGTCCGGATCGGTCTGTTTGACGCTGATCGGCATTCGTCATAGCCCGGCAGCGCGGACGACTCCGATTCCGCAGGCAGCCGATCGAGCTGCCCGGGCCATTGCCCGAACACCACGGCTGAATCACCAGCTGCAACGCACCGTCGGCGGGAGCACCTGGGCCGGCGCCGCTTATCTGAAGGAGAGGGCATATGGCGACTGGTGAAACCGGGTTCGATGACGTCACGTTCGAAGTTCTTTGAGCAGGTTATGTCGCAGGACTCGGAGCGGGCGCATCGCTGCCATGAGTTCCTGGTCAAGCTAGGCGGAACCGCCAACACCTCACCCACGGTCCTGACCGCTCGACCGGAGGCCCAGACCGACCAGGTTTGCACGATCCGGCCGGCTCGACGAGCTGGTCGAGTTCTGCCTGAGCTGGAAAGGTCATCGGCTGCGTGGCCACGGCACCCGGCCGTGGGTGCTGACCGGGGACGAGGTCGGCCGCGGGCCGGACAACGAACCGCTGATCGGGCACTGCGAGGTGGTGGCCGCGATCGACTCGGCGGTGATCGAGGAGGCCGTCGCGTTAGTGGACGCGATGCCCACCGACTGGGCAGCCTGCGCCGCGGTGATCAGCCGAGCTATCGTTCGGTCCGGCCTACGGATTGCCCCGGCTTGCGGCGCTGCACGCTGCCGACGATCTGGGCGGCCACGTCACGAAGCTTGACGTTGCGGCTCTGCGAGGCTTGGCGCAGCAAGGCGAGTGCTTCCTGTTCGGTGCACAGCTGCTGCGCCATCAAGATTCCGATCGCCTGGTCGATGACGCTGCGCGAGGTCAGCGCGGTCCGCAGGTTGGCGTTTTCGGTGCTTTGCTCGGCAATGCGCATGCCCACGGCGAGCGCGCCGGCGGCCCGATCGCCCAGCTGGGCCACCCGAGCCAGCATGCCGACGTCCGGAGTGATCTTCTTGAATGCGTACATGTTCAGCACCCCGATGACCTGCTCGCCGCTGATCAGCGGCTGGGAGATTGACGACCGTGCGCCGAGTTCGGCCGCCCGCGCCGGATAGGGTTGCCACCGGCTCTCGGCCGCCATGTCGGTCACCACTACCGGCACGCCGGTCGCCAGCGCCTCCAGGCAGGGACCGCGCCCGTCGTGGTACTGCTGCTCGTCCAGTCGCAGCGAAAGGTCGTCGGTCGACACCACCGTGTAGGGCGGCCGGTTACCGGTACGCACCGTGACGCTGCAGGTGTGTTCGGTCTGCGCGCTGGCATAGTGGGCGAGCTCGGTGAGGAATGCCTCGAAGGTATCGGTGGTCAACACCAACTCGGTGAGCTGGCCGACCTCCTCCCCGTCGTCCGGGTGGTCGATCGACGGATCATGTAGGGCCATGAGTGCGCTCCTGCCTCCCGGTCGGTAAGGCACGCAGCCCGGTCGCCGGTGGACGGCGCATGCCGGGATGTCGATGCGGATGCTGTCCAGCGATTCCCCATCATGCCGCCTTGGTCGCCAGGCCGGCCAGTCGCGGGTCCGAGCCGGCGCGGCACCAGCCGCCGTGGCCGGACGCCTCGCGAGTTGACCGGTCGGGTGCTACGTTGGAGATGGTTCGGACCGAGAGCCTGACCGCGACATCAGTGGTCGACGGCGCCCGAACAGCCGGCGTCGAGGTATCCGTACATCGGAGAAACCTCATCAGAAATCTAACTGAACGTTCCATCCGTTCCGCCGACCCCTGTCGCGACGCGTTACCGGCGCTGCGCCGACCGGCACGTCGGCTCGATCTGCCGACCATCGAACAGATCCTCGATCAGTTGGTCGCCGCCGCCGAGCCGGCGGTGACGCTGGACAGCCTTGCCAGCGCGTGCGTTCCCGCTTTCGCCGACGAGTGCGTGGTCACCGTCGTCGATGAGCGGCACAGTCCTCCTCAGCCGGCGGACGCCGGCGGCTGCGGGGTCACCATCAACGTGCGGGAGGAGCCCTGTGCCGGCGCTCCCGGCTACGCGGCTGAGATCAGCTATCGCTGGCACTCCGAACGGGTGGAAAGTGCGGACCGAGTTATCGCACGGCTGCTCACCGAGCAGGCGGTGGCCGTGATCAGGCAGCAACGGTTGAGCATGGCCCTGGCGCAGGAGTCCGACAAGAGCCATCACTTGGCCCAGGCGCTGGCCACCAACCGGCAGATCGGACAGGCGATCGGCATCCTGATGGCGACCTACAAGCTCACCGCCGAGGTGTCCTTCGACCTGTTACGCGGGGTCAGCCAGCATAGCCACCGCAAGCTGCGCGATATCGCCGATGAGGTGAGCCAGACCGGCACCCTGCCGGCGCTCGGTGGCTGAACGTCGTCCCGGCTAGCCGATATCTGGTCTGGGACAACGGCTCCAGATGCTGACGCTCGCCGAGACGCTGAACCAGCTCAGCCGGCTCGGGGCGGTGACGTCCACCGCGTCACCAGCTTCGAGGCGGTAGCTCTCGCCGTCGATGTCGAGCCGGAGCGTGCCGCTGATCAGGTACACGAACAGGTCATGACCGGCCAGCTCGAACGGCGGCTCGCCGGCATCGTTCGGCGCGGCTCGGATCACGGCATTCTTCAGCTGCAGCAGCGGATGCGAGACCAACTCGACGCCCGGTTCGGTCGGGATCCGGCTCAGGTAGACATGCGGGCTGCCCTCATCGGCCAGCACCGAGGGGATGCTGACCCCCAGCGCTTCGGTCAGATTGGCCAGCACCTGAAGCGAGGGCAGGTTCACGCCCTTTTCGACGGCCGACAGGTAAGAGGTGGAGATACCGGCCTGCTGGGCGAGCACGGCCAGCGTCACCTGGCGCTGCTTGCGCAGCGCGCGTAGCCGTTCGCCGATCCGGACCGCGAGCGAGCCTTCGGTGATGTGAGCGGTGCTCATATCAGTGCCGGCGTCACGACCCAGAGGATATGGGCCGGTTCGGGTGAGGTCACGTGCAGGGTGTGGTTCGGATGCGAGGAATAGTGGATCATCTCGCCGGGGCCTAGCCGGTAGCTGGTGGCGTCGATGCGCAGCTCGATCTGCCCGCTCAACATGACCAGGAATCGCTCGCCGAAGTAACTGTAAGAGGTGTCCGAGTCCGACGGTGCGATGTCCTCGATAAGGCCGGTGAACGATGGATCCACCGAACGGGCCGACAGGATCGTGTAGATCTCGTTGCCGCTGGCCGCAATTCGCAGGTGGTCGCCCTCGCTCGCCCGGTGCAGGTGGACCGCAGTTCGCTCGCGGTTCGGAAAGAAGACCGACATGTCGGAGCCGAGCACGGCGGCGATGGTCGCCAGCGAACTCAGGGTCGGCGCGGTGGTGCCACGCTCCACGCTGGACAGGTGAGCGTCGCTGCACCCGGCCCGCTCGGCCAGCTCGGCCAAGGTCAGGCCACGCGCCTGCCGCAGCATCCTGAGTCGGCGACCGGCCCGCTCGATCACTTCATCCACTGTTTCGAGGACCCTTTCAGACACCGTCGCTGTGGTTCAGCCGTTACGGCGCAGCCTGGTGATTGTAGAAGCGACGTTGACAGGACGTAGCGATACTCGTAGTTTTGCCGCACGAGAACCAGTCCTGTGATGCAGGAAACGATGGCAGCGGGCTCGGCCTGCGGGGAACCAAGAGCGGCTAGGGTCCGCTGGGCTATTTCTGGAGGAGCTGTGCGAGTTCGAGCCTTCGGTGCCGTCGGTGTGGCAATCGTCGCGGCCGGTGCGCTTGCGGCCTGCGGTAGCAGCAGCCACAACGCGTCGAGGAGTACCACCAGCGACACGTTGGTGGTCGACACCTCGTTCGACCTGAAGACCAGTGATCCGGGACGGATGTTCGAACCGACCGGCCTGCTGGTGGACCACGCCGTCTACGACACCCTGCTGACCTTCACCAACGGTGACATGACCAAGCCGGTGCCCGATCTGGCCACCTCCTACACCGCTTCCTCGGACGCCAAGACCTACACGTTCACGCTGCGCAGTGACGCCACCTTCTCCGACGGCACCCCGGTCACCTCGGCCGATGTGGTGTTCTCGCTGAACCGGGTGGCCAACCTCAAGGGCAACCCGTCCTTCCTGATGGGCGGTCTCACCGCGTCGGCGCCCGACCCGCACACGGTGGTGCTGACCAGTGCCGCGCCCAACCCGGCGGTTCCGTTCATCGTCCCCAACCCGGCGCTCGGCATCCTGAACTCCCAGGCGGTCAAGGCCGCCGGCGGCACCGACGCGGCCGGTGCCGACAGTGCGGACAAGGCTGAGGCGGCGCTCAACAGCAAGTCCGAGGGGTCCGGCCCGTACATCCTGTCCACCTTCGACACCGCGAGCCAGGTCGTGCTGACCCGCAACCCCAAGTACTGGGGCAGCAAGCCGCACTACTCCAAGATCATCGTCCGCAACGTGCCCGCCAACGTGCAGAAGCTCAACGTGCTGAAGGGCAGCTCGCAAATCGCGGTCGACCTGTCGCCCGCGCAGGCCTCCGGCATGTCGGGAGTGAACATCATCAACGGCGCGTCGCCGAACGTGTTCTTCCTGCTGACCAACAACAGCCCCAAGGTGTCGGCCGCCACCAGTAACCCGGACTTCCAGGAAGCGGTCCGCTACGGCCTGGACTACGACGGGCTGCTCCAGCTGGCCGGCCCCGGATCGGTGCAGGCGGCCGGCGTCATCCCGAGCATGTTCCTGGGCAGCCTGCCGGTGGACCAGGGCGTGAAGCGGGACGTGGAGCGCGCGAAGGCCGCGCTGACTCGGTCCGGCCTGAACCACCCCACCGTACAGCTGGCCTACCCCAGCGACCTTCAGGTGAACGGCATCAGCTTCGGCGATTTGGCCGCCCGGATAAAGCAGAACCTCGCCGAGGTCGGTATCACGGTCAACCTCGCGCCGGCGCCGACTCAGACCGCGCTGGACGGCTACCGCAACGGCAAGGAGCAGCTCGGACTGTGGTACTGGGGCCCGGACTACCCCGATCCCAGTGACTACCTGGCGTTCCTGCCGGGCAACACGGTGGGCCTGCGGGCGAACTGGACCAAGGGCGCCGACCCGGCGTTGGAGGCGCTCGGCGCCACCGCCGGCACGACCACCGACAACACCACCCGGCAGCGCCTCTACCAGCAGATCCAGACATCGATGAACAAGTCCGGTCCGTTCATGCCGCTTATCCAACCGGCGCAGATCCTGGTCGGTGCGAAGTCGCTGTCCGGGCTGCACTCGAACGCCTTGTGGGAACTCGATCTCAGTGACGTCAGCTGAGGCTGCTGCCGACCGTAACGTCGTCGCCCCGGACGCCTCGCCCCCGGATGCCCGCAGTGGCCGCCGGCAGCACGACCTCGCGCACTACCTCGCTCGCCGGGTGGCGATCGGGGCGGTGCTCGTGGTGGGCACCACGCTGATCGCCTTTCTGCTGACCCAGTTGGTGCCGGGTGACCCGGCGGCCGCCAACCTCGGGCAGCGGGCCATCAGCGATCCGGCGGCGGTGGCCGCGTTCCGCCAGCAGAACGGCCTGGATAGGCCGCTGCCGGTGCAATACCTGATCTATCTCGGGCATCTGCTGCGCGGCAACCTCGGGATCTCCCAGCAGAGTCACCGGCCGGTGCGCGCCGACCTATCGGAGTACGTGCCGGCCACCATCGAACTGGCCTTGTTCGCGATCGTGGTCAGCTTGCTGCTCGGCGTGCTGTTCGGTGTGCTGGCGGCGATCACCCGCGACCGCTGGCCCGACCAGGTGCTGCGGGTGGTGAGCCTGGCCGGCGTCTCGATGCCGACCTTCTGGATCGCCCTGGTCGCGTTCTACCTATTCTTCTTCAAGCTCGGCTGGGTGCCCGGCGGTGGTCGACTGGACCCCGGTGAGCCGGCTCCGGGCCACGCCACCGGCCTCTACACCGTCGATGCGCTGCTGCACGGCCAGTGGCAGCTGTTCGTCTCGGCCGTCCGACATCTGGTGCTGCCCGGCTTGGTGCTGGCCACCTACACCATCGGCATGCTGCTGCGGTTCACCCGCGCCTCGGTGCTGGAGGTGCTGGGCAACGATTACGTCCGAGCCGCCCGGGCCAAGGGCCTGCCGGAGCGGGTGGTGATCGGCCGGCACGTGCTGCGACCGGCCCTGGTCGGCATTATCACGGTGGCCGGCGTGGCGTTCGGCAGCCTGCTGTCCGGAACCGTGCTGGTGGAAAACATCTACTCCTGGCCCGGCATCGGCCAGTACGCCTTCCGCAGCGCCACCAACCTGGATCTGCCCGCCATCATGGGGGTCAGCCTGGTGGTGGCGATCGTGTATATCGCGCTCAACATCGTGGTCGACGTCCTGTACGGCACGATCGATCCCCGGATCCGGCTGGCATGACCGCGCTGGATGTGTCGATCAGCCGGGCAACCCGCCGCGGTGAGCGGGCCGCCGCCCGTTCGCCGTGGAAGCAACCGTTGGCGCTGATCGGCCTCAGCCTGGTCGTGGTCTGGACGATCATCGCGATCTTCGCACCACTGCTGGCACCGGAGAACCCGCTCGCCCAGAAGAACCAGTTGTTCCTGGCGCCGTCCGGCCAACACTGGTTCGGCACCGACGAACTGGGCCGGGACGTGTTGAGCCGAGTGCTGTACGGCACCCGGCTGTCGCTGCCGCTCGCGGCGCTGCTGGTGGTGGCCGCGACCGCCATCGGCAGCGTCCTCGGCGGCATCGCCGGGCTGTTCGGCGGAAAGCTGGACAGCGTCATCATGCGATTGGCCGACCTGGTCTTCGCCTTCCCGGGCATCATTTTGGCGATGGCGGTGACCGCGGCGCTGGGTCCGCAGTTGCGCAACGCGGTGATCGCCGTGGTCGTGGTGTCCTGGCCGGCCTATGCCCGGCTGGTGCGCGGCCTGGTGCTGTCGGCGCGCTCCAGCCAGTACGTGATCAGCAGCCGACTGCTCGGTGCCTCCTCCTTGCGAACCTTGTTCGTCGACATCAGACCCAATGTCGCCGGTCCGGTGCTGGTGATGACGGCGCTGGATATGGGTAACGCGATCTTGTTGCTGTCCGGCTTGTCTTTCCTGGGGCTCGGCGCGCAGCCGCCGACCGCGGAGTGGGGCGCGATGGTGGCGGCCGGTTCGGTCAACTTCGACAAGTGGTGGATCAGCCTGTTTCCGGGCCTGGCCATCCTCACCGTGGTACTTGCCTTCAACTTCGTCGGCGACACCCTGCGCGATGCGCTCGACCCGCGCACCGCCCGCGCGATCCGGGCGTGACCGTGATGAGCGAGCGTCAGCTACGCCACGATCTTCATAAGCGGCGGTCGCCATGGCGACCAGAAATTATGAAGATAGGACGGGCCGAGGCATGAGCCTGCTGGAGGTGGACGAGCTGTCGGTCGCGCTACCCACCCGGCGTGGCCATCGCACGGCGGTGGACCGGGTGTCGTTCGCGATCGCGCCGGGCGCCATCACCGGCCTGGCCGGGGAAAGCGGCAGCGGAAAGACCATGACCGCGATGGCCATCCTCGGGCTGCTGCCGCATGGCGCGCGCACCAGCGGCTCGATCCGGCTGGCCGGCACCGAACTGCGGACGATGACCCAGCGGCAGCTGCGCGATATTCGTGGTCGGCGGATTGCGCTGATCTCCCAGGATCCGGCGACCAGCCTGCACCCGATGTTGAAGATCGAGACGCAGCTGACCGAGCATCTGCGCTACCACCTGGGGCTGGGCAAGTCCGACGCGCGAGCCCGGGCGATCGAGCTGCTGGCCACCGTCCGCATCCCGGACCCGGAACGCGCATTGGCCATGCATCCCGGGGTGTTCTCCGGCGGTATGCGGCAGCGCATCGCGATCGCCTCGGCGCTGGCCTGCGAACCCGACCTGCTGCTCGCCGACGAACCGACCACCGCCCTGGACGCGACAGTCCAGGCCGGCATCCTGCGGCTGCTGGACCGGCTGCGCCGAGAGCGCGGGCTCGCGGTGCTGATCATCACCCATGATCTGGGCGTACTTTCGGCCGTCGCCGACGACATCTGCGTGATGTACGGCGGGCGGCTGGTCGAGCACGGTCCACGTGCCGAGGTGCTGGCCAGGCCGGAACACCCGTACACCAGGGCGCTGCTGGACGCGCTGCCGCACCCGGACACGCCCGGCAGTTCGCTGCGGCCGATCCCGGGTGGCCCGCCGGCGCTCGGCGAGGTGCCGCCCGGCTGTCCGTTCGAGCCTCGCTGCCGGTACCGGGTGGACTCCTGCGCGGTGCACCGTCCGGAGCTGGAGCCGATCGCTGCCGGGCACCAGGTTGCCTGCGATCTGGCACCGGTGGTGGGTAGCCGTGGTTGACCTGCTCGAGGCGGAGAACCTCTCGGTGGAGTATGGCCGCCGGCGCAACCGGGTGCGTGCGGTCGACCGGGTCAACCTCGCGGTGCCGGCGGGCGAGGTGCTCGGTCTGGTGGGTGAGTCCGGTTGTGGCAAGTCCTCGCTCGGACGGGCCCTGGTCGGACTGGAACCGGCCGCCACTGGCAGCGCCCGGTTCGCCGGCCAGCCGATCACGCCGCTGGGCCTCGGCCGGCGACCGGCCGGATTGCGCCGGCTGCAAATGGTCTTTCAGGATCCGTACGCCTCACTCAACCCGCGGCGGCGGGTCGGTGATCTGATCGGGGACGCGGTGCGGCTGCAAGGCGGCAGTCGGGGCGACGGTGCCCGGCTGGCCGAGGACCTGCTGGAACGGGTCGGATTACCCACGGACGCGGTATCGAAGTACCCGCATGAGTTCAGTGGTGGGCAACGGCAACGGATCGCGATCGCCCGGACGCTGGCCGCGCGGCCGACCTGGATCGTCGCCGATGAGCCGATCAGCGCACTGGACGCCTCGGCGCAGGCGCAGGTGGCGAACCTGCTGCTGTCATTGGCCCGCGAGGAGCGGATGGGCATGGTCTTCATCTCCCATGATCTGGCCGTGGTGCGCCAGATCGCCGACCGGGTAGCGGTGATGTATCTCGGCCGGATAGTAGAGATCGGTGACACGGCCGAGGTGTGGTCGCGGCCCACCCATCCCTATACCGAGGCACTGGTGTCGGCGATACCGCGGGCCGACGGCGCAGGCACGCTGCCGATCGACCTGCCGGGCGACGTTCCGGATCCGGCCCGCCCGCCCGCCGGCTGCCGGTTCCATCCGCGCTGTCCGATCGCCGAACCGCGCTGTTCCAGCGTCGACCCGCCGCTGATCCGGCTGGCTAGCACCCGCACCGAATCGGCGGCGTCCGAGCATGCCGCCGCCTGCATCGTCCGAGTGCCGGTTCGGTCCTGATCCTCGAGGAGATCGCCGGTGTCGTTGTGGCTGCGTAACGCCACGGTCATCGACCCGATCGACCAGGCGTCGCGGACCTGCTGGGTGGAACTCGTCCCCACCGGTGCGGTGCGTTCGTCCGACGATCCGTCACCGGATGGGCCGGTGCTGGATGGCGACGGCATCGAGTTGGAGTTGACTCCACATGCCGGTATCGCCCGGGCGCTGCTCGCGGCGATCGTCGCCGGTGATCGGGCAGCCGCCGACCGGCTGTACGCCGACGACCTGGTGGTCTGGCACAACTGTGACGGCCTGGATCGGGACAAGGCCGAGAGCCTGGATCTGATCGAGTCGCTGAGCCGGGACTACGTCGGCGTGCAAGCCTCCGACGTCCGGTGTGACTATCTCGTCGACGGTTACGTCCAGCGCACCGCCTACCGCGTGCTGGATCACGCCGGTGGCAGCAGCACCGTCGAGACCATGATGCGGGTTTGGGTACGCGACGGCCGGATCAGCCGGATCGAGGAGTACTCGACCGGTGCCGGACAACCGACCGTCCCGCGCTGACTTCGGCGCCGAGCCTGAACTGAACTGAAATTCAGCCTCAAATCAAAATGTTTGTGTCTGCACACTCTTTCAATGTCGGTAGGTCGGCGATATGATGACGAAGCGACCTCGTCGCGATTATTCGTATAGTCCGCCCACAGGCATCCTCAGTGCTCGGCCATGCTGTTGTCATGCCTGCTCATATTCTTATACCTAAACCTGGCCGCGACGGTGATTCACGCTGTCCTGCCGTTTTGGAGAAAGTACTAATTCGTAGAAAATTCTGCTGACAAGCACATTAACACAGGTCCTGTGAGTGCGAAAGACTTTCACAGGCCGGTATCGGCATTTCTCATGATAGGGGCCTCGATGATGACGGCTAGATCGACCAGATCAGCCCAGGCGCATCGATCGGCAGCACAACCGTGGTGGAATCCACAGCGACCGTCCGCCATGCCGATCCATCGATACGTCCGGGACGATCCACCGACGCTGCTCGCGCCCGGGCAGCGGAGTTGGATCGAGCGGTCGATCGATCAGGCGCCGCTGTGGGCATCGGTAGATCTGCGCGATGGCAACCAGGCGTTGGCCAACCCGATGGATCCGCGCCGCAAGGCGATGATGTTCGAGCTGCTGGTGAGGATGGGCTTCAAGGACATCGAGATCGGGTATCCCTCGTCAAGTGAAGCTGAATTCGACTTCGCCCGGGAGTTGATCGACCACGACCGGATCCCCGATGACGTCACCGTCTCGGTCTTCACCCCGGCCCGCCCGGAGCTGATCGAACGGACCTTCGAGGCAGTACGCGGGGCCGATCGCGCCATGGTGCACCTGTGCCACGCCACGGCCTGCCTGTGGCGGGAGGTGGTGTTCCGGATGAGCCCGGCCGAGGTGCTCGGCCTGGCGCAGGACAGTGCCCGCAAGATGCTCCGGTTGGCCGACCAGGCGGTCGGTTGTGACATTCGCTTCGAATACTCTCCGGAAACGTTCAACATCACAGAGCCAGAATTCGCGCTGGAGATCGCTAACACGGTAGCCGAAGTGTTGGACGCCACACCGGACCGGCCATTGACGTTGAATCTACCGACGACCGTGGAGGTTGATACTCCTAATATCTTTGCTGACCAGATCGAGTGGATGCACCGGAACCTGGATCGGCGCGACTCCATTATCCTGTCGGTGCATCCGCACAATGACCGGGGCACCGCGGTGGCGTCCGCCGAATTCGCCATTGCGGCCGGCGCGGACCGCGTTGAGGGCACGTTGTTCGGGAACGGCGAGCGTACCGGAAACGTTTGCTTGGTCACCCTTGCCCTCAACCTGTTCAGTCGCGGAATCGATCCACAACTCGATATCTCCGACATCAATGCGGTGCGTCGGGTGGTCGAGGAATGCAACGAGATGCCGGTGCATGCTCGACACCCCTATGCCGGCGATCTGGTGTTCACCGCCTTTTCCGGCACCCACCAGGACGCCGTCTCCAAGGGCCTGGCCAGCCTCGCCGATCGAGCGCGAACGGCCGGCCGGCCGGTGTCCGAACTGCCCTGGCAGGTGCCGTACCTGCCGATCGACCCGCAGGACGTCGGCCGGGACTACCGCGCGATCATTCGGGTGAACAGCCAATCCGGCAAGGGCGGCATCGCGCACGTGCTGCAGGCCGGCTGGGGCCTCGACCTTCCGGTCGGGCTACGGGTCGACTTCGCGAAGGTGATTCAGCGGGTGACCGAGGTCACCGGCACCGAGCTGGAGCCGACCCGGATCTGGGACACCTTCCGCGCCGAATACTGCGACAACGACGTTTCGGTTCGTACCCGCTGTGACGCCGCCGGCAACTCCATCGAGGACAGCCTGTTCGTCACCGTGCCCGGCCTGCCCACGCTGGAACTCGACAGCCGGGACAACCAGGCCCAGGCGTTGCTGCACGCCCTGGAAGGGCACGGTGTGCACGCCGAGCTCAAGCAGCTGGTCAGCGCCGACACCGGCATTCCGTCGATGAATCGCCTGGTCAGCTATGCCGAACTCGGAATCGAGCAGCGATCGGTGTGGGGAGTGGGGATGGCCGCCACCGGCCCGGTAGCGGCGTGCAAGTCGGTGCTGTCGGCGCTGCACCGCGCCGGTGTGCTGAGCCAACTTCAGGTCAGCGCGCCGGAGGCCGCACGGTGACGGCGGAGCACGACCTGCCGGCCTATGTCGAGATCGAGCCGGGCCGATATCGGGAAAGCAGTGGGCTGCTGTATGAGGACTTCGTGGTCGGCGATGTCATCGAGCATCGGCCCGGCCGCACCATCTCGACCACGGACAACATCTGGAGTTCGCTGCTGTGCCTTAACCAGCACCCGTTGCACATCGACGCCGTCTATGCCGCTGACACCGAGTTCGGCCAACTGCTGGTCTCCAGCCTGGTGACCTTCGGCATCGTCAACGGCATGACGGTGCGCACGATCAGCCAGCAGGGAATCGCCAATCTCGGTTGGGACAAGGTGCGGTTGCGCGCCCCGGTGTTCGTCGGCGACACGCTGTACGCCGAGACCCGAATCATGGACAAGCGACCGTCGGAGTCCCGACCTGGTCAGGGGATCGTGACCGTGCACACCACCGGTCGCAACCAGCACGGCAAGGCCGTCATCGATTTCATCCGGACCGTACTGGTGCCCATGCGGGTTGCCGAGGTTTCGCAGAGTTACCGCGAACTGGAACAGGAGACTTGTAGATGAATGTGATTCCGGTGATCAGCCTGGAACGGGCGCACCAGGGCGACGAGGCAAAGGTGGCCGACGAGATCTCGCGGGCCTGTACCGAGGTCGGCTTCTTCGTGGTGCGCGACCACGGGATCCGGCCGGAGGTGTTCGACCGGGTGTACGACACCTCGATGCGCTTCTTCGAGCGGCCGATCGAGGCCAAGCGCGAGTACGCGATGCGTACCAGTACCGCGCGCGGGGACAACGACTACAGCCCGTACGGCTACAGCGCGCTGTTGGCCGAGAACGCCTTCGCCTACACCGGCAAGCTGGGCATGCCGTCGGACTACGTGGAGAAGTTCAGCGTGGGCCGGCTGATTCTCGATGACACCGAGGAGTTGCCGTTTCCGCCGGACGCCGGCGGTGCCGAGCTGCGTGCGGCGTTGCGGGACTACTTCAGCGAATGCGAGGCGCTGGCCAACACCATCGCCGAGCTGCTGACCATTGCCCTGGAGTTGCCGCGCGACTTCTTCGCGACCCGTACCGACAAGTCGAACGACTCGCTGCGGTCGCAGTACTACCCGGGCCTGAAGGCGGAGTTCGCCAACGACCAGGGGATGGGCGAGCACACCGACGGCACGCTGATCACCCTGTTGACCCAGGACGGTCCGGGTCTGCAACTGCGGGATCTGTCCGGCAACTGGCTCGACATCACGGTGGACCACCGGGACTGGTTCATCGTCAACATCGGTGACCTGATGGCCCGCTGGTCCAACGACGAGTACGTCTCGACACCGCATCGGGTGAAGCTGGCCGGTCAGCCCAGGCAGTCGGTGGTGTTCTTCAAGCTGGCCAACGATGACACGCTGATCGAGGCGTTCCCCAAGTTCACCCGGGGGAAACCGGCCAAGTACGAGCCGATCCTCTACGAGACGTTCTCGCTGCAGAAGATGAACGCCCTGTTCGGCCGGGACGGCGGCGCATGATCGTCTACCCGTGCCTTCAGTACACCCCGGTGTTGCGGGCCGATTCGCTGCTGCGGTCGATGCCCGCCCGCTCCAGCATGGTGGTACTCGACCTCGAGGATTCCATTCCACCGCATTCGAAGGCGGCCGCCCGCAGTCGGCTGGCCAGCGACGAGCTGGCCGACTCCGGCCTGCCCGGGGTGGGGCTGCGGATCAACAGCATCAACACCCCGGACGGCCTGCGTGACATCGAAGCCCTGATCGGGCTGGACGGCCGGGCCTGCGGAGTCGCGGTGCAGGTGGTGTTCGTCCCCAAGGTCGCCACCGGCAGCGATGTGGCGATCTACCGATCATTGCTGGCCAAGATCAGCGATGCGCCGGAGATCTGCACCTTCATCGAGACGGTGGACGCGGTCGAGAATGCCTTCGACATCGCGGCCCAGAGCGACGGGCTGTGCTTCGGGCAGGCCGATCTGGTGTCGGAGATGTACGCGCCGAACGAGGCATATCTGGAACTGGCCCGGGTCAGGCTCTGCACCGCAGCGGCGAAGTTCGGCCTGCCGGCGATCGATTCCAACTCCTTCGAGCTGTGGGACATGGACATCGTGCGGGCCGAATCCGAAGCCGCCAAGCGCTGCGGGTTCACCGGCAAGGCGGCCATCCACCCGAAGCAGGTCGAGCCGATCACCCAAACCTTCTCGGTGGATCCCGAGTTGCTGGACTCCTACCGGCGAACCATCAAGGACTACGAGGAGAACGAGCGAGGCTTCGCGGTGACCAAGGACCGGGTGCTCGCGCCGCCGTTCGTGGCCAAGGCCCGGCGAATGATCCAGCTCTACGACAAGGCGGTGGACACCATCGGCTGAGTAGTACGGCTTGTAGTGAACTTCAACATCGCCGATGGCGAGAAATCCCTGGAGGAATTGATGAAAACCCCGATGAAAGACATCGTCAAGCAGGCAATGGTCGACGTATCCGAGTACGACGTCGAGCTCGTCGACGGCAAGTTCCGCGCGGTCGGCGACGCGCTGGTGGACAAGATCTACGATCTGGTCGCGGCCGGGGAGGGGCTGGCGCTCTGCTTCGGTGCCAGCACGCTGTTGGCCCAGCACGGCATGGACGTCCACCACGAACCGGACGCCGCGGTCGCCCGCGACTACTTGGAGTCGGTGTTCCGGGCGTTCGCCGGAAAGGTCGACGTCGCCAAGTACACCCCGGTAGTCATGGACTACGACCGGGTGGCAAGCATGGACGTGGACGGCTTCAACCCGAACAAGCACTTCACCCCGAATAGCGATCACACCAGCTCGCGGGAGTTCCTCACCACCAAGTGCGTCCACTTCGATGCCGCCACCACGTTCATCGGCAACATCTATGGCCCGAACACCAACATCGACGGCGGCATGCCGATCGTCTGCAACACCCGCGACTACTGCGAGGCCAACGGGGTGGACCCGGCCGATCTGGTCGAGCTGATGCCGCACAGCTACAACGTGGCGGTCAAGGAGCAGTACAGCGACGCGATCCTGGCCGAGCACTCGGTCGGAGTCGACATCGACCTGCACGACGACCTGGTCATGGTGGTGCTGTTCAACGAGGTGACCGGTGGGCTGGCGCACGCCGGATCCAGGCCGCAACTGACCGAGCAGGACAAGCCCGGTAAGCGGCCGATCCGGCACGTCGAATTGCAGTTCGCCGATGCAGCGAATCTGGAGCGGTGGTATCACCACTACCGATTGGGCATGCCGGAGATCACCGTGAACGTGCCCGGTT
The DNA here is from genome assembly GCA_035248685.1 of Jatrophihabitans sp. Lineage (GTDB taxonomy): Bacteria > Actinomycetota > Actinomycetes > Mycobacteriales > Jatrophihabitantaceae > Jatrophihabitans_A. The sequence continues at coordinate 64,991 of DATFHF010000022.1, forward strand.
CCCCGGAGCACAAGCGCTACCACGGCGGCATCGAATCCTCGGTCCAGGCGCAGAGCCCGGTCGCCGTCGGCAACTGAGGTGCGGCGAGTGGCAACCGAGCAACTGGTGGTGAACAGCTCGACGGTGCCGGCCATGTCGGCCGACGACGACATCGAGCTGACCAACCTGCTGACCGCGCTCGAAGCGGACAACTGGCCGGATGACATCGGCGAGGCCAGGCAGTTCTACGACGAGTGGGGAACGCCGGTAGCAGCCGACGTGAAGGTCGAGGAACTCACCGTCGGCGGCGTGCCGGCCTTCCTGCTCACGCCGCCGGAGTATGACGAGTCCCGGATCGGGCTGTACCTGCACGGTGGTGGGTACGTCTACGGCTCACAGTCCAGCCACGGCAGCCTGGCCGGCGAGGCCGCCCGGGCGGCGCGCTGTCCGATGGTGCACCTTCAGTACCGGCGGGCCCCGGAACACCCGTACCCGGCGGCGCTGGACGATGCGGTCAGTGCCTACGCGGCGATGGTCTCCGACCGGCCGCCGAACCAGCTGGTAATGCTGGGGGATTCGGCCGGTGGCGGCTTGGTTTTCGCCACCCTGATGGCGGCCCGGGACCGCGGCTTGCCGATGCCGGGTGCGGCGGCCTGCATCTCGCCCTGGGTGGATCTGGCCGGCACCGGCGAGACCTTCCAGAGCCTGCGGGAGATCGATCCGATGATCACCACACAGACCGTGGCGCTGGTGACCGAGTCGTACCTGGCCGGCGCCGCGCCGACCACGCCGTACGCCTCGCCGCTCTACGGGGACGTGCATGGTTTCCCGCCGGTGCTGATTCAGGTCGGCGAGCGGGAAATGCTGCTCAGCGATGCCGAACGCTTCGCGGCAAAGCTGGCCGAGGCCGGCTCGCCGGTCGCGCTGGAGGTCTGGCCGGGCATGGTGCACGTCTGGCACCTGCACCACACCCGGCTGGCCAAGGCCAGGCAGGGATTGGCCCGGCTGGGCGAGTTCCTGCAATCGCCGACCCGGCAGCCGGCTGCCAACGACGGGTAGGGAATAGAGATGGCACCGGACGACAACGAAGAGCAGAACATCATGGGACCGCACCGGTTCCGGAACAACCAGCGGATGGTTCCGGCCAGCGAGGCAGCCTGGCAGCTGTCGCAGGAGAACGGCATGCTCGACATCCGGGTCGAGGCGATGGACGGCCAGAACCGGCTGCGCGACGTCCGGACCGGGCATGAGTTCCTGAATCTGTCCTCGTGCTCCTACCTCGGCCTGAACAGCCACCCGACGGTCATCGAGGCCGGGGTGAACGCGCTGCGGCAGGAGAACATCACCGGCCTGTCGATGGCCGAGTTCCGGATCCGGCTGGATCTCATGCACCGGCTGGAGTCCGAGCTGTCGGAGCTGTTCGGCTGCTACGTGATGCCCTCGATCTCGTGCGGGGTGCTCACCGCGGCCATCCTGCCGCTGTTGGGTTCCGGGCACTTCACCGACAGCGAGCCGCTGGTCATGGTGTTCGACAAGTTCGCGCACTTCTCGATCAACTTCATGAAGCCGATCGTTGCCGACGAGACGCTGGTGCTTACCAGCCCGCATAACGACATGCAGTTCCTGGAGGACGCCTGCAAGAAGTACCCGCGGGTGGCCTACGTGTGCGAAGGTGCTTATTCGGTCGGGGGATTGGCCGACCTGGAAGGGTTGCGAACGCTTCAGGAACGCTACGGCTTGTTCCTCTATATCGATGACTCGCACGCGCTGTCCACCCAGGGTCCACACGGTGAGGGCTATGTCCGCTCGGTGTTCTCCGACCTCGACGATCGGACCGTGGTGGTGGCCTCGATCGCCAAGGCGTTCGGCAGCACCGGCGGCATCGCCATGATCGGCTCGTCCACGAAGTACGACTTCCTGTACCGGTCCGGCCCGCTGGGCTGGTCGCAGGGTTTGCGTACCGCCGCGGTGGGGACGAGCCTCGGCAGCATCGAGGTGCACCGCAGCCCGGAACTGGCCCAGCGGCAGCGCCAACTGGCCGACAACATCGAGCTCTTCGACAAGCGATTGCAAGGCCGGGAGCTGCGCGGTGCCGGCTCGCACATCAAGTTCGTCGTCCTGGGCGACAACGACAAGGCGGTACGGCTGTCCACCGAGCTGTACCGACGGGGCTATTACTGCTCGGCCATGTTCTTCCCGATCGTCGCCCGCGGCCAGTCCGGGGTGCGGTTGATGTTGCGCGGGGACATGACCAGCGAGCAGACCGAGGCCTTCGCGGCAACGTTGGAGGATGCGTTGGGCGGCATTGCGTGAGCGCTGCCAACCTGCGGATCGCACGCGGCATTGGGCCGGCCGGCTGGCCGGAGCCGGGCGTACCCGGCCGGCCCGACTCCGCTGAGCCGTCGTCGGCGGTCATTCGGTCGCTGGCCGATCGGATGACGGCGGGCCTGCGCAGTGGGGCGTTCCAACGGATGGTGGTGCCGCTGCGAGAGATCGTTACCGACAGCACCGGCACCATGTTCCTGTCGATGCCGGCGGTATCTGCCGACTACGGCCTGTTCATCAACAAGACGGCCACCATCGTCCCGGCCGGCAGCGGCGGCGGGGCCACCGTGACGTCAGTGGTGTCGGTGTTCTGCACCGAAACCGGCCGGCTGCTGGGCGTGTTGGACGGTGCGCTGGTGACCAACCTGAAGTGCGCCGCGGTGACCGCCCTGGTAACCGATCGGTGCGCGGCCGAAGCCAGCGGGGTGCTGGGCATCATCGGCGCCGGCGTGCAGGCCCGCGAGCAGTACCGGGCGGTATCGGCGGTACGCGACATCGCCGAGGTACGGGTTCATTCGCGGACCCCGCAGCACGCCGCGGCGTTCGCCCGGTACATCGCCGAGAACGCGCCAACCGGGGTGGCGGTGCGGGTCTGCGACTCGGTCGAGCAGGCCAGCCGCGGGGTCGACATCCTGGCCACCGCTACCACGTCGTCGGATCCGTTGCCGATCTCGACCGAACTACCGGAGCACGTGCACATCAACTGCATGGGGGCGCACACCACCGTCTCGCGCGAACTGACCGCGGACCTGCTGCGGACCGGGGTGCTGATCGTCGAGGATCTGCCGACCGCGATCGCCGAGGCCGGCGAACTGCACCGGCGGGCAATCGACCTGAAGGCCTTGGACGCGTTGCCGGTGGCGGAGCTGAGACAGCAACGGACGATCTTCTCCTCCACCGGTTGCGCATCGTTGGATCTGGTTACCTGTGTCCAGCTCAACCCGGCCGCCTATGGTTAGCGGCATCGATCGAAACAATGGACGCAGGACTTGATATATATGGAGGCGGACGGCTGTGGCAAACATCGGACGGGAAGAGATCTCGGGAGCGCACGACGCGAACCTTCCGCAGCAGTTCCTGGATTTCATGCTGAAGGGGTGGCGGGAGGACGAGATCGACCTCACCCCGGTGCCGCAGGTCAAGAACCTGGCGCAGCGCCGGGCGCTGCTGTCGGCAGCCTTCCCCGGTGACACGCTGGTCATCCCGACCGGCAATATCCGATCGCGTACCTTCGGTGCTCCGTTCCTGTTTCGGGCCGGCAGTGACTTCCTCTGGCTGACCGGCGACCAGGACCCCAACTCGGTGCTGGTCATGCATCCCAACGGGGACGGCCACGATGCGGTGCTGTACGTGCAGCCACGCTCGGACATCGCCTCGGGCGTGCAGTACCTGGATCGGATGGACGGCGAGATCTGGCACGGCCGGCGTTACTCCGAACGGGAAAAGTCGATCATGCTGGAGATCGACACCCGCAGCCTTCAGGAACTCACCACCGCGGTAGGCCGGGCCGGTTCGTCCGGGCTGACTCGGGTGCTCCGCGGCTATGACACCGGGATCGATCAGTCGTTGCTGCCGGCCACCGCCGAGAGCGCGGCCGCCGACGCCATGCTGGCCAGCGTCATCGGCGAGCTGCGGTTGGAGAAGGACGAGTGGGAGATCGCCCAGCTCCAGGACGCCGTCGATGCCACCGTGCTCGGCTTCGAGGACGTGGCCCGGCAGCTGCCGGCCGACCGCCCGTTCGCCGAGCGGCAGGTGGACGGCATCTTCGGCTGGCGGGCTCGCTTCGCCGGTGCCGGGGTGGGCTACAGCTCGGTGATCGGTGGCGGCCCGCGGTCAACGATCCTGCACTGGTCACGCAATGACGGCACCATCGAGCCGGGCCAGATCCTGCTGATGGACATGGGGATTGAGAACAACAACGGCTACACCGCCGACGTGACCCGGGTGCTGCCGGTATCCGGCACCTTCAGCAACGCCCAGCGCGACGTCTACGACATCGTCTACGCCTCCCGGACCGCCGGGCTGGCCGCGATGGCACCGGGCGCGGCGTTCCGCGACATCCACCTGACCTGCATGCGGGTGCTTGCCGAGGGCCTGCACGACATCGGCCTGCTGCCGGGCAGTGTGGACGAGGCGATGGATCCGAGCAGCCAGGTTTACCGGCGCTGGACCCTGCACGGGTTCGGACACATGCTCGGCCTGGACGTGCACGACTGCGGCCATGCCCGGCCCGAGGCATACTCCAACGGCATCCTGCGCGAGAACTACGTGCTCACCATGGAGCCGGGCCTTTACCTTCAGCCGCACGACGAACTGGTGCCGGCCGAGCTGCGAGGCATCGGGGTTCGGCTGGAGGACGACGTCCTGGTCACCGGCACCGGTACCCGGCTGCTGACCCAGGCGCTGCCGACCGCGTCCGCCGAGATCGAGAGCTGGCTGGCCGCGCAACGGGAGGCGGGACCGCGCGTTCCCGATGCGGCTGATGTCCCTGGATAAGCCGGCGCTCGACCAGCCCCCGCCGGTGCCGCCGGCGGTCGTGGCCGAGTTCGAGGCCATGACCCGCCGGCTGGACATTGAAGTACCGCCGCACCTGCTGCGCGGTGTGCTGCTCGGTCATCAGGGGCTGACCGGACTGGCCGTGCTACTGCGCAATGCCGAATTGCCGGCGGTGCCGGATGCTTGACGCGGGGACCCACCAGCCGGCGCCGGCCCACCGGCAACCGACCGCGCTCAGCGAGCTGTCGATCGAGCAGGCGGGTGCGCTGCTGCGGGCCGGCGAGCTGACCTCGCAGGAGCTGACCCGCGACGCACTGGCCCGGATCGACGAGCTGGATCCGGCGCTGCACGCGTTCGTGCTGGTGACGGCCGAGCTCGCGCTGGAGCGGGCCGCCCAGGCCGACCGGGACCTCGCGGCCGGCATCGATCGTGGCCCGTTGCACGGGATCCCCTATGCGCTGAAGGACATTTTCGATACCGCGGGGACGTCCACCACCAACTGCTCGTGGTTGACGGTGGACCGGGTACCCCAGCGGGACAGTGCCGTGGAGAGCCGGCTGCGGGCCGGTGGCGGGGTGCTGCTGGGCAAGCTGGCCACCTACGAGTTCGCGGTCGGTGGCCCCAGCTTCGACCTGCCATTCCCGCCGGCGCGCAACCCGTGGAGCGCTGAGCATGTGCCCAGCGGCTCGTCCTCCGGCGCCGGCGTGGCGGTGGCCGCCGGCCTGGTCCGGGTGGCAATCGCTTCCGACACCAGCGGCTCGACTCGCGGCCCGGCCTTCCACTGCGGGGCGGTCGGCCTGAAGCCGACGTACGGACGGGTGTCCGGCTGGGGCGCGCAACAGCTGTCCTACACGCTGGACCACTTCGGCCCGCTCGGCTGGACGGTCGCCGACACCGCGGCCACCCTCGGCGTCATCGCCGGCCGGGACGAGCAGGATCCGCGCACCGCCGACGTCGGCGTGCCGGACTACCTGGCTCGGCTGGCCGACGGGGTCGCCGGCTTGACCATCGGCTGTTCGCCGAGCTGGTACGCCGACGACCCGGCCACCATCCCGGAGGTGGTGGCGGTCATCGAGCAGGCGCTGGCAGTACTCGAACGACACGGGGCCACCGTGCTGCGAGTCGAGCCACCGGCCTACGAGCTGTTCAACGCCTGCGGCCGATTGATCATGGCGGCCGAGGCATTCTCGGTGCACGAGGCCGACCTGCGCAGCCGTCCCGAGTCGTTCGGTAGGTACACCTACCAGCGGATCATGCCCGGGGCCGGCGTTACCGGGGCCGACCTGGCCCGGGCCTACGCAGCGCGGCGGTGGCTGACCGCGGCGTTGCAGCGGCAGGTGTTCGAGCACTGCGATGTGCTGATCACCGCCTGCGGCCAAACCACCGCGGCCGCGTTCGCCGACTTCGGCCCGGACTGGCCACCGCCGAAGCTGGCCAACGACATGCAGACCATTCCGTTCAGTGTCACCGGAAACCCGGCGCTCTCGTTGCCGACCGGCCTGGCGGCCGACGGCCTGCCGATCGGCCTCCAGCTGGTCGGCCGGCCGTTCGACGAGGCGACGGTGTTCCGGGTGGCAACCGTGCTGGAGACCGAGCTAGGCCAGCGACACCGGCGACCCCCGACGCCGACCGCCGGCCGTGACCAATCAGATGGGTGAGCATGAGCGCAGAACTGAGCCTGGCGACCGACTACGCCTCGGGGGCGTTGAGCAAGGACACCCCGGAGGAGTTCAACCGCCTCCAACTGTTGGAGGCGTGGGGTGACCCGGACACCCAGGGCGTCCTCACCGACACCGGATTGAGTTCCGGCTGGCGGTGCTTGGAGATCGGCGCCGGCGCCGGCTCCATCGCGCGCTGGTTAGCCGGCCGGTGTCCGGACGGCACGGTGGTCGCCGTCGACGCCGATACCCGCTACCTGAACGAACAGCAGTCGGACAACCTGGAATGGCGGGCCGGTGATATCCGCACGATGGATTTCGCCGCCAGCTCCTTCGACCTGATCCACTCCCGCTGCACGTTCTGCCACCTGGTCGAGCGCGCCGCGCTGGTCGACGCCGCGGTTGGCTGGTTGGCACCCGGCGGTTGGTTGGTCATCGGCGATCCGCTGTGCCTGCCGGCAGCTGCCTCGATCCACGAGCCCATCCGGCGGTTCTTCGGTGCGCTGGAGCTGGCCTGGCGTGCGCAGGGCTCGGACATGTCGGGCTGGGCGCAGGCGATCCCGGCTCAGTTGGCTCGCGCCGGTCTGCGCGACATCAGCGTGCTGACCCGGGCGAACTGCCTCGGTGAGCAGGGCCCGTACGGTCAGCTGTCGATCGCCAATGTCAAGCAGGAGGGCGGTTATCTGGTCGATCGCGGGCTGCTCGACCAGGCCGATGTGGACGCGGTGCTGGCGCTATGCCAGGACCCCGGCTTCATGGACATCCGGTCGATCACGGTCTATGCCAGCGGCCGCAAGCCGACCTCGGGCGAGGGTCTCAGCGATGACGTTCACCGACCTTAACCATCAGTTCGTCCTGGATCAGGCGCGCGGCCGGCCGGCCGACTACCTAATGGCAGCCGCCGGCGCCGATCGCTACCTAGCCGGGTTGGGCATCACTCACCACACCCTGCCGTACATCTGCCGGGTGGACGCGCCGACCTATCGCGAGCTGGTCAATGCCACTGACGAGCTGGTCACCGCTCAGCAGAAGGTTATGCAGGCGGTGTGTACGTCGCTGCCGGCGGATGAGCTGGTCCGGCTGTTCGGCGTGCCGCCGGGGTTGGCTGCGGTGGTCGACTGGGCCGAGCTGGCAGCCAGCAGGTTCCGGCTGCTGCGGGCCGACATCATTCCGACCGAGTCCGGCTACTACTTCTGCGAGATCAACCACTTCTCCGCGGTGGGTGGGGGCGAGGCCTATCACAGCGCGAAGGTCTTCGCCGAACTGCTCGGCCGGCCGGTTTCCGGGGTGTCGCCGTTCCGCGAGCTGGCTTACCACTACATCGAGGAATGCCGGCGGTCCGGGTTGGAGCGGGTCGTGGTGCTGGACTCGGCCGAGCATCGCAAGCTGGGCTTCGGCGAGCATCGGTTGCTTCAGGAGTACCTGAAGTTAATGGCACCGGATCTCGAGGTCGGTTACTGGGACGATGAGAACTACCCGAGGGAATGGCTGGCGGAGGACGAGGCGAGCCGCACACTGGTGCATCGGCTGATCACCCTGGACGAGACCCCCGACGGCGGCGCCTTCCTGTCGCTACTGCGGGAACGGGGCTGCACGGTGTCGTGCATGTTCGAGGCGGAGCTGAAGATGCACCGCAAGTGGTTCTCGCTGCTGTGCGATCCGGTCTACCACCACCTGCTGAACCCGACCGAGGTTGCGGTGATCCAGCGGTACGTGCCGCACACTTTCGAGTTGGACCACGGCAACCTTCGCTCGACGTTGGCCGACAAGAATGATTACGTGTTCAAGACCAGCTACTCCTACGGCGGCAAGGGCATCCTGATGGGTGCCGAACACTCCCGGGAGGATCTTGAGCAGCGGTTGCGGCTGCCCGGCATCGAGGCCTGGACCTGCCAGCGGGTGGTGCCGACGGCCAGCCTGGAGCTGCCGCCCTCGGCGACCGGCGAGCGGGCTCGGCATCACGTGGTGCTCGGCATGTTCGGCTACGGCGAGAACTACAACGGCTTGTTTGTCCGGGGCGCGGGTGGTTCCCAGGTGGTGAACGTGTCACAGGGCGGCGGGGTGTCCTGGGCCTTCGTCGACTGATTAGCGGCCCGTCCGATTGTTAGCAGCGACGCCGGCCATGACTTCCGCTGATGATCACTTTCGGCCCGCGGCTGTCAGCGGCCGTCCCAACTGAGCTTTCAGTTGTGCAGCACGGCCACTCCGCCGAAGGCGCCCCGGGACAGGTCGAGCAGCGCCTGCGGCGCCTCGGCCATCGGGTAGCCAACCGTGGTGGCCCGAATGCCGAACCGGGCGGCCAGCCGCAGGAACTGCTCGCCGTCCGACCGGGTGTTGGCGGTGACGCTGCGCAGCCGGCGCTCGCCGAACAGCTCGGCCTGGTAGTTCAGCGTGGGAATGTCGGACAACCAGATCCCGGCCACCGCCAGCGTGCCACCGGCCGCCAACGCCCGAAGCCCAACCGGGACGAGTTCGCCGGCCGGGGCGAACAGGATCGCGCCGTCCAGCGGTTCCGGTGGCGGGTCGGTGGCCGCCCCGACCGAGTCGACGCCGAGCGCCCGAGCCAGCTGTTGGTTGTGCTCGCCTCGGGTGAGCACATGCACCCGTAGTCCCAGGTGCAGCGCCAGCTGCGCGGTCAGGTGCGCGCTGCCGCCGAAGCCGTAGATGCCCAGGCTGCCACCGGCCGGAACGGCGGCAGCCACCAGGCACCGGTAGCCGATGATGCCGGCACACAGCAGCGGCGCGGCTTGCTCGTCGGAGATGGCAGCTGGCAGCGGATAGCAAAATCGCTCATCCGCGACGCAGAGATCGGCATAGCCGCCGTCGGTGTCCCAGCCGGTGAAGGTCGGCTGAAGGCAGAGGTTCTCCGCGCCCTGCCGGCAGAACCGGCAGCTGCCGTCGGTGCCGCCGAGCCAGCCGATCCCGACCCGATCACCCAATGCGAACCGGTCGCTGCCCGGTCCGAGCGTCTCAACCTGACCGACCACCTCGTGGCCTGGGGTGACGCGGGGCCGCCGTGGCGGGAGCTCGCCGACGGCCAGGTGCAGGTCCGTTCGGCAGACGCCGCAACAGCTCACCCGTACCCGGAGCTGGCTCGGGCCAGGGCCGGTCGGCTCGCGCTCGATGCGGCGCAGCGAGCCGTCGGTGACCGGTGCGCACTGCTCGACGACCCAGGCCCTCATGACTCAATCACGCTTCTCGACGCTACCTCCTCGGCAGTATGCTGCCGGCCGTGACTGGGTCGACACACACGGTGTGGCACGGCATCGGCCACCAGCCGAGCCTGCTGATAGACATCGGCATCATCGTGGTGCTCGGCGGCATGCACCTGATCGGTTGGTTGAGCGAGGACTGGCGCAACACCGATCCGGGCAACCAGGCCGGTGAAGGCCTGCGCGCCGCCGCAACCGGCGGTTTGACGGTGGTCGGCATCCTGCTGCCGGTGAACCTGCTGGTGGTGCAACTGGCCAGCGCAAACTCGACGGCTGCTCGCCCCGTTCCGGCCGCCGCCGTGGTGAACCTATTCGTATCGTCGTGCTGGTTGCTGCTGTCGCTGGTGTTCGGCCTGTACGTGCTGTTCGTCGCGGTTACCCGGGCCTACGCCACCAGCCCGTTGCGACGTCGCGACATCGGTATCGTTTTCGGCCTCCAGCTCATCCTGCTGATCGTCGGAGTCGAACGGCTGGTCTGGGGGTTCGCCTCGCTGGCCGGCAGTCTTATTTAGGTTTGGTTAGTGGTACATCTCAAGGCACTGGAGGACGCGGTGGTGGATTCCTGGCGGGAGTTCGAGCCGGAAGTGCTCGCCTTGTTCGAACGGGGCATCGGCCCGCGACTGGTAGGCGACGAGAGGTTCGAGGACGCGATGTCGCTGGGTTTCGCGATGGGAGCTGAGCGGGCGCACAACCTGCAGCGGCAGATCACCCCGTTCGACGTGGAACTGGTGACGGCCGGGCTGTGCTGGTGGCCGTTGAAGCCGGCGCCGTCGGTCGCCAGTGAACAGCATGCCCGCCAGGTGCGTACCGTGCTGCTGCAACGGGCGCACCAGTTCGGGTACCTGGGCCGGCGGCCGGACGATGAGCCGCTGCCTGTTTCGGCGGACGGTATCGACGAGCCCGACCTTCAGTTGATCACGACCCTGCTGACCGCGCCCACCGACCAGGTGATCGAACTGCTGATCAACCGGGCCGAACCGACCGGCCAGGCTTTCGCCTGATCAGGACTGGCTGTTCGCGATCGGTTAGCCGAGCACCGGCTTGATCAGGTAGTAGACCGCGGCGGCTACCCCCGCCGCGGCCGGAATGGTCAGCACCCAGGCCAGCACGATGTTGCCGGCCACGCCCCAGCGAACCGCCGACAACCGCCGAGTGGCGCCCACTCCCATGATCGAGGTGGTGATCACATGCGTGGTGGAGATGGGAAAGCCGAGCTGGGCGGCGATCAGCATGATGGCGCTTGCCGAGGTTTCGGCGGCAAAGCCGCTTACCGGGGTGAGCGCGTAAATCCGCCGGCCGACGGTGCGCATGATCCGATAGCCGCCGGAATAGGTGCCGGCCGCCATCGCTGCTGCCGACGCCAGGATCACCCAGGTCGGGATGCCGTCACCCCGGTGCAGGTGCCCTGCTGTGATCAGGGTCAGCGCGATGACACCCATGGTCTTCTGGGCATCCTGGCTGCCGTGCCCGAACGCCAGGGCAGCCGCCGACGCGATCTGGGCCCAGCGGAAGCCGTGCTGCGCCCGGTGGTAATTGGCCCTGCGGAACGCCCAAACCAGCACCAGCATGAACGGCAACGAGATGCAGAGTCCGACCAACGGCGAGAACACCATCGGCAGCACTACCTTGCGCAGCACGCCATGCCAATGCACCCGTCCCGCGCTGGCCAGCGCCGCCCCGACCAGGCCACCGATCAAGGCATGCGAGGACGATGAGGGCAATCCGAGCCACCAGGTCAGCAGGTTCCAACCGATCGCGCCGAGCAGCGCGGCCAGCACGATTACCAAACCGGATCTGCCTTGCGGCGTATCGATAATGCCGCCACCGATCGTCGCGGCCACCTTGGTGGAGATCAGCGCGCCCATCACGTTCATGATCGCCGCCAACCCGAGTGCGGTTTTCGGGGACAGCGCCCGGGTTGAGATCGACGTCGCCACGGCGTTCGCCGAGTCGTGGAATCCATTGGTGTAGTCGAAGCAAAGTCCGACGACGATGATGACTACCGCGAGCCAGATCACCGCATGCCCAGGGCGACCGGTGTGCCGGCGACGCTCATGATTCCTTCACCGCGATGGTCTCCACGGCATGCGCGACGTGCTCCAGCGCGTCGGCGGCGTTCTCCAGCAGGTCAGCCACCTCGCGGATCTTGAGCATGGTCAGCACGTCGTAGTCACCGGAGAACAGCTGGGACAAGACCCGGCGGTAGATCTGATCGGCTTGGTTTTCCAGCCGATTGACCTCGATCCAGTACGGCTCCAGATCGGCGAGGGTGTCCAGCCGGCCCATCGCCTGAGCGGTTTCCGCACAGGCACTGCAAATCACCCGGATCTGGTCGGTGACCAGGTCCGGCAGCTGGCCGACGTTGGCCAGGTCCATGAAGTCCGTCGCTTCGTCCAGGGCGTCGATCACGTCGTCCAGCCTCCCGGCGAGGCGGTAGATGTCCTCCCGGTCGAACGGCGTGACGAAGCTCTTGTTCAGCAACCGCAGGATCTGATGGGTGATCGCGTCGCCGCGATGCTCGTAATCGTGCATCGCGGCGGCGATGGCCGGCCGGTCGGCATCGGCGTTGCCCAATTGCGCCAGCAGTTCGCCGGCTTGCACGATGTTCTGGCCGCTCTGGGCGATGAGTTCGAAGAAGGCGTTCTCCCGCGGCCGGAGTCTGAGCTGCATGGAAACCTTCTACAACTGGGACGAAGTCCGCTCGAGGCTGCTGTTGAGCCGGCCTGAACGCTAGCACGGGCCGGCTTCGGCAGGCCCGGTGTGCCCGGTTGCGACGGCCGGTCGGGATGCCTACGGTGGGAGTCGAGGGCTCGACATGCAGCCCACCTTTGGCGGGGTAGGGCGCTGCGCCCGGGACGTCCGGCCGCCCGGCCGCTCAATCGACTGTCACCGATGACCTCGCAGCGCGCGGCGGCTTACTGCGTGCTGCCTCGCGGCCGGCCCGCCGTTGTCGAGGAGGCTGATATGAGGGTTGCATCCGGGGGCGGCGGCATGATCGCGGTGGGGACACGGCGATGAACCCGATCCGGACGGTGGCGCGGGGCGTGATCGCCGGCGCTGTGGGCACCACCGCACTGAACGCGGTCACCTACCTGGACATGGCGGTGCGGGCCCGGCCGGCGAGTGAGATCCCGCAGCAGGCGATTGAGACGATGGCAAGCCGGGCTGGCCATCCGGTACCAGGCACCGGCGCGCAGAAGCAGAACCGGTTGGCCGGGTTGGGGTCGCTGAGCGGCATCGCGACCGGGGTCGGCATCGGGATGCTGGCCGGCCTCGGCCGACCGGTGCTGTCCCGGCTGCCGGCGCCGATCGCCGCCTTGGCCATCGGCGTTGCCGCCATGGTCGCCACCAACGGCTCGCTGGTCCGGCTCGGGCTCACCGACCCCCGGCAGTGGTCCTGGGCGGACTGGTTGTCCGACCTGGTGCCGCACCTGGCCTACGGCGCGGCCGGCTACGCGACGCTCCGCGCGCTGGAAGACAGCGGATGACAACTTCGCCTGAGCAGGCAGGCTCAAAAACTTGGCAGAAGAGGGTCAGCAATGGCTGATAGGGCAGATGGGCACGGATCGGAAGCCGCGCGGGAGGCCGGTGCGGAGCAGGCGGTAAGCCGCGACACCAAGAGCCAGACCGAGGCGGCCAGCTACACCACTACCGATCACGATGTGATCAGGACCTGGGCGCATGCCCGCGGCGGCCGCCCGGCCAGCGTGGAGGGCACCGAGAACGGCTCGGACGCGGGCATCCTGCGGCTGGAGTTTCCGGATGGCCCGCAAGGGGATTCCTCGGATCTGGACAGCGTTGACTGGGAGCCGTTCTTCGCGACCTTCGACCAACGCAACCTCGCTTTCGTATACCAGGAGCAGACCTCCGACGGCGAGGTGAGCCGGTTCAACAAGTTCGTCAGCCGGCAGGACTGATCTTGCCCGTCGAGGAACTGGGCCGGCGGCTGAGCCTGGTGCTGCTGACCTACAACTGCGCGCACCGGCTGGCGCCGGTGCTGGATCGGGTGCTGGCGCTCGGCGTGCCGGTGATAGCGGTGGACAACGGCTCGACCGACGCCACCGCTGAGCTGCTGGCTGACCGACCGGATGTGCGGCTCGCGCCTATGGGATGCGGAACACGTTGACCAACGCGTGGTTGCACCGGCCGCTAGCCAGTGCGGTGCGCTGGACACTGTTCACGCTGGCAGACACCCCGAAGAATGCCGACTACCTGCGCGGCCTGTGGTTGTTTCTGCGCAGCGTGCCGTGGATCGTTGCCGAACGCCGGCCGATGACCGCGGAGCTCGATGTCACCCTGCGGCTGCTGGACGCGCGCCGGTTCGCCAGCCGGCGGCCGTTGTTGACCATGCACGGCTGGCGTCCGCCGCGGAACGGCCGAGCGGGCGTCCGGCGAGCCAGCACGGCATGACTCGTGCGCCCCTTGGTGATCTGTCCCCGATTTTGTGCGCCATGACGTGCATCGCGCGGCACACTTGGCCGCCCTGGGCGGTGTACCTCGAATGCAGCCAGCACTGCTCGTTATTCAGCCGGCGCCGTCCAGCGGATCCCAACCCAGCCCGACCGGGCTGGCCGGCGGAACCAGGCCGCTGTCGAGCACCGCGGCCGCGAGCGGGTCGAGCAACCTTAGCAGCCGCAGGCTGTCCGCCGCACCCAGCGCCTGCCACGGCTGCATCGCCGCCGCGTCGGTGGCCGCCTCTATCGCCCGGTGCTCCTCCTCACCTCGGCGACTAAGCCGGCCGGCCTCGTCGAGCAGTCCGCGATCGACCAGGCCGGCCCGCGCCCGCGCCCATTCGCCGTCATCGAATGCCCGCGCGGCGCGCAGGCCGGGCTCGTTCGATTCGGCCGCCCCGCACTTGATCAGGTGCGCCTCGATCGGTGCGATGCCTCGGCTGACCAGCACCGCGTTATGCCCCTCGCCGCGGTGCTCGCGCAGTACGGTCGCTGACTGCCACAACGCCACCGCCGGCTGCGCCGGTCGGGCGAGCGCCTGGTTGGCGGCGGCCAACGGCCGGCCTGCGGTGTCGGCGGCCTGGGCCGCCCGCCAAGCCAGATCGGCTACTTCGGCGATGACATCCGACCGGTCGAGGTGCCCGAACAGCTCGCCGAGCGCGGCGTCGACGGCCGTGGCGCGGGCGGCCAGCGCGCGTTCCGGTGTGGTGTAGTCCCAGGCATCCGGCAGGGCCCGGCGCACCCGGTGCGGGCTGAACCCGAAGAAGATGGCATCCACCGGATCGGGTCCGACCGGTCCGAGTGGTGCCGCTCGGAAGGCGAAGTAGCCCATCCAGTAACCCTTGAGCCCGAGCACTCGGGCTTGCTCGATGCTGTGCGGGCTGAAGTAGGTCACATCGTGCACGGCCTCGTAGCGTTGCCAGAGCAGCCGGACCAGCCTGCGGTTGACTACCGCCGGCTGCGCTCGCCGAGGCGCCGGCAGCCGGTCGGTGCGGGCCTCGATCGAGCGGAGCACGGCCACCATGTCCTGCCCGCCCAGGCCGCCGGCCACCGCCTCGTCGAACAGCGCGTGACAGACATCGAGCAGCGGCGAGGCGAGCTGTCGCCGGCGCGCCGCCTCGGCCACCAGCTGGTTGTTCTTGAGGACGTCGGCGATCGCCGCCTCGACCTGATAGTCGCCGGCCAGCAGCTTCGCCGTCTTACGCACCGACACCCGGCTGGCCATCGGTCCGGCCTCCAGCACAGCCGCGAACCGGTCGCGGTCCAGGCCGAACCGATCCGCCAGGTGGTACGCCTCGGCCAGCCCGGTCACCATCGTGATGAGAAAGGTGTTGACCGCCAGCTTCATCAACAATGCCCCCGGCACCGGCCCGCATTCGACGAACTGCCGCCCCACCGGCGCCAGCAGCGCAGCCACCCGAGCCACCGCGGCCGGCTCGCCGGCCAACATGACCACCAGCTCACCGGCCTCGGCCGGTCCGCGGGAACCGGACACCGGTGCCTCGACGTACCGGCCGCCGGCTGCGCCGATGTCGGCCGCCAGCTGCTCGGAGTACTCCGGCGACGTGGTACCCATCTGGACCAGGATCCGGCCGGCCACGTTGCCGGCGAAGGCCGGCGTGTCCCGCCCGAGCACCTGATCGATGGCCGGTCCGTCGCTCAGCATCAGCAACACCACCTCGGCCTGCCGCAGCACCTCGGCCGGGTCGGTCGCGACCATCGCACCGAGCTCGGCCAGCGGGCGGGTTCGGTCCGGATTGCGATTCCCCACCACCAGCGGGGTGCCGGCCCGGGCCAGGTTTGCCGCCATCGGTTGGCCCATCACGCCCAGGCCGATAAAGCCGACCGGGCCGTTGTCGGTCACGGCGACCACGGCCCGTCGAGCAGCGGCCGCAACTCTCGCACGACCACGGTAAGCGGTGTCGGATCGTGTCGGGTTCGGGCCAGCATGATGGCTCCCTCCAACGAGCTGATCATCACCAGCGCCAGCGAGCGGGCCCGGCCGGCCGGCACGCCAAGCTGCCGGAGCGCGTCCCGCACGGCGGCTAGCCAACTCTCGAACGCGGCGTCGATGCTGGCCCGCAGCGACGGGTCCGTTCCGGCCAGGTCGGCGGCCGCCGCCACCAGCGGACAGCCACGGTGGAATCCCCGGTGGGCGAACTCGTCCCGCCACTGTTTGGCCATTGCCGCGAACAGCCCGGCCGGCGTGGGGGCGGTGGCGGTGTTCACGTAGTTCCGTACGCACCCGACCGCGAAGTCGGCGCTCCACCGCAGCGCCTCGGTGACCAGCTGGTCCTTGCCGCCGGGAAAGTAGTGCTGGAGCGACCCGCGCGGCGCCCCGGCGGCCGCCACCACGCCACGCAGCCCGGTCGCCGCCACGCCCCGCTCGCGGACCGACTGGGCGGCGGCATAGACGATCCGTTCTCTCGGCGTCCTGCTTTCCGGCATCGCTGCTCCCAAGATTATGACGGCCGTCATGGTGCTTCGTTCTCGTCCTACTATGACACTCGTCATGGTTCTGCGGAAGGGTGATCTTCAGCAGCCGGCCGGCCACTGGGCAGTTCAGGAGATGTCTGCGTCCCGGCTGAGCGACACGATGGGCGAGTCGATCGCGTCGTCGCCTGCCCGCCGGAGGTGACGCGCTATCGGCCCACGCCGGCATCCGGGCCTGACACCGCACACGGCACTGCAACGGGACAGAGGGCATACACGTCATGGCAGGACACCGCAATGCGTCCAGGATTTCGGTCGTCATCCCCACCTACAACCGAAGCGGGCTGCTGCGCAAGACATTGCACCAGCTGACCAGGCAGGATTTGCCCGCCCAGGACTTCGAGGTCATCGTCGCCGACGACGGATCCAGTGACGACACCAAAGCGGTTGTCGAGGAGTTCGCCGACACCTTGAAGACCGCCTACCACTTCCAGCCCGACCTTGGCTTTCGGGCCGGGACGGCCCGCAACAGCGGTGCCCAACTGGCCAGCGGCGACGTGCTGGTGTTCCTGGATACCGGGGCGATGGCCGGCCCGCAGTTCCTGCGCAACCACCTGGCCGCCCACCAGGATCCGGACCGTCCCCAAGTCGTGCTCGGCTATACCTATGGCTATAACCCGGAAGAGCCGATGCCGGGGCTGGCCGAGGTGCTCGATCGCTACCCGCCGGAGCAGGCGGTGGCGCGGTTCGGCGAGGATCCGGCCTTTCGGGATCTGCGCCACGAACCGCTGATTGCCTGCGGCTACGACCTGAACCGGCGGACGCTGCCGTGGAGCGTGACCTGGACGGTCAACTGCTCGGTGCGATCCGAGGATTTCTGGGCGATCGGCGGCTTCGACGAGACCTTCGTCGGCTGGGGCGCGGAGGATCTGGAGTTCGGGCTGCGTATGCACGAACGCGGCTTGGGGTTCCAACTCAACCGGGACGCCTGGGCCATCGAGTCCCCGCACATCCGTAACTGGGGTGTCATGTACCCCGAGTTCATCGACAACATGGGCCATCTGCTGGCCAAGCATCGTAACCCGATCATGGAGATCGGCCTGCGGCTGATTGTGGACATGAAGTCGATCCTGCTCTGGGAAGACTGCGCGACCGAGCTGCACGCGTGGACCGAGCAGGTCCGCGAGCGCGACGTTCGTGAGGAGCTGCAGGCCGCGCTGCGGGAAAGCGATCGGCATGACCGGATCGCGATCATCGGCTGCGGCGCCGCGGCACCGGAGTGGCTGGAGCAGCCGGCGGTGTTGCTGGACTTCGACCGGCAACTGCTGGAACAGGCGCTGGCCGACGGTCGGCATACCGGCGAGCACACCTTGGGGCTACGCACGTCGCTGCCCGACCACTGTGTGGACACCGTCGTCATCACCTCGCGGCTCGCGGGCCTGCGCGAGCGGTGGAACGACGACCTGGTGATCGAGGCACACCGGCTCGGGCGCCGGGTCATCGACGCCAGCTACGCCTGAGCCGCCCATGTCGTTCGAGCGCAGGAAATTCCTGGCTCGTTAAGGGGGACAGCATGACCATCAGCCGCGAGATCCACCTGATCGGTCGGCCACCGACCACGCTTCCGGTGCCCGGCGAGATAGCCCTGGTCGAGGTGGAGGTGCCGGCGCCGAAGCCGGGTCAGGTGGTGGTACGCAACCTGTACATGGCCATCGACCCCGGGCTGTTGCAGCGCATGCAGGATCTGCCGCCGCCGGCGGTACCGGACTACGACCTGGGTGGTCCGCCCTGGGGGCACGTGATCGGCGAGGTGGTGGAATCCGCGTCGCCGGAGCTGAAGGTCGGCGACCTGGTGTTCCACAACTGGGCCTGGCGGGAGTACGCGGTCGACGATGCCTCGATGTTCCAATGGCTCGACCGGGACAGATACCCCTCGATCACCCACCATCTGAGCTCCGCGATAGTGGCCTACATCGGCTGCCAGCTGGTCGGGATCAAGCCCGGCGACACCTTCGTGGTCTCCAGCGGAGCCGGCGCGGTCGGCAACATCGCCGGCCAGCTGGCCCTGGTTCGCGGCGCGAGCCGGGTGATCGCCAGCGTCGGGTCGCCGGAGAAGGTCGAGTTCGTCAAAAAGACCTTCGGTTTCCATGAGGCATTCGACTACCACGACGGGTGGCCGGAGCTCGGTGGGGTGGACGTCTACTACGACAATGTCGGCGGCTGGCAGCTCGATGCGGCGCTGGACGCGATGAATGTGCACGGCCGCATCATTATCTGCGGCGCCACCGGCGAACTGTGCGCCGGCGAGACCTACAAGACCCGCAATTCCGAGCGGATATTGGAAAAACGGCTGACCGTGCGTGGCTTCACCACACTGGATCACCTCGACATATTTCCCGACTTCGAGCGGGAATTCCCACAACTGGTCGCCAGCGGCCAGGTAGTGCTGCACGAGACGATCATTGAAGGCGGCGTCGAGCAGATCATTCCGGCCGTCCAGGCTCAGCTTTCCGGTGCCTACTTCGGCAAGGTCCTGCTGCGGTTCTGACCGGCCGCAGTCCGGAAGAATTACTCGGCAATCGCTGTACAAACCTGCCCTTACCCGGGACATCCCAGTGCGGCAATTTTGAAGATTTCTCCGACCGAACCGGCAGGTTACGGTGACGCAACGAAGGTCCGGCAAATGCGACGTCGGACGCATCCGGCTGGCGAATCGCAGCGCCGGATTTTACCCAATCATCACGGGAGGCTCAGGCCATGGATAGTGCTGTCTGCCCTTACACCCTGGATCCGACTGGCGCGGATACGCATGGGGAGACCACCAAGCTGCGTGAGCAGGGCCCGATCGCCCGGATCGAACTTCCCGGCGGTGTCCTCGCCTGGTCGGTGCACAGCTACGAGCACGGCAAGGCGATTATGAACGACGAGCGGTTTTCCAAGAACCCGCGGCGGAGCTGGCCGGACTACATCAACGGCAACATCTCGCCCGGCTGGCCGCTGATCACCTGGGCCGTGATGGACAACATGGCCACCCATGATGGCGACGACCATGCCCGGTTGAAGCGGCTGCTGCTGAAGGCGTTCACCACCGGCCGGGTCGAGCGGATGATGCCGCGCATCGAGAAGCTGGTCACCGAACTGCTGGACAACATGGACGCCTCACCGGACGACCCGGTGGACCTGCGGGCGATGTTCTGCCAGGAGCTGCCGACCCGGCTGATGTGTGACCTGTTCGGCGTGCCGGTGGAAGCCCGGGCCGACGTGCTGATGGGTGGCCACAAGAACGTCGACACCCGGATGACCGAGGATGTCGCCGAGGCAAACGTCGAGCAGTGGGAAGGCGCGATCGCCGATCTGGTTGCGTACAAGCACGAACACCCCGGCGACGACCTGACCAGCGCGCTGATCGCGGCCAAGGAGGAGGACGGGTCGCGGATGAGCGACTCGGAGATGATCGGCACCCTGCACCTGCTGCTCGGCGCCGGCTCCGAGACGCTGGTGAACGGCCTCGGCCACGCCAGCCTCGCGGTGATGACCGATCCGGCGCTGCGCGAGGAAGTTCGGACCGGCAAGGTCTCCTGGGACGACATCTTCGAGGAGACGCTGCGGGTGGAATCGCCAGTCGCGCACCTGCCGTTCCGGTTCGCCACCGAAGACATCGAAATCGGCGGCGTCATGATCAACAAGGGCGACGTACTGCTGGTGGACTTCGCCGGCATCGGCCGGGACCCGGCCATGCACGGTGACACCGCGGACGTCTTCGACGCACACCGAGCCGAGAAGGACCACCTGTCCTTCGGCTATGGCGTGCACTACTGCCTCGGCGCACGGCTGGCCAAGCAGGCGGCCCTGATCGGGTTGCCGGCGCTGTTCGAGCGGTTCCCGGACATGGAACTCGCGATTAGCCGGGACGAACTCGAGCCGCAGGGCAGCTTCGTGGTGAACGGTCACCGCAACCTGCCGGTGCACCTCAACAAGGTGCCGGCGCAGGTATAGCAGCGTGGCACGCCGGACGAGCGGTAGTGCGGCGCGAGCTAGCTAGCGGCGAGCGGTCGGCGCCGAGGTAATGCGGCGAGCCGGCGGCCAGCCCGTCCAGTCGGGGAACGGCAAGGAAGGGAATCGATGAATCCGTTTCGCATCGACGTTCCACAAGCCGAACTGGACGAGCTGGCTCGCCGGCTCGCTGCCACTCGCTGGCCGGCCGACGCGCCCGGCGGCGGCTGGCAACGGGGGGTGCCGCTGGACTACCTCAAGGAGCTGGCCGAGTACTGGCGGACCGGGTACGACTGGCGGGCCGTCGAGGCCCGGCTGAACCAGTTCCCGCAGTTCACCACCGAAATCGACGGCACGGACGTGCACTTCATCCACGTCCGCTCGCCGGAGCCGGACGCGATTCCGCTGATAATCACGCATGCCTGGCCCGGCTCGATCGCGGAATTCCTCAATGTGATCGGACCCCTCACCGATCCACGGGCGCACGGCGGCGACCCGGCCAACGCGTTCCACCTGGTGCTGCCGTCGGTCCCGGGCTTCGGCTTCTCCGGCTCGACCCGCACTGCCGGTTGGGATTTGGTTCGGATCGCCGGCGCCTGGGCCGAGCTCATGCGCCGGCTGGGCTACCAGCGTTACGTCCCGCAGGGTGGTGACATCGGCTCCGGCCTGAGCCTGACCCTGGCGGCGATCGATAGCGAACACGTCCTCGGTGTGCACGTGAACCTGCTCATCACGCCGCCACCGGACGATCCGGCCGAGCAGGCACGGCTCACCGACGAGGAACGGGACCGGCTCAGCCGGGTGATCCGGTTCGTGACCGACGGATCCGGGTATATGAAGCTGTTGGCCACCAGGCCACAGACGGTGTCCTACGGCATGACCGACTCGCCGGTGGGGCAGCTGGCCTGGGTGGTCGAAAAGCACTGGGAATGGAGCGACTCCAGCAAGAGCCCGGAGGACGCGATCGACCGCGACACCATCCTGACCAACGCGATGTTCTACTGGCTGACCTCGACCGCCGCCTCGGCCAACGGCATCTACTACGAGATGGCCGACATCCTGCCGGTCGCGGCGACGCCACCGAGCCCGCCACCGCCACTGTCGGTCCCGCTGGGCGTTGCGGTGTTCCCGCACGACCTGGCGTTGCCGGTCAGGCGCCTGGCCGAGCCGAGCTTTCCCAACATCGTGCACTGGAGCGAGTTCGACCGCGGTGGGCATTTCCCGGCAATGGAGCAGCCCGAGCTGTTCGTGACCGACCTGCGGGACTTCTCCCGGACGCTGCGCCGGCTTCAGTCCGACGGCCGGCTCAGCGCCTAGCCGACGGTCTGGTACTCGTCGTGCAGTCGCCACCAACTCGAGGTGCCGGTCTGCGGCCAGCCCTCCGGTGAGTCCTCCCAGACCTCCTGCCGGCCGTAAGGCAGCACGTCCAGGATGTTGAAGTGCCACATCATCCGGTCGAGGCCCCGGTCGGTGGTGAAGTAGGTCCGGTATACCTCATCGCCGTCGCGGAGGAAGATGCTCAGCCCGGCACCGGCGCCGCCGCAGCCGCAGTCCTCGCTGAAGGTCGAGCCCTGCGATGAGTAGAACGGCACCCGGCCGGCCCACTCCATCCGCTTGGTGAACGGCTCGATCTGGCTCCACGGCATGTTGGACGAGGCGACGAAGGTGGCATCGCGCGCCTGGATGTGCTCAAGCCGGCCGACGTTGTCGATGAACTGCGAGCAGCCGGGGCAGAAGTGATCCGGTCCGATGTTCATGAACTGATACAGGACCAGCTGCCGGTAGTCGCCGAACAGGTCGATCAGGCGCACCTTGCCCTCGGCGCCCTCGAATACGTAGTCCGAGTCGAACCTGACCATCGGCAGCCGGCGACGGGCCGCGGCCAGCGCGTCCAGGGCGCGGGTGGCTTCCTTCTCGCGGACCAACAGTTCGTCGCGAGCGGTCTGCCACTGTTCTGCGGACACGACTTCCGGCTGGTTCATCGCGATCCCTCTCCTTTTAGGTTCGTCGCGGTTCGCACCCGGCGGTGCGGAGATATGCGCTGCGCTAGCCGTGGTTCGGGTTGGTCAGGCCAACGGCGTCAGGGCAGCAGTCTATTGCACCCTGGGTCGGGTTCGGAGGCCACTGCCACCACCCTGATAGCTTTGCCGGCCGTCGGCACCTTCCTGGTTGCGCAAGCGAGTCGGGTCCTCCGTGCCGGTGAGCGCCCGTATCATCGGGGCTTGGCGACGAAGCAGCCGCGCCGGCGTGCACGGGATGGGTGATTGACCGGGTGTCGAACGCAGGGCTGGGGCTGCCCGCCAGGATCCGGGCCTGCCTGTTCGACCTGGATGGCGTGTTGACCGACACCGCCACCGTGCATGCCGCGGCCTGGAAGGCCACCTTCGACGAGTTCCTGCGCAGGCGGGACGGGGCCGACTTCCGGCCGTTCGACCCGCACACCGACTATGACGACTATGTGGACGGCAAGCCGCGGGCCGACGGTGTGCGGGACTTCCTGGCCAGCCGGGGCATCCACCTTCCGGAGGACGGGCCGGGCGACACCGTCGCCGGACTGGCCGACCGCAAGAACGATGAGGTGGGCCGCGAGATCGAGCGCAACGGGGTCACCGTGTTCGACGGCTCCGAGCGCTACCTGCGGGCGGTACGGGCCGCCGGCCTGCGCCGGATCGTGGTTTCTTCCAGCGCGAACACCGAATTGGTGCTGCGGGTTACCGGACTGGAGCGCTATATCGAGGGCCGGGTGGACGGCCGGACGCTGATCGAGCAGCACCTGCCGGGCAAGCCGGCCCCGGATTCCTTCCTGGCCGGCGCCAGGTTGGCCGGCGTCCCACCGGAGCAGGCGGCGGTGTTCGAGGACGCGTTGGCCGGGGTGGCGGCCGGTCGGGCCGGCGGCTTCGGCCAGGTGATAGGCGTCGACCGGGTCGGCCAAGCCGAACAGCTGCGGGCGCACGGCGCCGATGTGGTGGTTACCGACCTGGCCGAACTGCTCGGAGCGCCGGCTTGATCCGCGACGACAGGTTTCCGGTCGAGCCGTGGGCGGTGCGCGAACTGGGGCTGGAACTGGGCATGCTCGCCCAGAGTGAATCGATCTTCGCGCTGTCCAACGGGCACATCGGCGTGCGTGGCAACCTGGACGAGGGTGATCCGACCGGCCTGCGCGGCAGCTACCTGAACTCCTTCTACGAACGCCGACCGTTGAGCTATGCCGAGACCGGCTACGGCTATCCGGAAACGGGGCAGACCGTGGTCAGCGTCACCGACGGCAAGCTGATCCGGCTGCTGGTCGACGACGAGCCGTTCGACATGCGCTATGGCACGCTGCTGCGCCATGAGCGGGAGCTGGATCTGCGCGGCGGCCTGCTGCACCGCACGGTCGACTGGGCTTCGCCGTCCGGTCGCCGAGTGCGGGTGCACTCGACCCGGCTGGTTTCCTTCAGCCAGCGCGCCATTCTGGCCGTGCACTACCAGGTCGAGGCCGTCGACCAGCCGGTCCGGGTGGTGTTGCAGTCCGAGCTGATCGCCAATCAGGAGACCACCGGTGGCTCGACCGATCCGCGCGCCGCGGCCGCCTTGGACAACCCGCTGCAGGCCGAGGAGCACAGCGTGGACGGCCACCGCTGCACGCTGGTCCATCGGACTCGGCTGAGCGGGCTGCGAATGGCGGCGGCGGCCGACCACCGGTTCGACTGCGCGGACGAGGTGGTGTCGGAGACCGCGATCCACCCGGATTGGTCGCGCACCACCGTCGCCGGTCGGCTGGAACCGGGCAGCCGGCTGTCGTTGACCAAGTTCGTCGGCTACGGCTGGTCGGCGCAGCGGTCGGTGGCAGCGCTGCGCGATCAGGTCGAGGCTGCCCTGGTCAGTGCGCTGGACACCGGTTGGCAGGGCATGGTCGACGAGCAGCGGGCCTACCTGGACGAGTTCTGGGACGGTGCCGACGTGCATATCGACGGTGACGAGAATTCCCAGCAGGCAGTGCGGTTCGGCCTGTTCCAGATGCTTCAGGCCGCCGCCCGTGCCGAGGGGCGGGCCATCCCGGCCAAGGGCCTGACCGGCCCCGGCTACGACGGGCACGCGTTCTGGGACACCGAAAGCTTCGTGCTGCCGGTGTTGAGCGCCACCTCGCCGCAGGCGGCGGCCGACGCGCTGCGCTGGCGGCACTCGACCCTTGAACTGGCGGTAGCCCGCGCCGGTGCGCTGAACCAGGCCGGGGCGGCGTTCCCGTGGCGGACCATCGCCGGCGAGGAGTGCGGGGCGTACTGGCCGGCCGGCACCGCGGCGGTGCACGTCAACGCCGACATCGCGATGGCAGCGGTCCGGCACGTGCGCTGGACGGCCGATGCCGACTTCGAACGGGACTGCGCGCTGGACCTGTTGGTGCACACCGCCCGGCTCTGGATGTCGCTGGGATACCACGGTGGTGACGGGAAATTCCACATCGACGGGGTAACCGGCCCGGACGAGTACAGCGCCCTGATGGACGACAACACCTACACCAACCTGATGGCCGCAGCCAACCTCCGACACGCCGCCGAGGCCGCCGAGCGGTGGCCGGAGCGGGCCGCCGAGCTGGCCGTCGAGGAGTCCGAACGCACCGGTTGGCTCACCGCGGCCAGCCGGATCTCCCGTCCCTACAACGCCGAACTCGGCTTGCCCGAGCAGCACCGGGGTGCTACCCGGGCCCAGCGCTGGGACTTCCGGGCCAGCGCGGACGATGACGGCTACCCGCTGCTGCTGCACGCGCCGTACTTCGAGATCTACCGCAAGCAGGTGGTCAAGCAAGCCGATCTGGTGCTGGCCATGCACTGGTGCGGCGACGAGTTCAGCGACGCGGACAAGGCCGCCGCCTTCGCCTACTACGAGCAGCTGACCGTCCGGGATTCCTCGCTGTCGGCTTGCAGCCAGGCGGTGCTGGCCGCCGAGGTGGGCTACCTGGACTTGGCGCTGGACTACCTGCACGAGGCGGCGATGATGGACCTGCACGACCTCGAGCACAACACCCGGGACGGCCTGCACATCGCGTCGTTGGCCGGCGCCTGGCTAGCCCTGGTCTGCGGTTTCGGCGGGATGCGCGACTACGGCGGCCGGCTCAGCTTCGCGCCCCGACTGCCCGGCCGGCTCAGTCGACTGCGGTTCGCGGTGCGCTGGCGGGACTGCAAGGTTCGGGTGGACGTCGGCCGTGAGCAGGTGAGCTACCAATTGGCCGACGGTGCCGATGCCGAACTGGAACTGATCCATCACGGCACGCCATTCACCCTTACCGCCGGCCGGCCGGTAAGGCTTGAGCTGCCGACGATCACACCCCCGGGCGAGCGACCGAGCCAACCGGCCGGTCGGGCCCCGATCGGTGAATGACCGAGCGGGGCGGCGCGGATCGGCTAAGCTTTTCTTTGCGGTGAACAGGCACCAATCGTGCAACAAGGATCCTGATGTCTTCCTCATCGTTCGGGCCCTCCAATGGACGGGCCGATTTCGATTGGCCGCGACTGTTCCGCGCGCTATCCGACCCGGATTCGGTCGATCCCGCCGAACCGATCGTGCAGCAAGCCGTACTGCTGGGGCACCAGGTGTCGCCCGCGATCGTGGGTTGCAGCGTTACCGAGGTGGCCCTGGACGGTTTCGAAACCGCCGCTGCCTCCACCGAACTCGCGCTCGCACTGGACCTCGAC
The DNA here is from genome assembly GCA_035248685.1 of Jatrophihabitans sp. Taxonomy (GTDB): domain Bacteria; phylum Actinomycetota; class Actinomycetes; order Mycobacteriales; family Jatrophihabitantaceae; genus Jatrophihabitans_A. Next base: position 91,210 of record DATFHF010000022.1, read on the forward strand.
CAGTACCGGGCCGGTACCGGGCCGTGCATCTCCGCGGCGCAGACCGGCCTGCACCGGTACGTGGACATGACCGTCGAGGAGCAGTTCCGTGAGTTCGTCCGGGCTGCGCTCGAGCGCGGCGTGCAGTGCTCCTTCTCGGTACCGCTGCCCGGTACCGCCCGGCGCAGCGCACTGAACTTCTATGCCGACCAGCCCGATGTGCTGCTCGACCAGCGGCCCCGGCAAGTCGCCACCCTGCTGAGCAGGTGCGTGGCCCGGTTGCTACCGGCGTCGGCGGCCGAGCCACCGAACCCCGCGGAGGCGGAGGCCCGCGCGTCCGGCAACCTGGTGCGGGCGGCTGTGGACCAGCTGGCGCAGCGGCAACACCGCAGCGCCCGCGATGTCTACCAGCGGTTGATCCACCGGTCGATGGACACCGGCCGGCCGCTGTCGGCAATCATCGCCGACGACCCGGACGCGGAGCGGGTGGCGAGATGACCAATTTCAAACCGAAATTGGACGTGGCCGCGGGGCTGCGCAGGTCGCAGCTGTCCATTACCGACCTGTGGATTCGCTACCTGGCGATCGGCGGCTCGGCGGACGAACTGGAGCTCGAGGCGTACCTGCTCGGGCTGCTGACCATGGATACCTACCAGCACAACCTGATCGCGCAGGCACTCAACGAGTTCTTCCTGGATCTGGGGGAGGATCACCTCGTCGGCTACTGGTGAGCCGGGACGCCAGTTCCACGCCCAGGTCGGTGCCCGAGCGCCAGGCACTCTCCACCCTGGGTGAGCCGTCCGGGCAACACTGGTCACCGGCCAGCCCCAGCTGCCGGCCATCGGGCAGCTCGACGAAGCCGAACGTCGAGTCATGCCGACCGATCGGCTTGGCCCAACGCCAGCGGTGAACGTGCGTCCAGCTCGGCCGGCCGGCACCGAGCAGCCGGTCCAGTGCCGCGACGACCGTGCCGATCGCCTGTTCCGGCTGCTCCAGGCAGCGCACTGCCAACTCGGCGGTGCTGTGCGCGACCAGCACCGCCGCGTCATCACCCCGCCGGGCACCGTCGTCGGCCACGAACTCCAGGTCCGGGTGGTCGTTGACGAACCAGGCATCGGCCGCCGGCCAACGCCGGTCCGGGTAGCCGCAGGCGACCGTGATGGTGGCTTGACACCGAACCGGTTCGGCGATGTCGATCAGCCGGCCGGCCTGCGGATCCGGCATCGCCAGCACGAGTTGACCGGCCGGCAGCTCGCTGACTTCGGTGCCGGTGTGCACGGTTATTCCGTCCAATAGCTCGGGCACCAGGCTGGCCAGGCCGTCCGGTGCGGCCCACCGAAGCGGGCCGGTGCTGGTGTGCGGCGGCCGGTCGGCGGCCAGCACGGTGAAGGTATCGGTCCACGGCCGGGCCAGGCCCCGGTCAGCCCAGCCGCGCACCACCGCCGCGAAGCTCGGATCGCGGACGGTGAAGTAGCCGGCGCCCAGGTCGACCCGCCGGCCGTGCAGCAGCGGGGAGGCCAGCCGGCCGCCGGGCACCGGTCCCTGGTCGAGCACCCGAACCGGGATTCCGGCCGCCCGCAGCGCCACCGCGCAGGCGGCCCCGGCCATCCCGGCGCCGATGACGGTAACCGGGTTGCCGGGCTCTGGTTTCATGACCTCATTAGAGACGAAAACCAGGGATGGCGGGCCGTGACCGAGCCAGACATCGTCCGCCGGTTGCGCGCCGCCGGTTGCGTCTTCGCCGAGGACGAGGCAGCGCTGCTGATTGTTGAGGTCGATTCGGCCGACGAACTCGAACGCCTGGTGCAGCGCCGGGTGGCGGGCCAGCCGCTGGAGCATCTGCTCGGCTGGGCAGAATTCTGCGGGCTGCGGGTGGTGGTGCGGCCCGGCGTGTTCGTCCCTCGCCGGCGCACCGAATTGCTGGTTCGGCTGGCCGGCCGGCTGCTTCGTCCGGGTTCGGTGCTGCTCGACCTGTGCTGCGGTTGTGGCGCGGTCGCGGCAGCGCTGGCCGCCCGGACGTCCATCGAGGTGCATGCCGTCGACCTGGAGCCGGCCGCGGTCGACTGCGCCCGGCAGAACCTCGCGACGGTCAGCGGCGCGGTCTACCAGGGTGACCTGTTCGACCCGCTGCCGACCGGCCTGCGCGGCCGGGTCGACGTGCTGGTGGCCAACGCGCCGTACGTCCCGTCCGAGGCGATCGCCTTGATGCCGCCGGAGGCGCGCGAGCACGAACCGCGAGCGGCCTTGGACGGCGGCATCGACGGCCTGGACATCCAGCGCCGGATCATCGCGGCCGCGCCGTCCTGGCTGGCCGTCGACGGCCGGCTGCTGATCGAGACCAGCCGTGGCCAGGCGCCGATGACCGCGCGGTCGATGGCCGACAGCGGGTTGACGACCCGGACCGTGCACGCCCGGGAACTGGACGCCACCGGGGTGCTCGGCACTGCGGCGCGCCGTGGTTGACCGCGGTATCGGCCGGGCCTAGGTTGACCACGCTGAGGCCGGATGGCCGTGGTTCTCCGCCCAAACAGGAGGCGTGATGTCGCAGGTTCGCGGTGAAGGGCTCGGCACTATCGAGCGGGTCGGCCCGATCGAGGTCAACGGCATCAACGTCATCGTCGATGCCGATCGCAAGGGCAACCCGCGCCAGCTGTTCTGGCCGTGGTTCGGGGCCAACGTGTCCGTCCTGGCGCTGGGTTACGGCTCGTTCGTGCTCGGCTTCGGCATCTCGTTCTGGCCGGCCGTGATCGCCGGGCTGGTCGGCATCATCGTCTCGTTCCTGCTGGTCGGCTTCATCGCGGTGGCGGGCAAGCGTGGTTCGGCACCGACCATGGTGCTCAGCCGGGCCGCCTTCGGCGTGCGCGGGAACCGGCTGCCGGCGCTGATCTCCTGGGTACTCACCGTCGGCTGGGAGACCGTGCTGACGGTGCTCGCGACACTGGCCACCGCGACCGTGTTCGACCGGCTGGGTTGGGGCGGCGGCACCCCGACCAAGATCATCGCGCTGATCGTGGTGGCCGCGCTGACCATCGCCGGCGGCGTGCTGGGCTTCGACGTCATCATGCGGATGCAGGTGGTCATCACCGTGGTGACCGGCGTGCTGACCGTGATCTACATCGTGCTAGTGCTGGACAAGATCCACTGGAGCAAGGTGTCGGCCTTGCACTCCGGTTCCACCCAGGCTTTCGTGGGCGCGCTGATCTTCGTGCTGACCGGCTTCGGGTTGGGTTGGACGAATGCCGCCGCCGACTACTCCCGCTACCTGCCGCGGTCCTCATCCAGCCGGGCGGTGATCGGTTGGACCGCCTTCGGCGCGTCGCTGGGTCCGGTGGTGCTGCTGCTGTTCGGGCTGCTGCTGGCCGGTTCGTCGACCGACCTGAGCAACGCGATCGCCACCGACCCGATCGGTGCGCTGAGCAGCCAGCTGCCGACCTGGTTCCTGGTGCCGTTCGTGGTGGTCGCGGTGCTCGGCCTGGTCGGTGGCGCGGTGCTGGACATCTACTCCTCCGGCCTGGCCCTGCTGACCATCGGCCTGCGGGTGCCCCGCTACTTCGCGGCGCTGATCGACGGCGTGATCATGGTCGCCGGCACGATTTACGTGGTGTTCGTCGCGAAGAAGTTCCTGCCGGAGTTCGAAGGCTTCCTGATCACGCTGGGGGTGCCGATCGCCGCCTGGGCCGGGGTGATGCTGGTCGACATCGGCCTGCGCCGGCGGGACTACGCCGAGGCCGATCTCTACCGCAGGGACGGCCGGTACGGCGATATCCGGGTGGTACCGGTGGCCGTGGTGCTGGTCGCCACCGCGATCGGCTGGGGCCTGGTCACCAACACCGCGGCCGGCTGGCTGAGCTGGCAGGGCTACCTGCTCAAGCCGTTCGGGCTGGGCGGCAAGACCGGCGCCTGGCAGTACGCCAACCTGGGCGTGGTGGTCGCGCTGGCGATCGGCCTGCTGGCGACGCTGTTGCTGGAGCGGTCGGCGATCCGCCGGCAGGAGGCACGGCCGATCGAGCCCGATCATCAGCCGGTTCGGTGATGCGGCTCAGCCGATCGGCGGTGCTGGTTGTCATCGACATGCAGCAGGTCTTCGCCGATCCGGGCAGCGGCTGGTTCACCCCGGGCTTCGCCGAGATCGTGCCGCCGGTGCTTCGGCTGGCCGAGGCGTTCGCCGGCCGGACCGTGTTCACCCGGTTCGTGGCGCCCGCCCACCCGCGCGGAGCTTGGCGGGCCTACTACCAACAGTGGCCGTTCGCGTTACAGCCCGACCATTGGGACGGCTATCGACTGGTGCCCGAGATCGAGCGGCTCGAGCCGATCACGCTGAACACCAGCACCTTCGGCAAGTGGACGCCGGAGCTGGCCGGCCGGGTCGGCGATTCGGGCGAACTAGTGCTGGCCGGGGTTTCCACTGACTGTTGCGTGCTGTCTACCGCGCTGGCGGCGGCCGACGCCGGCGTCCGAGTGCTGGTCGCCGAGCAGGCCTGCGCCGGGGCGGACCAGGCCAGCCACCAGCGGGCACTGTCGGCGATGCGGTTGTACGCGCCGCTGGTCGAGGTGGTCGACGTCGAGGAGTTGCTGGCCGCCGTCGAGGCTTAGCGGACCTCGAGCACAGCCTCCCGCCTGGGCACGAACTCGCCGATGACCTCGGCCGCGGCGATCTCGCCGGCCAGCAGCAGCCCGCCACTGGTTTGGGCGTCGGCCAGCAGCAGCAGCTCGTCCTCGCCGACCGCCGACCGCAGCTGGGGACGGACCCAGTCGAGGTTGCGGCGGGTACCACCGCTGACGTATCCGGCGGCCAGTGCGGCCCGGGCACCGTCCAGATAGGGCACCGCGGCGGCATCCACAACCGCGGTAACCCCGGAGGCCCGGGCCATTTTGTAGAGATGGCCGAGCAGCCCGAAGCCGGTCACGTCGGTGGCCGCCAGCAGGCCGGCGTCCAGGGCCTGCCGGCTGGCCTTGTCGTTCAGCTGCACCATGGACTCGATCGCATTGTCGAACACCTCGCCGGTGCTCTTGTGCCGGTTGTTCAACACCCCCACGCCGAGCGGCTTGCTCAGGCTGATCGGCTGGCCGGCCCGGGCCTGGTCGTTACGCAGCAGCCGGGACGCGTCGGCCAGCCCGGTGACCGCCATGCCGTACTTGGGCTCCGGGTCGTCGATGCTGTGTCCGCCCGCGACGTGGCAGCCGGCCTGCCGGGCAACAGCCAGGCCACCGCGCAGGATCTCGCGCAGCAATTCGCCGGGCAGCTGGTCCCGGGGCCAGCCGACCAGGTTCAGTCCGAGCAGCGGCCGGCCGCCCATCGCGTAGATGTCGGACAGCGCATTCGCCGCCGCGATCCGTCCGAAGTCGTAGGCGTCGTCCACCACCGGAGTGAAGAAGTCGACGGTGCTGAGCATCGCGGTGCCATCGGCGATCCGTAGCGCCGCCGCGTCATCACCATCGTCCAGGCCGACCAGCAGGTCTGCCGACTCGTCGCCGAACAAGCCCGCGACCAGCGCCTCGAGTTCGCCGGGCGGGATCTTGCAGGCACAGCCCCCGCCGTGCGCGTACTGGGTCAGCCGGTAGCCGGTGCTCATGCATCGAGGGTATGCGGGCCGGCTCAGCCGTTGACCGGTGGATGATCACCCACGGCCGGCGTGGTCAAACTTCCACTCGTCGGGAGCTGAACCGACCGCACCGGTACCGTGCTGGGTGGAGGCGTACAGGCGCCTGGTGGCCCTCCCGGTCTTCAAAACCGGTGAAGCCGAGTAGCTCGACTTGGTGGGTTCGATTCCCATCCGCCTCCGCCACTCATACGTTCGAGCTGGCTGCTGCGGAAAGGGACGGTCGTGACCGAGCTCGACCAACGCCGGCTGGTGCCGCGTACCGATGTGCTGCTGGCCGATCCGGCGCTGGCCGAGCCGATCGAGCGGCTCGGCGCCGAGCTGGTCAAGGCGACCGTCGGCCTGGTCCAGCAGCGGATCCGCGCCGGTGAGCTGGCTCCGGATCGGGCGCTGGCCGCGGTGCTGGAATCGCTGCCCGCGGATGCCGGTTCGCTGCGGCCGGTGCTGAACGCCACCGGCGTGGTGCTGCACACCAACCTGGGTCGGGCCCCGCTGTCGCAGGCGGCCCGGCAGGCGATCGCGGCGGCGGCCGGTTACGTCGATGTCGAGTTCGACCGGCTGACCGGCCGGCGCGCCCGGCGCGGTCGAGGCTGCCTGGCCGCGTTGGCGGCGGCGGTGCCCGAGGCCGAGGACGTGCTGGTGCTCAACAACGGCGCGGCCGCATTGGTTCTGGCGGTCAGCGCGCTGGCAGCCGGCCGCGAGGTGGTGCTCAGCCGCGGCGAACTGGTCGAGATCGGTGACGGTTTTCGGTTGCCGGAACTGGTGGAATCGACCGGTGCCCGGATCCGGGAGGTGGGCACCACCAACCGGACCACCGTTGCCGACTACCGGGCGGCGATCGGTGACCGCACCGGTTGCGTGCTCAAGGTGCACCCGAGCAACTTTCGGCTGGAAGGCTTTACCGGCAGCGTAGGGGTCGGCGAGCTGGCCCAACTGCTGGCCGGCAGCGGCGTCCCTTTAGTGGTCGACGTCGGCAGCGGCCAGCTGCGGCCGGACCCGGCGCTGCCCGACGAGCCGGATGTGGCGAGCGCCCTGGTGGCTGGCGCTCAGCTGGTTACCTGCAGCGGTGACAAGCTGCTCGGTGGTCCGCAAGCCGGCCTGGCCTTCGGCGCCGCCGACCAGCTGGCAGCCATGCGCCAGCATCCGCTGGCCCGGGCGCTGCGGGTCGACAAGCTGACCCTGGCCGGCCTGGAGGCGAGCCTGCGTGGCCCGGCGACACCGACGTCTCGGTACCTGCATGCCGACCCCGAACTGCTGCGCGGGCGCTGTGCGGACCTGCTCGCCGCACTGGCCGGTGAGCCCGACCTGGTCCAGAACGCCGAACTGACCGCGGAGCTGGCCGAATGTGCCGTGGTGCCCAGCGAAGGCGCGGTCGGTGGGGGAGGAGCACCCGGGGTGCCGCTGCCCGGCTGGGCGCTGTCGTTGCCGGCCCGGTTCGCCGAACCGTTGCGCACCGGGGATCCGGCGGTTATCGGACGGATCGAGCGTGGCCGGTGCCTGCTGGATCTGCGCTGCATCGAGCCGTCCGACGACCCGGCGGTGCTAGCCGCGATCCGGGCGGTCCGCGGGTGAGGGTGGTGGCGGTTCGGTGAGGGTCGTCGCGACCGCCGGCCATGTCGATCACGGCAAGTCCACGCTGGTCCGGGCCCTGACCGGGATGGAGCCGGACCGCTGGGCCGAGGAGCGCCGGCGGGGCATGACCATCGACCTCGGCTTCGGTTGGACGGTGCTGCCGTCCGGCGAGACGGTGGCCTTCGTCGATGTGCCCGGGCATCAGCGGTTCGTCCCCAACATGCTGGCCGGCGTCGGACCGGTACCGGCCGTGCTGTTGGTGGTCGCGGCCGACGAGGGCTGGCGCCGGCAGACCTCAGAACACCTAGACGCGATAACGGCATTGGGCATCGAACACGGGTTGCTCGCGGTCACCCGCGCCGATTTGGCGACCGCTGCTCAAGCGGCGGCGGTGCTGGCCGACGCCCAGGCCCGGTTGGCCCGATCCAGCCTGGGCGAGATACCGGCGGTCACCGTATCGGCGGTGACCGGACAGGGCATGGCTGATCTGGCGGCAGCCATCGGACGGCTGGTGGACGCACTGCCGGACCCGACCACCGATGGCCGGATCCGGCTGTGGGTGGACCGGGCGTTCACCGTCAAGGGGGCCGGCACCGTGGTCACCGGCACGCTGGGCGCCGGACGGCTGGCCGTCGGTGACGAGCTTGAGCTGGCCGGTCGGCGGTTCCCGGTCAGGGGCCTGCAGGCGTTGGGCAGCTCGGCGGACAAGGTGGTAGCGGTGGCCCGGGTGGCGGTGAACCTGCGTGGGCTGGACCGCTCCCAGGTGCGCCGAGGCGACTGCCTGGTCACGCCGGGCGCCTGGCAGTTCAGCGACCGATTGGACGTCCGGCTGGAGCCGGTGCTGGCCGAGCCGGCCGGTGAACTGGTGCTGCACCTGGGCTCGGCGTCGCTGCCGGTTCGGGTCAGGTTGCTGGATGCCGAGCATGCCCGGCTCGGGCTGCCTCGGCCGGTACCGGCGCAGGTCGGTGACCGCGGCGTGCTGCGGGATCCGTCCCAGCAGAGCATCGTTGCCGGCGTCCGGGTGCTGGATCCGGATCCGCCGGCGCTCAGCCGGCGGGGTGCCGCGGCCGATCGGGCCGCCGAGCTGGCCTCCGGCGTCGCCGGCAGCGTGGCCGGGCAGGTGCGCCGACGAGCGGCGGTGCGCCGCGATTTGCTGCGAACGCTGGGTATTCCGGTCGACCAGCCGGCCGGTGTGCTGGAACGCGGTGACTGGTTGGTCGACCCGGACGGTTGGCGGCGCTGGCTGGCCGAGCTGGTCCGGCTGGTGGACGAACAAGCCCGCCGCGATCCGCGCCGGCCCTGGCTGCCGGTGGAAGCGGCCCGGCAGCAGGTGGGCATCGTCGACGCCGGCTTGCTGCGGCTGGCCGCCGGCGAGGCCGGCCTGGAGCTGGTCGACGGCAGGTTGGCCCGTCCCGGGGTGCAGCCGTCGGTGGGGGCCGCGGCCGGTGCGGTGGACGGGCTGCTGAAGCGGCTGGCCGACCGGCCCTTCGATGCCCCGGAACGTCCGGAGCTGGCCGAGCTGGGCGTCGGGCCGCGGGAGCTCGCGGTGGCAGCTCGGGCCGGGCAGCTGCTCAGGTTGGCCCCGGATCTGGTGGTGGCTGCCGACGCCGTCGAGCAGGCGGTCGAGGTACTGGCCGGCCTGCCGCAACCGTTCACGCTGAGCCAGGCGCGTCAGGCGCTGGGTGCGACCCGCCGAGTCGCGGTGCCGCTGCTGGAACACCTCGACCGGCTCGGGCTCACCCAGCGAGTGGATGCCAGCCACCGGTCGGTGCGCTGAGCCGCGGTAGCCGGCGCGGTACCGTGGATCTCGGCAGTACCTGACGTCTCAGTCGCGCCGGCCGAAACCGGGCCGTCCACCGCGCGCACCGCAGGTGCCCCGGTGCCTGCACCGGACAGAGGAGTCACGCCCGATGACAGATCCCGTGAATCAAGGCCCTTACCCCCCGCCTGCCACGTCGCCGATTACCGAGAGCATCGCGCCGGCGACTGAGGGCTCGACCATCGCCGATCCGGCCGCCCCGGTTACGTCGGCAACCTCGACCGAGGTGACTCCGCCGGCGCCGGGCTTCGACCACCGGGGACGGGTCCGCTCCTCGCGGGTCAGCGGAGTATGGATCGGCTTGATCGGCACCGCGCTGTTCCTGATCCTGCTGATCATCTTCATCGCCCAGAACTCGCACCGGGTCTCGGTGCATTTCTTCGGCTGGTACGGCCGGTTCTCGCTGGCGCTGACGATTCTGCTGTCGGCGGTCATCGGGCTGTTGCTGGTCGCCATCCCGGGCACGGTGCGGATCGTCCAGTTGCGCCATGCGCTGCGCAAGAACGGCCCGCGAACCGGCTAAGCCGCGACCGCTACATGCGGTTGAACAGGTCCGGGTCGGGCCCGATCCGCTCGTCCCGGTTCAACGCGGATATCCGGTCCAGCTCGGCCTCGGACAGTTCGAAGTCGAAGATCTCGAAGTTCTCACGGATGCGGTCGGGCGTCACCGACTTCGGAAAGATGATGTTGCCGAGCTGGATGTGCCAGCGCAGCACGATCTGCGCCGGCGTCCGGTCGTGGCCGACCGCGATAGCGGTGATGGTCGGGTCGGTCAGCAGGGCGCCACGTGCGATCGGTGACCAGGCTTCGGTGGCGATGCCGTGCTCGGCGTGGTAGTCACGCAGTTCCTGCTGGGTCAGGTAGGGGTGCAGTTCGATCTGGTTGGCCGCCGGCGGCACGTCCGTCTCGCTGTGCAGCTTGCGTAGGTGGTGGGTCTGGAAGTTCGAGACGCCGATGGCGCGGGCCTTGCCTTCGGCGTGGATTCGTTCCATGGCCCGCCAAGTTCGGACGTAGTCGGTAACGTTGGCCAGCGGCCAGTGGATGAGGAAAAGGTCGACCTGGTCCAGCCCGAGGTCGGTCAGGCTCTGGTCCATGGCGGCTAGCGCGTCGTCGAAGTCATGCTTGTCGTTGTTCAGCTTGGTGGTCACGAAGACCTCCGACCGATCGAGGCCGGACTTCGCGATCGCCTCACCCACCTGCTTCTCGTTGCGGTACATCTGGGCGGTGTCGATGTGCCGGTAGCCGACCCGCAGCGCCGTGCTGACCGCCTCGACGGTGTCTTGCGGCTGGATCTGAAAGACGCCGAAGCCCAGCTGCGGGATCTCGACGCCGTTGTTGAGCCGGATGGACGGTACTGCGGGCACGCGTGCTCCTCGGAGGTTGTGGGCTGCCGTCTTCATACTGCCTTTTCGTGCAGACACCTGGCGGATCATTAGTGCAGTTCGAGTGAATGCACCTTTGTAATGATCGCGTTGTGCTTGCACAATCAGGAGATTTCCGCGCGGGAAAAGCGTAATCTCTGGCGGGTGACGTCGATGCCGTTCGGAGCCGAATCCCGGACCGGGTGGTCAGGCCCCGCCGAGTTGAGCTATTTGTTGCACCGAGTTCAAGCTGCTCGTGCTGAGATCGAGGCGTTGCGTTCGCAGGCTCGCAGCCTAGCGTCCAACCCGGAGCAATTGCGGCTGCTGGACTCGCTCGAGGACTATGTCGCGGCCTTGCAGTCGCGACATCTGCCAGTGCCGCCAACCATCCGGGACGAACTCATGCTGCAGCGCTGCCTGGTCTCCCGTAAGACGGTCGGTCGCTCGGCACGGCGACGCTCTGATCGCAGGTAGCCTCGTCGAGTGAGCCGAGACCCGGGAGGAAGCGCCGCGCCAGCGGTCGACCAGCCCGGGAAAGATCGAGCCAATCCGCCGCAGTGGCTGCGTCCCCTCCGCTCGTGGGTATATCGCAAGCCCGGCGGACCGCTGATCTGGAAGACACTGATCGCAGTTCTAGGCGCGGCGGTCGTCGTAGTCGGTTTGCTGCTCATCCCGTTGCCCGGGCCGGGTTGGGCGGTGGTGTTCCTGGGCGTGGCGGTTTGGGCGACCGAGTTCGTCTGGGCGCAACGGCTGTTACGTCGTGGCCGGCAGTTACTACGCGGATGGACGGCCTGGCTGGCCCGGCAATCGTTGCTCGTCCGGGGGCTGGCCGGGCTGCTGGGACTGGTGGTGCTGGTCGGGCTCGGCTACCTAGGCTGGCGCTTCCTGCGCTGAGGTCCTGGTCCGTGCTCAGCTAGCGAGGCGGGCGCCAGCCTTCTCTTGCGCGGCATGTAAGCTGGCCCAGGTTTCCGCAGCAGCATGCGGGCGATTAGCTCAGCGGGAGAGCGCTCGCTTCACACGCGAGAGGTCACTGGTTCGATCCCAGTATCGCCCACCACATTTGCCAGCTTGGAATCATGAGCACAGAAGTGACCCGACAGCTCCGCCTGAACCCGAGCAGCGCGCTAGCGACCGGTTTGCGGTTTCACTATCTTCGCCGATTGTCGGAGGTAACGGCATGGCTCGGCGCATCATTGCCGTGTTCGGTCCGAGCGGAAGCAACCCATATGCCGTTACAGCCAAGTCGCTGGGTCGGCAAATTGCCCAGCACCACATTCTCCTCAGCGGCGGTTCCGGCAAACCGGATGGCTCCGTTAAGGAGAGTGCACTCGCCGGTGCTGAAGAGGCGCTGCAAATGGGTGGAGAGGGCGGGTGGATTGCCGTCCCGAAGGCCGGTGCGCCGGTCACCGTCCCCAGGCATCGGCGCGGATTCGTGCTGGCGAACGATTACCGAGACGAACGAAACTTCATCAACGCACTCGTCTGCCAAAGCGCCATCGCCTTGAAGGGCGGCCCAGGTACTGACTCTGAGGTGGCATTCGCCCTTGCGCTTGGCCGACCGGTCATCCTTCTCGGTCCAGGCTGGGAAGGTCTGGCGGCTCTACCCGACCTTCCGGAAAGCGGGGCTGCAACGCTGGTATCGATGATCGATCAGTTGTTCGGACCGCCGAAGACACCTGTTAATGCTGTCGAACGTGCGATAGTCGATGCGAGGCAGACCTTGCGAGAACTTAAGGTTTTCGATGTTAGGACGATGCCTGATCTTCACGCTGACGCTGCCCGCATCGTCGACATCGCCGCCGGATGCGCCTCGGCGCTATGCCTCGATCAGCTCGGCCAGCTCGTTGGCAGCGCCACCTCGGTGCGATTCCGCAGCTGGCTTGCTAGCAGCTGATTCACGATTATCGGACGTCAGTAGAACTGCATGGGAGTTGCTGTGTGAGTACCGGCATCGTCGAGCTACCGGCGCTGCGGACAGCGAGACTGTTGCTGGAGCCGATCACCGTCGAACATGCCAGCGAGTTGGCCACCGCGTTGCGCGACGACAGCGTGTACGCATTCATCGGTGGTCGACCGGAACCGGCGTCGTGGTGGCAGTGCCGGCTCGCGGCCTGGCAGCGACGGCGATCCCCGGACGGCACCGAGTTATGGCTGAACTGGGCCGTTCGAATAACCGCAAACATGATGGTCATCGGCTATGTCCAAACCACCGTGGCGGAGCAACAGGCCGATATCGCCTATGTCATCGGGCTGCCGTGGCAGCGGCAGGGTTATGGCCGAGAGGCGACGGCGGCCATGGTCGACTATGTGGTGGCCGAGTTCGGCATCGCAACAGTGCGCGCCTGGATCGCGGACGGCCATATCGCCTCCCAGCGGGTGGCTCAGGCAACCGGGTTGGCCGCTTCCGACGAACGCGACGCCGACCAGGAGAGACTGTGGATTCGGGAAATGCCCCCGATTGCTGACCCTCCCAGTCCGGTGTAGTTTGCGTTCGTCATTGAGCCGGACAACCAAAGGCCGGAAAGGACGGACCGAAATGGCAGACGACAGCTTCGACCGCCAAGGTCAGCAGGAACAACTCGAAGCCGCATTACCGCGGGTGTTGGATCGACTCGAGCAGTTGCGCGGGGAGTTACCGGAGCACGAACGCACGGTTCTGGACGAGATCATTGTCTCCGCCGCGGTCCACGCCGACCAGGTTGCCGCAGACGACATCAGCGACCCCCGTCAGCGCATGTTCATGAAGCCGATGTCCGTGCACATGACCCTGGCCATGCGCGAGCAGATCCTGGAGGCTCCGCGCCGCTTCGGCATCGCCGAGCAAGAGTGACCGTCGCACCGACGACGCTCCTCGGCCGGCTGACCGAGCTGGTCGACACCCTGGATCAGGCCGAACTCAACGACCTCCGGCTGCTGCTGGGCATGGCTGCCGGGCGCCTGGCGCCGTCGGAGGAGGTCGGCTCGTCCCCGAGTGACGCGCTTCGGACCACCCTGGCTTGCCTGGCCCGGTTGCGATCCGATCGGGGCGAGGTCAGCGCGGACGGCGTGCTGTTCCACGGGTGGCCGGACTGGCTGCCCGCCGACCTGCTGGCCAGCCTGATCGACGAGTCCTACCGGCGTCGGCCTGATGCACGGTTGTACGAGCGGCAGCGGGTGAGCTGCGGGGGTGCAATCGCCGACGAGTTGGCCAACAGCTCCGAGCTGCTGGATTTCGTCCGGCACCATGCCATGGCTACGGCTGAACCGACCGGGGTGGCCAGTTACCTGTACTACGACTCGCCGGGCATGGGCATCTCGGCGCACGTCGACACCGAAGTCTTCTCGCTGAACGTGATCATGCTGTTGGTGCACGAGCGGGCCGGTGCCGATCCGGGCTCGCAACTGATCGTCCATCCGCCGGATTCCGAACCGGTCCCGTTGGCGCTGGCGCCGGGCGAGATCGTCCTACTCGATGCGAATGCCGTGGTGCACGGTCGATCGCAGGTCACCGGACTGGAGCGCGTGCACGTGCTGACCATCGGGTTCACGCCGACGAATCAGAGCCCGTTCGCGTTGTGAGCGTTGCGCTCGGCCTGCAGGTCGGTCACGACGCCGCCTGCGCAGTCGTCGTCGACGGTGAGTTGGTGGCCGCCGTGGCGCAAGAGCGCTTCAGCCGCCTAAAGCACGATGGGGACGAGATGCTGTCCCACCGGTTGCCGATCCGACAGTGCCTGGACGCGGCGGGCGTCGGCATGGCCGACGTCGACATTGTCGTCTCCAGCTGGCAGTCTGCCTCACCCGGCGGGTTCGGCCTGCACCGTCCGTTGCTCGATCCCGAGTTCGACGCGTTCGATCCGTACGACAAACGGCATCGGGTCATCTCCCATCACTTGGCTCACGCCTGGTCGGCGTTCGGCACGTCCGGCCTGGATCAGTGCGCGGTACTGGTTTGTGACCTCGCCGGCAGCACCACGACCGACGGCGCCGACTTCGTCCTGCCGTTCAACGAGTGGGTGCCCGGATTGATCTCGCCTCGGTTACCCGTGCTGGTCCGGACCGAATGCCTGTCCATCTATCGAGCCGGGCCCGCGGGTTTGCGGTTGCTCGATCGGGAGTATTGCGTCCCGCACAACGCACCCCGAACCTTCGTCTTCAGCGTCGGTAGCTTGTACGAGAACGTCAGCCGCCGGATCTTCGGTGGCGAAGACTGCCACGGCCAGACGATGGCCCTCGCCGGCCTGGACAGTCCGGTCCGGGCCGGCCGGCTGACCGGCGACGACCTGGTCGCAATCGAGGGGTCGCAGGTGCGCTTTCCCAATGACTGGCAGCACCGGGTCGACTGGCAGGCCGGCGACGCCGAACTGATCGAGCTTGCGGCGGCATGTCAGGACGCCACCGAACGTGCGCTACTGGCCTACGCGCGGCGAGCCGCGGAGCTGACCGAACTCGCCGATCTCGCCGTGGCGGGAGGCTCGTTCCTGAACATCCCTGCCAACACTCGGATCTGCTCGTCCGGCCTGTTCGGCTCCTACCACGTCCCCAGCGCACCGCATGACTCGGGCATAGCGATCGGCTGCGCCTACGCCGGCCACTTCGCCACGGGCGGCGGTGGCCGGCGGGCGCCTCGTTCGGATCGGCTGGGTATCCGCTACGACGCGGTGTGCTGGACCGCCGCGCTGACCGCGGTAACCGAACTCGTCACCCAGGAACCAGCTTCCGCCGACCGGATCGCGGCGGACCTGGCCCGCGGTGACATCGTCGCGCGGTGGTCGGGTCGCGCGGAGTTCGGTCCGCGCGCGCTGGGCGGCCGTAGCCTGCTCGCGTCGCCGACCATTGCCGCCAGCAAGGGTCGGCTCAACCGGATCAAGGGTCGACAGGCCTGGCGACCGGTGGCGCCGGTGGTGCCACTCGACCGATTCCAGGACTTCTTCGACGGGCCGGCCAGCCCGTACATGAGCTACACCCACACGCTGCGAGCCGGGTTGTCGAGTGAGCTGCCGGCGCTTGCGCACCCAGACGGTACGACCCGGGCCCAGTCGCTGGCTCCGGGTGAGGACTGCGCGCTGGCGGACTTGCTGTATGAGTTCGAGAAGCTGACCAGCTATCCGATCCTGTGCAATACCTCGCTCAACGGCCCGAACGAGCCGATGGTCGAGACGCCGGCCCAGGCCATCGGGTTCTTCCTGGCGCATCAGGACGTCGCGTCCCTGCTGCTGGAGGACGTGCTGGTTCGCCGCCGGGACTGACTGCTTGCTGGCGACATCGAGCGGGAGCGCGACGCTCGGCTATCGCCGACAATCGGCCCACTCGGCGATAGTCTGTGATGCATGGGTTTGGAAAGGATCACGGTCGACGCCGCGCAGATGGGCGGATTGCCCTGCATCCGGGGTCTGCGGGTAACCGTAAGCATGGTGCTGGGCCGGCTCGCGGGCGGCGCTACTGTCGACGACGTACTGGCCGACTACCCCTACCTCGAACGCGCTGATGTGTCAGCAGCCTTGGAGTATGCGGCGGCGATCGTTAACGAGCGTGAGGTCCCGATCGCTCGACCGGCATGAAGTTCCTGCTCGATGCAAACCTCTCGCCCCGACTGGTCGCCGTACCTTCAACACGGCGAAACGTCTAAAGGCCCCTTACACCGTTGCAGGGCGTCTGCCGTCTGTGCGAGAGTCCGCCCACCAAGGGCCGCAAAGTGCGTCCGAGACATCTCGTAACGCTGTGCGGAGGCTAACCGATGCCGGCGCGCGAGCCGCCGACAGGAACCTGCACTGACTGACACCTCAGAGGTATTCCATGATCGTGATTACCGTGAAGTTACGGCCGAAGGCCCAGCATGTCGACGATTGGCCGACCCTCGCACGGGCATTTACCGACGCCACCCGGGCCGAGCCCGGCTGCCTATGGTTCGAATGGTCCCGCAGCGTCACCGATCCCGAGCAGTACGTGCTGATCGAAGCATTCCGGGACGAGGCGGCGGGTGCGTCGCACGTCCAGTCCGCGCACTTCAAGGCCGCTCAGGGGGAGCTGCCGCAGTATCTGCAGGCCACCCCGTTGGTCATCAACACCACCGCGCCGGGCGAATCCTGGTCCCCAACTCCGCGAGTGTCGAGCAGGAATGACGACGGCCCCGGTGGCGGGGTAAACACGGCCTAACCATCAGGGAAACGCGGTCGCCTTGCTAGCGGCTAGCGGCAAGTTCAGCCTGGCACCTTCACCCAGCAGTATCACGTCGATTACGTGCGGGTCTGGGGCTCGTGACCACGATCGGTGCTTCAGCGGAGGTCCGGAAATTTGACTGCCGCCGATCTTGACTGGTTACCCGGGTAGGCGTAGGCCTAGTCGTCGTCGGGCAAGGGCCTGCAAAGTACCCGGAATGCCCGCGACCATTACCAACCTGGATAGGAGACGCGCATGAGCAGGTCGATCGGTCGGTTGGGTAGTGCGGTGCTGGAGTTGCTGCTGCCGTCGGCGCGTGCGCAGGCATGCACCCCGACCTACTGCGAGCACAGCGGCACCCGTCGCCGGTGTTGCAAGGGCTGCCCGAGTGGTGTGGTCTGCACGCCGTGGGTCACCGGTTCCTGCTCGGGCTACCACTGCCCGCAGTAAGCGGACGGCACCGGCTGACCGGACATGGCACCGACTGACCGGACATCGGCCCACCCCAAAATTTGACGGCAGTTGACCTTGACTGTCCACCTGCGCAGGCGTAGTTCTAGTCGGGCAAGCAGTGCAAAGTATCTGGAAAGCCCGGGAATCATCGCCAACCTGGATAGGAGATGCTCATGAGTAGGTCGATCAATCGGTTGGGTAGTGCGGTGCTGGAGTTGCTGCTGCCGTCGGCGCGGGCGCAGGCATGCACCCTGTCCTACTGCGAGCAGAGCGGCACCCGTCGCCGGTGTTGCAAGAACTGCCCAGGTGGCGTCATCGCTTGCCTGCCGTGGCAAACGGGTTCTTGCAAGAACTACAACTGCCCGAACTAACAGCATCGGCTAGCCCGGAGGTCGACCATCGTCATCCTGTCCATCGCGCTGGTACTCGTCGCCATCATCGCGCTGTCCACCTTCGGACTGGTCCTGATCCTGGCGAGGCGCCTGCGGTCGGTCACCGAGCGAGTCAACATGTTCCTGCCGGCTTCGCCCGGAAGCCTGCCGCACCCCGGTACACCGGTCGCTCAGTTCACGGCAACCGCGACCGACGGCCGGTCGGTAAGCGAGACGGATTTCGCCGACAACACCAGGGTTTTCGCTCTCCTCAGCACCGGATGCGGCGATTGCGCCAAGGCGATCGCCGCATTCCGGGAGCACGGTCCTCGGCTCAGCCCACCACCCATCGTCGGGGTGGTCGGCCCTGCCGATGACCGGGCGCCGATGGTGGCTGAGCTCGCCGGCCACGCGATCGTGTTGGAGGAAGAGGACCTGGGACCGATCGCCGCCGCCTTCGAGATCAGTGAGTTCCCGTCGGTATTGCTAATCCGGGACGGCTATATCCAGCAGGCTGATCACACACTGGCACCGATCCTGGCCACGCTCGATTCGGCATCCGTGCCGGCTTCGGCCGGCCAGTCGCACTGACCTGAGGTGCCGGTCGACCGGCTCAGCTACCGCGCCATGCCGCGCCAGATCGGTGCCGCACTGCGGCTCGGCTGGGAGGCAGCTCGGGCACAGCTGCTTGCCGTGGTCTGCCTCGCCGTCGTCGGTGGCGTGGTCCCGGTGCTGGCCGCCTGGTCGCTCCGGCTGTTGCTGGACAGCCTGGTAGAGCAACACGTTCCGCAGCTGACGGTGACGCTGGCGGTCGCCGGCATCGTGCTCTGCGGCCTGGTCACGGTGGCCGCTCGGGCCGCCGAGGGTTACCTACAGACCGCGATGCACCGCGCCATCCGGACCGTGGTGGAGGTGCGGCTGTTCCGCGCCATCCATGCCGTGGATGGGCTGGCGAGCTTCGAGGAGTCGGCGAAGCTGGACCAGATCCGGTTGGCCGAACAAGCCGGTGAGTCCGCTCCGCAAGGTGTCATCGGCTCGGGGCTGGCATTGGTCCAGGCCGGGGTCACCGCGATCGGGTTCGTTGCCGCGATCCTGGTGTTGTACCCATGGCTGGTGCTGGTGGTGGCCGCCGCCGCGGTGCCGACCTGCCTGCTGCAGCTGCGAGTCGCCAAGCTGCGCGCGGACGTGGTCATCGACACCTCGATGTACCACCGGCGACTGATCTTCTACCGCTACTTGGCCACCGACGTCCGGGCCGCGAAGGAGATTCGGCTGTTCGGCTTGGGGGAATTCTTCATCGGTCGGATGCTGCGCGATCTGGGACGGTCCAACCAGGCCGAGGCCAGGGTGGAGCGGACCGCGGCCGGTATCGAGCTGCTGATCGGGGTGATCTCCGGCCTGGTCACCCTGTGCGGCGCCTCGGCGGCCGCCTACCTGGCCAGCCGACACCGGCTCACCATCGGGGATGTCACCGTCTTGCTGGCCGCCATGGTGGCCTTGCAGGCGGTGGTCGGCGAGGTTACCGAGAATGCCTCGATCGGCTACCGCAGCCTGCTGTTGTTCAGCCAGTATCTTGCTATCGCTGAGGCGCAACCGGCGGCGGCTACCGCCGCGGCAGGCGTCCTCAACCCGCTGACCGATTGCATCGAGTTCGACGATGTCTGGTTCCGCTATTCGGACGGATTGCCCTGGGTGTTGCGCGGGGTCTCCTGCCGGTTGCCGGCCGGTCAGGCGATCGGACTGGTCGGCCTCAACGGGGCAGGCAAGACCACCATGATCAAGCTGCTGTGTCGGCTGTACGAGCCGGTGCGCGGTTGCATCCGCTGGGACGGCGTCGACATCAGCACCATCGAGCCCGGCCTGCTCCGACGCCGGATCAGCGCGGTGTTCCAGGACTTCATGGCCTATGACTTCACCGCGGCCGACAACATCGCGGTTGGTTCGCTGGATGCCGTCGGTGACGAGGCCCGCATTCGCCAAGCTGCCGAACTGGCCGGGGTTGATGACACCGTCCAACGCCTGCCGCGTGGCTATCAGACAATGCTGAGCCGGATCTTCCCGCCTGAGGAAGGCGGTTCCGGCGCGACGCTGTCCGGTGGGGAGTGGCAGCGGCTGGCGTTGGCCCGGGCCTTCCTGCGCCAGGACGCCAACATCCTCATCCTGGACGAGCCCAGTTCCGGCCTGGATGCCCAGGTCGAATACGGGTTGCAGCAGAGCCTGGGCGGCTTCCGCGCCGGCCGGCTGACTCTGCTCATCTCGCACCGGCTCAGCGCTATGAACTCCGCCGACCTGATCCTGGTGCTGGACGACGGCCAGATCAGCGAACGCGGCACCCCCACGGACTTGACCGCCAGCGGCGGCAAGTACGCCCGGCTGTTCGCGTTGCAGGCCGAGGGCTACCGGCTGCCGGCCCCGCCGGTTACCGGCTCGTCCCGCCCGGATGCCTGACCGTAGGGTTCGGTGTCATGCAACGACGGCTCGCCCTACTCGGCCTGCTGGCCGGTACGGTCGGGCTGGGGACGGCGCGGGCGACCCTGCTGGTCATCACGATCGATGGCGACAGCATGAGCCCGAGCTATCAAGCCGGTGATGCCGTGCTCGTCGTTCGCCGGCGGGCCGGTGGCGCCGTCCGGCGAGGGGACGTGGTGGTCTGCCGTCTGCCCACCGGCGTGCCCGGCCCGAGCGGATATCTGGTCAAGCGGGTCGCGGCGGTGGCCGGTGACGCCTTCGAAGGCGAGAGGCCGGTACCTGCCGGACAGGTTTACCTGTGCGGCGACAACCCGCGCAGTTACGACTCCCGCACGTTCGGCACTATCCCTGTCGACAACGTGATCGGCCGGGTGATCGGCCAGCTGACGCGTCGTCCCGGCGGCTGGCTGCCGCGGGTCAGGACCGCGCGATGCAGTACCTAGCGATTGCCTGCCGGGCGGCCATCGCGGTGGTGTTCGCCTTAGCCGTGGGCGGCAAACTCGTCGGCCGCGGCGCCTTCGCTGAATTCGTCGGCTCGGTGGCCGCGCTGAAGCTGGTCCGTCCGGGACTAGCCAGGATCACCGCGGCGGCGACCGTTGCCGCGGAATTCAGCACCGTGGTGCTCGTCCTGCTGCCCGCAGCGGCCAGCGCAATGGCGGGCTGCGCGCTCGGCGCCGGGTTGACTCTGGCATTCGCGGTCACGATCGTGCGCAACCTGCGTACCGGCAACCGAACGCCGTGTCGTTGCTTCGGCAGATCCAGCGTGCCGCTCGGTGGCCGCCATCTCGTCCGCAACACCATCCTGCTCCTGGTCTGCCTGGCTGGCTTAATCCTGTCGGCGAGCGGTGGCGAAATCCGGCTGGCCGCCGGCTCGGTCGCGGTCCTGGGCGGCCTATTCGTCGGTCTGGTCATCGCCGGCTTCGACAGCATCGCCGAACTGCTTGCCGGATAGCGGTCGGAGGAGAAAGGGCCGTGCCTATTTCCCAGGCCTTGGCTGAACAGAAACCCGCGATTAGCTGTAGCGGTAGCGGGCTTGAAGGATCACGAGGTCGTCGCCGTCGATGAGCCGGTTGATACGTTTGACATTGTTCCGGTCGGCGGTGAGCCAATAGGTGTAGTCGGCCCAGCCGTGTGGGGTGAAACGACTCGCATATTCCTATCCCGAGGTCTCATCGGCGATACGGCCGGAGCATCGGAGGCTGCTGGTGGATTCACCGAAGGTGACCGTGCTGAACGGCAGCACGTTCATGGTCAGCGATCAGCGCGGAGACGTGGATGCCCGTCCTGAGCAGCCGGAAGGCTTCTTCTACCGGGACATGCGTCACCTGTCGACCTGGCAACTGCGCTGGGACGGGCGCGCCCTGGATCAGCTGTCAACTCAGCTGGACGAGGATGGCTCGGCGGTGTTCTTCCTATTTCTACCCACCGGCACGGTGCACGCCAGCCCAACCGCGTCGGTGATCCGGCGGCGAAGCGTGGGCGCCGGCCTGCGCGAAGAGATCACCGTACGCAATCACGACAGTCACGAGCTGGTGGTCGAACTGGCCATGGTGTTCGGCGCCGACTTCGCCGACATCTTTGAGGTCAAGGACCGGCTGGCCAAGGTCGGTGAAACGTTCACCACCACCGGTGCCGAGCAAGCCGTGCTGCACTACCGGCGCGCCGACTTCGCTCGGCAGACCACGATCAGCGCACCCGGCGCGGTGCTCGCGGCCGGCTCGTTGTCCTTTCCAGTTACCGTCCCGGCGGGTGAGTCGTGGCAGACCGTGCTCACCGTCGAGGTGGCCGAAGCTGGGTCGGTGACACCACGCCCGGCCAGCAGTCCGCCGCCCGACCCGGCCGGCTGGGTGGAGCGGGCGCCGGTGCTGGACTGCGACTGGGACGACTTGCGGCGGGTGTATGCCCGCAGCATTCGGGATCTGGCCGCGCTGCGCTTCTATCCATCAGACAGCACGGCGGCGCTGCCGGCGGCCGGCCTGCCGTGGTTCATGGCGCTGTTCGGCCGGGACAGCATCATCACCAGTTACCAGGCGCTGCCGTTCCTCCCCGAATTGGCCGCCACCACCTTGCTGGCGCTGGCCGCTCGCCAGGCCACCAGCCACGACGACTTCCGGGACGCCGAACCCGGCAAGATCCTGCATGAACTGCGCTTCGGCGAGCTTGTTCACTTCGGGCAGCGTCCGCATTCGCCCTACTACGGCAGCGCCGATTCAACCGCACTGTTCTTGATCCTGCTCGATGAGTACGAGTACTGGACCGGCGACCGGGAGCTGGTGCGGCAGCTCGAACAGCCCGCGCGGGCCGCACTGAACTGGCTGGCCGAGGACGGCGACCTGGACGGTGACGGTTACCAGGAATACCGCCGACGCAATCTGGACACCGGCCTGGAAAACCAGTGCTGGAAGGATTCCCCGAATGCGGTCGTACATCCGGATGGCACGCTCGCTGTTCTGCCCAGGGCAACCTGTGAGTTGCAGGGTTACGCCTACGATGCCCAGCGGCGGGCGGCCCGACTGGCCCGTGAGGTGTGGGCCGACCGGTCGCTGGCCGAACGGTTGGAGCGAGCCGCGGCCGAATTGAAACACCGGTTCAACCACGACTTCTGGTTGGCGGACGAGCAGTACTTTGCGCTGGCCCTGGACGGGGACAAGCGGCCGGTTCGAACGGTGACCTCCAATCCCGGCCACCTGTTGTGGTCGGGCATCGTCGATGACGACAGGGCCGCGGCGATGGCAGCCAAGCTGTTGGGCGAAGAACTGTTCTCCGGTTGGGGAGTCCGGACGTTGGCCACCGGCCAGGGCGCGTTCAACCCGCTGTCGTACCACAACGGCAGCGTCTGGCCGCATGACAACGCCCTCATTGCGGCCGGCCTGGCCCGCTACGGCCGGCGCGAGGACGCCGGCCGGATTGCCCGGGCCACCCTGGAGGCGGCCGGCGCATTCGATTACCGGCTGCCGGAGGTATTTGCCGGCTACCCACGCGACGAGGCCGAGTTGCCGGTGGCCTATCCGACTGCCTGTTCGCCGCAGGCTTGGGCAGCCGGTACTCCGTTGCTGCTGCTGCGGATCCTGCTTGATCTGCAACCCGGCAGCGACCGGGCCGAGACCGATCCGGGGCTGCCGCAGCCGGTTGGTCGGATCAGCATGCATAACCTCCCTACCAGTTGGACGGCCGGCGGCTGATCGAGATTGTGCTGTGAACATGGGCGTAAGCCTCCAGCTAACCGAACCTCATGCCCAGTCGCGGCTAGCAACGAGTGCCGCAATAAGCGCAATATCAGTCCTGGACGGCGGCCGAGCGGCGTGTCATCCTGGCCGTGATTTTGGCCATCGGGGGTAAGCCCATCAAGTGAGGTGACGTCGAGTGCGCACCCAGACCAACCCGCTCCGGACACCGCTCGGCGCCGTCGCCATCGAGTATCGCGGCTATGTCGGGCGAAAGCTTGAGGCGCTGATCGGGCAGCTAGCCAGGTTGCGAACATCGGTGGCAGCGGGCAACCGAACGGTCGCCCAGCAGCGCTGGCTGACCGCGCAGTGCACCTGGCAGCAACTCGGCGCAGCGGCCGACAGCTTCGGTGCCGCTAGTACGGCGATCAATGGGCTGGCCCACGGGTTGCCACGCGGTGTGGCCGATCCGGCTTTCACCGGATTGCATCGGATCGAGTACGGCCTGTTCGGCGACGAAAGCCTGCCCCGGGTGCTCGGCTTCGTCACGAAGCTGACCGATGCCGTGGCCGATCTGCGCGCCGGCTTGGACAAGCTCGAGATCGACCCTGCCGACCTGCCGGGCAGTTGCCACGAAATGCTCGAGGATGCGTTGCGCGATCATCTGTCCGGGCAGGACGACTACGGCTCGGGGATGGCCTACGCGCTCACTTCTGCCGACGTGCTCGGCACCCGGGCACTACTCGACCAACTCAAGTCGCTGCTGTCGGCCGTCGAATCCGGGCGCGGCGTCTACGACCAGTCCGTGGCGGCGCTGGACATTCTCGATGCGGCACTGATTCACAGCAAGGTGCGCGGCGACTGGCCGGATTACCGCACGCTGTCCAAGCATCAGCGCCAGCCGATCGACGGGGCGATCGGCGGCGCGCTCGAGGTGCTGTACCTGGTGCCGGTCGTCCTCGAGGAGGTGAGCTGAGCCGATGAGAATCAACCGCCGCACCTTCCTGCAGAGCGCCGGCCTCGGTTCGGCGCTGGCCGCGTCCGGTGCCGTCGCCTTGAGCCAGGCCACTCTGGCCGGCGCCGACGTCATCGACCCGGCGACCATCTCGGTGCCGTTCCTGGGAGCGAACCAAGCCGGCATCTACCGGCCGGACGTTCAGCAGCGCTC
Organism: Jatrophihabitans sp.; assembly: GCA_035248685.1. GTDB lineage: Bacteria > Actinomycetota > Actinomycetes > Mycobacteriales > Jatrophihabitantaceae > Jatrophihabitans_A. The sequence goes on from DATFHF010000022.1 coordinate 115,301, forward strand.
GGCCTGCTTCGCCTCGTTCCGGTTGCTGTCCAGGAATGCCGACGAACTGCGCACGCTGCTGCAGCGGTTGACCGGCCGGATCCAGTCGCTGACCGCGGGTTCGCTGGTGCCGGCGAGTCCAACTCCGCAAGGCTGGCAGCCGGGAATCGACAACGGTGTGCTGGGCGTGCGGGTTCCGCCGGACGCGCTGACGGTGACCGTCGGGTTGGCGGCCGGCGTATTCACCGACAGGTTCGGTCTGACCGCAAAGAAGCCGCGTGGGCTCACCGAGCTGCGGGTCTTTCCCAACGACATTCCGGATCCGGACTGGACCGGCGGTGACCTGCTGCTGCAAGTGTGTTCCAACGCCGACGACTCGATCCATCACGCACTGCGCGATATCACCCGGGCCACCCGCGGCATGATGCAACTGGAGTGGAAGATCATCGGCTTTCACTCCGCACCCCGACCGGTAGGCGCAGCACGCAACCTGTTCGGTTACAAGGATGGCATCGCCAACCCGGCCGAGAGCGAGAATCTGGTGTGGATCACGAAGGATTCCGGCCAACCGAGCTGGGCGATCGGCGGGACGTTCATCGTGGTGCGGCTGATCCGGATGCTGGTGGAGTTCTGGGATCGCACCAGCATCGGTGAGCAGAACGCCATCATCGGTCGCAACCGCGACAACGGTGCTCCGCTGGACGGCGTCAACGAGACCGACATCCCGAACTACGCTGCCGACCCGACCGGCCGGCTGATCCCGCTGAATGCCCATATCCGGCTGGCCAATCCGCGTACCGCCCAGACCGACCGCAGCCGGATCCTGCGACGGGGCTACAACTACGAGACCGCCGGTATGGCGCGCAACGGCAACAGCGAGGCCGGCCTGATCTTTTGCAGCTACCAGCAGAACATTCAGGATCAGTTCGAGGCATGCCAGGAGCGGCTGATCGACGAGCCGATGACCGAATACGTCCAACCGTTCGGCGGCGGCTACTTCATCGGCCTGCCCGGCGTGTCGAACGCCGGCGGTTATCTCGGCGAGGGCCTGTTCGGCTGACGTAGGCTCTGCGGATGCTGTTGTCTATCGGCGCCTTCACCCTCGCAGCGGCGCTCATCGTGCTGCTGCCCGGCCCGGACACCCTGGTCGTGTTGCGCAATCTGGTCCGGGGCGGCCGAGCGCGTGCGGTGCGGACCGTGCTCGGTGTGCTGTCCGGGCTCACCATCTGGGTGGTCGCCGCGGCGCTCGGGCTGTCGGCGGTGCTGCGGGCCAGCCAGCAGGCCTACCTGGTGCTGCGGATCGCGGGCGCCATCTACCTGCTGTGGTTGGGAATCCAGTCGTTGCGGGCACGGGCGCCCGGCCCGAGTCGCTGGCCGGACCGACCGGCCGCAGCCTGCTCGGCACCGGCTACCCGGCTGGCGTGGCGACCGACCTGCTCAACCCCAAGGTCGGCGTCTTCTTCGTGACGTTCCTGCCCGGCTTCGTGCCCGGCGGCTATTCGGTGGGCTGGGTCAGCCTGCTGCTCGGCGGGATCTTCGTGCTGCTGACCGCGAGCTATTTCGCCGTGCTGATCACGGTATCCGGCCGGATCACCGGCTGGCTGAGCACCGCACACATCCGACGGCGGATCGAACGGGCGACCGGTCTGGTGCTTATCGGCTTCGGCCTGCGGTTGGCAGTGGATTCCTGACCGGGTCCGGTACCGGCAACTGGCCACCGTGACCAGCGATTGCCGTCTTGCCGGCCTGCGACACAGTCGTTCGGAATTTCATGGCATGCAGTATGTCGGCTTGCCAAACAAGCCCGGTGACTACATCAAGTAATAACTTCTTCTACGGTGAGTAGTCAATTGGCCGATGTGGTCAACAATATGGGCGGTATCGCCCCGCCACCCCGCCTGAGCGCTTAGGTGGCCTCCGCGTCGGCCGATGTGTCCGGTAACGCCGGCATCGCCAGTCCGACCCTGACGAGCTGACGGCAACTCTGCAATACGAAACCGAAATTGCAGAAATTGCGATTCGGCTGACAAGCCTGTGTGGTAAGTGTTAAGTAATTGGATGCACGCGCAGCGTGACGGGGTGGCGGCCGGGGCGCCATGGAACTGAAGGGGGCCACGGATGGCCACGGTAGAACGTTCGGGTACCGACCGGGCATGGCTGAACGGGCATGTCGCCCGCAGGTTGTGCGTGGCCGTGATGGCACTGGCGCTGACCGCGCCGGTGGCCAGCGCCACCCAGCCCGGTCCCCTTCGTCCTCGGGTAGCCGTCGGCACCCAACAACCATTCAGTTCCTCGCTCTGGGGCGACTTGACCGCTGACCTGACCGCACTGACGGGCAGCGGGCAGAACGATCCGTCGGCCGACCCCGGTTCGCTCTACACCATTGAGAACGCGATCGGCGCGCGCAACGTCTGGAAGCAGCAGGACGCCGCCGGCCGCCAGATCACCGGACGCGGCGTCTCGGTGGCACTGCTGGACTCCGGCACCGCTCTGGTGCCCGGCCTGGACGGGGTCGGCAAGCTCAGCTACGGCCCGGATCTGTCCATCGAGGGTAACGGCGTGCTGACCGACCTGGACACCTACGGGCACGGCACCTTCATGGCCGGCATCATCGCCGGTCGGGACAGTGCGGTGTTGAACAGCGCCAGCATCGGCAGCCTCAGTCCGTCGGTGCAGCTGGGCGTGGCACCCGATGCCTCGCTGTTGTCGATGAAGCTGGCTACCACCGACGGCAGCGTAGATGTCAGCCAGGTGATCGCCGCGCTCAACTGGGTTACCGAACACCAGACCGCGCCGAACGGCAGCCGGGTCCGCGTCGTCAACCTGTCCTTCGGGACCGACTCGCTCCAGTCCTACCAGCTCGACCCGCTGGCCGCGGCCGCCGAGAACGCTTGGCGGCACGGTCTGGTGGTCGTGGTTTCCGGCGGCAACGACGGGCAGAACAGCAACCGGCTGACCGACCCGGCCATCGACCCGTACGTGCTGGCCGTCGGCGCCTCGGACGGTGGCGGCACCGTTCAGGGCTGGAACAACCCGACCGTCGCGTCGTTCAGCAACAGCGGTTCGGACACCCGGCACGTCGATCTGCTGGCGCCGGGCACCTCGATCGTGTCGCTGCGCGATCCGGGCTCCTTCGTCGACGCCAACCACCCGGAGGGCCGGGTGCTGGGTGACAGCACCGGTCGGCTGTTCCGCGGCAGCGGCAGCAGCCAGGCGGCGGCGGTGGTCTCCGGCGCGGTTGCCCTGCTGTTGCAGGCATATCCGAACCTGACGCCGGACCAGGTGAAGGGCGCGCTGGTCCAGTCGGCCAGCTACGTGCCGGCGGCCCCGCGGTACGCCGGTGCCGGCGAACTGAACGTCGCCAACGCGCTCACGGTTGCCAAGAAGCTGGCCACCCCGTGCTCCGGCCTGCTCTGCAATCTGGTCAACGGGCTGTCCGGCGTGAACACCGCCGTCACCCAGAACTACCCGCTATCGACCGGGCAGGGCTCGATCGAGGCGGCCCGGGCCGGCAACGACCTGGTCGACGCCGATGGCGTGCCGCTCACCGGCGAGATCGACGTTCAAGGCATGCCCTGGGACCCGAAGAACTGGTGGGCAAAGGCGTCCAGCCTGACCTCGTGGAACGCTGGGAGCTGGCTGGGCGTGACCTGGACCGGCTCAGGCTGGCTACCACCCAGCGGCGGCTCGCAGACCTCGCGGTGGTCCACCTCGCGCTGGTCTACCTCCCGGTGGAGCGATGCCGGCTGGGACACCTCGCGCTGGTCGACGTCGCGCTGGTCCACCTCGCGCTGGTCCACCTCGCGTTGGTCCACCTCGCGTTGGTCCGATGTCGGCTGGGAGTAGTCAGATGCGCCGTGGGCTCAGTGCCGCACAGTGGACAGTGTTGCTCAGCTGCACACTGGTCATCGGCGCAACAGCACTCAACCTCGGCGCATCATCGCCTCAGATCCTGAACGTTGGCATTCCGCAGACCGTCCTCATCCCGTTCCTGATCACGGTCTTCCTGCTTGCCGAGCTGTTCCTGATGAACATCGAGTTCCGACGCCAGGCCCACTCGCTGACCATGGCGGGCGTGCCGCTGGTGCTCGGTGTGCTGCTGCTGCCCTCGCACACGCTGGTGATCGTCCGGCTGGTCGGGACGCTGGTCGCATTTCTCTACCAGCGGATCATGCCGGTCAAGACGTTCTACAACATCGGTGCCTATGCCTTTGAGGCGGCCGCGGATGCCTGCCTGGTCTGGATGGTTCTCGGCCCGAGACATCATGCGGACCTCTGGACGGTCGCCGTGGTGGTATCGGTGGTCGGCCTGGTCGACCAGTTCATGGCGATGCTGGTGCTCATCCTGATCTCGTTGCACAACGGCCCGATGGGTCGGCAAGACGTGGTAACCATGCTCGGTTCGGCGGGCGTGCTGAACCTGGTTGCCAGCGCCTTCGCGATGATCGTGCTGCTGCTGCTCGGCCAAGGCGCGCTCGGGGCGATCCTGGTCGCGATCCTGATCGTGATCGGTACCGCGATCTACCGCAGCCACGCCGCCACCCGGCGTCGGCACCAGGCGTTGGCTCTGATGCACGAGTTCGTTGCCGGTGGTGTCGGCGCGGAGTCGCTGGAGGCGCTCGCCGAGCAGCTGCTGTCCCGGATTCGCACCCTGCTGCGCGCAGCGGCGGTGCAGGTGATGATCGTCGATTCCCGCAACGCCACCGATGCGCTGCTCGCCGAGGGTGAGCCCACCCCGGCGCTGCTGCTGACCATCGGCGAGGACGAGCGGTTGGTGGTCAGCCGGTGCGAGGTGGACCGGTCGGACTGGATCGTGGTTCGCGCGCTGGCCCAGGAGGAGCCGACGCTGGCTGCTCGGACGACCAAGGACCGCGGCTTGCGCCGATGGCTGGCCGATCGGGAGCTGCGGGATGCCGTGGTGGTCGCGCTGCCCCGTTCCAGCGGGTCGTCCGGCACGCTGACGGTGATGGACCGGCTGGGGGAGACCGCCACCTTCACCGAGGAAGACCTGACCCTGCTTCAGACGCTGACCGGCCATCTCGCGGTGGCCGTCCGGAGCACCCGGCTGGTGGAACGGTTGGGCTACGACGCGACGCACGACTCGCTGACCGGGCTGGCCAACCGCTCGCACCTGAGCGATCAGATCCAGCAGGCGCTGGCCGTCAAGAGCGCCCGGTCGGCGGTGCTGCTGCTGGACCTGAACCGGTTCAAGGAAGTCAATGACATCCTCGGCCACGAGGTCGGCGACCGGCTGCTAATGGTGGTAGCCGACCGGTTGCTCGAATGCGTCCCGGCCGAAGCCACCGTGGCCCGGCTCGGTGGCGATGAGTTCGCCATCCTGCTGCCCCAGCTGACCGGTGGGGTGGATGAGGCGGCGGCGCTGGCCGAGCAGATCACCGAGCAGTTGGCCCAGCCGGTCCGGTTCGACGAGGCGATGCTGACCCCGGAGTGCAGCGTCGGGGTGGCCGTCACCAGCGGCCCGTCCGCACAGAACGACCTGCTGCGGCAAGCCGACACCGCGATGTACGAAGCAAAGGCCAACCACCGTCCGTTCGAGGTGTACGGACCGGAGATGGACCGCGGCCGGATCGAGCGGCTGGCGTTGCTGGCCGACCTTCGGGTCGCGCTCAACACCAACCCCGAGCAGCTGATCATGCACTACCAGCCCAAGATCGACTTGGCAACCGGTGCGGTGACCGGGGTCGAGGCGCTGGTTCGCTGGAACCACCCGACGCTGGGTGTGCTCGGCCCGGACCGCTTCATTCCGCTGGCCGAGTCGACCGGCCTGATCGAGGCGCTCACCCCGCTGGTGCTGGAGGCCGCCCTGGTGCAGTGCCGGGACGCCAGCTCCGCCGGTAGTCCGATCAGCGTGGCGGTTAACCTGTCGGCTCGCAACATCAGTGATGCCGACCTACCAGACCGGGTGGCGCAGGCCCTGGAGCGCACCGGCATGCCGGCGTCCCGGGTGATCCTGGAAATCACCGAAAGCAGCGTGATGGGCGATCCCGAGCAGACCCTGCCGGTCCTGCACCGGCTGCGCGACCTCGGGGTGTGCCTGTCGCTGGACGACTTCGGCACCGGGTACTCCAGCCTGTCCTACCTGCAGCGGCTTCCGGTCGGCGAGGTGAAGATCGACCGGTCCTTCGTGATGGGCTTGTCCGGCGACGACCAGGTGAGCACCCGGGCGTTGATCCGGACCATCCTGAGCCTCGGCACCGCCCTCGGATTGCGGATCGTCGCCGAGGGCATCGAGGACCAGGCCACCCTGGACGAGCTGCGCACCCTCGGTTGCGATGTGGCGCAGGGTTACTACATCAGCCGACCGATGTCTGCCGTCGACCTGGCGAACTGGCTTCGGCGCGAGCAGCGTGAGATCAGCCCACGGCTGCGGCTGTTGAGCAGCAGCTGACTGTTTAGCTAGCTCGAAGGTAGTCGCCGATCGCGCGACGGATGATTTCGGAGACGCTGGTGTGGTCGCGGGCCGCGCGAAGTAGGAGGTCTCGTTTGAGTTCTGGGTCTAAGCGGACGGATTCGACTGTCGAAGCTGCCGAGCCGAGTGTTGGGCGTCCGCCGCGCCGCTGACGCAGGATTTGGTCGACGTCGTAGCCGCGTTCAGCCTCATCGGCCATCGTGTCGACGTCGGCGTCCGTGACAGGCGTGTCGCCGGTAGGTGTGGATTCTGATGTCTTGTCGCGCTGGATCATGGGTTCACCTCCTTGGTAATAGCCGTTGATATTGCGGTCTCATCGGCATCGCGTGGATGACGATGGGTCCCGATCGGTCGGTCGAGGACGACGAGTTCAAGCAGGTTGGCGGCTCGATCGGGCCCGAGTACCAGATAGCGGGTCGGCTCTTGGGCCACCTCCTCGACCACGATCGCGTGCCGTAGTGCGTGTTGGATGTCGTCCGAATCAACGCCATGGCGCAGTGCCGATCCCAGGACGTCCACCAGAGAATTGTAGTACGAAACTAGTAGCAGGCCTCGAACCGCGGGCCGCTGTTGTGCTGAGCCGCAAGCCTGGCGGGCCCGGAATTCGGCGCGCGGCTGGCCCGGGCCGGGACGGGCCTGTAATACCCTTCGACCATTGTCGGCTGGGAAGGGCGCGCACACCGGATGAACACCGAGGCGGAGACCTCCGGTGACTCCGTGGCGGGTACCGCCGGTGACCCGACGGCCGGTGCCACCGGTGGGCCGGCGCAGGCTGCGGTGGCGGCGGCCACCTCCGGCGTTCGGATCGTCGATACCCCGTCCGGCCGGGTCCGGCAGTCGCTGGATCTGGTCCGGCTGGTGGCCCTGCTGCTGGCCGGTCTGCTGCTGCTCGGCATCGGGATCGTGGCCCGGGAGACCAGCCGGGGCCTCAACGACGACCTGGCCAGGTTGCTCGGCGAGGTGCCGCACGTCTTCATCCGCGGGTTCAGCCTGCTGGCCTCGTTCGGCGCGTTGGCGGTGCCGTTGGCGTTCATGGCTCGTGAGATCGTCCGGAGCCAGACCCGGCGGCTGATCGAGGCGCTGCTGACCGGCCTGGTCGCCATCGCGGTGGTGGAAGGACTGGACCGGTTGGTTGGGCATTACCCCGCCAGCCGGGCCTACGAGGCACTCACTCGGGTCGGTGCCGGCGGCACGATTCGTCCCTTCGACACCTACCTGGTCGCGCTGCTGGCCTTCGTCGCGGTAACCGGGGTGGCGCTGGAGCCGCTGTGGAGCGGGCTGCTGGTCGCGGTCACCTCGCTGTACGTGTTGTCGGTGTTCACGGCGACCCAGGCGTCCCTGCTGTCGTTGATCCTGAGCCTGATCATCGGGTCGTTCGTCGGGGTCGCGGTGCGCTATGCCGCCGGCCGGGCCAGCAAGCGGCCGACCGCCGAGCAACTGGTGGCGGCGCTGGGCGCGCGCGACATTCGGCTGCGCAGCTTCGAGCGAGCCGAGGATTCCGACGCCGGACGGGTGTACCAGGCGCGGGCGGTGGACGGCCGGGAGCTGGAGGTGCACGTGCTCGACCGCGAGCTGATCGCCTCCGGCGCGGTGTCGAACGTCTACCGGTTGATCCGGATCCGCAAGGAGATCGCGCCCGCGCCGGCGCTGTCATTGGAGCGGGTCGCCGAACACCGGTCGCTGCTGTCGATGGCGGCGGCGGTAGCCGAGGTGCCGATTCCGGCGCTGCTGGCCGGGGTGCGCTGCGGTCCGGATGCCATCGCGCTGGTGTACGAGCATCGAGTGGGTAGCCCGCTGGCCGACCCGTCCGCCGACCAGCTCGAGCAGCTGTGGCAGATCGCCAACCGGTTGCACCGCAACCGGGTCACCCACCGGGGCCTGACCGCTACCGAGATCCGGATCGACCCGCACGGCGCCGTGCTGCTGCCGATCCCGAAGGACGGCACGGCCTTCGCGACCGACCTGCGGATCACCCTGGACCGGGTGCAGCTGCTGGTCAGTACCGCCGAACTGGCCGGGGTGGATCGGGCGGTGAGCAGCGCCCGCCGGGTGCTGACCGATGCCCAGCTGTCGGCGATCGTGCCGGTGCTTCAGCCGATTGCGCTGAGCCGGCAGGCCCGGGAGGCGATCAAACACGACACCGGCCTGATCGATGCGATCCGCGAGGCGATCCAGGGCGAGGTGCCGGCACCGGCATCCGAGCTGGTTCGGGTGGAACGGGTGCGGCCCCGCACCATCGTGTCGGTGGTGGCTGGGCTGGTCGCCGCCTACTTCATCGTCGGCCAGCTCAGCTCCGTCCACCTGCGCACCGTGCTGTCCGGCGCCCGCTGGCGCTGGGTGCCGCTGGTGCTCGCCGCGTCGGCCGCCAGCTACCTGGCCGCGGCGCTGTCGTTGACCGGTTACGTCCGGGAGCGGCTATCGTTCCCGCGCACCACGTTGGTGCAGCTGGCCGCCTCGTTCGCCGGCTTCGTCACCCCGCCGTCGGTCGGCGGCTTGGCGGTCAACATCCGCTATCTGCGCAAGGCCCGGGTGAGCATCACGGGAGCGGCCACCAGCGTCGGACTGTCGCAGGTGGTCAACGGGGTGTCCCACGTCCTGCTGTTAATCGGCTTCGCGGCGGCCACCGGCGCCTCGGCCCACCACAGCCTGCCGATCCCCGGCTGGGCGTTCAGTGCGATCGGGGCGTTGGTCACGCTGGCCGCGGTGGCGTTGGCGCTGCCGGCGACCAGGCGCTGGCTGCTGGCCCGGTTGTTACCGCCGCTGCGCGAGGCGATGCCGCGGTTGCTGAACCTGCTGACCAACCCGGTGAAGCTGGCCGAGGGGGTGCTCGGCGCGGTGCTGCTCAACGCCTGCTACATCACCGCGCTGTGGTTCTCGGTGCACGCCTTCGCCGGCGGGGTATCCATCCCGCAGGTTGCCGTGGTCTATCTGGCCGGTGCCGCGATCGGTTCGGTGGCACCGACGCCGGGCGGGCTCGGTGCGGTCGAGGTGGCGCTGTCCACCGGCTTGACGGCCGCCGGAATGGCCAGCTCGGCGGCGATCAGCGCAGTTTTGCTGTTCCGGCTGGCGACCTTCTGGCTGCCGGTGCCGGTGGGTTGGCTGGCCTTCCACTGGTTACAGCGCCGGGATGCAATTTGACCCGGGCTCGTCCATCGGCGGCTCGTCCATCGGCAGCATGTCCATCGGCAGGAAGGACTCGGTAGTGATTCATCCGGACGTTGCCCAGGTTCGGCTGGCGGCGGGCGAGCTGGCCGCCAAGCTCCGTAGCCGAGGTGCCGAGATCGAGCAGGCCGGGACGCTGCCGGCCGACGTGGTTGCCGACCTGCACGACTGCGGCATCTTCCGGCTCTGGCTGCCGGTGGAACTCGGCGGTTTCGAGGCGGCACCGGCCGACGTGCTGACGATCATCCAGACGTTGGCCGAGGCAGACGGGTCGACCGGCTGGTGCGCGGCGACCGGGGTGGCCGGCAACGTGGCCGGTGCTCAGCTGTCCCGGGACACCGCGCGCGAGATCTACCCGACCGGTTCCGAACTGTGCGGTGGCGCGCTGATGCCGGGTGGTCGAGCGGTATCGCGCCCCGGTGGTTTCGAGGTGGACGGCCGCTGGTCGTTCGGCAGCGGGATCCGGCATTGTGACTGGATCGTCGGTGGCGCCCTGGTCGAGGATGCCGGCGGTGGGCCGCCATCGGCCCGGGCGATCTTGATGCCGCGAGCTTCGGTGGAGTTGCTGGACACCTGGCAGGTAGTCGGACTGTCCGGCACCGGCAGCGTCGACTACCAGGTGCGCGGGCTGTACGTGCCGGAGCGGCACACTATCGAGCTCGCGGCGCTGAACCCGTGGCCGGCCGGCGCGATGTGGCGGATTCCGCTGCGGTCGCTGCTGTATCCGATCCTGGCCGCGGTGCCGCTGGGCCTGGCCCGCCGAGCCATCGCCGAGCTGACCGAGCTGGCCGGTGAGCGGGCGCGCTTCGGCTCGAGCCGACGGCTGGCCGACCGGGACGTGGTGCAAGCCACTATCGGCCAGGCGCAGGCGTTGACCGATGCCGGCGCGGCCTACCTGTCGGCCGGGCTGCAGCGGCTGCGCCAGGTCGCCGACAGCGGCCGAGTGCCGGGACCGATGGAACGGGCCGGTGCTCGGCTGGCCGCGGTGCACGCTACCGAGCAGGCGACCCGAGCGGTGGAGCTCTGTTTCCGGGCCAGCGGTACCGCGGCCATCTACCAGAGCAGTGCGTTGCAGCGGGTGCTGCGCGACGTGAACACGGCCGGTCAGCACTACGCGCTCAGTACCCAGGGCTATGAATTGACCGGACGGGTGCTGCTCGGCTTCGAGCCGGATCCGATGCTGTGAGTGTGTGAGGATGACCGCATGACCGATCGGATCACCGCGCAGCAGTTCCACGAGGCGGCCGGGGTCGAGGACTGGCGGGTACTGAACCTGGCCGCCTACGCACACTTCGCCACCGGCAGGTTCGCCACCGGGCTTGCCCTGGTGAACGCCATCGGCGAGCTGGCCGAGGCTGCTAACCATCACCCGGACCTCAATCTGCAGTACCGGAATGTGCTGGTCAGGCTGAGCAGCCACGACGTGCACGGGTTGAGCGAACGGGATGTCGAGCTGGCCCGTCGGATCTCGGCCGCGGCCCGCGAACTGGGGGTGGCCGCCGACCCGAGCTCGCTGCAATGGATCAACCTCACCATCGACGCGCTGGTCGGCGCGGAGGTACAGCCGTTCTGGCGCGCCCTGCTCGGCTATCGGGAGGACGGCCCGGAGGATCTCATCGACCCGCACGGACGCGGGCCGGACCTGTGGTTCCAGCAGTTGGACGCGACGCACTCGCACCGCAACCGGATGCACCTGGACGTCGCGGTCCCGCACGACCACGCGCAGGCGAGGGTCGACGCCGCGATCGCCGCGGGTGGCCGACTGGTCAGTGACCAGCGCGCGCCGTCCTGGTGGGTATTGGCCGATCCCGAGGGCAACGAAGCCTGCGTGGCCACCTGGATGAACCGGGGCTGAACCGCGACCGGCCCGTGGCGCCCGTCGCGCCTTGCTGGCACATCGAAGCGGCGAGCTAGCGAGCCGGACGATGGCGCAGGGTCTGGAAGATGTCATCGGACGGCCCGTCCGGACCCGGCGTCCGGCCGGCTTCGACGAACCACTCGGTGCCCAGCGCGAGCTGGAACAGCGGTCGCGGCAAACGCAGCAGGTAGGCCAGCGTCCGGGTGTCGCTGCCGCCGCCGCGCTGGCTGGCGTGCGCGCGCATCGCGGCTCGCTTCTGGTCGAGGTAGCCGCGCACGTTCACCCGGTGGGTGATGTCGGCCCGGGCGCTGTAGGCCTGCCGCAACCGACTCGGTGCGAAGTCAGCCGGCGCCAGCCTGAGCTTGTGCAACGGCCAGGTCACCCGCAGCAGCGCGGTGCGGTCTACGGTCGCCTCCAGCACCACCGGCGTCCCGGCCAACTCGGCGGCCCGACGAGCCACCCGGTGTACCTGGACGTGATCGGGGTGGCCATAGCCGCCATGCTCGTCGTAGCTGGTCAGCGCGTCGGCCGCCTCTTCGGTCAGGATCGCAGCAAGCCGGTGGGCCGGCTCGTCCACGTCGAGGGCGGCGAAACCCTTATGTTCACTGTGCATTCCTGAATCGGGATAGTTCAGCTCGACCACCCTGGCACAGCCGATCGCGGCGGCGGAAGCCCGCAACTCGGCCAGCCGCCGGGCGGCCAACCCCGGCCCCGCCGGCTGGCCGGCCAGTCCGGCCTCGCCCGCGGTCGCCACCACCAGGGTCACCCGGTGTCCCTCGGCCACCGCCCGGGCCAGCGTGCCGGCGGTCAGCAGTGCCTCGTCGTCCGGATGGGCGTGGAAGGACACCAGCCGAAAGCTCATCTGGTGGGCAGCTCCAGCGGCAGCGCGTCCCGCTCAGACCAGGCAGCAGTCTCGTCCGGCCGGAACGAAGACAGCACCGACCGGCGCCGCTCGAGCGCACCGGCGTACACCCGGTCGCAACTGCGCAACACGCTGTCCCAGGAGAACCGGGACTCGAGGTCTTCCTGGTGCGCGGACAGTGCGGTTCGCAGCGCCGCCGACCGAACCAGCGAGACCACAGCGTCGACCATGTCGGCGTCGGTGGCGACCAGCAGCCCGTTCCGGCCGTGGCTGATGAAGTCCGACACACCGGTGCCGGTGAAGGCGACCACCGGCAGCCCGGCACAGCGGGCTTCCAGCGCCGCGATGCCGAACGACTCCAGGATGGCGGGGGAGAGGTACACATCAGCGTCGGCGAACACCCGCCGGATGCCGGGCTGGTCAAGCTGACCGGTCAGCTCCACCCAGTCCATCCGGTGCCGGCGCAGGTATGCCAGCATCGCCGCCCGCTTGGGGCCGTCCCCTACGATCTTCAATTCGATCCGCAGCTCCGGCGGCAATTGGGCGCGAGCCGCGCGCAGCATGGCCAGCAGTTGCATCGGCCGCTTGCGACCGGCCAGCCGCATCACGCTGACCAGCACCACCCGGTTCTCCTCGCGCGGCTGCCGCTGGCACTGCCACAGTTCCGGACGCACCCCGTTCGGCAGCACCGAAATCGGGGTGCCCGGCCGCAGCACGTCGGCCAGCGCCAGCGCGGCGGCCTCGCTCACCGCGGTCCAGGTCATCGGCCAGCGTCGCCAGTCCAGGGCCAGGTCAAAGCCGCGGAAGATCGGCACCGCCCAGGACCACAGCGAATGGACGGTGACCACGGTCGGGATGCCGGCCCGGTGGGTGGCATCGGCGGTGAAGTAGCTCAGCGGCGAACAGGTGGAGGCGTGCAGATGCACCAGGTCGTACTCGCCGGCCAGGACGGTCCGCCGGCCGCGGAAGGTGGCCTGGTACTGGATGGTCCCGGGCCGGCCGCCGAGCCGGGACGGGCCGAGCACCGGCAGCACCGAATCGGCCCGGCCGGGTGCCACCGAGGTGATGATCTCGACGTCGTGGCCGGCTGCGAGTTGGGTCCGGGTCAGGCCTTCGACCTGGCGTTCGATGCCGCCCATCCGCGGCAGGTAGCAGTCGGTGACGTGCGCAATCCTCATCCGCGGACGCGGTGCGGCTGGGCGGCGGAGGTGGTCGGTGGTCGCGGCACGGTCGCCAATGGTACTGCCCCGTAGGTGCCGCGCCAGCCAGCACGGCTCGGGTTGCTGAGAACCCGCTCGGTACGGGCAGCATGGGGCGGGCCGGCCGAGATACCCTTCCGCAGACTGAGGTCCGGCCGGTAGCGGATCCGAACAGGCCGGGCACGGACGGGAGCGGTGGATGGCGGTGCCCTGGCTGGTGGTCGGCCTGAGCCTCGGCTCGGCGCTGGCCTTCGCCGCCTCAACCAACCTCAAACATTCCAGCGCCGCTGAATTGCCGGACGTGCACCGGTTCCGGGCCGGTGCGGTGGCCCGATTCGCCGCCGCCACGCTGAGCCACCGGCTCTGGCTGGCCGGCATCGTCACCGACGGGATCGGGCTGGTGCTGCAAGTGTTCGCGTTGCACCTCGGCGCGCTCGTCGTCGTCCAGCCGTTGCTGATCAGCGGGTTGCTGTTCGCGCTGCTGCTGCGCCGCCGGCGGGGCCGCCGGGTCACCGCCCACGAGGTCCGCTGGGCGCTGGTGCTGACCGGCTGCCTGATCGCTTTCCTTTTCCTGGTCGGGACGAACCCGAACAACGGCGGCGCCGGGCCGGACCGGCTGCCGGCGGTGGTGGCTGCCTGCGTCGGCGTGCTGATCGCGTTGCTGTGCCTGCTGCTGGCGCACCGCCGTCGGCCGGCCGCCGACGCCGCCGCGTTGATGGGGGTGGCGGTCGGCGTGGTGTACGCGGCATCGGCGGCCCTGCTGAAGGGGCTGACCGACCAGGCGGTGCACGGGCTGATGGCCGCGCTGACCTGCTGGCAGCTGTACACGGTGATCGTGGTCGGCGCGATCGGCTTATTCCTCAGCCAGCTGGCCTTCCAGGCCGGTCCGCTCACCGCCAGCCTGCCGGCGATTGCCACCGTGGATCCGCTGCTGTCGATCGTGGTCGGCGTGCTGATCTACGACGAGCACATCCACCGCGGTCCGTGGTCGGGCGCCGGCCTGCTCGGGCTGATGCTGCTGCTCGGGGTGTCCGTCGTCGAGCTGGGCAAGGTCGACACGCTGGAGCGTGAGGCGGCGCTGTCGGAGGCCATGACCGGGTAGGGCAGGATGGTTCACCGTGTCCAGCGCCGGCGTCGAGGGTGAGCTGCGCGCGCAATCAGAACTGCGGGCCGAGCAGGCCCAGCTGGATGTGCTGTACGCCAGGCTGGATCAGGTCCGGGCTGACACCGCCGCGACCCTGGCGCAGCTGGGCCGGGCCGGCACCGCCGGCACCCCGGCCGGCCGGGTGGAGCGCGATGCCCTGCTGGCGTTGCACCGGCAGAACCTGCAGCGGCTGTCCGCCGTTGAGGAACGGTTGTGCATCGGCCGGCTGGACCTGCTCCGGGACGGCAGCCGCTACATCGGCCGGATCGGGCTGACCGACCCGGACGGCGGCCGGTTGTTGCTGGACTGGCGGGCACCGGCCGCCCAGCCGTTCTATCGGGCCACCCCGGCCGAGCCGGACGGGGCGGTCAGCCGGCGCCACCTCAGCACCCGCGGCCGGACGGTGACCGGCATCCAGGACGAGGTGCTGGACCTGGACGCCTTTGTCGCGGCCGGTCGCGGCACCGAGACGGTGTCGGCCGACGACGTGCTGATGCTGTCGCTCAATGCCGCACGCACCGGCCGGATGCGCGACATCGTCGCCACCATCCAGGCCGAGCAGGATCAGATCATCCGGGCGCCGGCGCCCGGCGTGCTGGTAGTGCAGGGCGGTCCGGGCACCGGCAAGACGGTGGTGGCCCTGCACCGGGCCGCCTATCTGCTCTACGCGCACCGGGATCGGCTGTCCCGCAGCGGGGTTCTGGTGGTGGGGCCGAACAACCGCTTCCTCGACTACATCTCCCAGGTGCTGCCCAGCCTCGGTGAGACCGGCGTGGTGTTGGCCACCCCGGGCCAGCTCTACCCGGGCATCGACGCGCAGGCCACCGAGCCGGCCGCCGCGGTGGCGGTCAAGGGCGACTGGCGGATGGTCCGGGTGCTGGCCGCCGCGGTCCGGGACCGCCAGCGGCTGCCCCGCGAGCCGGTCAAGCTGGACGTCGACGGCAGCCGGCTGATGCTGTACCCGTCCGACGTGGAGCAGGCCCGGCAGCGCGCCCAGCATTCACGTAAGCCGCACAACCAGGCCCGGGTCCGGTTCGTGACCGAGCTGGTGCGTCGGCTGGCCATGCAGTTGGCCACCGTGCTGAACGTCGACTTCGACGATGACCGGCGGGCTGAGCTGATCAGCGCGGTCCGGGAGTCACCCGACGTCCGGCGCGAGGTGAACCTGTGCTGGATGCCGGTCTCGCCGGAGCGGCTGCTGCGCGACCTGTATGCCGATCCTGGGCTGCTGGCCTCGGTGGCGCCGGCGTTGACCGCTGCCGAGCGGCGGGCGCTGGCCCGTCCCCGCTCGGCGCCGTGGACGCCGGCCGACGTTGCCCTGCTGGACGAGGCGGCCGCACTGCTTGGCGAGCCGGAGGTGACCGATAGCGCGGCGGCGGCCCGGGCCGCCGAGCGGGCCAGCGAGGTGGAGTACGCCGGCCGGGTGCTGGACATGGTGGCCGAGCTGGCCCCGGACGCGGCCCGGATGACCACCGCCGCAGCACTGGCCGAGCGCTACGGCGCCCCGGTCGAACGCCGGGAGCTGGCTGCCGAGGCGGCCGGTGACCGGAGCTGGGCGTTCGGACACCTGGTGGTGGACGAGGCGCAGGAGCTGTCCGCGATGCAGTGGCGGGTGCTGATGCGCCGCTGCCCGTCCCGGTCGATGACGGTGGTGGGTGACCCGGCGCAGACCGGCTCGCCGGCCGGTACCCGGTCCTGGGCGCACGCGCTCGGCCGGTACGTCGGGCAGCGCTGGCGGCTGGCTGAACTGACCATCAACTACCGGACGCCGGGCCCGATCATGCAGGCCGCCGCCGAACTGCTGGCGGCCAACGGCATCAGCGCGACCGAGCTGACCTCGGCTCGGACGGACGGCGTACCACCGATAGTTACCCGGGCCGAGCACTCGCTGGCCGCGATCGCGGCGGGCGTGATCGGCGCCGAGCTGGCCGGGCTGGACATGGCCGGCGGCGGCCGGTTGGCGGTAATCGGCCCGGCGGACCAGCAGGCGGCTGTGCTGGCCGCGCTGCCGGAGCCGGTTCGGGCCGACGAGCGGCTGTCGATCCTCACCCCGGTGCAGGCCAAGGGCCTGGAGTTCGACGTGGTGGTGCTGGTGGAACCGGCGGCAATCATGGCCGAGTCCGGCACCCGGGCCGGTCGCGGCGCCAGCGACCTGTACGTGGCGATGACCAGGTGCACTCGCCGGTTATGCGTGGTGCACCGGCTGCCACTGCCGGACGGATTGGTGGCCGGCGGCTGCACTGAGTAGCCGTGTGCTGACCGAGCGAATTTGTTGCTGCTGCTGGCAAATTGGGTCTTGCCTGGCGGGGGCGAGATCGACAACTATCCATCGGGTACTGCGCTTATCGATCTTGTTGGAGGCATTTTGATGATCCGTTCGCTCGCCGCAGCCGCTGCCGTCCTGACGCTGTGCACCGTGCCCCTGTCACCCGCCGCCGGAGCGGACCCGGCTACTGCTAGCAAGGGTGCGTTCACGCTCGCGGTCTTCGGCGACGAGCCGTATGGGACGGTCCAGGGCGATCATGCCCAGTTCGACGCCACGCCGGCATTTATCGACTCGATCAATGCCGATCCGGACGTCAGCACGGTGGTCCACCTCGGCGACATCCACTCCGGCAAGCAGTGGTGCACCCAGCCCTATGACCAGTCGATCTACGACATGTGGACCCGCTTCAGCGATCCGCTGGTGTACACGCCCGGCGACAACGAATGGACCGACTGCCACAAGGCGGCCGAGGGCGGGGGCAAGTACGACCCCAGCACCGGCCAGGTCAACTACGTGATAGATCCGGCGACGGGTCAACCGGCCGACTACGCCGCCGGCAACCCGGTGGCCAACCTCGCCCTGGTGCGATCCATGTTCTTCGCCAAGCCCGGTCAGACGCTGGGCAGCGGCAGCCTGGCGGTGCTGTCCCAAGCACAGGTCGCCGACCCGGCCCATCCGAGCGATGCCCAGTACGTCGAGAACGTTCGGTGGGAGTACCGGGGGATCGTGTTCGTGACGATCAACGTGCCGGGCGGCTCGAACAACGATGCCGACCCGTGGTACGGAGCGCCGACCGCCTCGTCCGACCAGCAGAACGAGGCCGCTCAGCGGACGGCAGCCGACCTGCGCTGGCTGGACAGCGCGTTCTCCTTCGCCAGCCGGACGGATGCCGCCGGCGTTGTGGTGATCACCCAGGCCGACCTGTGGGATCTGGATGGCAATACCCCGGCCCACCTGACCAATTACGAGCCGATCGTGTCCAGCCTGGCCGGTCACACCACCGGGCTCGGCAAGCCGGTGCTGTTGCTCACCGGTGATTCGCACGTCTACCGGTCAGACAACCCGCTGATGCAGGGGGCGCCGTGCACCGGGGACAACGGGGTGTGCGGTTACGACGCGTGGAACAGCCACCCGTACTACAACGTCGCGAACTTCCACCGGATCGTGGTACACGGCTCGACCTTCCCGCTGGAGTGGCTCAAGCTCACCGCCGCGCCGGGTGCGCACAACCCGACCACCGCGACCTCGTTCGGTCCGTTCAGCTGGGTGCGGATGCCACAGGGCTGAGTTGCACGATCGGGTGAGGGCGCGCGTTAGGGCTGCGCCCGCAGCACCACCGCCGAGCCGCTGGTGTAGACCACCCTGGCCTTCGTGCCCTGGGCGAGCACCGTGATCGAGGTGGACGGGGCGGCCGCGATCGAAGCGGTCGTCCATACCTCGTTGGCCCGCTGCGCCAGCACCACCCGGCTGGTCGGGTCCTCGGCCGTCCAACTCACGAAGACGTTCGTCCCGGATACCGCGACCGCGGGGTTGAATCCGGCCGGTGCGAACTGGTGCGACAGGAATGGGCCGGTCGCGTTGTCGGCGTACCAGATCGAGCCGTTCCGGATCCAGGTCACGTAGGCGACGCCGCCGTACTCGATCACGTCCGGCTGGGTGTTGTTCGGGCCGACGCCGGTCAACGCGAACGACTGCCAGCCGAAACCGAAGTTACGGCCCAAGCGGAGCCCGGACGGACCGGGCTTGTCCGGCGAGGTGATCCGGGTCCAGACCATGGTGACCCGCTTGGCGTAGAAGGTAAGCACCGGCTGCCGGTCATCGACGTTCGCCGCGGTCGTGGTGATCTGGGTTCGCCCCCCGGTGCCCAGCAGGGTATGCCGTTGGAAGAGCTGGGTATGCGCGAACTCGCCGCCCGGGCCGACCTGCTCGCTCCACACCGCCCACCAGCGGTTGTTCGACGCGACCAGGCCGGCGGTGAAGGGCACCACGCCGGCCGTTCCGGCGAGGAAGGTCGACGGCAGGTAACTGCCGCTGTGCTCGACCCGCTTGCCGATCAGCAGTCGGGAGTTCTGCTCGTACACCACGTAGGTGGCATCGACCCCGTCCCAGGCGACCGCGAGCACCCGGCCGGAGAACGGCGCCGGCTGGGCATGGTGCGTGCCGCCGGCGTTCTGCTCGAAGAAGATGATCGGGCTGTACTGGTTGCCGGTGCAGGTCACGAAGCCGCGCACCGTTCCGTCCGATCCGATCGCGGCATCGCCGGCCGGGCCGGGACAACCGGCAATCTCTACCGTTGCCGGACCGAAGCTGCCCACCGCGGCCGCCGGCAGCATTCCGGCCACCAGCACCGCCACCACACCGATCGACACTGACAGCAGTCGCCGAAGCATCATGACCCCCTATGTGTGTTAGCTGTGCACCAACTCTGAACCTGGTATCAGCTAACCGCAAGGGTCCGATCGCGGCGGCGGCTGGCTCAGTCGATGCCGAAACTATTGATCTTGTCTGGGTGAATGCGAATGAAAGCGTCGCCGAAGCCCGGTCCGAACGCCGCGCCACCGGCCGGCACCGCCTCTGCCCTGCCACGGATCTCCAGCATCCGGGGTGTCCACGGATCAATGGAGACCAGGTCGTCGATCACGATCGCGGCCCAGCCGTTTGCCTGCACATCCCGGTACTTCTTGGTGGTGGCGACGTGGAAGCCTCCGACATCGACGGTGCCGAGTTCGGCATTGTGCCGGAAGGAGGTGGGCACCACATGCGGCTTGCCGTCGGCGCCGGCGGTGGCGATTCGGCCCAGTCGTTGACCGGCCAGGTAGCCGATCTGTGCAGCAGTCAGTTCAGCCATGCCTGCCAGTAAACCGCAGCGTTTCTGGCAGCGGTAATTGGCGCTATCGGCGCGAGTGGATCTCCGTTCATCCACCGCGCCGGCCGCTCCCCGATGACCCCACTACGCAGGCGACCGGACGCCGGTCTGGTCCGGTGGCTCCGAACCCGGGCGAGCAGGTCCATCTGGCGCGGTGGCCGTAATGGCCGAACACGCCAGCTACATCACCAGCGAGTCCCCACGCCTGGACCGATGAGGTGGTGCGCTCCTGGCGGCGGGTTGGGCTTGCGCAATGGGTTCGAGCGGGCAGACACACTTCAAACCAGCCATTCAGACCGATGTGCTCAGGCATGCTTATTTGGACGTTTCGCCTATTCCAGATTCTTGGTGTGCGGGTGCAAGATCGAGGCCCCGGGATTCCCCTCACGCCGTCAGAGAGGCGGAGGGCGAGCAAACACGCATGCGTGGTGAACAACAATCCATGAGCTCTGAAGAGGAGAGCCGCAAATGAAATTCACGCATCTCGCCGGTATCGCCGCAGTCAGTGCTGCCCTGCTGCTGACTCAGGTTGCTCCTGCATCGGCCGGCACCATCTCATCGCATTCGGCCGCGTCCGCCGGCACCGTCTCATCGCATTCGAAGGTAACGCCCAACTCAACCTGCTACGGGTCGTCCTGCACAGGACTGTATCCGGACGGCACAACCTGTGCTAACGACGCCGAAACGGTCCGGAGCACCACCCTCAGTGGCCGCCTCATCGAGTTGCGGTACAGCCCATCATGTCGGGCGGCCTGGGGAAGAATCAGCTCTGGGCGGGTCGGCGACGCCGTCGATGTGCTCAACACCAACGGCGCCTATGAATACCAGACGATTCATTCGGGAACCGACACCCACACCAGGATGGTCAACGACGCGGGCATCACGTCCAATTCGTGCGGCTACGTAGGTTCTTCCGCTAAATGCACTGGGTCGTTCTAGACGCGGACGCCGCGTCTCCCGCCTTCCGGAGCCTCGGCTGAACACGGGCCGCCAGGATCATCCTGGCGGCCCGTGTGTCCTACCTAGCGCTGTCACCACCAGCGGTCGCCGCGATGCGGGTACCGGGTTGGGGTCTCCCGCCTGTACACGCTGCGTTTTGCGCCAATAGTCCAGCTCCACCAACGCGCGCGGCGTCACCTCCTGCGTGGCCGCCATCCGCGTCACCGTCCATGCGACTCACATCTCAGCCGGAGAAATTGCACGATCGAGAGGAGGGGAGGTCAGGAGCCCAGTTGGCTTACCGCGTAGGCGATGACCAGTACCGACATCACCAGCGCGGACACCGATTCAATCGCCATCAACAGCTTGGCGCGCGGGGACAGCGGCATGGTGTCGGTCGGGCTGAACGCCGAAGAGTTGGTCACCGAGACGTAGAAGTAGTCGATGAAGCCGGGCGCCCAGTTGGCTGCGGCGGACGAACGCTTGGCCACCTCGACGATCGCGTCGTGGTCCTCGTCCTGCGGGAACCGGAAGTCGGCGGCCGGCAGCCGTGGCCGTGCGGTCTGGGTGCGCATGATCGGGCCACCCCGGTCGAGTTCCCAGTAGGCCAACGCGAACATCAGGACGTTGGTGAACCAGACCTGGCCGGCGGCCACCAGCAGGATCGCGCCATCGGATGTGCCGCTGACCAGCCGATGGATCAGCAAGCCGAGCGAGACCGCGTTGCTGGCGGCGATCAGCAGCACCAGGCCGATCGACAGCCGGCGTAGCGACTTGTTCTGCCGGGTCATCCGGCGCGGATTGGCACTGACCAGCGGGATGAACAGCAGCAGCTCCAGCAGCGGCACCACGTACCGCGGTCCAATCAGCAACCGGCCGGGTAACAGGGCGTAGAGCGCTATGGCGACTAGCACCGCTATCGCAGCGGGCAGCCGCGGTTCACCCGGATGCGCTTGATGTTTGTTGTCGGCCACCATGATTCATTGATATGCCATCGCCGCCGTCCGGGTAGGGAGGCGCACACGATTTACGCCTTGGGTCACCGCCAGCGGCTGATTCCGATTACCGTCAGCGGCTGCTTCTGATTACCGCCAGCGGAAGTGCACGAACACCCGGCCGAAGTTGTCGGAGTCCTTCTCGACCCGGTGGTACAGCGCCTTGATCTCCTTCTGCTCCAGGAACCGCAGCACGTGCTTCTTCAGCTGGCCGGAGCCCTTGCCCGGGATGATCTCGACCAGCGGCGCCCGGATGCGGACCGCTTCGTCGATGATGGCCCGCAACGCCCGGTCGATCTCGCCACCCCGGTTGTAGATGTCGTGCAGATCCAGCTTGAGCTTCATCGGGCGTACCGCCGTTCAGTCACAACCTCGAGTGCTGACCGTCCCGGTCGCTTTGCGACCTGCCGCGGCGTCGGCTGCAATCTCGGCGTTGGTCAGCGCGTAGCCGACGTTGCTCTGGTCCACGCTGGCGGCGAACACGACGCCGAGCACCTCGCCTCGGACGTCGAGCAGCGGGCCGCCCGAGTTGCCGGGCCGCACCCGGCCGCGAACCGTGTACACCTGCCGGGTCACCGTCTTGCTCTGGTAGATGTTCGGTCCGGACACCTTCGTCTGCGCGGCGATCCGGGCCGGCAGCGCGGTAAACGGACCGTTCTCCGGATAGCCGGCCACCACCGCGGATGTGCCGGTGCCGACCGGTCCGGCCAGGGTCAGCGGGATCCGGTTCAGTCCCGGCACCGCCAGCACCGCAATGTCTCGGTCGGCGTCATACAGCACCACCCGAGCGGCCAGGCTGCCGCCGTTCGGGACGATGACCCGGGGGCTGCTCACCCCGGCGACCACGTGCGCATTGGTGATAACCCGCTGCGCGCTGTAGACGAACCCGCTGCCTTCAATCGACCGGTTGCAGGACGGCGCCTGCCCGGTGATCTTGACGATCGATGCCTCCGCGGCCCTGGTCGCCGCCGACACCACACCGGGATCCGGAGCGGGCACCGACGGTGCCAGCAGGGTGGCGAACGGTCCGGACACCGCCGGCAGGTCGTGCTGCTGCACCTCGCGAAGCAAGGTGGCCACCACCCGCTGGCCGCCGTCGGGCACCACTCGGTCGATGGTTTGGAGCACCAGGCTGCGGTGGATCTGGCGGGCCAGCGCCGGCGCCGGCGCGTAGGCCAAGGTCAGCGCCAACAGCCAGGCCAGCGCCAGCACGGTGACCACCGAGATCACCGCACCGCCGACCCCGTCCGCTGGGCCGAGCGGGGTCAGCGCGATCACTGCTCGGATCCGACTGCCCACGAACTGGCCGAGGAACTGGCCGGCCGCGGCGAAGGCCAGCACCGCGAGCAGGGTGATCGCCCGCTGGCCGAACGCCTGGTCCACTGCGATCGAGTTGCTCGGTGCCTTGAGGATGGCGCGGGCGATGGTGGGCGCGTAATGCACCCCGACCGCGGCGCCGATCGCGAAGCCGACCAGGGCGGTGATCGAGCCGATCAGTCCGCGCCGGAAGCCACCGATTGCCGACAGTGCTGCCAGCACGAGCAACACCAGGTCGAGCAGATCACCGTGCACCGAAAGTCCCTTCAGCCGTGCCGTCGAGTGTGGCAGGTCGGCTCGAATGGTGTTGTGTGCAGCGCCGGATCAGGGCCGCTGGCGTAAGGACGGCCCGCGGCTGAGCGTCTCCGGCGCTCGGTAGCCGATCCCGGCCGCCACCACCAACACGCCCGCGGTTACCCCGAACGCGGCCGAGAAGCCGGCGGTGTCGGCCAACGCTCCGGCAACCAGCGGGCCGGTCAGGCTGCCCAGGTCACCGGCCATCTGGTAGCTGGCCACCACGGTGCCGCCCCGGCCGCCGACCACATCGCCGAGCATCGCTCCCGGCGCCACGTCCAGCAGACCGCTGCCGGCGCCGAACACCACCATTGCGGTCAGGAACACCGGCAGCGACGGGTGCAACACCAGCAGCGCGCAGCCGGCCGCACTGCCCAGGCAACCGGCCAGCAGCACCGGCCGCCGGCCGCGACGGTCGGTGTAGCGGCTGCCCAGGGTCAGCGTGCACACGTTGCCCACCGTGAACACGGTCAGCCCGATACCGGTCCAGACCGGCGAGCGGTGCAACGCCTCAACGACCAGCAGCGGGACGATCGCGGCCCGCACTCCGAGCGAGGCCCAGTTGTCGGCCAGGTTGGCCACCGCGGCCGCTCGGAACGCCGGCATTCCCAACGCCTGGCGGACCGACAGCGGCGAGCGCGGTGCGGCGGCTGGATCCGCGGTGCCGGTTCGGTGGTGCCGGGGCAGCCGGGCCACCCCGACCGCACCGGCCGCGGCCAGCGTCCCCGCGTACAAGAAGAACGGCGCGCGCAGTGACCAGCCGGTGACCAGCCCACCCAACCCCGGACCGGCGATCCCGCCCACCAGAAAGCCGCCGCTGAAGGCGCCCATGGACCGGCCACGCTGGTCGGAGGAGGTGACGCCGAGCAGCAGTGAGCTCGCCGACACCGAGAACATCGCCGAACCGACCCCACCGATGCCGCGCAACGCCAGCAGCTGCCCGTAGTTGGCGGCCAGCCCGGCCAGCGCGCTGCTCACCGCCACGATGCCGATGCCGGTGCCCAGCACGATCCGCTCACCGATCCGGTTGACCAGCCTGCCGACGCCGAGCGCGGATACCAACCGCATCAGCGCGAACGCGCTGACCACGCCGGCCGCGGCGGTGCGCGACACCCCGAAGCTGCGGGCGAACACCGGGATGGCCGGGGCCACGATGCCGAAGCCGGCGGCGACGAAGAACGCCACCGCGGACAGCACCGCCACCTCGGTCGGCAGTCCGCGCAGCGGTCCCCGTCCGATCAGCCGGAGGTTGGCCGGGTCGCCGGGCAGCGCTGGATCGGTCGGGTTACCAGCGCTGATGGACATCCGGCCGGATCCGCCGGTCGTACAGGTCGGTGATTCGCGCCAGCATGCCGGCCGGCAGCGGCGGCAGCGCAGCGGCGCGGGCGTTAGCCCGGGCCTGCGCCACGTTGCGGGCGCCGGGAATGACGGTGCTGACTCCGGGCTGGTCGATCACCCAGCGCAACGCTACCGCGGCCGGCGGGCCGACTTCGTCGACCAGCCCGCTGAATTCGGCGGCGGCTTCCACGCCGGTGTCGAAGTCGACCCCGGCGAACGTCTCGCCGACGTCGAAGGCCGCGCCGGACCGGTTGAAGTTGCGGTGGTCGTCGGCGGCGAAGACCGTGTCGTGGGTGTACTTGCCCGACAGCAGCCCGGACGCCAGCGGCACTCGGGCGATGATCGCGACACCGGCGGCCGCGGCGGCCGGCAGCACCTCGTCCAGTGGCTTCTGCCGAAAGGCGTTGAGGATGATCTGGATGCTGGCCACCCCCGGCCGGCGGATCGCGCTGAGCGCCTGGGCGCAGGTCTCCACGCTCACCCCGTAGGCCCGTACCCGTTGTTCGGCGACCAGGGTGTCGAGCGCGTCGAAGACCTGATCGTCGGCGAAGACCGGATCCGGTGGGCAGTGCAGCTGCACCAGATCCAGTACGTCCACGCCCAGGTTCGTTCGGGACCGGTCGGTCCAGGCCCGGAAGTTGGCCAGCGTGTAGAGCTCGGGCAACTGCTCGACCCGGCGACCCATCTTGGTGGCCACCAGCACGTCCAGGTCGGGATGATCGGCCAGGAAGCGTCCGATCAGCTGTTCGCTGCGGCCGTCGCCGTAAACGTCGGCGGTGTCGAAGAACCGCACGTCGGCCTCGACCGCCGCTTCGAGCACCGCCAGCGCGTCGGCGGCATCGACCGAACCCCAGTCCGCACCGAGCTGCCAGGTGCCCAGTCCGATGACGGACAGGGGTCGGCCGAGCCGGCGGGCTTCGCGATGTTCCATCCGTCAACACTTACCGCATGCCAGCCCGGCCCGGCCAGCCGCGGGCCAGTTGGCTGACCCGCGACCGGCCGGACGGCCTCAGGTGGTGCGTCGACGCAAGGCGAAGCTCAGCGCCGTCCCCAGGGCGACCAGGGTTGCCGCCAGCCGTTCGAGCACGGCCGGCGAACTACCGGTGAACGCCAGTGACCGCGCGCTGGTTGGCTTGCTGGCCAGGCTGACCGCGATCTTCTCCAGCGGTCGGTCGGTCGAGACGCCGTCTACCGACTGGCTCGCCCCAGCCTGGGTCGGCGTTCCGGTGCCTGTACCGCCACCGCTGGCCGGCGGATTGCTGCCGGTGCCGGAGCAGCCGGCGCTGGCCGAGCCCAGCACGCCGGCGCCATTGCCGCAGACGGTGACCGGAGCAGTCACCGGCACATCGATACCGCTGGTCGAACTGCCGGAACTTGACCCACCTGAGCTGCCCGTGCTGATACCAGTGGGCGTGCCGCAGGTCGCCGAAGCGGCTCCGAACAGGCCCACCCCGTTGCCGCAGACGGTGAACGGAGCGGTGATCGGCACAGCGACCGCCGCGCTGGAGCCGGTGGTCGTGCTACCGGAGCCGGCAGATCCGCAGCTGGCCGAGGCCGACCCGATGGCATTACCGCAGATCGTCACCGGGGCAGTTACCGGAATCGAGATCACCGCACGGGGGGCGGTGGTCGGCGTGCTGGCCGGCTGGCCGGTGTTGGCGGTGGCATGCGAGTGGCCGAGCAGCGCGATGGCGTTGCCGCTGACCGTCACCGGTGCGCTCACCGGGGCGTCGAGCACCGACCCACCGTGCGTCGAACTGCTGTGATCGAGATCTTGGGCCGAGGCCAGGCCGGTTCCGAGAACCCATAACCCGCCTGCGATAACTCCTGCTTCGAGGCAGCGTTTCATCCAGATATTCATGACAGATCCTTCTTTGAGTGAATGGGACGGGCAGCAAGCAGCCCGAGGTGCCGGACCGAAAAGCAGCCCGAGGGGGAACGGGTCGAGGCAGGGGTCAGTCGGGGGAGAAGGCGGGTGCCGTGGCACGTTCACGCGGCGCCGGCGAGTGCTGGTCGATCCGGTCAAACAGTCCGGCCCGGCTGACCATGCGGCAACCGTCCGGGATCAGCAAGGTCATTAGGGTCGTCCCGCCGGCATTGGTGCCGCCGGCTGGCGGGATTCCGGCCGGAGCGG
This sequence comes from Jatrophihabitans sp., assembly GCA_035248685.1. GTDB lineage: Bacteria > Actinomycetota > Actinomycetes > Mycobacteriales > Jatrophihabitantaceae > Jatrophihabitans_A. The sequence goes on from DATFHF010000022.1 coordinate 142,084, forward strand.
CCGGGTTCGGACCTGGCGTCGGCGGCAGGCTCAACCGCCGGCTCGACTCGGCACGGTGGCCAGAGTGGCCGGCGGTTGCGGTCCGAACCCGACCTAGCTTCGGGAGTGGGCCGGCAGTCGCCGAGCCCAACGATCCGGTGACCGGCCGCGTGGGCAGCGGCACCGGCGCCGCCGCCGGAACCGATAGCGGCACTGCGCGCAGCCCAAGGCTGACCGCACTGGACGCCCGATCGATAGCCGCCGTGACCAGTGGAAAGTTGACCACCTTGGCGGTGGTCAACTTTCCACTCGTCGAGGGTGCAAGGGTGGTCTCACCGAGGACGGGCTGGGTCAACGCGGCCGGCGCCGGCGAGACCGGCACGGGCGCCGCCGCCTCGGCGGAGCCGGCATGACCCAGGCTGCCCGCGAGCCATAGGCCGGCGGTCGCAGCACCGAGCAGCAGCGTCCTGCGTAGCCAGGGCGAACGGACGGCGCGCCCGAACGCATCTGCCATCATCGCTCCGCTCTGTAATCAACTGACCACTGTTAGTTACAACGAGTTGGCACGGAGCAAGGTGACGCGTTTGGCAACGAATTTCGGGCAATTTCCGATCGGCCGGTTTATGGACACTTCGTCTAGGCGGTTGAAGGATCGTCTGCCGCGTCTAGGGTGCAAGCCATGATCGAGCTCGCGGACGCCCAACGCCAACTGCTCGCGGCCTGCCCGCCGATGCAACCGGCGTTCTTGCAGGTGGCCGACGCGGCCGGGTGCGTGCTGGCTGCCGACGTGGTGGCCGGTGGTGACGTGCCGCCGTTCGACAACACCAGCGTGGACGGTTACGCGGTGCGGGCCGTGGACGTGCGCGCGGCTGCCGCCGACGAGCCGGTCGAGCTGCTGGTGCTCGGCACGGTGCCGGCCGGTACGGTCGCCGACCGGGCCGTGGAACCGGGCCAGACCTGGAAGGTAATGACCGGTGCGCCGGCGCCGGCCGGGGCGGATGCGGTGGTCATGGTCGAGGACTCCTCGGCCAGTCCGGCCGTCCCGCTGGGCAGTGCGGGGGACCGGGTGGCGCTGTACCGGGCGGTATCGCCGGGCGCCGGTCTACGGAAAGCCGGCAGCGACGTCCGGACCGGAGACCGAGTGCTGGCCGCCGGCACCGTGTTGCGGCCGGCCCACCTCGGAGTGCTGGCCAGCGTGGGCGTGCGGCAGGTGCTCGGCTACCCCCGGTTGCGGGTAGGCGTGCTGGTGACCGGTGATGAGTTGATCACCGATGGCCGGCCGCTTCAGCCGGGCCAGATCTATGAGTCCAATCGCGCCATGCTGATGGCCTTGCTGCGTACCGCTAACTGCGAACCGGTGGACCTCGGGGTGGCCGGTGACGACGTGCCGGCTCTGCACCGTCGGCTGGCCGCGGCCATCGCCGAGTGCGATGTGGTGCTCACCTCGGGTGGGGTGTCGATGGGCGACTCCGATCCGGTCAAGGCGGTGCTGGACCGGTTGGGCCGGTTGAACGCGTTGCAGGTGGCGATCCGGCCGGCCAAGCCATTCGCCTTCGGCGTGCTGGACGGGCCGACCCTGCTGATGGGCCTGCCCGGCAACCCGGTCTCCTCGCTGGTCAGCTTCGAGCTGCTGGCGCGGCCGGCGCTGCGGCGGCTGATGGGCCACGCCGACCCGCTGCCGCGCACCGTGCCGGCGATCGCCGACGCGGCGCTGGATCGTCCGCACGGTGACGGCCGGACCGCCTACCTGCGGGTGATCTCCGAGTTCGGGACGGACGGCCGGCTGCACGTGCGGCCGGTGCTCGGCCAGGACTCCCATCAGCTCGCCGCCTCGGCCGCCGCCACCGCGCTGGCCCAGGTGGCCGACGGCCGGCGGGTGGCCGCCGGGGACGAGGTCCCGGTGATTCCGCTCAGCTAGCCGCGGTTGCCCCGATAGCAGTAGCTAATCAGCGCAGCTGCGGAGACTGCCTGCGACTAGCGCCGCGAATGCGGTTATCATTCGGACGTGCCGAGCTACCGCATTCGCGAAGCCGCCGAGCTGCTGGGTGTCAGCGACGACACGGTGCGGCGCTGGATCGACGCCGGCCGATTGCCGGCCAGCACCACCTCCGGCCGGCTGACCGTCGGCGGCGCCGAACTGGCGGCGTTCGCGGTGAGCCTGGCTGCCGAATCGGACCGACCGCAGCCCGGTCCGATCAGCCGGGGCTCGGCCCGCAACCACCTGGTCGGCCTGGTCACCCGGGTGCAACGGGACACCGTGATGGCTCAGGTGGATCTGCAGGCCGGGCCGTTCCGGATCGTGTCGCTGATGAGCCGGGAGGCAGCTGACGAGTTGGGGTTGCAGCCCGGCAGCCTGGCGGTCGCCTCGATCAAGGCCACCAATGTCGTGATCGAGATCCCGTCCGCCAAATAAGCCGATGGAGCGTTGCTGATGATCGTCCGAGCCGGCTGCCTGCTGGCCACCACCGCGCTCGTCGTGCTGACCGGCTGCGGTTCATCGGCGAAGCAAAGCACCAGCAGCGCCGCCCCCGGTGGCGGCGGCTCCTCGGCGTCCGCCATCAGCGGGACCATCACGGTGCTGGCCGCCGCCTCGCTGACCGAAGCGTTCAACACCCTGGCCAAGCAGTTCGAGGCCGCCCACCCCGGCGTGACGGTGAAGCTCAGCTTCGGCGCCAGCTCGGCGTTGGCGCTGCAGATCAACCAGGGCGCGCCGGCCGATGTGTTCGCCTCGGCCGCCACCAAGAACATGACCCAGGTGATCAGTGCCGGCGGCGCCAGCACCAGCACCAACTTCGTCTCCAATGTCATGGAGATCGCGGTGCCACCGAGCAACCCGGCGCACATCACGACCCTGGCCGACCTGGCTCGGTCCGGGGTGAAGGTCGCCGTCTGCCAGCCGCAGGTGCCCTGCGGAGCGGTCGCCCGGCAGGTGTTCGACAATGCCAAGCTGACGGTCAAGCCGGTCACCCTAGAAGCTGACGTGAAGTCCACCCTGACCAAGGTCGAGACCAACGAGGTGGACGCCGGGGTGGTGTACGTGACCGATGTCCGCTCGGCCGCCAACTTGGTCACCGGGATCCCGATCGATGACTCGGTCAACGCCTCCACCGAGTATCCGATCGCGGCGCTGACCAAGGCGCCGAACCCGACCGGCGCCGCGGCCTTCGTCGCCTACCTGCTGTCCGACGCCGGGCAACAGGTGTTCAGCACGGACGGGTTCGAGCAGCCCTGAGCAACCGGTCGCACAACCCGCCTGGCGCGCCGCTGCTGCTGGCCGCGCCGGCCGCGCTCGGGCTGGCGTTCCTGCTGATTCCCTTGGTGGCATTGCTGATTCGAGCACCCTGGCATGGGCTCGGCCGGCTGCTGTCCGGTACCGCATCGTTCACCGCGCTGCGACTGTCGTTGGAGTGCGCAACCTCGGCGACCGTGCTGTCGCTGCTGTTCGGAGTGCCGCTGGCCTGGGTACTGGCCCGAGTTCGGGTGCCGGGCATCGGGCTGATCCGGGCGCTGGTCATGCTGCCGCTGGTGTTGCCGCCGGTGGTGGGTGGGCTGGTGTTGTTGCTGGCCTTCGGTCGCAGCGGCATCGTCGGCCGGCATCTGCTGTCCTGGTTCGGGTTCTCGCTGCCGTTCACCACCGCCGGCGTGGTGGTGGCCGAAACCTTCGTGGCCATGCCGTTCCTGGTGTTGACGGTGGAGGGTGCCATCCGGTCGGCCGACCTGGAACTGGAAGAGGCGGCGGCGACCCTCGGGGCGTCCCGGCTCACCGTGTTCGGCCGGGTCACCCTGCCGCTGATCATGCCGTCGCTGCTGGCCGGCGCGGTGCTCTGCTGGGCCCGGGCGCTGGGCGAGTTCGGTGCCACCATCACCTTTGCCGGCAACCTTTCCGGGACCACCCAGACCATGCCGCTGGCGGTGTACCAAGCGCTGGAGACCGATCCGCAGGCCGCCGTCGCGCTGAGCCTGATCCTGCTGGTGGTGGCGGTTGCGGTGCTGACCGCGCTGCGAGACCGATGGCTGCGCCCGGCCAGCGGGCTGTGACCGGGCTGGCCTTCGACGGCTCGGCCCGCCGGGGCGAGTTCGAGTTGCGGGCCCGGTTCAGCGTCGCCGACGGCGAGGTGCTCGGCGTGATCGGTCCGAACGGGGCCGGCAAGACCACCCTGTTGCGGACGTTGGCCGGCCTGACCGGGTTGACCACCGGCCGGATCAGCGTGGCCGGCAGGGTGTTGGATGATCCGGCGGCCAGGGTGTTCGTGCCGCCGCAGCGCCGGCCGGTCGGCCTGGTGTTCCAGAACTACCGGCTGTTCCCGCACCTGAGCGTGCTGGACAACGTGGCCTTCGCCGGCCGGGCCGGTGGGCTGTCTCGGCGAGCGTCCCGGCAGGCCGCCGCGCAGTGGTTGCAGCGGCTGGACCTGACCGGTTTCGCGCGCCGTAAGCCGGCCGAGCTGTCCGGCGGCCAGGCGCAGCGGGTCGCACTGGCCAGGGCGCTGGCAGCCGAACCCGCGCTGTTGCTGCTGGACGAACCGCTGGCCGCGTTGGACGTGCGCACCCGGGCCCAGGTACGTGGTGAGCTGGCCGGCCACCTAACCGGGTTCACCGGCCCCACCCTGGTGGTCACCCACGACCCGCTGGAGGCGCTGGTGCTCACCGACCGGCTGCTGGTCATCGAGGACGGCCGGGTGGTGCAGGACGGGCCGCCGGCCGAGGTGGCCAGCCGACCGGCCACCGAGTACGTGGCCGGGTTGGTCGGGCTCAACCTGTACCCGGGCGTGCAGGGCGGGCGGTCGGAGGTGGCGCTGGCCGGTGGCGGGGTACTCCAGGCCGCCGAGTCGGACGGATCCGGCCGGCCGGCGCCCGGCAGCCGAGTGCTGGTGCGGGTGCGGCCGTCGGCCATCGCGTTGCACACCCACCGGCCGGAGCAGGCCAGCCCGCGCAACGTCTGGGCCGGCACGGTCAGTGGTCTGGAACTGCTCACCGACCGGGTGCGAGTGCGGGTCGAGGGCAGCCCGCCGGCGCTGGTCGACCTCACCCCGGCCGCGGTCGCCGAACTGCGGCTGGTGGCCGGTTCACCGGTATGGCTCAGCGTGAAGGCCACCGAGGTCGGCAGCTACCCGGATCCGCGCTGAGGCTATTCGCTGTGCGCGCCGGCGCGCACCGCCTCGGTCTCACCGATCCACACCGTCTTGGTGTTGCAGAACTCCCGGATGCCCTGCACCGACAGCTCCCGCCCGTACCCGGAGTTCTTCACGCCGCCGAAAGGCAGTTCGTTGAACGAGGTGGTCATGCCGTTGATGAACACCGCACCGGCGTCCAAGTCCCGGGCGAAGGCGGCCTGCTCGTCCGGGTCGGTGGTCCAGGCGTTGGAACCCAGGCCGAAGTCGGTGCTGTTGGCCAGCTCGATCGCCTCGGCGTAGGAGGACACCCGGTACAGCCCGGCCACCGGCCCGAAGACCTCCTCGGCATACATCTGCATTTGCGGCGCCAGGTCCGCCACCACGGTCGGTGGATACCACCAGCCGGGCCGGTCGATCGGGTCACCGCCGCACAGCACCGAAGCGCCGTTCGCACGGGCGTCCTCGACCTGGGCCGCCACGTCGGCCCGGCCCTGCTCGGTGGCCAGCGGTCCGATGTCGGTGTCTTCGTCCATCGGGTCGCCGATCACCAGCCCGGACATCTGCTTGACGAATGCGGCGGCGAAGGCGTCATACACCTGTTCGTGCACGATGAACCGCTTGGCCGCGATGCAGGACTGCCCGTTGTTCTGGCAGCGCGCGGTGGTCGCGACCTGGGCCGCCCGGTCGATGTCGGCCGACGGCATGACCACGAACGGGTCGGAGCCGCCGAGTTCCAGCACGGTCTTCTTGAGGTTCCGGCCGGCGATCGCGGCAATCGCCCGTCCCGCCCCCTCGCTACCGGTCAAGGTGGCCGCCACCACCCGACGGTCGTCGAGCACCCGCTCGACCTGGTCCGAACCGATCAGCAGCGTTTGGAACGAGCCGTCCGGAAAGCCCGCCCGGCTGAACAGCTCCTGCATGTATAGCGCGGTCTGCGGGACGTTCGAGGCGTGCTTGAGCAGCCCGACGTTGCCGGCCATCAGGGCCGGCGCGGCGAACCGCATTGCCTGCCACAGCGGGAAGTTCCACGGCATGACGGCCAGCACCGGGCCGAGCGGCTGGTACCGGACGTAGCTGCCGGTGGCGTTCACCGCACTCGGCTCCACCTGCTCGTCGGCGAGGAATCGCTCGGCATTGTCGGCATAAAACCGGCAGGCCTTGGCGCACTTGGCCACTTCGGCCTTGGCCGAGGCCAGCGTCTTGCCCATCTCGGTGGTCATGACCGCGCCCAGCTGATCGCGCTCGGCGTCCAGGATGTCGGCCGCGGCCCGCATCCACTGCGCGCGCTGGTCGAAACCGGTCTTGCGCAACGTAATGAATCCGTCGGCCGCCGCCTTCAGTTTGGCGTCGATCTCCGACTCGGTCAGCGGCTCGAAGGTTCGCAGCACCTCGCCGGTGGCCGGATTGGTCGTCGCGATGGGCATGGCGCAACTCCTTGCTCGAATCGGTGCCGTTGGACCGGTCCCACGGTAGTCCCGGTAGTCGCGCGGCTGCCGGTCATCGGGGCGGTGGGGTGGCCGACAGCCCGGTGCACTGGCGGACCCGGGCGAACTCGGCGTCGATCCGCTGGGCGTTGGCTCCGGTCGCCGGCGGTGAGACGCCCTGATCGTCCAATTGAGATGGGATGAACGTGGCTGCTTGTACCCGGCCGTCGACGAAGTGCAGGGTCAGCACGCCGTTGTCGTCCTGGTCGTTGCCGAAGGACTTCCACCAGAAGTAGTTGCCCAACCCGTACGCGACGTAGCGGCCGTCCGGGCGCCAGCCGGCACCCTGCAGGACGTGCGCGTGGGTGCCGATGATGGCATTCGCACCGGCCGCCGCCAGCGCGTCGGCGAGCGCCTCCTGGTCGCGGTTCGGGCAACTCTGGTACTCGGTGCCCCAGTGCAGGTAGGCGATCACCACATCGACGTGTGCTCGGGCGGTGCGTACCGCGGCGATCAGCCGGTCAGAGTAGGCATTGGCGATGCCGGCGCTGGTGTCGGTGGCGGAGAAGTGCGCCAGCGTCTCGTCCTGCACCTGGCTGGCGGCCACGATCGCGATCCGGACGCCGTTCACGGTCCGGTAGTACGGTGCGTAGGCGGCCGCCGCGTTCGCCCCGATGCCGACCACCGGAAAGCCGGACCGGCGGATCGCGGCCAGGGTCTGGCTCAGGCCGGCGGCGCCGTAGTCGGCCCCGTGGTTGTTGGCCATGGTCACCACGTCCACCCCGGCGTCGGCCAGCGCGGTGAATGCCGATGGCGGCGCCTGGAAGGTATAGCTCTTGATCTCGGGCCGCCCGCCCACCGCGATCGCGGTTTCCAGGTTGACCATGGTCAGATCGGCCCGGGCCAGCACCGGCGCGGAGGCGCCGAACGCGGTAGCCGGGTCGGCCGCCAGCCGCTGCGCGGTTCGGCCGGTGAAGTGGACGTCGCCGGCGAAGGCGATGGTGAACTGTCCGGCGGGTTCGGTGGGCGCCGCCGGCTTAGCCGGGGACGTCGGTGTGCCGGCGGCACTCGTGCTCGCGCTGTGGCTGGTGGTGCCCGAGCTGGCCGAACGGGTGCTGCTACCGTCCGCGCGATGTGCCTGGCAGGCCGGCAGTGCCAGCGCGCCGGCCAGGCCGAGCACGGCAATCAGGCGAGGACGGTGGGTGGCAGGCACCGCACTAGCATGCATGCTGGGCCGCGGATCGTCCGCAGTTCGGCCACAGTTGTTGAGGAGGGCTCGTGTCTGACGTCCCGGCCTACGAGTTCGCCGGGGTGCCGGACGCCTTCCAGCGGCTGTGGACACCGCACCGGATGGTCTACATCGGCGGTGAAGGCAAACCGGCCTCGGACGCCGAACAGCACTGCCCGTTCTGCGACGTGCCGGGCAGCCCCGACCGGGAACGGCTGATCGTGGCTCGCGGCACACTGGTGTACGCGGTGCTCAACCTGTACCCGTACAACCCGGGCCACCTGATGCTGGTGCCCTACCGGCACATCGCCGACTACACCGAGCTGACCGCCGACGAGGCAGCCGAGCTGGCCTGCTTCACCCAGCGGTCGATGACCGTGCTGCGCGCCGCCGCCCGCCCGCAGGGCTTCAACCTGGGCATCAACCAGGGAGCGGTCGGCGGTGCCGGCATCGCCGCCCACCTGCACCAGCATGTGGTGCCGCGCTGGGGCGGCGACATGAACTTCATGCCGCTGATCGGGCAGACCCGGGTGCTGCCGCAGTTGCTGGCCGATACCCGGGACCTGCTCGCCAGCGTCTGGGACGACGCGACCGGCTAAGCCGTCCAGTCGGTGTCGCCGGTTTCACATTTGCCGCCCAACTTGGGAGACACGGCGAGCCTGGCCGAGGCTTAGCCCGTCAGCTCACTGGCTGGGTTGGCTCGGTTCGCCTGGTTCGCTGAACCAACCCTGGGCAGCCTTGACCGCCACCGCAGCCACACCACCGAGCAGCAGCACCATTCCGAGCTTGCGCTTGCGGCTGCGCCGGGGCGGAGCGATCCGCTCACTAGCTTCGGCAAGCATGCCGGCCGCACCGGACCGGGCGTCCGTCAGCGCCCGCGAACCCCGCTTGCGGGCGGTGGCCTGAACCTCGGCCAACGCGTCGGCGCCCCGCTTGCCGGCCCGCTTGGCGAGCTTGCGGGCCTGCTTGCGCCGGAACTGCGCCTCGGCGACGGCCTGCGCGCGCCGGAACTCCGCCTCCGCCTTGGCCTGCCGGCGCCGCCGCTCGGCCTCGGCCTTGGCCTGCTTGCGCGCCCGGCGGCCGCGCGCGGCCAGCGCTTCGACGCCGGAACCGACCGCGTCGCTGACCGACTCAGCCACCGTCCGAGCCGAATCGGTCACCGTCGTGCCGGCCGTCCGGGCCGATTCGGTCACGGTCTGAACTGCGCCCTGAACTGCGTCGGAGACCTCTGATCGGGTATGTGTCCTGCTCATCCTGGACTCCTATCGGTAGGTCGGCGCCAGGGGGCACCTGGTTCTGAACCTACCCAATCGCCTGCCTAAGCGGTGCCGCCACTCCTCCACCCTGCGGGCTTTGCCCTATTTTGCGTTGCCCAGCCGAGGAACCTTGATAGCTGCCGGCGCCATGACGACCGCGGGTTATGAAGATCGCAAAAGTGCCGCCGCCGGCGCCGGCGATATTGGCTCGATCCGCCGGGACAGACCTGCCAGGCTGGGTAGATGAACTGGTACACGACCGACGACCCGGAGCATTACGCCGACCAGGTGCTGCCGCTGCTGACCCGCCGACCGGTGCAGAACACCATCGCACTGACCGCACTGGACGCGCTGCGGGCCGGTTCGCACTTCGGCCCGGATAAGCCACTGTTGGCCTGGTACGACGATGCCGGGACGGTGACCGGCGCGGTGTCGATGACGCCGCCGTACGGGGTGCTGCTGAGCGAACTGCCGCCGGGCAGCGAGGTGGAGCTGGTCGAGCTGCTGCGCGAGAGCGGGCTCGCGATACCGGACGTGAACGGCACCCCGGCGGACGTCGACCGGTTTATCGAGCAGTGGCAGCCGGCCAGCACCGAGCTGCTGATGCGGCACCGGTTGTACGAGCTGGAGCGGTTAGCACCGCCGGCCGACCCGCCCGCCGGAACGGCCCGGCCGGCCGACCTGGCGGAGTTCGACCTGGTGATGGGTTGGATGACCGCCTTCCGGGCCGAGGTCGAGCCGTGGTCGACCAGCCCGCACGGCTCGATTTTCCGGCGCCGGATCGAGCTGGGCCTGATCTGGCTCTGGCTGGATCCGGCCGGTACACCGGTGTCGATGGCGGGGCGCAACCCGAATATCGCCGGCATGAGCCGGGTCGGACCGGTCTACACCCCGCCGGCGGCGCGCCGGCACGGGTACGCCGCGGCCGTCACCCATGCCTGTACCCGGGACGCGCAGGAGCAGGGTGTCGAGCACGTGATCCTGTTCACCGACGTGGCCAATCCGACCCCGAACGGCATCTACCAGCAGCTGGGCTACCGGCCGCTCGAGGACCGGATGATCCTGCGCTTCACCGGCTAGCCCCGCGTCCGGGCGAACCTGCCTACCCGAGCAGGGCGGTCGCCACCGCGGTCGGCGCCGGGTCGTGACGCAGGTAGCTGCGGGTGAAGCTGCCGGCCCCGCCGGTGATCGAGCGCAGGGTCGCGGCATAGCGCAGCAGCTCCACCGCCGGCACCTCGGCGTGCACCACGCTGCGCCCCCGGCTGCGGGCGACCGCCCCGTCGCTCTCCAGCGGCTCGGTGCCGGTCACCCTGGCCCGCCGGCCGGACAGGTCCGACAGCACCGAGCCGATCTGGTCGTCGGACACCGTGACCTGCACCGCCTCGATCGGTTCCAGCAGCTGCACCGCGCCCTTGCTGGCGGCATCCTTGACCGCCAGTCCGCCGGCCACCTGGAACGCCGCGTCCGAGGAGTCGACGCTGTGTGCCTTGCCGTCCAGCAGCGTCACTCGAACGTCGGTGACCGGCACGGTGCCTACCACCCCCTGGTCGAGCTGGTGCCGCACGCCCTTCTCCACCGAGCCGATGAAGTTGCTCGGCACCGCGCCACCCACCACCTTGTCGAGGAACTCGACCCCGGATCCGCGCGGCAGCGGCTCCACCTCCACGTCGCAGACCGCGTACTGGCCGTGCCCGCCGGACTGCTTCACCAGCCGGCCGTGCCCGGCCGCCTTGGCGGTGAACGTGGCCAGCAGGCTGATCCGGACCGGTTCGGTCACCACCGCTGCGCTGGCCCGCAGCCTGGACATCACCACGTCGCCGTGTGCTTCGCCCAGGCACCAGAGCACCAGTTGCCCGGTGTTGGCGTTGCGCTCGATCCGCAGGGCGGGGTCGGCCGTGGACAGCCGTCCCAGCGCCTTGGCCAGCCCGTCCTCATCGTTGCGGGTGGCGGCCCGCACCGCGATCGGCAGCTGCGGCTCGGGCAGCTGCCAGGGCAGGATGGCCAGCGGTTGCCGCTGCTCGGACAGCGCATCGCCGGTCTCCGCGCTCACCAGCCGGGCCACCACGCACAGCTGCCCGGCGATCGCGGAGTCGATCGGGTTCAGCGCGGCGTCCATCAGGATCGCGGTCTTCTCGTCGTCGTCGTGATCCGGATGGCCGCGGTCGGCACCACCGTGACCGGACACGTGCAGCGCGGTGTCGGAGCGGATCGTCCCGGAGAACACCCGCACCAGCGACAACCGTCCCAGGTACGGGTCCACCCAGGTGCGCACCACCTCCGCGGCCAGCGGGCCGTCCGGGTCGCAGGTCAGCTCGGGGCCCGGACCGCCGATCGGCGTCCAGGCGGTCGGCAGTGGGCGCTCGGCCGGCGTCGGGAAACCCTGCACGATCAGGGTCAGCAATTCGGTCAGGCCCTGGTCGGTGGCCGCACATACCGGTACCACCGGGTGGAAGTGCCCGCGGCCGACCGCGGTGTGCAGATCGGCCATCAGGGTGTCCGGGTCCAGGTCCTCACCGGACAGGTAGCGGTCGAGCAGCGTCTCGTCCTCGCTCTCGGCGATCACCGCCTCGACCAGCGCCACCCGCTCCGTCTCGTAGGTCGGATCGGTGGACGTGAGCAGCTCCACCAGCGGCCCGGTGCCACCGTCGGTGGGCAGGTAGAGCGGTAGCACCGCGTTGCCGTCCACACCGCCGAAGGCGTCCCGGCAGGCGGCCACGGTGTGCTCGAGATCGGCGCGCGGGACGTCCAGCCGGCTCACCACCACCGCTCGCGGGGTACCGAGTGCCGCGCACTCCTCCCACAGCGCCAGCGTGGTCTGGTCGATGTCCTCGGCGGCCGACACCACGAACAGCGCCGCGTCGGCCGCCCGCAAACCGGCCCGCAGTTCCGGGACGAAGTCGGCGAAGCCGGGGGTGTCCAGCAGGTTGATCACCACATCCTGGTAGACCAGCGGGCAGACCGACAGGAACACCGACCGCTGCTGCTCGACCTCCACCGGGTCGGAGTCGGAGACCGTGCTGCCGTCCACCACGCTGCCCGCTCGACTGATCGCCCCGGTCGCGGCGAGCAGGTGTTCGACCAGGGTGGTCTTGCCAACCCCGCTGTGGCCGACCACCGCGACATTGCGCAACTGGTCACAGCTGCTCACGCTGACCGCTGGTAGCCGGGACCCGGACTTACTGCCAGCCTTGCCTGGCGCGCGTACCGACGTTTTGCTGGACATGGCCGATCACCCCTTTTCCCGGGTGTCGCGGCCGGTGGGGATCGCCACCAGGTACGCCCTGCGCGACTAGCAGGATCACCCGAATTGCTTGCCGCAGCCTCGTCGTCATTCGACACCCACCGGGCGCGCCTGGCAACCCTGCGGCTCGCCGTAGTCGATCTCCTTGCCAGACAGCGGTTGTCGGCGCACGATGAGCCCATGGTCATCGGGTTGTTCTGGTTGGTGGGCTTGGCCGCCCTGTTCGGCTATGGGATCTGGATGCGGCGCGGCACCAGTGCCGGCTTGTCGGCTCGTGGCCTGGACCCGGCCCAGGCGGCCAAGCTGGGCTACCGCGGCCCGCAGCAGCGTGGCAGCTACGCGGTGCCGAAGATCCAAGCCGCGCAGCTTGATTGCCGGACCGACTAGCTGAGCTGACCGGCAAGCCCGCACGGCCCGTCCGGGCCTGGACGAACTGCCCCGCCGCTATCGTTGAGCGGTGCTGAACCTGCTGCGCGTCCCGATCGGCAAGGCGATCACCCCGCTCGCCCGATCGCTGACCCGGGTCGGCATTACCCCGGATCTGATCACGATCACCGGCACCCTCGGCGCCACCGCCGCCGCGCTGATCTGCTACCCGAGGGGCGACTTCTTCGTCGGCACCCTGTTCATCTGGGGCTTCGTGATGCTGGACATGGTGGACGGCGCGGTGGCCCGGGTCAGCGGTCGGACCAGCCGGTTCGGCGCGGTGCTGGACTCCAGCTGTGACCGGGTCGCCGACGCGGCGGTGTTCAGCGCGCTCGCCTGGTGGTTCGCCCGGCAGGACCAGCCGGCGCTGCTGGCGGCCACCCTGCTCTGCCTGGTGCTCGGCTCGCTGACGTCCTATATCAAGGCGCGCGCCGAGGGCGCCGGCTTCACCTGCAACGTCGGCGTGGCCGAGCGCACCGAGCGGTTGATCATCGTGCTGGTGGGCACCGGCCTGACCGGCCAGCCGATCAACTGGCCGTACGCCCAGGCGATCGCGCTCTGGCTGCTGGTGGCGGCCTCGACCATTACCGTGGCGCAGCGGTTCACCACCGTCTGGCAACAGGCCAAGGTGCCGGTGCCGTGAAAAGTTGGCTGCGGTCGGCTGCCGAGCACCGGCTCCGGGAGACCGCCGGTGCGCTGAGCAGCGCCACCTTCACCCTCGGCTGGCGGGTGGTGCGCGCGGTACCGGAACCCGGCGCGGCCTGGTTGTTCGCCCGCGGCGCGGACCTGGCGGCGTACCGGCAGGGCGATTCCTACCAGCAGCTCAAGGCGAATCTGAACCGGGTCACCGGCCGGCGGCTGACGCCCGAGCAGTTGGACGAACTGGCGCGCCGTTCGCTGCACTCCTATGCCCGGTACTGGATGGAGACCTTCCGGTTGCCGAGCATGGATGTCACCGACACCCTGGCGCGGGCGCACACCGACGGCTGGCAGCACGTGCAGACCGCGGTGGACGCCGGCCGGGGCGCGGTGCTGGCCCTGCCGCACAGCGGCAACTGGGACGTGGCCGGGCTGTGGTTGGTGCAGCAGGGCTATCCGTTCAGCACGGTGGCCGAGCGGTTGCGGCCGGAGTCGCTGTTCGACCAGTTCGTCGCCTACCGCGAGGGGTTGGGGATGCGGGTGGTGCCGTTGACCGGCGGTGACCGGCCGCCGATGCAGGTGCTCACCGAGCGGCTGCGCGCCGGCGAGGTGGTCTGCCTGGTTGCCGACCGGGACCTGTCCCGCAACGGCGTCGAAGTGGAGTTCTTCGACGAGCCGACCAGGATGCCGGCCGGCCCGGCACTGCTGGCGGCCACCACCGGCGCCACCCTGCTGCCGATCCACCTGCACTACACCGAGCACGGTTGGGGGCAGTGGGTCGGACCGCCGATCGAGCTCGGCACCGGCCGGCTGCGCGAGCGGGTGCAACGGGCCACCCAGGCGCTGGCCGACGTCTTCGCCGAGCGGATCGCACTGCACCCGGCGGACTGGCACATGCTCCAGCCGCTGTGGCTGGCCGACCTCGACCAGGACCGGCTGAGGGCAGTCGAACCGGTCGCCGACCTGCCGGCGTGATGGCAATGCGGATCGGAATCGTCTGCCCCTACCTGTGGGACATCCCAGGTGGCGTGCAGGCCCACGTTCGCGACCTGGCCGAGACCCTGATCGGTCTGGGTTACCAGGTCTCGGTGCTGGCTCCGGGTGACGAGGACTCGGCCACCCTGCCGGATTACGTGGTCGCCGCGGGCAAGACCGTCCCGATCCCGTACAACGGTTCGGTGGCGCGGTTGCAATTCGGGCTGGTGTCGGCCACCCGGGTCCGCCGCTGGCTGCGCCAGGGCGACTTCGACGTGGTGCACGTGCACGAGCCGGCGCCGCCGAGCCTGTCGCTGCTGACCGTGCTGCTCGCCGACGTCCCGCTGGTGGCCACCTTCCACGCCGCCTCGACCCGGTCCCGGTTCCTCACCATGTTCGACAGCGTCGTACAGGCCGTGCTGGAGCGGCTATCCGGCCGGATCGCGGTGTCGCCGGCCGCGCGCAAGCTGATCGTGGAGCACCTGGGAGGCGACGCGGTAGTAATCCCGAACGGAGTGTCGGTTGCGCACTACGCCGGCGCCCAGCCGCTGGCCGGCTACCCGCGCCCGACTGACCTCGGCGGCACCATCGGCTTCATCGGCCGCTACGACGAACCGCGCAAGGGCATGTCGATTCTGCTCGCGGCGATGCGCGACCTGGTCCGGGTCCGGCCGGGTGTGCAGCTGGTGGTGGCCGGTCGCGGGGAGGAGAAGGAATTCATCGCGAGCCTGCCGCCCGAACTGGCCAACTCCGTGGTGATGCTCGGCATGGTCAGCGAGGCGGACAAGGCCAGCCTGCTGCACAGCGTGGACGTTTACGTCGCACCCAACACCGGCGGCGAGAGCTTCGGCATCATCCTGCTGGAGGCGATGGCCGCCGGTACCCCGATCGTGGCCAGCGACCTTCAGGCCTTCCGCCGGGTGCTCGGTGCGGACGAACGGCGCGCCGGTAGCGCGGTCGGCGAGCAGCAGCCCGCCGGCCTGCTGTTCACCAACCGGGACGTGCCGGGGCTGACCTCAGCGCTGGACCGGGTGTTGTCCGATTCCGCGCTGCGAACCCGGCTGACCGACACTGCGGCCGAGCTGGTGCGGCCTTACGACTGGAGCGTGGTGGCCGCCCAGATTCTGCGGGTGTACGAGATCGCGATCGCCGCGACCGCGCCGGCCTAAACCGAGGGCCGCCCGCCGGCATTCAAACCGTCGATGGTTAGTACCAGCGGAAGCCATCGCCGCCGCTAAGGATCACTTTCGCCGCGGGTCAGCGCGGCAGACGATTCCAGGTCGGCGGTCGCGTCGGCCGGAGCCGGATCGGGCACGACTTGTAACCTACGTCCGTGCTCTCGGCAGGCTGGTTGATCGTAGCGGTGGTGCTGGCGATCCTGCTGACCAGCTGGGTGGTCTTCACGCTGACCAGGCTCGACCGGCTGCACGCCCGGGTGGATGCGGCCCAGGCCGCGATGGATGCGCAGCTGGTCCGGCGGGCTGCCGCGGTACAGCACCTGGCCGAAATGCCGGGTTCCGGAGTGCCGCCGGACTCCGCCCGAGAGTTGGCCGAGATCGCCCGGTCGGCGTTGGCGCTACCGTTGGCTGAACGGCAGGCGGTGGAAAACCAGATCGGCCGGGCGATTGCCGAGCTCTCCGAGTTCCGCGAACGGCTGCCACCGGAGGCGGTACACGAACTTTCTGAGGCGGCTACGAGGGTGCTGATTGCCCGGCGGTTCTTCAACGACGCCGTGCGTGACACCCGTACGCTGCGAGCGCGTCGGATGCCGCGTCTGCTGCATCTGGCCGGGCATCGCGAGCTGCCGCTGTTCTTCGATATCGATGACAGCAGCCTGTTTGCGCATGCCGCCCCGGGCCCCGGATCGGGTGGCACCCTCCAGTGAGGGCCTAGCTGCTCGCCGTCCCGCCATCTGTTGTCTAGCTAGGAGCAGTGAATGGTCGCCGGTATACCGCAGTTGTCCAGAAACCAGGCCTTGATCGCCGCCGGGGTGGTCGCGGTCGTGGTGATCGGAGGGGTCACGGCGTTCGCGCTGTCCGGCAGTGACAAGAAGAAGGCGCCGGTGGCACAGCCGCCGCTGACCACCGCCAGCTCGACCAGCGCCAGCCCGACTCCCACCCCGACGCCGAGCGCCACCCCCAAGCCGGCACCGGCGGCGGTGAATCCGTTGACCGGCATCGGCAAGCCGCCGACCGGGCCGGTAATCGCGGTCAAGATCGACGACACCGGGAACGGCCGCCCATCGGTCGGACTGGACAGGGCCGACGTCATCTACATCGAACAGGCCGAAGGTGGCCTCACCCGGATGGTGGCGGTGTTCGGAACCAACAAGCCGGTGGTCGAAGCGGTGCGCAGCGTGCGAGCTAGCGACGCCGAGCTGCTGAGCCAGTACGGCCCGATCGTGCTGGTGGCCTCCGGTGGCGGTGGTGACTCGCTGGTCACCCTCGACCGCTCCATCGTGAAGGGCGTCATCAACGACCGCGGTGGTCCCGGCTTCTTCCGGGACGCCGGCCGGCCGGCACCCTACAACTTGGCGTCCAACCTGGCTCAGGTGGCGGCCGCCGTCGGCAAGACCGGCGGATCGAAGAACGTCGGCTTCAGCTGGTCGGCCAGCGACCCGCGGCTGGCCAAGGCGCACACCGCCAACACCATCAATACCGTGGTCGGCAGCACCGCGGTCACCTTCGTCTGGAACCCGGGCCTGCACCGCTACGTCCGGACCATCGGCGGCGCGCCGCTGGGGACCGCCGACGGCGCCCCGGTCGCGAGCCCGAACGTGTTGGTGCAGCTGTGCCGGGTCACCGTCAATCCGGCCGACGTCGACGTCGACGGCAATCCGTCCCAGTTCACCTACACCGTCGGCTCGGGCCGGGTGGTGCTGTTCCGCAACGGCAAGCGGATCGAAGGCAAGTGGACGCGGGCAACCGCCAACTCACCGACCCGGTTCACCGACCTGGCGGGCAAGCCGCTGCTGCTGGCACCTGGTGGTGCGATCGTGGTGCTGGCCACTTCCGGAGCACCGGTCTGATCTGGGCACGGATCCGGCCGAGCGCCATGTGCCCGGCCGTAGAATGACGGGCATGAGCGAGCAGCACAGCAGCAGCACTGATTCTTCGAACAGCGGCGGTCCGGCCGGCCACGTCCTGGGCACCGCGCGGGTCAAGCGGGGCATGGCCGAGATGCTCAAGGGCGGCGTCATCATGGACGTGGTGACCGCCGAGCAGGCCAAGATCGCCGAGGATGCCGGCGCGGTCGCGGTGATGGCCTTGGAGCGGGTGCCCGCCGATATTCGCGCGCAGGGCGGCGTGTCCCGGATGAGCGACCCCGACATGATCGATTCGATCATCAGCGCGGTGTCCATCCCGGTGATGGCCAAGGCCCGAATCGGGCATTTCGTCGAGGCTCAGATCCTGCAATCGCTTGGCGTTGACTACATCGACGAGTCGGAGGTGCTCACGCCGGCCGACTACGCCAACCACATCGACAAGTGGCAGTTCACCGTCCCGTTCGTGTGCGGGGCCACCAACCTCGGCGAGGCATTGCGCCGGATCACCGAGGGCGCGGCGATGATCCGCTCCAAGGGCGAGGCCGGCACCGGCGATGTGTCCAACGCCACTACCCACATGCGCAAGATCGGTGGCGAGATCCGGCGGCTGTCCTCGCTGTCGGCCGACGAGCTGTTCGTTGCCGCCAAGGAGTTGCAGGCACCGTACGAGCTGGTCGCCGAGGTGGCTCGGGCCGGCAAGCTGCCGGTGGTGCTGTTCACCGCGGGTGGCATTGCCACGCCGGCCGATGCCGCGATGATGATGCAGCTCGGCGCCGAAGGCGTGTTCGTCGGTTCCGGCATCTTCAAGTCGGGTAACCCGGCCCAGCGTGCCGAGGCGATCGTCAAGGCCACCACCTTCTACGACGACCCGGACGTGCTGGCCAAGGTCTCGCGCGGGCTGGGGGAGGCCATGGTCGGCATCAACGTCGAGGAGATCCCGCAGCCACACCGGCTGGCCGAACGCGGCTGGTAGTCCCGCCCCGTACCTCCGCTGCCCCGCCGATCTTCATAGAAATCGAGTGCCATGGCGCACGATAGTTATGAAGATCGCCGCGGTAGGTAGGAAGATCGCGACGACAGCGCGGGACGAAAGACGACAGCACGAGGAGACCAGCATGTGCCGGAGCATCAAGACCCTGCGGCCGCCATACACCGAACATCCGACCGCGGCGGATTCCCGCGCGGCGGCGCTGCAGTACGTACGCAAGGTGGCCGGAATGCGCAGCCCGTCCAAGGCCAACGCCGAGGCATTCGAGGCGGCGGTGGCCGAGATCGCGCACATCACCGACCACCTGCTGGACAGCCTGGTGCTGCCCGCACGCCGGCCGGCGGCCGAAGCGTCCTAACCATCCGGAGCAACTGAAGTGAGTTCCGCGCCGACCATCGGCGTGCTGGCGTTGCAGGGCGACGTCCGGGAGCACCTCGCGATGCTGGCATCGGTCGGCGCCCACGGGGTTCCGGTGCGCCGGCAGCGTGAGCTGGCGCAGGTCGACGGCCTCATCATCCCCGGCGGCGAATCGACCACCATCGTCAAGCTGGCCGGGTTGTTCGACCTGCTCGAACCGATCCGGGAACGGATCGCCGGCGGCCTGCCGACCTATGGCTCGTGCGCCGGGATGATCCTGCTCGCCGACCGGATCGCCAACCCGGCGGTCGGCACGGCGGGCGTGCAAACCAGCTTCGGCGGCATCGACATGACGGTGCGGCGCAATGCCTTCGGCCGGCAGGTGGAATCGTTCGAGGAGCCGGTCAGCATGGTCGGCATGTCCGGCGGCCCGCTGATCGCGGTGTTCATCCGGGCGCCCTGGGTGGAGGAGGTCGGCCCGGCCGCCGAGGTGCTCGCCCGGGTGGAGGCCGGCCCAGCGACCGGTAGGATTGTGGGGATCCGACAGGGGCACCTGCTCGCGACCTCGTTCCATCCGGAACTGACTCATGACGCGCGGGTGCACGGTTATTTCGTGAACATGGTGCGCGAGCAAGCAGCGATGAGCGCTCGCGCGAAGAGCAGAGGGAACGGCGAGTGAGCATCGCAGGCGCCTTGGCGCCGAGGAGCGGAGCGAGCGCAGCGATGAGCGCTCGCGCGAAGAGCAAAGGGAACCAGTGAGCGGGCATTCCAAGTGGGCGACGACCAAGCACAAGAAGGCGGTCATCGACGCCAAGCGCGGCAAGATGTTCGCCAAGTTGATCAAGAACATCGAGGTTGCCGCGCGTACCGGCGGCGGTGACCCGGCCGGCAATCCCACCCTCTACGACGCCATCCAGAAGGCCCGCAAGACCTCGGTGCCGCTGGACAACATCGAGCGCGCGGTTAAGCGCGGTTCCGGTGCCGAAGCTGGCGGCGCGGACTGGCAGACCATCCTTTACGAGGGCTACGGCCCGTCCGGCGTGGCGGTGCTGATCGAGTGCCTGACCGACAACCGCAACCGGGCGGCCAGCGAGGTGCGGACGGCGATGACCCGTAACGGTGGCAACATGGCCGATCCGGGTTCGGTTGCCTACCTGTTCACCCGCAAGGGCGTCGTCATCCTGGCCAAGGAGGGCCTGTCCGAGGACGACGTGCTGGCCGCGGTGCTCGAAGCCGGCGCCGAAGAGGTGAACGACCTCGGCGAGGAGTTCGAGGTGATCTGCGAAGCCACCGACCTGGTTACGGTTCGAACCGCCTTGCAGGACGCCGGGATCGACTACGAGTCGGCCGACTCCTCGTTCCTACCGAGCGTGCAGGTTCCGTTGGACGAAGACGGTGCGCGCAAGGTCTTCAAGCTGATCGACGCGTTGGAAGATTCCGACGACGTGCAGAACGTCTACGCCAACTTCGACGTGTCTGATGACGTGATGGCGGCCGTCGGTTAGAGAACGCGGTCGGTGGTCAGTTCGGCCGCCAGAATTGCAGCAGCCTGATGCCTACGTCGGCGTACTCATGCGGTAGCCCGGATAGGTCGAACAATCCGTAGATAAAACCGAAGAAAACTCGATTGAGCTGCCTGACCTGAAGCAGCGCGAAGACCAGCAGCAGCCCGAACGGCTTGAACTGCTCGGCGCCGGCTCGGAACTTCGGATCCAGATACGGCTCGACAATGCCGTAGCCGTCCAAACCCGGTACCGGCAACAGGTTCAGCACCGCGGCCATCAGCTGGAGCAACCCTAGGCCGGCCACCGCGGCCCAGAAGAAGCCGTGCACGTTGGGAAAAGCGGCGGACTTGGCCAGCCCGATCAGCAGCACCGCGAAACCCAGGTTGATGGCCGGCCCGGCCAGTGCGACCAGCGCCCGTTGCAGATCACTGCGCAGGCGTTGCGGATGCAGGTATACCGCGCCACCGGGCAGGCCGATGCCGCCCATCGCGATGAACAACACCGGCAGCAGGATCGACAACACCGGGTGGCTGTACCGCAGCGGGTTCAGGGTCAGGTAGCCGCGCGCCTCGACCTCGTGGTCGCCGAACAGCAACGCCAGCAGCGCGTGCGCGAACTCGTGCAAGCAGAGGGTGACCACCCAGCCGGCCAGGATGAACAGAAAGACGCCGAGCCTGGTGGTGCGATCGTCTACCGTTGCCGTCCAGCTCAGGTAGCCGCCCAGCGCGGCGGCGGCCAGCAGCGCCAGGAAGACCGGGCTGGGTCGCACTCGGGCTCGCCGGCGGCGGAACGGCACGGTCATGGCTGGGCAGTCTAGGGATCAGCGTGTCAGCGGCCGGTGCCGACGCGCCACCGGTAAGGTGGTCGAACGTCCGTTCGATTGGGTGAGGCAGGTCGGCATGCGGGTACTGGGGGTCGATCCGGGCCTGACCAGGTGTGGCCTCGGCGTGGTGGACGGCGCGGCCGGCCGCCGGCTTTCGCTGGTACACGTGGACGTGCTGCGGACGCCCGCCGACGCCGAACCGAGCCACCGGTTGCTCCAGCTGGCCGAGGCATTCGAAGCGGCGGTGGCCGAGTACCGGCCGGATGTGGTCGTCGTCGAGCGGGTGTTCGCACAGCACAACGTGCGGACCGTCACCGGGACCGGCCAGGTGGCCGGGTTGGCCATGGTGGCCGCCGCCCGAGCCGGCATCCCGGTGCAGCTGCACACGCCGTCCGAAGTCAAGGCGGCCATCACCGGGTCCGGCACCGCGGACAAGGCGCAGGTGACCGCCATGGTGACCCGAATCCTGCGCCTGGACGTGGCGCCCCGGCCGGCCGACGCCGCCGACGCGCTCGCCCTGGCCATCTGCCACCTCTGGCGCGGGCCGGCGCTGGCCCGGCGCGCGGCGGCGCTGGCAGCGGTCGGGGCGGCACGTGCGACCGGCCGGGTCGTGACAAGCTCGGGACGGGGAGGGCGTGGATGATCGCCAGCGTGCATGGCCGGGTGGCGGCTGTCGGGCCGGACGGAGC
>DATFHF010000023.1:0-3800 GCA_035248685.1 Jatrophihabitans sp.
CCCCGCCACGGTTCCAACAACTCCAGCATGGTCTCGTCGGTGGACCGTGGTGCGCCGATCAATGCCCAACCCACCCGGTTGGCAAGGTGAAAGTCGCCCACGCTCACCGCGTCCGGGTCGCCGAGCGCCCGCACCGTGGTCTCGGCCGCGGTCCACTCCCCCACCCCGGGCACCAGCAGCAGGCGGCGACGGGCCTCGGCCGGATCCAGGCCGACGCACTCCTCCAGCCGGTCGGCCACCGTGGCCACCGCGCGGATCGTCCGGTGCCGCTGGCCGTCCACCCCGAATCGGTGCCAGTCCCACGTCGGCACCTCGAGCAACCGCCCCGGCTCGGCGGGCAACCACAGCCCCAACTCGGCCGGCCCGGGCGCGCGCTCACCGACCGCCTTGGTCAGCCACCGCCAGGCCCGGAACGCCTCCTGCCCGGTCACCCGCTGCTCGAGGCAGGCCGGCACCAGCGAGTCCAGCACCCGCCCGGTGCGAGTCAGTCGCACCCCGGGCAGTCGATGCCGAACCTCGGCCAGCACCGGGTGAGCGCTGACGTCGAGCTCGCTCCAGTCGTCGAACTCCCCCACCAGATCCGGCAGCGCGGCCAGCATCCAGTCCGCCCCGCTGCCCCAGGCCTCGGCGAGCACTTCACCGGCCAGCATCCGGACCGCGATGCTGCCCGGGCCGCCCGGCGTCCGGGTCGCCCAGCAGAACGTCCCGCGCAGCCAGCGGGCGACCGGATCGCCGTTACCGTGCCGCAGTGAGCCGACCGTCCGGGCCAGATCCAGCGGACGGTCGCTGACCAGCCGGCGCTCCGCCGCAATCACCCGCGTCACGAGCCGAAATCAGGCGTCGACGTCGGAGGAAAACCGGACGGCCTGGTCGGCCAATTGCGCCCCGGGCCACACCCGGGCACCGCAGCGCAGCTCGATGCCGCCGCCGAGCACCGCGCCGTCGCCGACCACTGCCTCGACGAGCACCGTGCCGGCTCCGATCACCGCATCCCGGCCAACGATGCTGGCACTCACGGTGGCCCCGGCCGCCACCCGGGCGCCGTCGAGCAGCACCGAGCCGTCCACCACCGCGCCGGCCTCGACGATGCAACCGGCGCCCACCGTGCTGCCGCCGGTCACCGTCGCCTGGTCCGAGACCGCCGAACCGGGCAGCAGCAACGACTCGCCGACCGCACCGGCCAGCGCGCAAGTCGGCGCGATTCCCCTGACCAGATCAGCCGAACCCGCCACGAAGTCCGACGGCTTGCCCAGATCGCGCCAGTAGCTGGACTCGACATGCCCGACCACCAGCGCACCGTCGGCGAGCAGCCCGGGAAACGTCTCGCGCTCCACCGACACCGGCCGTCCGGTCGGGATCTTCTCGACGATGGCCCGGGAAAACACATAGGTACCAGCGTTGATCTGGTTGGTGATCGGGTTCGGGTCCTTCTCCAGAAAGGCGACCACCCGGCCGTTCTCGTCGGTCGGCACGCAGCCGTAGGCACGCGGGTCGTCCACGGTGGTCAGGTGCAGGGTGACATCGGCCGCGGCTCGCTGGTGGGTGGCCAGCAGGTCGGCCAGGTCGCAGCCGGTCAGGATGTCGCCGTTGAAGATCAGCGCGGTGTCCCCGCGCAGCAGGTGCGCGACGTTGCCGATCGCGCCGCCGGTGCCCAATGGCTCGTCTTCCACGACATATTCCAGCTCCAGGCCGAGCTCGGCGCCGGTGCCGTAGTACTGGCTGAACACCTCGGCCCGATAGCTGGTGCCGAGGATGACGTGGTCGATCCCGGCCGCCTTGATTCGGGACAGCAGGTGGGTCAGGTACGGTACCCCGGCGATCGGCAGCATCGGCTTCGGCGCGGTGATGGTCAGCGGCCGCAGCCGAGTGCCCTTGCCACCGACCAGCACGATCGCATCCACAGCTGACGTGTCGATCATCAAACTCGCCCCGTTTGGTCTTCTCGTTGCCGCCGCCGTTGCACGGCCCCGATCAGCGGCGGCAGCACCCGGGAGCGCACCGCCAAGCCGGCCCAGAGCACCGCTCGCAGCGGCGCCCAGCGCAACCCCGGGTACTGCCCGCTGAGGTAGCGATAGGCGCTGCGGTGGTGCTCGATGAACATCTGATGCTTGTGCCGCATGGTCGAATGCGATCCGGTGTGCACAATCTCGGCACTGGGCGCATAGATGTTCAGCCAACCGGCAGCCGCCAGCCGCTCGCCCAGGTCAACGTCCTCGAAATACATGAAATAGCGCGGGTCGAACCCACCGACCGACTCGAAGGCGGCCCGCCGAACCAGCAGGCAGGAGCCGGACAGCCAGCCGGCCACCCGCTCGGTCGGCTCGCCCAGCTCCCGACGGTAGGCCCGGCTCCACGGGTTGTCCGGCCACCACCAGCCGAACAGCGCGTGCCCGATCCCCCTGGACAGCGAAGGCAATTCCCGCGCCGACGGATAGATCAGGCCGTCCGGTGTGCGGATCAGCGGACCGACCGCACCGGCCCGCGGCCACCGGTCGGCGGCAGCCAACAACTCGTCGATCGCGCCCGGCCGCCATTCGACGTCCGGGTTGGCCAGCACGATCCAGTCCCCGGTCACCGCCGAGGCACCGAGGTTGGCGGCCCGTCCATAGCCGAGGTTGGCACCGGTGGTCAGCAGCCGAACGCCGTCCCGACGGGCCGCCCGGTCAGGTGCCTGGTCGGTGGATCCGTTGTCGGCAATCAGCACGTCCAGCGGGTGTTTGGACGCTGTCTGCAGGGTGTCCAGGAACGTCTCTAGCGCGGCGCCGGAGCCGTAGCTGACGGCCACCACCCCGATGGTGTCGGTCATCGCCGGCCGCCGTGACCGGTCAGCGCGTGCTGCTCGACCGCACTGCGGTAGGCCTTGACGTGTGCCTCGGCACAGGATTGCCAGCTGAACAGCCGGGCCCGGTTCAGCCCGGCCCGGCCCAACTCGGCCCGCCGCTGGGGATCGGCCATCAGCTCGGCCAACGCTCGTCCGATCGAGTCCGAATCGGTCGCGGTGTAGGCGACCGCGTCGCCGCCGACCTCGCCCAGCGCCAGGTTGCGGGTGGTCAGCACTGCCGCGCCACAGGCCATCCCCTCCAGCACCGGCAACCCGAACCCCTCGCCCAGGCTCGGGTACAGCACCAGCTCCGCGCCACCCAACAGGCCGGCCAACTGCTCCAGCGGCAGGTAGCCGGGACGGAGCAACCGCAGCGTCGATGGCACCGCGGCGACGGCGGCCGCCACCTCGGTGTCCCAGCCGGCCGCCCCGGCCAACACCAGCACCGGTCGCTCGGCGGCCGGCCGGTCGGCGAAGGCGGCCACCCAGCCCCGGATCAGCGCCGGCACGTTCTTGCGCGGCTCGATGGTGGCCAGGAACGCCAGGTAGCGCTCGTCCGACGCCAACCCCAGGGCGGCTCGGACGGCGGCCTTCGCTTCGTCCGACGGCGGCCGGAACACCTCGGTGTCCACGCCCAGGTGGGCCACGTGCAGCTGGCCGGGCCGGGCACCGGCGTGCCGGACCAGCTCATCGGCGGTGGCTTGGGACGGCACCAGGCAGGCATCGGCCCGACGCAGCGCCAGCCGGGATGCCACTCGGAAGAACGGGCCCTTGGCCCGGGTATGCAGCCTCGGGTCGGTGAAGAACGTCGCGTCGTGCAGCGTCACCGCCAGCGGCAACCGGCGGCCCGCCGACAGCAGCAGCGGGTGGGTGTAGTGCGGTGAGTGCAGCAGGTCCGGACGCTGCCGACGGGCCAACCAGGGCAGGCCGAGCTGCTCCCAGACCAGCCGGCTCGGCCGGCGCCCGGTCAGCGTCGGGG
>DATFHF010000024.1:0-124942 GCA_035248685.1 Jatrophihabitans sp.
TCGACTGGCAATCAGCCCGCGGCCGCACCGAACAGCACCTCGGCCGTTTCCGTCAGCCCAACCACCCCCACGTCGCCCAGCTCGACTAGCGACGTGCAAACTGCGGCTGTACTAGACGCCGCCGACAGCGCCGGCAACAAGGCCAAGCTGACCATCGGCCTGGGCAAGATTCAGCCGGCTAACCAGATCACCGACAGCCTGGTGCAAACCTGTAGCAGCGCCATCGCCGGCCTGGGCTCAAGCCTGGATCGCTCCCTCGCGGTGGCTATCACCGTCCGCATCCAGGTCACCTCCAGCCTGCCGACGACCCTCGCGGTCAGCCTGGTCGACCAATACCTAGCTGTCGCCGACGGCCCCGCCGAGAAGGTCGTGAGCACACCGATCTTCTTCGCTGAGGGCTACTCGAGCGGCCCGCAGTGCGCCAGCCCGAGCATGGACCCCACCACAGCCGGCCAGATCAGCTGGAACAACTCCCCCGCCGGCGTCCAACAAGCCTGGCACGGCTACATCATCCAAGCCAACGCCATCACGCCCAACGACCCGACCGGCGCTGCCAGTGATCTGCACAAACTGCTGATCAATCCAGTCGTCAGTGTCGGCCAAAGCACGATGAACGACAGCATCCACTACGACACAGCCAACAGCCCCTTCGAAATGCTGTGCCAAACCTTCGGCGGCAACAACCAGCCACTCGTCGCTATCGATCCCTCGGCGATCGTCTTTAAGGGATGCTCGCCGGCGTAACCGCGCTCCTGCCAAACGACAATCTTCAGCCACCTACCGAGGGCGGTGCGGACAGCAGCGGTGCCAGGAAGTTCTCGGTACTGGTAGCACGGGCGAACAAGCCGAGCAGCCGTTCCGCCACCATGCCAGGCTGCTTCTCCAGTTCGATGACGTCGGCCCGCGTTGTCTGGAGCAGCTCCCTCGCTTCGTAAGCGGGTGAGACGGCACCGACCGTAGTTGCTCGCAGGGTGCTGACGCTCGCGATCGGGCGCGTGCCAAACAGCCGAGTCATACCGAGCCCAAGATCCCAGCTGGATCGATATCTGAGCCTGTCTGACAACAGTGCGACAGTCACCAAGAACTCATGCACCAGCATCGCTACGTAGTCGATCAGGATGCCGGTAGAGGTGATGCCGTTGAAGCTGCGATCAGCAAGGCTGATCATGGCGCACCATAGTGACACCAGGCCGCGTTCGCCGATGTCCAGATCGACATCCCACTCTCTGCTACCTATCGGCGTCTGCGGCTCGCGCAACGTCATGCGAGCCCCGGCCGGTGTCTTCAAGACGTTACGCATCTGCGGAACGACCGACGGGTAAGCCATCCCAGGAAACATCCGATCCAACGCCGAACGGAATGCCACATCGGAGGCCACCGCCTGGCGCAGCTCATCTAACCGCTGTTCCCACCCCACCTCACCAACCATCGGGCGGCCCATCTCCGGCCAGGCCGCAGCCGGCCGAGCGACCAGAAACAACTGCGGAGAGGCGCCAACAGACTCTGGGTTGTGCACTTGCATGAACTGCCTGAGGTCAGCCTCGGCCCCGGCCGCCCACTGAGCGCGCCGCTGAAATAAACGCTCTATCTCGGCATCACTGAGCCGGCGCCGCATCTTGTCACCGCGGCCGTAGTACACACCGTCGACCTGATGCGGTGCCAGCGGCGAAGCTGGAACGTTCACAATCACATAGCCCAGCTCGCGGGCGGCATCCGACTGCAGCGGCGTGCATTCCACCTGCAGCGGCGGATGGATCCGAGTGTGCGCGATCTGCTCGATGCGCTCACACAATCGATTAAGCGGCACAGGGTGCAGCGGGTTGCCATCCGGTGCACGCTCGTCGAGCCCGACGATGAACGACCCGCCATCGACTGCTAGCGAGGCCAGGTTCTTTGCGAGGTCGGTGTTGGCGGACTTCGTATCGCCCAGCTCCCGCTTGAGCTCACACCAGTTGCGCTCCTCGAAGACACCGCGCTCGAAGGCTTCGCGCAGCCCCGCTTCGTCAGTCGGCACCCAGCGGCGACGCAGTGCTTGTTCGTCCATTCCGCTCCTCGATCCACTTCGGCAACGGACTAGAGCATAAACAGCTGGGCACCTCTACCGAACGATGGACAAGTGCCGCTCCGGATCCGGAGGAGAATCGAGGTTGGCATTAACAATATCGATGCTGATTATCGTGTCCGGATCGAGGCCAACAAGGTTTCGTAAATAGATCGCGGCCTGAACAGCTAGCCGTTCAACGGTTTCGTCTCCAGACGCGGTGAAATATGTAACACGTGCTTCCGATGAGTCAGCGACGATCGAGCCATGCCGGGCCTGAACCAGCTCTGCGATATGTTGCTTGCTGGTTGGATGAAGGGCCCAGGGGGTACCTTCGGGCAACACGAACCCAAGTTGAGTCTCCCAGGGCGAGTCGTAGATGGCCCGACGCCCAGATGAGCTACACTCCCACGTTCGCCTGAACCATCCTTCATCGAGTTCTTGGGACAGCGCCATAGGGCCAAGACGCAAAACGTGAAGTATGTACTCGCGGTTATATATACGTTCGAATTGGTAAACCGGCATTGCTACGTCTAGCATAAAAGAAAACTTGATAGTTTTCCATAGCTAGCATGCCGCAAAGCGGAGCCGCGACTTGTGGCAAGCTATTTCAACAAGTCGTTTACTGGAATCCCATATTACCACGTCGGCGCGTCGTCCCGCTGACTGCTCCAACTGGTGCCAATGTACTCATGCCGGCTGCGGTAGCCGCACAAACTGTCGGGACGCCGGGTCGTGCAGGAAGAGTCTGTTATGGCTACACCTGAGGAACTGCAGGGACTAACGGATGCGTTCAGACGATGCGTAGGCTGGGGTGCTTCGCCTGAGCGCCTCGGGGTGAACCGTGGCGCGTTCGGCTTCCTACCGGCGCTGTCGGAGCTTGATGATGTTCACGCCGCGGCAGCAGGGACGGTCATTCGAGCGGCCATAGATCAGGCGCTCGGGCAGCTCAGCGGCACGTATGAACTGTTCGGTCGTACGTACGCCGCCGGGACGATCAGGGCTGCCATCCGCCTCGAACTCGCTTTCGACCATCCTGACTGGAGTGCTCATCGCCGACGGTCCCAGGTCATCACGCTTCTGGGGACTCACCACATGCCTGGGTATTGGGCGAGGCCAGAGGGCCCGGAATGGGAACTACTGCAACTGTTCGCAGAACATCTGGTAGATGTTCAAAAAGCGAAGCGTCTGTAGGTACACCTAAGGCGAAGCAACCTCGAAAACTCGAAACCGCCATCAGACCTCGGCTTCGCTTAACCACGCTGCAATAGCCACCAAATTGACAAGCCCACCTGTGTCGTAATGGAGTGGTCCATTACGACAGTAGGAGGATGCCAATGAACAGTCCCCAACGCTTCTATGGCACGACCCCGACTCAGCAGGTGTCGAGGAAACTCGCCCGCTGGCTCGATGAGCTTGACGAAGGAACAGAGCTGAGAGTGGCCATGGCTCGATCGTGTGGCGATGTTGGCTGCGCCAAGGTCGATGCCGTCCTGACCGTAGGTCAACGCGGCATGCAGGGCGTCGCGTTATTATCGGAATTCGAACAGCTGCTCGCTCAAACGATTCCGCTAGCTACTGCCCGTTTACAGGGCCTCGGTGATTTAACAACGCTGAGTGTGGGTCAAATTGTGACCGACACCGTCGACGCGCTGCGCCGTCTGTGATGGGTCTGCATCTCTGGCTCATCCTGATGGCCATTGCTCTCGTAGTGGTCGCTGTCGGCATGCAGCGTAGCCGGGCAGCTCGTTCACGCCGAAGCAAGCGGCAGACCTTGCAAGCCATTCAGTTGCAGCAGATTCGGGCTGAGCGGGCCATCATGGAGCTGACCCTCAATGCCATGCAGCAGATGTTTGAGGTGGCTCGTCGCTCATGAAGGTCGGGTACTCGTCGTGGCTCGATCGGCTGGTTGGCGCATGTTGCAGCCTGCTGATCGCGGCCGCGGCGATCTACCTGGCGGTTCGCCTGATCGTCTCGGTCTGGGTCCAGCTCGTGATTATCGCCAGCCTGATCGTGCTGCTCGTGCTGGCGATCGTCGTCTGGCGGTGGTGGCATCACCGCCAGGCCGGCTGGTAGTCCCCCAGAGCTATCAGCAGCTGTGACAAGTACAGCACTATGACATTGACAATTCATTAAATCATTGCGATTTACCGAATATTAAGCCAGTCCCGTCGGTGTTGTGAATTAGCCACAACCTATTGACAGCCAAATTGCAAGCATCGTTTACTGTCCCGTCGTCCGGGCAGGGCCATTACCGCCCAGACGAAATCATTATCAAAATGAAAGGAGGACAGCGCTATGTCACGAACTCATAAGGACTCACCAGGAGCACGCGGTAGCCGGCGTCCCCCGCGCGATATCACTGTCCGGGCTGTCCGCCGCGATAAGCCGGACATTCCGATGCTCAGCGGAGCCTTGATCATCCAGGCGCTGACCGAGATCAGCGAGGCCAATCAATCAAGCCAGGCGGCGGAGCTGGTCGACGAGGCCACCACCGACCAGGAGCCGGATGTCTAGCCGGCTGGCTTGGTACCGGCTGCATTTTCCGCGTCCGCTCGACGTGGCCGGGCCGCTAGCAGCGATCAGTGCGTGGGCGGCCGATCAGCGCTCACCACTGATCGTGCTGGAAGCCCGGGCCTCGGCCGGCCAGATCGAGTACCTGCTCGGCACCCACCCGGTAGCGGCCGGTGTCATCGAGCAGCAACTGCTTACCGCCATCCCAGCCGCCCGTCTGACCAGTACCTCGGCCGAACGTGAGCCAGTCAATGCCGCCGGCCGACTGCAGCTATCGACCAGGCACCGGGCGCTCAGGACCGAGCGGCCGGAGCTGACCATCCGCCAGGTGCTCGGCAGTATGCAGCGTGCCGGTAAGGACGAGAAGCTGGTGCTGCAATTGATGTTCGGTCCGCGTCGGCTGCCGCTGGCCATCCCGAACCACTCCCCCTCGTCCATGGTGATGCCGTGGTTCTGGACGGCCTGGTATGGCAACGGTGGCCGCATCGATGGAGAGAAACGAGCTGCCCTTCGCAACAAGGTTAGTCAGCATGGCTTTGCGGTCACACTGCGGCTCGGGGTGCGGGCCGACTCAGCCGAGCGCCGGCGCAGCCTGATCTACGGTCTGTATGCCGCGCTCCGGACCAGTGAAGCGCCCGGCGTGCGCTTCGAACTCGTGCCCGGCTCGGCCGCCCAGCTCAACAGTGCCCACGCACCGTGGCGCTGGCCGCTCAGGCTCAATACCGCAGAAGCGCTGGCATGTAGCGCCTGGCCGATCGGTGAGGACGACCTGCCCGGGCTAACACCGGTTCACCCGCGCCAGGTAGCCCCCACCCAGTTGGCTGGTCCCAAGGACCGGATCATCGGCCGGGCGCTGGCTCCCGGTATCGACGGCTCGCTTGGTTACAGCGTGACCGATGCGCTCAGGCACACCTGGATTCTTGGCCCCAACGGCACCGGCAAGTCCACCTTGCTACTGCGCTTGATCGACCAGGATTTGCGCGCCAATCGGCCGGTGGTAGTCACCGAACCGAAGGATCTTGTCAGCGATCTGCTCGAGCGGATCCCAGCCGAGCGGCGGGACGACATTGTGCTGCTCGACCCCACCGATAGCTGTCCGGTCGGCATCAACCCACTGGCTCGTGACGGACGCCGTCCCGAAGTCGTCGCCGATAGCTTGTACAACCTATTCGTCAGCTTGTACGGCGACGCCATCGGCCCGCGCAGCAGCGACATCTTGCAGAACGCCTTGAGCGTCCTGGCCGCCCGCGATGACGCCAGCCTGGTCATGTTGCCGCTGCTGCTCACCAACACCGGCTTCC
Source organism: Jatrophihabitans sp. (assembly GCA_035248685.1). Classification (GTDB taxonomy): domain Bacteria; phylum Actinomycetota; class Actinomycetes; order Mycobacteriales; family Jatrophihabitantaceae; genus Jatrophihabitans_A. The sequence goes on from DATFHF010000024.1 coordinate 5,857, forward strand.
GGCGCTCGCTCACTCAAGCGGCCATCGAGCATGATCCGATCGCTGCCCGGCCGTTCTGGCAGTGGTTCGAAGGCCTCAGCGACGACGCCCGTTCCCAAGTGGTGGCCCCGCTTCAAAACAAGTTGCGCCCGCTACTGCGGCCCAACCTGCGCGGCATCCTCGGCCAGCGTCGGCCGCGGTTCAACGTCCGTCAAGTGCTGCGCGACCGCAAGGTGCTGCTGGTGCCATTACAGAAAGGCGTCATCGGGCCGGACACCGCCCAGCTACTCGGCGCCATCGTCGTCAGCGAGCTGTGGCTGGCCATTCGTGAACGAGCCGCCATCCCGGCGGGAGAGCGCATCCCGGTCATGCTCTATCTGGACGAGTTGCAGGACTACCTGCGGCTACCGGTCGACCTGGCCGACGCGCTCGCCACTAGTCGCTCACTCGGTGCCGCCTGGCATGCTGCCCACCAGTTCCGCGACCAGCTGACCCCCACCATCCGCTCCGCCCTGACCGCTAATGCCCGCAGTCGGATTTGCTTCCAGTTGACGCCAGAAGACGGCCGAGCCATGGCCGCCGGCCAATCGGTGATCAGCGCCGAGGACTTTGGCCAGCTGCCGGCCTACCACATCTACGCCTCGCTGCTGCGCGGCAACAGCTTGCAACCGTGGGCCTCCGGCGTGACCGAACCGCCACCGCCGACCTGTAGCCAACCCGACGACATCCGCGCCCGCAGCCGAGAGCGCTACGGCCAACCACTCGACCAGATCGAAGCCGACTTCGCCGCGCTCCTCCCCGATGACCAGGTCGACCAGGCGATCGGTCGCAAGCAAAGGACCAGCTCGTGATTACGGCCCTAGAGATACCGCAGCGGTCCGATCGCTGCTCCGCTCGCGTCGCTAGCGGCCCACCGCGCTACACCGCCATACCGGGCCTGGAGCCAATTAGTGCGCCCGAAAGTCTGCGACAACCTGGAGGTGAGTCGCCATCCTCCGAGCGCCGGGCCGCCCAGGCCGGCCATCGGGTGAGTCAGGCCGCACTCGCTCGGCTCGACCGCCGGCTCAGTGATCGTGACCGGGCCATCTTGTCCAGCTTGCGCATGCATCAGTTCCTGACCACCACCCAGCTGCAACGCTTCCACTTCACCGACCACCACACCCCTGCGGCCGCCCGCATCTGCCGCCGCGTCCTGGGTCGCCTGCACCAGCTGCGCGTCATCGAACACCTGGACCGACACATCGGTGGCATCCGAGCCGGCTCAGCCTCCTACGTCTGGCGCATCGGTCTGATCGGGGATCGGCTGCTGCAGCTGCACGACGGACCGTCAGCACGGAGCCGCCGTAAAGAACCATCACCGCGCTACTTGTTTCACCGGCTGGCCGTCGCCGACGTGCACCTAGCCCTCCGAGACGGTGACTGGCGACTCGACACGGTGGCCGCCGAACCCGGTTGCTGGCGACCATTCACCGGACCGAACGGCGCCCGCCAAATCCTCAAGCCCGACCTGTACGCCGTGACCATTAGCGGCGACTACGAAGACCACTGGTTCATCGAGGTTGACCGCGCCACCGAAAGTCTGCCGACGCTGCTCAAGAAGTGCGCCCAGTACCAGCACTATCGAGCGAGCAACCAAGAGCAGCAACGCCACGGTGTCTTTCCACGGGTGCTTTGGATCGTGCCGACGGAGCGCTACGCCGAGGCCCTGCGCCGGGCCATCGCCCGGACCGCGCACTTACCAACCGAACTTTTCCGGGTCTGCACCGTGCCGTCGCTGCCAGCAGCCCTACAGGAACCGTCCGCGTGAGAACCGGACGAGTCGTCGTCGGCGACGCCGCTCCCAGCCTGCGCCGCTTACCCGACGCCAGCATCGACATGGTGCTGACCAGCCCGCCGTACTTTCGGTTGCGCGACTACGGCGTAGCCGGCCAGCTCGGGCTCGAACGGCACGTCGATCAATGGGTCGACAACCTGCGCAAGGTGAGCAGCGAGCTGCGCCGCGTGCTACTGCCAACCGGCAGCTTCTGGCTCAACCTGGCTGACAGCTACGCCACCCACCCGAACCAAGGCGCCCCGGGCAAGAGCCTGCTGCTCGGACCCGAACGGCTGGCGCTGGCGCTGCTCGACGACGGCTGGTTACTACGCAACAAGCTGATCTGGCAAAAGGCCAACCCGATGCCCAGCTCGGTCCGCGATCGGCTCAGCTGCAGCTGGGACGTCATCTATATCTTCGTGAAGCAGCCGCGCTACTTCTTCGATCTTGACGCCATCCGCATTCCATGCACCAGCCCGCCTCGATTGATAAGCCGATTGCCGGACGGACTGCGGCAACGCCAACCGTGGCAAGGCCCAAACGCTGGCCGGGGCCGGTGGCAGCATGCCGGAGCACCAGACGGCACCGCCGGCCACCCGCTCGGTAAGAACCCCGGCGATGTTTGGCGGATCGCCGGCAGCAATTACCGGGGCGCCCACTACGCCACCTTTCCGGTCGAGCTGGCCCGCCGCGCCATTCGAGCTGGCAGCCCGGAAGCCCGCTGCCCACGCTGCCGATCGCCCTGGCAACGACGGCTGATCCGCTCGGCGAGTGGGGGCGCTCGCCGCAGCGCACTCGGGCCCAGCTGTGACTGCTCGGTTGGACCTGAGCCTGCCGTCGTGCTCGATCCGTTCTTCGGTGCCGGCACCACTGCACTCGCCGCCGAAGAACTCGGCCGCGACTGGCTCGGCATCGAGCTCAATCCCGCCTTTGCCGAGCTGGCCGAGCAGCGCATCCAAACCGCGCGGGTGGCCTGAGATGCCTCGTCACTGTCATGCGGCCGAGTACCCACAAGAGGCCTGCCCACAGCGCAGGCCCGCTCGACCGCACCGCATTGAGGAGGTAGCAATGTCCGTACCGGACAGCGGTACCGGCAAGAACGGCGTCAAGACGCTGGCCTTCCGGTTCCGGCCCGAGCTGCACAGCCAGATCACCCTGGTCGCCGGGCTGCGTGGCCACACGCTGCAAGACGAAGTCATGGCCGCGATCGAGGCGCACGTCGCCACGGCCAAGACCGATCCCGAGCTGACCAGCAAGGTCGAAGCGGCTCGCGCCGAGATTGAGCAGGAAGCTCAGGAACGGCGCGCCACCATCGCCGCGCTGTTCGAGGCCGACCAGGCGACGGCGACCGACAAGCCGACCAAGACAACGCCAGGCCGCACTGGCAGCAAGCCCGCGTAAAGGAACGGGCCGCACCATCCCATGCACCACCTGGCGGGCAGCGGGCGGATCGAGAGCCCACCAGCTTTCACCGCCCGCTCCCGCCAGTCACACCAACTGAAGACCGAAAGGAGGTCACCAGCTATGACAGCTGAATCATCAATCGCAACAAGACAATCCCGAGCCGAGGTCAACCCGGGCACCGAGCCGAGCGGCGAAACCGCGCCCCAACTCACCCCCCGTATCTGGCTGGCCTCCGTCACCGACCACGAGTGGGGCATCATGCACGGTGCCTGGGTATCGGCCAACCAAGCAGTCAGCGGCATCCGCGCCGACCTGAGACCGCATGCTGGCTAGCTCTCCGATCGCCCGACGAAACGGTAAGCCGGTCAGCGCCTGGGCCATCTTCAACAGCGCCGACTTCGGTAGCTACCGGGTCGGCCACTACGACAGCCTGAACTGGCTCAGCCAGCTCGGCCAAGGCATCGCCCAGCACGGCAAGCCCTTCGCCGCTTGGGCCAACCTGGTTCACGACCCCGACCAGTTGGCCGACTACGACGTCACCTACCTCGGCCACTACGACAGCTTGGAAAGCTACATCGAGCAGCGCATCAACGAACTGGGTTACAACCGCGCCTTCAACGAGGTCGTCCCCGAAGCGCTCCGACCCTGGGTCAAGATCGACCTGGCCGCTACCGCGCGCAACCTGCACGCCGGCGGCGACCTGCATGCTGTCCCCGCCGATGAAGGCGGCATCTGGATATTCGATGGCCGCCAATAACCTGCGCGCAGCATTGAGCGAGCCAACGCGCAGTATTAATAGTAGGCCGAACCAAATTGGGCCGAAACTTAGGCTCGCCTTTTGCCGGATCGGCCGGTACCTTTCCTCCTTCATCAATTCCGCGAATTGCGAAGGAGTTATGCCGTGGGCCACGACGACGCCGCCGACCAGATCGAAGCCCCGCCGGCCCAGCACCCCATCGAGGCACTGGCCGAGCAGATCCGCCAGTTGGCCTACCAAGCGTGGCTGCGCGGCCGGACTGACAAGCAGGACAACACCATCACCTTCTTTGACCGGATATATCTCGGCCACTACAGCAGCCTGCAGCACTACGCCGCGAGTGTGCTGGAGCGCTACCAGCTCGACCAATTGCTGGCTCCCGTGCACCGACCGTTCATCGAGTTCGACATCGAGGGACTGGCGCGCTATTTGCTCGATCACGACGAGATTTACACCATCGACGCGGCACCGGTCGGAATCTGGGTATTCGACGCCCGTCTCGATTAGGCCAGGCACTCCTGGGTTTATCGACGCACAATTCGGGTCGGAATTACGGTCGAATTCGCATATAATGAATAACGAGATGCCCGCCCATTTTAAACCAGTCTATTCAGGGGACGCACAATGAAGGCGTCACCGCCCGCGTCCCTGGCCAGCCGTCGCAGCCCCGACAGGCTCGAGCTGCTGACCGTCGCCGAAACCTGCGGCCTGCTGCGGATAAGTCGTTGGACGTTCTATCGGCTGATCCAATCTGGGCAGCTTCAGTCGGTCACCATCGGGCGCAGCCGGCGGATCACCCGCCGAGCATTGCAGCGCTACATCGCGCAGCTAGATGGCTCAGGAGAACTTGTATGAGTCGACGCAACTTGACTGGTAGTGGAACGGTCTACAAGCGCAAAGATGGACGCTGGGAAGCAGCCGTCTATCTAGACACCGCCAGTGGCACGCGCAAGCGGTTCCGCTTCTATGCCCACACGCGCCAGGAGGCTTGGGCTCGGCTGACTCGCGCACAGGCCGGGGCTCTCCGCGGTGATCTGGCACCGGAACGTAGCTGGCAGCTCGGGGCCTACTTCGACTACTGGTTGCCCATTGTCAAACGGACCAAGTCGCCAACTACTTACCTGTCATACGAGTCGGTCGTTCGGAACTACCTCCGACCGGATTTAGGTAGCTACTCGTTGACCAAGCTCACCACGCCACGGCTTCAGCGCTACCTAGATGGTCAGCTGACGACCGGCCGCTCAGTACGGACGGTCCAGAAGCAACGCATGGTGCTGTCGGCGGCGCTAACGCGGGCTATGCGCGAGGATCTCCTGGTGCGCAATGTCGCGCACAACGTCGAGCTGCCGTCATGGCGACGGAAAGAGATTCGGCCATGGGCCGTTGAACAGCTCCAGCTCTTCCTGGCTGTGGCGCAGAAGGAGCCCCTATACCCAGTCTTTCTACTGCTCGGACTCTACGGGCTACGCCGCGGAGAAGTCCTAGGGTTGCGCTGGCAGGACATCAATCTCGCGGCCAGTCGTCTGCATATTCGGCAGCAACTGCAACGCTACGATGGCGACCTGCACCTCCGGCCTACCAAGACGGCTGCCGGCGAGCGAGACCTTCCGTTACTGGAGCCAGCTCGGCAAGCACTTGTCGCCATCCGGCCGGAAAACGTCCCACCAACGCGACTGGTGTTTCTAACCCGCTTCGACAACCCGATCGAGGGTGGCAATGTCCTACGGGCTTTCCGCCGCATCAGTCGGCGGGCCGGCCTGCCTGAGATCACGCTGCACCACCTACGGCACACAACGGCGACTTTGCTCAAGAACACTGGCGTACCAGCCAGGGATGCTCAATTGATCTTGGGTCATGCCAATATGCACACCACGCAGCAGCTCTACCAGCACGCTGACCTGAGTGGTCAATTCCGCGCGCTAACACAGCTGCAGCAGTTGCTCTTGCCCGAGAGTGGCAGTGAACGTGGCCGTCACGACCTGCCGTCAGACCGAGTAACGGCGCCCGTATTGGGCGCCGTTACAGGCAGATTCTCTCTGGTGGCTCCTCCCAGACTCGAACTGGGGACACAAGGCTCTTCAGCAGGACAGGGGTCAGTGTTGCCTCCAAGCCTCAGGAAGGTTGGCTTGTCAGTTGCACAGCGTGCCCGCACGTCACTGCTCGGTGCGGCTGCCGTCCTATTCAGCCGTCAGATCGACCAGCTCGGTTCTATGACCACTCGTCTAGTCCTTCAGTAACCCACTCAGCCTCAGGAGGCAGCACGTGCAGCGCGGCGCCGTTATCTATATCCGGGTCTCGACCAAGGACCAGGCGGAGCGGGGTGGCGAAGCCGAGGGCTTCTCGCTACCGGCCCAACGAGAGGCTTGCCGTCGCAAGGCTGAACAGCTCGGCGTTCCCGTCATTGCTGAGTTCTCCGACGCGGGCGAGTCTGCTCGATCCACCGCCCGACCCGACCTCCAGCGAATGCTTCGGTTCCTGACCGAGAACCCGGTCAGCCACGTCATCGTGCACAAGGTCGATCGGCTGGCCCGCAATCGGGCTGATGATGTCCAGATCAACCTGTCCATCCAGCAGGCCGGCGCCGTGCTGGTGTCGTGCACGGAGAACATCGACGAAACCCCGTCCGGGGTGCTGCTGCACGGCATCATGAGTTCGATCGCCGAGTTCTACAGCAAGAACCTGGCCAACGAGTCACGTAAGGGCATGCGGCAGAAGGTCAAGGCCGGCGGCACGCCAGGCAAGGCTCCCTTCGGCTACGTCAACGTCCGTAGCCGCAGTCCAGAAGGCCGGGAAATCCGCACTGTCGAAATCGATGCCGACCGAGCCGAAGCGGTGCGCTGGCTGTTCCAGGCCTACGCCACCGGCGACTGGACGATGAATATGCTGCGCGACGAACTCGACCGCCAAGGCATCACAGCCAGACCGACGCCGAAATTCCCGGCTCGGCCGCTGGCCATCTCCCAGATCGAACGCATCCTCAAGAACCGCTACTACCTCGGCGAGGTCCGCTACGAAGACGTCTGGTACCCGGGCCGGCACCAAGCGGTCATCAGTCCTGAACTGTGGGAGCAGGTACAAGCGGTGCGTCGTGGACGCCAGCAGAGCGGCGAGAAGCCCCGCCAGCACCCCCACTACCTTAAGGGCTCGCTGTACTGCGGGCAGTGCGGCGAGCTGCTCGGCGTTGAGGTGGTGCGCAACCACCAAGGCCGCAGCTACCCATACTTCTACTGCCTCGGCCGGCAGAAGCAGCACAACGGCTGCCAGCTACGCGCCACCCCGATTGATCTGGTCGAGCAGAAGATCATCGAGCACTGGCAAACCATCACCCTGTCACCGGATGAGCTTGCCGCCGTCCGGGCCAACGTCATGACCTACCTGGAGCAGGTACTCCCCGAGCGCAACCGCGAGGTCGAGCGGGCGACGCGGACGATCGCCGAGCTGACCGGCCAGCGCGACAAATTACTCCAAGCTCACTATGCCGGTGCCGTGCCGCTGGATCAGCTCAAGGTCGAGCAGGAACGGATCGCTCGCCAACTGGCGGCCGCGCACGAGGCTCTTAATGGCTCCCGCCTCCAGCGCCAGCAACTCGAAGAGACAGTCGACCGGGCGCTGATGCTGCTCGAACGGGGTGACAGCCAGTACGCCACGGCGTCGAGCATCGTCCGGCGGGACCTGAACCAGGCCGTCTTCGAGCGCTTCTGGCTGATTGACGACGAGATTGCTGAGGCCCAATTCACGGCCCTCTTCGGCCGGCTCCGACCTAGCGCACAGCCGTCCAGCGAGGTGCCCGATACAGATCCCGAAAACCGAAAGAACCTGCACCCAGAGGGCACAGGTTCTAACGAACCACTTTTGGTAGCGGGGACAGGATTTGAACCTGCGACCTCTGGGTTATGAGCCCAGCGAGCTACCGAGCTGCTCCACCCCGCGTCGGTAGCACCAACCTTACCCGGCCCGAGTCCGGGGCGCCAAATCCGGGCTGCACCGCTGATGTGTCCCCGGTTTTGAGCGCCATGACGCACAAATCTGGGGACACATCGACCGAGGTCAGCCTGCGTAACCGCAGGACAATTCGGGGCGACCCGGCGAGACAGCCGCCTCGGACCGGAGCGCTACTTCGACGACGAGGGCGTCGCCGACGCCGACTTGAGGTACTCCGTGGACAACCGCAACACATCGGCCTGCGCCTGGCCGATCACCGCCAGGTCACCGGTCTTGTACGCCTGCTGCAACTTGGTCAGCGCGGCGTTCAGCTGGGCCAGCAACTGGGCCTGCCCCGGCGGCAGCGTTGACTGGGTCGGCGTCGGAGTAGGGGTAGCCGACGGCGATGCCGACGTGGACGGCGACGTCGGCGGGCCGCCGCCACCGACACCGGGCGTCGCCGATCCGCCGTTGAGCAGCGAGGCTCCCACCGGCGGATGGCTCAGGTTGCGCAGCGCCTCGTCCAGGCTGGCGGCGTAGCCGATCTTGTCCCCGTAGGCCACCAGCACCCGTTGCAGGATCGGATAGCCGGTCGAGCCGGAGGCCTGGACGTAGAGCGGCTCCACGTACAGGAACGAGTTTCCGATCGGCAGCGTAAGCAGGTTGCCGTGGATGACACTGGAACCGCCGCTGTCCAGCAGCGAGATGTTCTGCGAGATGGTGGCATTCGAGCGGAACGTGTTCGCGATCTGTTCCGGCCCCTGGATCACCGTGCTGCTCGGCACCCGGAGCACGGTCATCTTGCCGTAGTTCGGCCCCGGATCGCTGTCCACCGAGATGTAGGCCGCCAGGTTGGTGCTGTTGTTGACCTTCATCGGCGTGGTCAGCTGGAACTGCGCACCGTCGGGCTGGCCGGGCGGGGTGTTGGCCAGCACGTAGTACGGCGGCTGGGCGGCGGTGGCCGAGTCCAGGTACGGGTCGTTGGGCACCGTCCACTTATCGGCGACGTTGTAGAACTGCCGCGGATCGTCGACGTGGTACTGCTCCAGCAGCTTGCGCTGCACCTCGAACAGGTCCTGCGGGTACCGCACGTGTGCCAACACATCAGCCGGCATGGCCGACTTCGGCAGGATGTTGTTCGGGAACACCTTCATCCAGGTCCGCAGCACCGGGTCGTCGTCCCACTGGTACAGCGTCACCTTGCCGGTGAAGGCATCCACCGTCGCCTTCACCGAGTTTCGGATGTAGTTGATGTCGTTGTTGGCCTGCGACGCAGTCCGGTTGGTCGCGGTGAGCGAGTCACTGGTCAGGTCCGACAGGTTTTGCCGTTCCGAATACGGGTAATTCGCCATCGTGGTGTAGGCGTCCACGATCCACACCACGTGGCCACCGATGATGGCGGGGTACGGGTCACCGTCGACCGTGAGGTAGGGCGCCACCTTCTCCACCCGTTGCCGGGGGTCGCGATTAAAGATGATCTTGGCTCCCTTGGCGCTGGCCGCGTTGTTCAGCAGGAAGTTGGTCTCGCGGTACTTGATGCCGAAGGCCAGCCTGGTGAAGATGTTCGACAGCGGCACGCCGCCGGAACCGGTGTAGGTGGTCTTGACGTCGGCGCCGTCGTACTCGCGCGGAGCCCCTTGGGCCCCGACGATCGAGTAGCTGGGTTCCAGCTCACCGTAATACACCTGCGCATTGGTCAGCCCGAGTGGCCCGACCGGCGGGATGTCGCCCTCGGTGAATACCTTGGTGTTGGTGACATCGCTACTCGCGGCGGCGGCCACGAACCCGTAGCCGTGGGTGTAGAAGGTGTGCTCGTTGATCCAGTTGGTCTGGTTGCCGGTGAGCTTGTTCTCATCCAACTCCCGGACGCCCACCACGTAGTCCTGGGTTTGCTGGTCGACGGTGTAGCGGTCGATATCCAGCTTCTGCGCGAAGCCGTACTGGTTACGTAACTGCTGGAATTTGCTGAAGGTCGGCGATACCACGTTCGGATCCAGGATCCGCAGGTTCGCCACGGTCGGGTCGCTGCTGACCAACGCCGAGGTGTCCGGGTTGGTGGTCACCGCATAGTTCTGATAGGTGACATTGCCACCGTCGGTGCTACTGACGATGTCGTAGGCCTGCCGAGTCGCCTGGATGTTCCTGGATATATAAGGCGCTTCCTTATCGCTGGCGTTCGGCTTGACGGTGACCTGTTGGACGATGGCCGGGTAGATGCCGTTGATGCCGATGGACAGCACGAGCAGCACCACGAACGAGATGACCGGAATCTGCGCGCTCTTCAACCACAGGCTGGCCAGCACCGCCAACGCGATCAGCACCGCGATCCAGAACAGGATGGTCTTGGCCGGTAGTGACGCGTTGACGTCGGTGTAGGACGCCCCGGTCACCTTGCCCCGGCCGGAGAACATCAGCCCGTACCGGTCCAGCCAGTAGGCGGCGGCCTTGAGCAGGATGAAGAAGAACACCAACAGGGTGACGTGCCGGCGGGCCGAGATGGTCAGCTTCGGGCCGGGCGTGGCGATCCGGAAGGCACCGAACAGGTAGTGCACCGCCAGCCCCAGCAGCAGCGAGAAGATCACCGCGCTGAAGGCCAATCCCAGCACCATCCGGTAGAACGGGTAGTCCCAGGCGAAGAACGAGATGTCGCGATGGAACTGCGGATCGGTCATGCCGAACGACACGCCTTCGCGCCAGAGCTGCCAGGTCTTCCATCGTCCCTGCCCGGACATGCCGGCGGCGATGAAGACGATGATCACCAGCGCGGCGAAGATCAACTTCTTGCGTGGTTCCAGCGCTACCCGGTACCGCTCCAGGTTTTCCTGCTCCTGCGAAATCGGTCGGAACGGCGGGCGCATCCGGTAGGCGAGGTAGACGTTGGACCCGATAATGACCGCCAGCGCCAGGCCGACCACCAGGAACAGCACGATCCGGGTCAGCAGGATGGTGCTGTAGACGTTCCGGTAGTGCACCTCACCGAACCACAGCCAGTTGGTATAGACCCGCACCAGCGAACCGAGCAGTGATAGCAGCACGAACAGCGTTACCAACACGCCGATTACGATCTTGCCCCGCCGGGAGAGGCGGATGCTGGGAATCTCAGGCCGCATGGCCACGAAGTTCTCCTCACTTCGTACCGAGTCGCCGGGCTCCTCCCGCGACACCGGCGCAAGACTGCGCGTGCACTACTGCTACCAGCAACGTACCGATCCGGCCACCGGTTCCGGCGAATGGCACCATCTAGCCATGACGTCGGACCCGCCTGCCGGCGGCATCATGCTGGAAGCCATCGCCGCCGAGATCGAGACCTACGTCGGCGCCGCCGGCTGGGACGGCCCGCCCACCCTGTTCGCGCTGGTGCCCACTCGGCTATTGCTGGACGACCCGGCCGCGGCGGCCGTGCTGCGGGATTCGTCCGGCCCCGGATCCGCCGACGTGCTGGCCGAGGACGTGACGCCGATCGCGCAGCAGGACTTGCCGGACCGCCCACTGGACCAGGCGCTCGCCCAGATCGGCTGGCCGGCTGAGGTCGTCGGCTGCGCGCTGAGCCAGGAGATCGTGATGCTGCCGCCGTCGGCCGAGCCGGATCTGGATGACCTCACCGTCGAATCAGCTGCCTTGCGGGCGGCCGATCATCCTGACCGGCGGGAGGCCAGGCTGGTGGTCGCGGTACTGCGCGACGGCCGAGCGGCGAGCCTGCTCCGGCTGCGGACCCCGGCCGGCATCGCCGACGATCTGCTGACCGGTCCGGACCTGGCGCCCAACCTGGTCGGCGCACTGCTGGCCACCTTCGAGGACTGATCGCGACGCTCAGCAGTGCGGCACGGGTTGGCCGGCGGCCAGCGCGTCCAGGCTGCCGATGGCGTCGTGCAGCGTGCTGACCTTGATCACCTCAAGCCCGGACGGGATGTTGCCCCGGACGTCGGCACAGTTGCTGGCCGGCGCCAGGAACACGGTGGCGCCGGCTCGACGGGCCGCGATCATCTTCAACGAGATGCCGCCGATCTGACCCACCGCCCCGGTCGGGTCGATGCTGCCGGTGCCGGCGATGAACCGGCCGTGCGTCAGGTCGTGACTGCTGATCTTGTCGATGATGCCGAGCGCGAACATCAGGCCGGCGGACGGGCCGCCGATGCCGGACAGGCTCAGCGTCACGCCGAATGGCAACAGGCAACCGGTGATCACCGTGACGCCCAACCGGGGCGTGCTGCTGCCGGACACCGGTGTGCCGAGCACGGCGGTGACCGACTCGGTCTTGCCGTCCCGAATGAGTTCGATGTTGAGCTTGTCCCCCACCTTGTGCGCGGCCAGGATGGCGCGCAGCTGCTGGTCGTCGGTGACCTTCGAACCGTCGAAGGACACGAACCGGTCGCCGGGCCGCAGCACCGTCTGGTTCGGCGAGTCCGGCGCCACCGAATCCACCCCGAAGCCCTTGGGATATCCGAGTTCGCAGGCGGCGGCCGCGGTGGCGTTGTCCTGCGAGCTGGTGAAGTCCTGCGCGTTCGTCGCGTCCTGCTGCTGCTTGGAGGTGCCCGGCGGGTAGATGGCGTCATAGGGCACCACCACCTCGTCGTGGCGCAGCCAGCCCTCGATCGCGCCGGCGATGGTGGTCTTCTGGGTGTCGGACAGCACCGTCATCAGGTTGAGGTGCCCAGTGGTCGGGCTGGCGGTGCGGCCGGTCAGCGCGATGATGTCCTTGCCGTCGTCCTGGCCGAGCGTGTTGTAGGTCGGTCCTGGGCTTTCCACCAGGTAGGGCACCCGCAGGCTGAACGACAGCACGGCGAGCACCAAGCACAACGCAGCGCCGAAGATCAGCGTGCGCGACTGACGAGACATTGGCGACAGCGTAACGGGCCTGGCTGGCCGGGCTGGTGGCGGTCGGCTTGCGTCAGTCAGCCTGGGCTACCTCGAGCACCCGCATGGTGACCGGCACCGGCGCCGCGTCGGCCGGCTGCGACCGGGACAGCGCCTGGAGCACCGCCCGGTGCTCGCGCATTGCCCTACTCGGCCGACTCGAACTGCCGGGCTCGCGCCAGGACCGCCAGCACAGTAGGCCGGCACCGACACCGGTGCTGGCAACCGGAGCCAACAGCCACCACAGCCATGCCATGCCGACACGGTAGGGTTTGCGGCCCGACGCCTGACGGACGCGCGCCGATCGGGGCGATGTTCGCTGTCAGCTCAGCGGGGCACGACCCCCCATGGCCATTCGTTGCAGCTAGCGTGACTGGGATGAGCAACTTCGGATTCGGGTTCGGCCAGTTCGGTCAGAACGAGCCCGGTGATCATGACGACCTGGCCGGCAAGATTCCGCTCTTCGCCGAGATACAGCGTCTGCTGTCGGGCACCGGTGGACCGGTCAACTGGGATCTCGCCCGGCAATTGGCGATCTCAGCGCTGGCAGCCGGCCATCGGCCGGTGACCGGTGCGGATCGGTCAGCGGTGACCGAGTCGGTACGGCTCGCCGACCTCTGGCTGGAGGACGCCACCGACCTACCGTCCGGAGTGAGCACCATCGAGGCCTGGAGTCAGGTGGATTGGGTCGAGAAGACCATCGGTACCTGGTCGGCGCTGTGCGATCCGGTCGCCGGCCGGGTGGTGTCGGCGATGTCGTCGGCCATTCCGCCGGAGATCGCCGAACAGGCCGGTCCGATGGCGCCGATGATGGCGCAGCTGGGCGGCATGATGTTCGGTGCCCAGCTGGGCCAAGGCATCGCCGCGCTCGCCGCCGAGGTGGTGTCCAGCAGCGAGGTGGGCCTGCCGCTCGGGCCGGCCGGCACCGCCGCGTTGGTGGTCGGCAACCTGGACACGCTCGCCACCGGACTGGAACGGCCGGTCGCCGATGTCCGGTTGTTCCTGGCCGTTCGGGAAGCGGCCCACCAGCGGCTGTTCGGACACGTGCCGTGGCTGCGCCAGCAACTCATCGAAGCGGTGGATGCCTACGGTCGTGGTATCGAGATCGACCCGCACGCCATCTCGGCGGCGTTGACCGACATCGATCCGGCCAACCCGGAATCCATGCAGCAAGCGCTGACCAACGGCCTGTTCGAACCGAAGAACACCGACGCGCAGAACAGCGCGTTACGGCGACTGGAAACCCTGCTGGCACTGATCGAGGGCTGGGTGGACACGGTGACCTTCGCGGCCGCCCGCGACCGGATGTCGGGTGCCGACGCGCTGGCCGAGGCGGTCCGGCGCCGGCGCGCCTCGGGCGGCCCGGCCGAACAGACCTTCGCCACTTTGGTCGGGCTGGACCTTCGACCCAGGCGGCTGCGTGACGCCGCTTCGCTGTGGGGCGCCATGGGTCAGCTGCACGGCAACTCGGTGCGCGACTCGCTGTGGAGCCACCCGGACCTGCTGCCCACCGCGGATGATCTCGACGATCCGCTCAGTTTCGCCTCCAACTATGGGAAGTCGCCTGAGCTGTCGATACCGGACCTCGACCGGCTAGCCGACGAAGCGACGCCGGATGCGACGGCACCAGGCGATGCGGACGACCAACCGCCGGCCGGCGGCGACTCACAAAGCCAGTCGAGCTCCGGCTCCGACGAATCGACCGAGGACAATCCCGGCAGCTGAGCCGCCATGGCAACCCCCTCGAGGTAGCCACGAGCCCGTTCGGTACGCGGATACCGGTTCACCCATTGCCAGAACGTGGGCCCGTGGCCGGGTTCGAGCAGGTGGGCCAGTTCGTGCATCAGCACATAGTCGATCACCCAACTCGGCATCGACTGGAGCCGATGCGAGAGCCTGATCGTGCGGTCGGCGGTGGTGCAGGAACCCCAGCGGCTGTTCATGTTGTGCACCCACCGGACCCCGGCCGGACGGGCCCTGCCGTCCAGGTAGCTACCGGACAGTTCGGCCGCCCGGCGCAACAGCGCCCGGTCGCTGGCCCGAGCCCCGGAGACGGCGTGGTTGGCCTCGCGACGGGTGACCTTGTCCACCATTTCGGCAACCAGCCGCCGCTCCTCGGCCCGGCCGATCCGGGCCGGCATCAACACCACGATCTTGTCACCGTCCCGGTAGGCCGAGACGGTGCGCCGACGCCGGGCACTGCGCCGAACTTCGATGAGTGGTGACGGATTGACCATGCGGATCACCTTAAAGCGCGGTTGACGAGCGGCTCGGACGCTAAGGCAGATTGTGGATCGTGCCGTCAGCTGTGGACAGCGTCAGCCCCGGCTACTGCCAGGCACACCGGGGTCGGCCCGGCGCATCGACTACCTACCGGGTGAGCGGCCGTCCACAAGTGTCAATGTCCGGTTCGGAGTGTCGTCCAGAGGTTATCCACAAGCGCCTCCACAAGTGTGGACATGCAGTTGAGGGTTATTTACTCGGACTGTGGACAACAACCGAGGCCCCGTTTCGGATGTGTCAGGGTGCCGTCATGACCACGCAAGCCGACTACCGACCGGTGCTCAATGCGGCCACGGTTGTGCTCTGGCGCTCGCCCGGCGTCCTTCAGCTGGAACTGGGCGAGCGCCGCATAGTGCTCGACAACGTGCGGCCGGAGCAGGTGTCGGCATTGCTGGCGCGGCCCGCCAGTCGCCGGATCCGGCGCGCACACCGGACCGGCCGAGCCCGAGCCTCACCGGCTAGCGCCGAGCCCGAGCAGATCGAAGCCAACCAGGGGTCCGAGCTCGCCGAGCTGACCAGCGCGCTCGCGGCGGCCGGCTTTCTCACCGACAGCTCGGCGGCGGACCGCTCGCTGGCAGGCCAGCTGCCGGCCCAGTTCGGCCCGGACTACGGGGCGCTGGTGGCGCGGCACGGTGACGCTGCCAGCACGGTGCTGATCGGACGCCAGCAAGCCGCGGTCGCCGTGCACGGCAGCTCGCGCATCACCACCACAATCGCGAGCACGCTGGCCAGCGCCGGTGTCGGCTGGGTGCAGCTGGTGCATGGCGGTGAGGTGTCGGCCGGCGAGGCCTGTCCGGGCGGCCTGACGCCAGCCGATGAGGGCAGCCGATTCGCGATCGCAGGAGTTCAGGCACTACGACGCTGCTCCCCCACCGTGCATACCAACCCGTTACCGGCGCGCCGGCGGGCGGACCTGGTGATCCTCACCGACCCGCTGCCGATCGAGCCGACGGTCCGGGCCGCGCTTCACCTGGACGGAGTGGCGCACCTGCCGGCCGCGGTGGACGGTTCGCGCGCCGTGGTGGGACCGCTGGTGCTGCCCGGCCTCTCCAGCTGCCTGCGGTGCGCGGACCTGCACCGCTGCGAACGCGATCCGGCCTGGCCGGCGCTCGCCATTCAGCTGGCCGCCCGGCCGCGCCGGCGGGCGACCTCGGATGTGACGTTGTGCGTCGCCGCGGCCGGGCTGACTGCCGGCCAGGCGCTGGCTTACCTCGACGGCGGCAAGCCGGAAACCCTCAACGGCACCCTGGAATGGCAGCTACCAGACTGGCGGCTTCGCCGGCGCCGATGGATCTCACACCACGACTGTGACTGCGGCGCCGCCGTCCGGGCAGCCAGAGACGGCAGAATGGCATGGTGACCGACATTCCGCAGCGGGGCATGGCCCGAACCGCGAAGCTGGCGAAGCTCCCCCTGGGAGTGGCCGGCCGCGCCACCGTCGGCTTGGGTCGCCGGTTGTCCGGACAGTCGGCGGAGGATGTGCAGGCCGAGCTCGCCCAGCGCACCGCCGAGCAGCTCTTCTCCGTGCTCGGCCAGCTCAAGGGCGGCGCCATGAAGTTCGGTCAGGCGCTGTCGGTCTTCGAGGCCGCCTTGCCGGAGGAGTCGGCCGCCCCGTATCGGGAGGCGCTGACCAAGCTGCAAGAGGCGGCGCCGCCGATGGCACCGGCCAGCATGCATCGGGTGCTCGACGAGCAGTTCGGCACCAGCTGGCGGTCCCGGTTCCAGGACTTCGACGACCAGCCGGCGGCAGCGGCCTCGATCGGGCAGGTGCATCGAGGGATCTGGGCCGACGGCCGCGAGGTCGCCGTCAAGATCCAGTACCCGGGAGCCGGCCCGGCGCTGATGGCGGACTTCAACCAGTTGTCGCGCTTCGCCAAGCTGTTCTCGATGGTGTCGCCTGGTTTGGATGTCAAACCACTGCTGGTCGAACTCAAGGCCCGGGTGAGCGAGGAGCTGGACTACACCCTGGAGGCCTCCGCGCAGCGGCAGTTCACTGCGGCCTACCAGGACGACCCGGACATCGTGGCCCCGCGGGTGGTGGCCAGCGCCCCCAAGGTGGTGGTGAGCGAGTGGCTCGACGGCACGCCACTGTCCAAGATCATCGCCTCGGGTAGCCAACCGGACCGGGATCGAGTCGGTGGCCTGCTTGCCCTGCTGCACTTCTCGGCACCCCAGCGGGCCGGCCTGTTGCACGCCGATCCGCATCCGGGCAATTTCCGACTGCTCGCGGACGGCCGGCTCGGAGTGCTCGACTTCGGCGCGACGGCAAGGTTGCCACACGGCACTCCCGAACCACTCGGGCGGATCACCCGGCTGGTGCTCGAAGGCCAGACCGACGCGGTGATCGAGGCCATGCAACGGGAGAAGTTCATCCGGCGCGGAATCCACATCGACGCCGAGAAGGTGATGGATTACCTGCGCCCGATCCTCGAGCCGCTAGCCCAGCCGGAGTTCAGCTTCACCCGCAGGTGGATGCGCGAACAGGCTGCTCGCATCGGCGATCCGCGCAACGAGGCAGCTCGGGTTGGTCGAATGCTGAACCTGCCCCCGGAGTACCTGCTGATCCATCGGGTGACCCTGGGCTCGATCGGGGTGCTCTGCCAGCTCGGGGCCCGGGCGCCTTATCGGCGGATCGCCGAGCAGTGGCAGCCCGGCTTCGCCGCACCCTGACCAGCTCGTTTCAGCCGGCGCAGGTTCTGGTTACCACCACTCCGGTTCAAGTTTGGCCTCCAGCGCACGGATATTGCGCGCCGCGCAGTCCGGGCAGGTCCAGCTGGTCCGGCCGTCCCGCCGATCCATTACCCAACTCAGCAGGTCGTGCGGCATTGAGTCGGCGTCCGCGGTGCGTCCGCAGGATTGGCAGCTCACCGTCGGATCAGGCACCAGCACATTGTGGTCGGCGCAGACCGGCTCGGCCAGGACCGGCTCGGCCAGGACCGGTTCGGCAAAAGGCAAAAGTAAGGCCGCCCGGACGATCCGGCGGCGCAAAGGCCATGGAATCGTCCGGGCGGCTGACGGGGATGCGGGATGCTGCTCAGGCGGCCAGTTGGTAGTCGACCGCCGAGTGCTCGGCCAGCTGGCGCTGGGACCGAGCCGCCCGGCGGGCGGAGTAGGCCGCCAGCCGATGCCAGCGGCGGGCCGCGGCGAGTTCGTGGGTTAGCCGCTGCCGTGCCGAGCGCTGGCGCTGCTCGCGCATTCGTTCCCGGGCAAGTGCTTCATACATTGAATACATCGTGATGCTCCTTATGGCGTAAGTGAAAGTCGGAATGTCAGCCGGTGAGCCGGCCAGTAGCCGCACGGCGTCGGACTTATCCAATACACCGTGCCGGTCGAGGGCGTTGACTCCCCGCCGGTCTACCGACCAGCTCATGCCGCGACCTCGCTCTTGCGGGGCCGGCCACGGGGCCGCTTGCGTTCGATGATCGTTCCCTGGCTGAAGATCTCGCCGCCCCAGACGCCCCACGGTTCCCGGCGATCCAAGGCACCGGCCAGGCAGCCGGTGCGAACCGGGCAGCTGCCGCACAGCGACTTGGCGCGTTCGAGATCGGCCGGTGACTCGGCGAACCACAGATCGGCGTCGAGCACCCGGCAGGGCAGGTCGTCGACATCAGCGCCGAAAGCCGGGTCGACGGTGGGGACGAGCGGTTCACAGATCGAGATTGCGGCCGAGGTTTGGGCCGATCCGCGTGGCTGATCCAGCTCGGTCAGGGTTGCAGTGGCATACACGTCGGGTCACCTCCTACTCCTGGACGGTTGAGTCGGTCATTCAGTTGTGTCGATCGCGGCGATAGCCGCGGGCCGGAGAAACAGAAAGGCCGCGGATTCCGGTTAGGGAATCCGCGGCCTCGAAGGTGCCCGGCTCTGCTGATCAGAGCGGTATCCCTCGAGGCTGGTGACGACCCTTGCCGAAATCAACATTCGTCTGCCCGACGATGGACATGGCGGTGCGGTGTGCCGGGATGGCGGGCTGGTTGACCCACACCCGAAGCGGGCGCACAGCAGCGTAGGCAGCCGCGATGCCGCAGGCTGCACTGAACGTGGTGAACGTGGACATCAGGGTCACCTCCTCTGCTGTGGGCCGGCTCGCCGGGCAGCGAGCATTGGATAGGAGTTGCTTCGTGTACGCGAGGCTATCCGAGTAGGTCAGAGCCGCACAAACTATTTTCCCAAAATCCCCGCAGATTTGTGATCGGCGCGCCGTCAGTCGACCTGGACCGGCTCCGGATCGCCGCCGGCCAGCACGCACAGCACCGGTTCGGCATAGCGTTCCAGCTTGGTCGGCCCCACCCCGGGCACCTTCGCCAACTCCGCGCCGTCGGTCGGCGCCCGGTCGGCGATCGCCACCAGGGTGGCGTCGGAGAACACCACATAGGCGGGGACGCCCTGGGCCTCGGCTTGCTTCTTGCGCCAGGAGCGCAACCGGCCGAACACCGCCGCGTCCTCGGACCGGGGCACCACCTTGGCCCGCTTGCTCGAACCGCCCGGCCGGCTGGCCATCCCGGGACGCAGCCCGTCCAGGAACCTGCTCGGTCGGCGGCGGCGAGCCTGCCCCGGGCTGCGAGCCAGCGCCCAGGACAGCATCAACCGCTGCCGGGCCCGGGTAATGCCGACATAGAGCAGCCGCCGCTCCTCGGCGAGTTGCTCCGGGGTGTCGGCATGCTGGATCGGAATGGTCTGATCGGTAAGCCCGACCAGGAACACCGCGTCCCACTCCAGGCCCTTCGCCGAATGCAGCGACGCCAACGTGACACCTTGCACGGTGGGCGCATGCTGGGCGGCGGCCCGCTGGGCCAGGTCGGCGTTGAAGTCATCCAGCCGGGCGCCGGGCTGCTCGACTAGCAACTGCTCGGCCAGGTTCACCAGCGCGGCCAACGATTCCCAGCGTTCCCGGGCAGCGCCGCCGTCCGGTGGGTGTTCGCTGTGCCAGCCCAGCGAACCCAGCACCTCGGCCACCGCCTGCGGAAGCGAAACGCTGCCGTCGTCGGCGCGCGCCGCGCCGCGCAACAGCACCAGCGCCTGCCGCACCTCGGCCCGCTCGAAGAACTTCTCACCACCGCGCAGCAGGTACGGGATGCCGGCCTCGGCCAGCGCCTGCTCGTAGGCCTGGGACTGGGCATTGATCCGAAATAGCACCGAGATCTCCGCCGCCGGAGTGCCCTCGGCCAGCAACCGCTTGATGTTCGCCGCTACCGCCACCGCTTCGGCGACCTCGTCGTCGTACTCGGCGAAGGTCGGCCTCGGCCCGTCCGGCCGCTGCCCGACCAGCCGCAGATGCGCGATCCGGCCGGACTCGCCGGCGCCGATCAGCCGGTTGGCCAGCTCGACCACCTGCGGGGTGGAGCGGTAGTCCCGATGCAGCCGGATCAGCCGAGCCTGCGGGTAACGCTGCTGGAACTCCAGCAGGTAGGACGGCCGGGCGCCGGCGAAGGAGTAGATGGTCTGGTTGGCATCCCCCACTACGCACAGGTCGTCCCGATCGCCAAGCCAGGCGTCGAGCAGCCGCTGCTGGATCGGCGAGACGTCCTGGTACTCGTCGATGACGAAGTACCGGTACTGGGCGCGAACGGTGCGCGCGATCTGCGGGATCTCCTCCAGCGCTCCGGCCATGATCAGCAGCAAGTCGGCGAAGTCGATCTCGTTGTTGGCCCGCTTGACCTCCTCGTAGCCGGCGTAGACCTCGGCCACTCGGCCCGGGGTCAACGACACGCTCCGGTTGGCCCGCACGGCCGCTACGACGTAGTCGGCCGGGGTGACCAGTGACGACTTGGCCCAATCGATCTCGCCGGCCAGGTCGCGCAGCTCGGTCTTGTCGATGCGCAGCCGCATCCGGCTGGCGGCCAAGGACACCCACCGGATCGGGTTGTCGGTGACCTCGGGCATCGGACCACCCAGGATCTGCGGGGCGAAATAGCTCAGCTGGCGCAGCGCGGCGGCGTGAAAGGTTCGGGCCTGCACGCCCGAGGTACCGAGAGCGCGCAGCCGGGTGCGCAGCTCACCGGCCGCGCGGGCGGTGAAGGTGACCGCCAGCACCGCCTCGGCCGGCACCGCGCCGGTAGCCACCGCGTAGGCGATCCGGTGGGTGATCGCCCGGGTCTTGCCGGTGCCGGCTCCGGCCAGGATGCAAACCGGGCCGTGTACCGCCTCGGCCGCCGCCCGCTGCTCGGGGTCCAGGCCGGCCAACGCCCGTCGCGCGGCGGCAGGCAGGTCGTCGGCGGGTTCGTCGAGAGGCACCCCTGCATCCTGCCAAGTCCGGCCGACAGTTCGGTCGGCACCGCGCCAATTCGGGAACAACCCGGGCGGTGCGGCTGGTTGATCTTCGTACGGCGCCAGCCAGCCGCGCGCAGAGCCGCCCGCGGTAAACAGAGAAAGTTGGGATCCACAGGAATGACCGCGTCCTTCACGATGTACACCACGTCCTGGTGCCCGTACTGCTATCGCCTCAAGGCCGAACTGGCCGGCACCGGCATCGACTACCTCGAGGTGGACGTCGACCTGGACGAGCAGGCCGGCCAACGGGTGATGGAACTCAACGGGGGCAACCGGACCGTCCCGACGCTGGAGTTCTCCGATGGTTCAGCGCTGACCAACCCCAGCGTGGACGAGGTGACGCAGAAGCTCGCCGCGCTGGTGTGAACCGATACCGCCCGGTCAGCAGGCAGCGGCTGGCTGACGAGTTGGCCACCGAGCTGATGGCCAGGCATCGGCTGCGGCATCCGCTGCGGGTCGGCTTGGACGCCCCGGCGTGCGCCGACCTGGCGCCGGTGCTGACCCTGCTCACCGACCGACTGCGCGAGGCCGGGCATCCGGTCGCGGTGCTGCCCGCCCGGCTGTTCTACCGGGACGCCTCGCTGCGCTGGGAGCACGGCAAGACCGACGTCGAGTCGTTCTACAACGGCTGGCTGGACACCGCCGCCGTGCAGCGGGAGGTGCTGCTGCCGCTGGCCGCCGACGGCAGCTACCTGCCTTCATTGCGCGACCCGGACAGCAACCGGTCCACCCGGGCGGCGCCGCTGCGGCTGCCGCCAACGGGCATCGCGGTACTTACCGGCGAACTGCTGCTGGGCAGTGGGCTCAGCTTCGACACCGTGGTGCATGTCAGCGTGAGCCGGCAGGCCCGGCGCCGGCAGACCCCGGTCGAGCTTCAGTGGACGCTGCCGGCGCACGATCGCTACGAGCTGGAGGTGGATCCGGCGGGGCTGGCCGACCTGGTGATTCGCTACGACGACCCGCTGCACCCGGCGCTGCTGGTGCGGACGGCGCAGTCCTGATCGCTCATCAGCGCCCGCCGTACAGCACCACTCCGGTGTGGCTCTGGGAGGAGCCGGGACGTTGGCCGTCCTTATTGGCGGTGACGATGCCGACCACCGTGGCGGCGACGAGCAGGACGCCGAGGACGGCGGTGAGCACATAGGACATGACGGGCTCCGTTCGGAATCAGAGGGCAGCCGCCGCCACGGTGACCGGCTGCGGTACGGCAAGCTGGGTGGGGGCGGTGACCTCGATGAGGACGCGGGAAAAGGTGGCGGCGGTGACGTCCCAGCTGAATTTCGAGGCGTATACCCGGGCCTGGCGACCGAGCACGGCGCACCGCTCACGGTCGGCGAGCAGGTCGGCCAGAGCAGCGAGGTAGGCGTCCTCATCGCCGTCGACCAGCACTCCGGTCTGACCGTCCAGGATCGACTCAGCCAGCCCGCCCGCTCTGCTGAAGGCGACCGAGGGTGTGCCGTGCGAGGCGGCCTCCACCACCGACAGGCCCCAGCCCTCCTTCATGCTGGGCAGCGCGCCGACCCAGGCCCGGGCAAGCAGATCGGCTTTGGCCTGCTCGTCGACGAAACCATGGAAGGTCACGATGTCCTCGACGCCGAGCTTGCGAGCCAGCGCGGCGAGCTCATCGGCCCACCAGCCCTGGCCGACGATGTCGACCTCGAGGTCGCCGAAGCGGTCGCGCAGGGCCGCCGCCGCCCGGATCACGATCTCGACGCGCTTGTGCGGGACCAGCCGGCCCAGCACCACGACGCGCGGCGTGCCGGAGCGGGCCGCCGCTGAGGACACCGGCTCCGGCGTGCCGTTGTAGGCAACAGTCACCCGGGCCGGGTCGATCCCCTGCCCGGCCAGCTCGGCCCGGGTGCACTCGCTTACCGTCAGGTAGCGCGATCGGCGATAGACCCGCGGCGCCACCCGCGACTCGAGCAGCCAGCCGAGCGAACCCAGCTTGCCGAAGACGATCGGCCACTGCTCGCGGTGCACGTGGTGCAGCAACACCACGACCGGCTTGCGGGTCACCAGCCGCGACAGCCAGGGCGGGCCGTTCTGCACGTCGATCACCACGTCCGGACGGACCCGCCCGGACAACAGCGCCCACGCCGCACACAGGTAGACACCGAACCTGCCGCCGGCTCGCAGGTAGCGCACACCGTCTCGGGTCTCATCCGCCGGGCGGCCGACGACCTTCGCACACAGGATGGTGACCGGGTGGCCATCGGCGGCGAGGATCCGCGCGACGGTCTCCACGTAGTACTCGCTGCCGCCGGCCTCCGGATGGTCCAGGTCCCGCCAGTTGCAGACGACGACTGCGGTCACCCCCGAGTCCCCGCTTCGGGCTGCTGGCGGACGCTGGCTTGCGCCGGCACGGCGTGCCCCGGCAGGTAGAGCGGGGCCGACCCAACCGGGTGCGCATCGGGATGGGCGCTGCGGTTGGCCAGCTCGAGGGCGTGTTCCACGGCGTGGGCATCGTCGGTGGGACGCGGACGCCAGGGACCCCTCAGCAGCAGCGAGAGCGGGCAGAGCGTGAGGGCCCCGGCGGTGCAGATCCAAAACCAGGTTCGCCACTGCCCCGGACCGTCCGCCTGCGCCTTGAGGACGGTGGGTGCCTTCGCGGCGAGCAACACGAGATTCCGCTGTGCGGTCTTGTCACCGGCCAGCGTAAGTACTGTCGGCTCGCCGACGGTCTCGATCGCGGTCTTCTGCACCGCCGGGTCGTTCGGCGACGCGGCAAGGTCGGTGAACACCTTGGGGTGCGCCTGCGCCTCAGCCAGCAACAGCTGCAGGGGTTTGCTCTGGTCGAAGTAGGCCTGCGCCTGGCGCACCGAAGGACCGTCGTCGACGAGCGGCGTGACGGCCGAGACCACCAACGGGATCGTGATGACAGCGCTGGCGACCGTCACCCGCAGGATCCACCCCCAGATGGCCAGCCCGGTGGCCGACAGGGCGGGGTTGCGATGCTCGACCGTCTCGGTGAAGGCAGCCATCCACGGCGCGTACGCAGCACCCAGCCAGGCGCCGGTGAGCGTCAGCAGGATCGCGATGGAGGAAAACGTCGGGGAGCCCGAGCCGGCCTTCGCCAGAAACGCGATCTCGACCGGGACGATGGCCAGGGCACCGGCGAAGATGAGCGGCTTGCGGATTCGCAGCTTGTCCGACACCGTGCCGAAAATGAGCATGGACAGTGCCATCGTGGCCCACATCCAGTTCAAGAGTGAGTTCGACTGGCTGGCGGAGAAGTTGAGGTCGGTCTGGAAGTACGCCGGAAGGACGCCGATGGCGGTGTAGTACATGAGCAGGAACAGGCTGATACCAATTGCCGGGCCGACGATGTCGAGCCGGAACATCTGCCGGTACGGCCGGTGGGTGGCCGCCTCATGCGACAGCCCGCGGCTGCTCAGCGCCGTTCCGGTCTCGGCCTCGAGTGCGCCGACGATACGGTCGCGATCGGCACGGTTGAGCTCTCGCAGGTACAGCAGCGCTAGCACGCAGACGGTCAGGCCGGCCCAGCCGGCGACCTCGAACTGGAACTGCCAGCGCGGGTGGCTGTCGAGCGTGTGGCTGGAGACCTCGGTGGCCAGGAGGCTGCCCAGCACCGGTCCCATCGTCCAGAAGGCCATGGCCTGAGCCCGACCGACCTGGGGACTGAAGTCACGCACCAACGCGGGCGTGACCACCAGGATGACGCCCTCAAAAATCCCGGCAGAGCCGAAAGCGATCCCGTACTGAAGGCCGGTCGTCACGTGGGGCAACCACAGCAGCGTCACCAGGGAGACGCCGAACAGGCCGACGATCGCCATGTTGCCGCGGCCCACCTTGTCGGCGATGCCGGACGCCAGCGAGCCGATGGCGCCGATAGCGTTCGCCACCGCTGTAACGACGGCGAAGTACAGGAAGGAGATGTGGAAGCTACCGAGAAGCTGCACCGTGATCGCCCCACTGATGAAGTTCTCGTAATACGCGACGACTGTCGCGGCGAAGACGATCCCGAGGTACCAGATGCGCCTGGCGCCGGTCGGATACTCCGGTAATTCGCGCTGCCACAGGCGGCGCAGCGGCGCTGGCGATGCCGTCGCAACAGTCATGCTCTCTCCCTCTCTCTTCTGGGGAGGGTGAACGACATTAACCACGCAGACAATGCGCCAGATTGCCCCATTTCAGAGGGCCAGCAGCGTCTGCCGGTGTCAAAGCGCTGGCAGTTAGCATCGCCTCAACCGACCCAGACGGACCGGGTCAGGTCGGGTTCGAGTAGCGGTGCCAAAGCTCCACGCCAACAGACGGTCGGCGCGATTTCGCCGCAGCCCGCATTGCGGAATACACCTCACAAGGTGTATTACCAATGGGATTTGTTCAACTATGCGCCCAGAAGGGTCTTACGCATCTGGGTAGCTATCGTCTGCGATACGCGGAGGAGGGCTGCCGATGAACACACATCGCAGATCCGAACACGTCGCGCGTTCCCGCAACAACCCGTGAGTCGTGATGGCGACGCACGCCTCCGCGGCGGCCTCGGTACGTCTGATCTTTCAGCCTCGCTTGGAGCGTTACACCAGGCCGTGCCCTGGCGGTCCCGGGGTCAATCGGGCGGTAGCTGTCATTTCCCGCGTCGCCCCAGGTAGCCGTGCACGCTGGGGCGAGGCTTGGGGCTGCAACGATTCACGCCTCGGGCGCGTCTGTGTGTTCGAGGGAAGAAGGCATTAACGCGCGCTGAGCGATCACGATCTGCCTATGTGCGCAGGCAAGGATTTACGGTGGCCGGTCCGACACCGGCGGGATTCGGCGTCGGTTCGGCCGCCGCCAGTAGGGGGGATCACATGCGCACACCGGTATCGATCGCTGCGGTTGCCGTCGTCACGGCGGCCGGACTGCTGTACTCGGGCTCGCCGGCCTGGGCTGCCGCGCCGACCAACGACACCATTGCCGGGGCAACGCCGATCTCCGCGCTGCCCTTCACAGCGACCCTCGACACCACCCAAGCCACCACCGACGCCGGCGATGCCAGCCTCAACGCCAACTGCGGCGCACCCGCAACCGAGGCCAGCGTCTGGTACTCCTACACCGCGCCGGCCGACGGGGCCGTGGTCATCGACGTCAGCCAGTCCAGCTACTCGGCCGGCATCATCGTCGCCTCCGGAACGCCCGGCAACCTCTCGCTGGACACCTGCGGCCCCGGCGCGGTTGCCGAGAGCGTCACCGCAGGCGAGACCGTGTACATCATGGCGTTCGACGACACCCCGGGGTCGGGCAACGGCGGCACCTTGCAGATCTCGGTCGACAACGCGCCGCCGCCGCCGAACCTGTCATTCACCGTCGACCCCGTCGGGAGCTTCAACTCTCACACCGGTGTCGCCACCATCAGGGGGAGCGTGACCTGCACCGGCGGTGACTTCGTCGACCTGGAGACCGACCTGCGCCAGAAGGTCGGGCGAGTCGCGATTACCGGCATCGGGTTCGCGGAGTTGCCCTGTGACGGCACCTATCGCTGGTCGATCGACGTCCTCGGCGACAACGGCCGCTTCGCTGGCGGCAAGGTCGCCACTGTCGACGTCAGCTTCGCCTGCGGCGCCGTCTTCTGCAGCGAAGGCTTCACCACGCAAACGGTGACCCTCAAGAGCGCGAAGAAGTAGCCGGACGCAGCACCAGGCCGGCGGCTCACGAGCCTCGGCAGGGGCGGCGTCTTGCCGCCCCTGCCTACTCCAGCTCGGCCAGCCAGCTGTTGATGAGCTGCCGGGCGATCGACATCATCGACGGCAGGCCGCGCAGCACAGCGTCGTTCGGCGGGCCGGCCTTGCCGTCGCCAAGGCGACCTTCGGCTCCCCAATCCGACGCCCGGCGCACCTCGTCCCGACCGAACCAGCCGGCCTCGACGATCTCGCCGCCGTCGATCCGCAGCGTCGGGTCACCGTCCAGCAGCGCCGTGTAGCCGAGCATCAGCGACGCCGGGAACGGATGCGGCTGGCTGCCGGCATAGCGGACGTCACGCACCGAGATGCCCACCTCCTCGGCCACCTCGCGCGCTACCGCCGCCTCGGCCGACTCGCCGGCCTCCACGAAGCCGGCCAGCACCGACATCCGGCCGGGCGCCCACTGTGGCCCGCGGGCGAGCACGCAGTGCCCGTCGCCGTCGTGCACCAGCATGATCACCGCCGGGTCAGTGCGCGGAAAGTGCTGGGACGAGTCGACCGGGCACACCCGGATCCAGCCGGCCTGGGCCACCTCGGTGCCGGCGCCGCAACGCGGGCAGCGCGGATGCCGCAGGTGCCAGGCCCCCAGCGCCACCGCACTGGTCAGCAGCCCGACATCCAAGTCGGTGAGGTGCATGGCCAGCTGACGCAGGCCCCGCCAGTCCGGTCCACCGGAAGGATCGTCGGCCAGCAGCGCGAAGTACACGGTGCCGTCGGCCTGCCCCAACAGCACCCGAGTACCGGCCTGACCGGCCTCGGCCGTCGGCAGCATCCGCAGGTTCGGCCCGTCCGGGCCTTCGTCGACGGCGGCGGTGCCGTCCGGTGCGATCACCAACACCCGGCTGCTCGGGTCCTGCCAAGCCTCGGCCAGCCAGCCGGCGTCGTCTCGCCGCTCGGCCAGCCGATGGTGGGCGAACCGAGCCAGGATCGGCACCTCCGGAATCGCCCACGGGTCCTGGACCGGTCGGCTGCCGGTCACCGCTATTCGACCTCGATCAGATTGGTCAGCGGTTCGGTGATGGCCCCGGCGTCGCCGACCGCGACCGCGACCAGTTGGCGCGGCGCCAGGAACTCGGCGGCAACTTCGGCGATCTCGTCCCGGCCGACCTTCAGCACCCGTGCCGGATGGCTGCTCAGCCACTCGACATTCAGTCCGGAGCCGAGCAGGTTCGAGATCATCGAGGCCAGGCCGGCCTGGGTGGCCGTGGACAGCGCCAGGCTGCCGATCGCGTACTGCTGCACCGAATCCAGCTCGGCCGCGGTGATCGGCAACGACGCAATCCGGCCGAGCTCGTACAGCGTCTCCAGCATCGCCGGCGCGGTGACCGCGGTGGCGACGTCGGCGGCCAACATGAAGGTGGAGGCCAGCACGCCGTGTTCGATGACACTGCGCGGCGCGTACGAATAGCCTTTCTGTTCGCGGATGTTCTCCACCCAGCGCGAGCAGAAGTAGCCGCCGAAGGCCAGGTTGGCCAGTTGCAGCGCCGGATAGCGCGAATCGTCGCGGGGCAGCGCGGGACCGCCGAGGCGAAGTGCGGTCTGCACCGAGCCGGGACGGTCCACGATCAGCAGCGGCTGCTTGCGCAACGCCGGCACCGGCACCGGCGGGCTGACCTGCGCGGCACCGGTCCAACCGGCCAGCGCCGCCTCGACCGCGTCGATGGCCCGCGCGGGCGACAGGTCACCGACCAGCACCAGAAGCGCGCCGGCCGGGCGCACCGACCCGGCGTGCAGCGTCCGCAGCTGGCCCGCGGTGGTCGCCTCGATATGCGGCACCGACGGCAGCGTGTGCCCGTACGGGTGGCCCGGCGCTATCCGGCTGGCCAACGCGTCGGCGGCCAACGCACCGGCCTGCGACCGGGAGATGGTGATCCGTTTCACCAGCCGTTCCCGCTCGCCGGCCACCTCGCCGGTTGGGTAACGCGCCCCGGTCAGCACCTCGGCATACAGCCGCAGCAAGGCGGGCAGGCCGGTCGGCAATGCGGCCGAGGACAGCACCAGCCGGTCGGCGTCCACCGAGACGTTCAGGTCGGCACCGAGCTCACCCAGTGCTATCGCCAGGCCGGCCCGGTCGTATTGCTCGGTGCCGGTGAGCATGGCGCTGGCCAGCAGCCGATAGCGGGCCGGGTGGCTGGGCTTGGTGGAGAAGAACGGGATCCGCAGCCGCACCTCGACCATCGGCACCGAGGGCTGGCGCACCGCCACCACCCGCAGCCCGGACGGCAGCACCCGCTCCACCGTGCGGATCGGTTTGGGCTTGACCGGCTTGGCCAGCGGCGGGACGGGCAGCAGCGCGGTCATCGGGCAGCCCCCGGGATCAGTTCGACGACGGCCCGGCCGGCCGGTTTCAGCCGGCTGGCCGCGGCCCGCACGTCGGCGTCGGTGACACCGGCCAGCATCTTCGGCAGCCGCAGGATGGTGGCGGCATCGCCGTAGATCAGTTCGAACTTGGCGAACTCCAGGCTGCGGTCGATCACCTGGTCGAGCTGACGCGAGATGGTGGCGGCGAACCGGAGCCGCACCCGGTCCAGCTCCCGGGGCTCGGTGCCGTCGGTGGCCAGCCGATCCAGTTCGGTATCGATGGCGGCGATCACCTGCTCGGTGGCCCGGCGATCGGAGTAGTGCGCGGTGATGTTGAACCGGGTCGGGTCGCGCTCCTCCAGCGGATCACCGAACGTCCCGAGATAGGCGCCGACATCGGTGACCAGCCGCTGCGACTGGACCAGCGAGCGGTGCAGCCGGGAGGCGTCGCCGTCGGAGAGCAGTTCGGCCAGCAGCACGTAGGCCAGGTAGTCCGGCAGGTCGGTGGCCGGGTCGGGCAGCCGGTAGCCGAGCGCCAGAGCGGGCATCGGCGCCAGCGGATCCGGATGTTCGGAGCGGCGTTCGCTGGTCAGCGGCGGCTCGGCGAAGTCGGGACGGGCCGGCCGCCGGCGCCGGCGCAGTCCACCGAAATGCCGTTCGATCAGCTCCAGCGTCTCGTCCGGCCGCAGGCCACCGGCCACGCAGAGCACCGCGTTCGCCGGGGCGTAATAGCTGTCGAAGAACCCGGCGGCGTCCTCGACGGTGGCGTTGGTCAGATCCTCGAAGCCGCCGTAACCGTTGTGCGCATTGGGAAAAGTGTCATAGAGCACCGGTGGCAACATCAGCCAGGGAAAGCCGCCGTACGGCCGGTTGAGCACGTTGACCCGGATCTCTTCCTTCACCACGTCGATCTGGTTCTGTAGGGTTTCCTCGTTGATCCGGGGCGAGCGCATCCGATCCGCCTCCAGGAACAACGCGCGTTCCAGAGCGTGCGCCGGCAACACCTCGAAGTAGTTGGTGTAGTCCAGGTGGGTGCTGCCGTTGAAGATCCCGCCTGAGGATTGCACGATCCGAAAGTGCGCCAGCTTTTCCAGGTTGGCCGAGCCCTGAAACATCAGGTGCTCGAACAGGTGCGCGAAGCCGGTCCGGCCCTCCGGCTCGGAACGGAACCCGACGTCGTACAGCACGCCGACGCCTACCACCGGCGAGCGGGAATCCGGTGCCAGCACTACCCGAAGACCGTTGCGCAGCTTGTGCTGGATCAGCTCGAAGGTCAGCGACGGCAGGGTTGCCATGGGTAGGGCGGCGGACTTGGCGGTGTTGGGCACCGCTTCACCCTAACCAACCTCAGATCAGGTGGACGGTCCCCACCACGGCCTCCGCCTTGGGCCACAGATCACTGCGGTCATCGGGAATCGACATCATGAAGATGCTCACCCCGGACACGGTGGGCAGGCCGACCACCCAGAGCCGCTCGGTGCGTACCTGCAAGCCGTTCGCCTGGCGGTACGCCGGGTTGATCGTGATCTCGGTGAGCAACTCATAGCCCTGCGTGCCGGACAGCATCCGGGATCGGCCGTCCAGGGTGCGCGCGGTGGGGTTATCGCCGTAGGCGTGTTGCACGGCCAGCGCGGTGCGGCGTTGCACCTCCCGCTGGACGTCCACCGACGTCGGCTGCGACCCGCCGGACATGCCGCCGTGGTTGGTCAGATAACCGATGACGGTGGTGTCGGGCTGTTGTTGCAGGGTGCTGGTCGGGACACCGGAACCCTCGCTGACCACCCAGTCCGGTTCAACCTCGAGGCTGAGGTCGATCCGCAGGCCCAGGTTGAGGTCCTCGTCGTGCTGGATCAGGTCGTTGTCGACGCAGGTGTAACCGAGATGGGACTCCTCGTCGCGGATCTGCGGGCAGGAAACCACCGGAGGACTGTCTGGACCTTGACCGGTTTGGCTTTGTCCGGTCGAGCTGTTCGGGATGGTTCGGTCGGCGGAGGCCGCTTGCCGGGTGCGGTGCTGGTTCAGTACGGCGACCGTGCCGACCAGCAGCAGTACCAGGACCGCGGCGATCCAGCCGATCGTTCGGCGGCGGACGGCGGTGTCGGCAGCCCGGTACTGCCCGTCACCGGCCGGTACGTGCCACCCCTCGCCGTCCGGAGGTGGCAACTCGATCAGGTCCATCGGCTCTCCCTCGGCGGCTGTTTCCAGAGTGCACCCGAGCGGCGCTCCACGTCCATCCGCTCCGCGCCGGCTCAGCCCCGCAGGCCGGCCACGCCGAGGGCTGCGAACTCGGACCACAGGTGAGCTGTCGCTTCGGCGCCCCGGTAGAGCATCGACAGGTTGACCTTCTCGTTCGGAGCGTGGATCTGGTCGTCGGGCAGGCCCACGCCCAGGAACACCATCGGCGCGCCGAGTACCTGCTGGATCTGCGCCTCCGGCCCGGAACCGCCCTCCCGGGTGGGCAGCACGGTGTCGGTATCGAAGGCCGCGCCGATCGCCCGGCACAGCGCGCCGTAGGCCGGGGTGTCGATCGGTACCAGGCAGGCGAACACACCGGGCCCTTCCCACTCGATCCGGTGCTCGATGCCGGCGGGCACCTGGTCGGCGACGAACCGCTCCACGGCGGCCTGGATCTTGGCCGGGTCCTGGTTGGCCACCAACCGGAAGGACAGCTTGACGAACGCGTCGCTCGGCACGATGGTCTTGCCGCCGGCGCCCTGGTATCCGCCGCCGATGCCGTTGACCTCAGCGGTGGGACGGGCACCGAGCCGCTCCAGCGTGCTGTAACCGGCCTCACCGGCCAGTGCCCGGGACTTGCTGGTCGCCAGGAATCGCTTTTCGTCAAAGGGAACCCGGCGCAGCAGCTCACGTTCGACGTCGGTCAGTTCGAGCACGTCGTCGTAGAAGCCGGGTACCTGCACCCGGCCGTTGTCGTCGTGCAGGGCCGCCGCCAGCCGGGCGGCAGCCGTGGCCGGATTGGGCACCGCGCCGCCGAACGAGCCCGAGTGCAGGTCCAGATCCGGCCCGTGCAGCAACACGGTGCCGCTGGCCATGCCGCGCATGCCGGTCACCGAGCTGGGAAT
Source organism: Jatrophihabitans sp. (assembly GCA_035248685.1). Lineage (GTDB taxonomy): Bacteria > Actinomycetota > Actinomycetes > Mycobacteriales > Jatrophihabitantaceae > Jatrophihabitans_A. Next base: position 38,194 of record DATFHF010000024.1, read on the forward strand.
GTCCGGGGCGAGCATGCCGGTGTCGGTTATCACCGCGACGTCGCAGGTCAGCCGGTCCCGGTGTTGGGCTAGCAGGGCATCGAAGTTCGGCGAGCCGGACTCCTCCTCACCCTCGATCAGGAACTTCAGGTTGACCGCGGGCGCGGTCCGTCCGGTGGTCGCCAAGTGGGCTTGCAGGCCCAGCAGGTGAAAGAGCAGCTGGCCCTTGTCGTCGGAGGCACCCCGGGCGCGCAATACGTCACCGTCGATCGTCGGGTCGAACGGGTCGGTGTGCCACAACTCGATCGGGTCGACCGGCTGCACGTCGTGATGGCCGTACACCAGCACGGTCGGTGCGTCCGGGTCGTCTGAAGGCCATTCGGCATACACCGCCGGCAGCCAGGGCGACGACCAGATCTCCACGGTCGGGAAGCCGGCCCGGCGGCACGCGTCGGCGAACCACTGTGCGCTGTCCAGCACCTGCGGGTGTTTCTCGGGAACCGCGCTGATCCCCGGGATCCGGAGCCAGGCGTCCAGCTCTGCCAATAGGTCGGTCTGATGCTCGGTTACGTAGGAGCGAACGTCGTTGGTCACCGGGCCAGGTTATCGTCTGATTCGTCCGACCGGTCGCCGTCACCATCGAGCAGGGCCCGCAGCTGCGTCGCATCGAGTAGATCGGCCGGGGCGACGGTCACGCCGGCACCGATGTAGTAGAAGGCGGCGCCGACCCGATCCAGCTCACCGTCCGGGATGCCTTGCATCGCCGCCCAGGCCAGCCGGTACATCGCCAGCTGCACCGCTTGCGCCTCGGCCTGCCGGCCGCGGGGCGGACGTCCGGTCTTCCAGTCGACGACCGTGTACCGGCCGTCGGCGTCCTGGAACACCGCGTCCATCCGGCCGCGAATCACCCGGCCGCCGAACGACATCTCGAAGCTGACCTCGACCGCGACCGGGGTGCGGTCGGCCCATTCGCTGCGTTCGAAGGCCGCCTTGAGCGTTTCCAGCTCAGCCGCGTCGGCCAACTCATCCACCGCGCCGGGCAGCTCGTCGATGTCCAGCAGGCTGTCAGCCGACCAGCGCTGCTCCAGCCACTCGTGCACCGCGGTGCCTCGCCGGGCGAGCTTGACCGGTTGTTGCGGCAGCGGCCGGCGCAGCCGCCGAGCCAGCTCGTCCGGGTCGGTGGCCAGTGCCACCACATCGGTCACCGACAGCTGCGCCGGCAACCGCACCTCAAGCGGTCCGCCTCGGGCGGAGGCTGCCCGTTCGGCCAGCAACAGCTCGACATCGCGTGCCCAACCGGCCGCCCATTCGGTTTCGTCCGGCGGCGCGGTCGGGTCCGACTCGGGTTCGGTCGGTTGGACCGGTGCCGGCGTGCCGAGCTGATCCAGCACCTGCCGGGCCGCCTGTTCCAGCTCCGGGCGCCTGCCTTCGAGCGGATCGACCGGCCAGCGGATTCCCAGCTCGGCCGCTACCAGCGGGTTCTGCTCGTCCTCGGCGACCTCGTGCCAGGTGTCCACCAGCACGCCGGTCGAGGCCGGGCCCTCGCGCAGCTCGGTCAGGAAGATCGACGGTGGGCGCACCTTGCTGGCGCTGCCCCAGGCCGCGCCGGAGGCGAGCAGCACCTTGCGGGCTCGGGTGAAGGCGACGTAGGCAAGCCGGCGCTCCTCGGCCAGGTGCCGCTGCCGCAGCCGCTCCCGGTGCTCGATCAGGCGCTGCTCGGCATCGCCCCGATCGCCGCAACCGGTGAGGTCCAGCGGCGGCAGCTGGTCCCGGTCACCGCGCAGTGGTGAAGGCACCAGGGCCGGTGTGCTGGCCCAGTCATGGTTCTTGACCTGGTCGGGGAAGCCGTCGGTGATCAGGCCGGCGACGGCGACCACGTCCCACTCCAGGCCCTTGGCGCCGTGCACGGTCAACACCTGGACCCGATCCGGAGCCACCTCCACGGTCGCCGGCTTCAGCCCGTACTCCTCCTGCTCGGCTGCCTTCAGGTAACCGAGGAAAGCCGAAACCCCGGCACCGGCCCGGTCGCTGACGAACCGGGCCGCCTCGTCGATGAACCGGTCGAGGTTGGCCCGACCGGCCTGGGCGGCGTACCCGCTGCCGGACCGGGCCATGATCTCGACGTCCAACCCGAGTTCGACCTCGATCTCAGCGATCAGATCCGGCAACGGCAGGTCCATCCGGCGGCGCAACCGGCGCAGCATGGCGGCGCATTCGCTGAACCGGCGGTAACCCTCGGTCGAGTACTGGCCCGGCTCGCCGAGGTCGTCCAACGCCTCCACCAGGGACGGCTCCAGCCGCTCGTCGTCATCGGTGACGAACGGATCCGGCTGTCGCCGCTCGGCCTGCCCGCCGGCACCGATGTCGTTCAAGTGCTCGCGGATGGCGGCAGCGGTCAGCCTGGCCTGGTCGCGGCCATGCTGGTGCAGCGCGACCAGATCCGCCGGTCCGATCCGCCAGCGCGCGCCGGTCAGCAGCCGGGCCAGCGAACCGCCGGCGTTGTGGTCGGCCAGCACGGTGAGCACCGCCCGGACGTCGGCAATCTCCGGCAGGGTCAGCAGCCCGCCGATGTCGACCACCTCGACCGGCAGGCCGACCTGCCTGATTGCCTGGGCGATCAACGCGATTCCGGACCGCTTGCGAACCAGCACCGCCAGCGTGCGCTGGCCCCTGGTCCAGTCCGTCCGGCAGTCCCATTCCGTCCGCAGCCGGTCGGCCAACCAGCTCGCCTCGCTGACGACGGTGTCGTGATAGGCGGCCAGCACGACGCCGGCCGGCGCGTCCGGCCTGGGCTGCAGCGCCAACTCCCCCGGCCGGCGCAACGGCTCGGCCACCTGGTTGGCCACCGCCAGGATGTCGCCGTCGTTGCGCCAACTGGTCATCAGCGGATAGGCGGCCGCCGGCGCGCCGGTCACGGTTCGGAACCGGTCCGGGAACCGGCTGATGCTGCTGGCACTGGCACCACGCCAGCTGTAGATCGACTGAAGCGGGTCACCAACCGCGGTGACCGCCCGGCCGTCGGCGAACAAGCCGGCCAGCATCTCGATCTGGGCGTATCCGGTGTCCTGGTACTCATCGAGCAGGATGACGTCGTAGCGCGATCGCTCGATCGCCATCACCGATTCGATGTTGGCCAGCCGGCTGGCCAGCACCATGTGGTCGGCAAAGTCGAGCAGGCCGTCGGCGCGTTTCTGGTCGGCGAAGCGCTCCACCAGCGGCAGCAACTCGGTCCGCCGGGTGAGGCTGTCCAGCAACCGCTGCACGATCTCCGGCCACTCCCGGGTGCGGCTGCGCGGCTTGAGCGGCAGCGGTTCGAGCAGCGCGCGCAGTTGCCGATCCAGTTGCCGGACCTGCTCCGGGCCGGTCAGGTGGTCGGCGAGCTGGCCGGCCAGATCCAGCACCCGCTCGGTGACCGTCGCGATCACACCGGGCACCAGGGTGAACTCGCCGTCGTAGTGCCGGACCACCGAATCGGCGATCTGCCAGCGAGCCGCCTCGGTCAGCAGCCGGGCACCGGGCTCGCGACCGAGCACGATGCCGTGTTCGTCCACCAGCCGGCCGGCGTAGGCGGCGTAGGTCAACACCGTCGGTTCACCGGTCGCGTCCAGCGGGACGCCGCCGTCCCGGTCGAGCACCCGGTACAGCGCGCGCAGCCGGGACCGGATCCGCTGTTGCAACTCCCCGGCGGCCTTGCGGGTGAAGGTCAGGCCCAGCACCCGCTCCGGGCTGACCAGCCCGTTGGCGACCAACCAGACCACCCGTGCCGCCATCGTCTCGGTCTTGCCCGAGCCGGCGCCGGCGATCACCACCGCCGGCTCTAACGGGGCTTGGATCACCGCGGCTTGCTCCGCGGTCGGCGGGAACAACCCGAGCAGCCGGGCGATGTCGGCCGGCCGGTAATAGGCTTCCCGGCCGGCGCCGGCGATCACCGGCCCGGGCGGGTTGCGCACCGCGGTCACTGGGTCACCTGCCGGCCGTCGTCCTGGACCGGGCAGCAACCTCTGACCGGGCAGCGATCACACACCTTGCCGGGGCTCGCGGTTACCGCGTTGCCCCGCAGCACGCCGGCGATCCGGGCCAGTTCGGCATGCACCCAGCCGGGATCGTCGCTGCCACTGAGCGGTGGCTGCTCCTGGGTGTTCCCGCGGGAGGTGGCCGCCGACAGCTGTACCAGCCGGGCCCCGCCGGACTCGGCCGACTCGGCACCGGTCAGTTCGCGGAAGCCGCCCTCCTCGACGGCGACCTGGTAGGCGGCCAGCTGCGGATGGACCGCGACCTCCTTCTCGGTCGGCTTGCTCTTGCCGGTCTTCAGATCGACGACCACCAGCCGGCCGTGCTCGTCGCGTTCCAGCCGGTCCACCTTGCCGGTGAGCTTCGCATCGCCGATGGTCACCGCGAACGGTGCCTCCTTGGCGATCAACTGCAGCTCGACCCGGCTGGTGGTCAGCCAGTGCGCCAGCTCGGCCAGCATCCGCTGCGCGCGCGCTCGCTCGGTGCTGGCATGCCAGGGCGCGCCGAAGTCCAGTCGCGACCAGCCGCGTTCCAGCAACTCGGTCAGCTGATCGACGGTGGCCTCCGGCGGAGCCTGCTCGGCGACCGAGTGCACCAGGCTGCCCAGCCCGGCGGCGACCGTGTCGGTGGCGTCGGTGGCCCCCAGCTCAGTGAGCAGCGCGCGCAGCTCGCAGTCCAGGTACGCCTCGAACTTCGACGGCCGGATCGGGACCGGACCGGCTGTCACCGGCCGGATGGGCGCGGTACTGGACAGCGGAGCCCGGCCCCACCAGTCCCGCGGATGCGCCCCTGGCACGCCGGCCTCGGCCAGCCGGGCCAGCTGGCGGGCGGCCGCCGCGGCGATCCGGTCCGCCCGGCCGGTCAGGTCCTGCTCGGAGCCGGTGTCATCGGCAGCATCGGTCGGACAACCGGTTCCTTCGGTGGCGAGCTGTGCCATCGGGTCGACCAGCGCACCGCGCAGCTCGGCCACCAGACCGGGCAGCACGAAGCGGCGGGAGTTCATGGTTACCGGGCGCTGTTCGACCTCCTCCGGCAACGGATCGAGCTCGTCGATGAACCGGGACGGCTGCTGATCCTCGCTGTCTACCGCGGTGACCACCACTCGCTTGCTGGCGCGGGTCACCGCGACGTAGAACAGCCGGCGCTCGGCGGCCAGCCGTTCGGTGAGCAGCCCGCTGGCCACCGCCGGGCGATCGGCCAGCAGGTCCACCAGCAGGTCGGCGCCGAGCAGCGAGCCCTCCGGCCGCAGGTTCGGCCAGACGCCATCCTGGACGCCGGCCACGCAGACCACCTGCCATTGCAGGCCCTTGCTGGCGTGCGCGGTCAGGATGCGCACCTCGTCGGCGGTGTTCGGACGCTGGCGGGCCGCGGCGTCGGTGATCTGGAGCTGGCTGACCCAGCTGTAAAGCTGTCCGACGCCGCTGCCGGGCGTCCGGTCGCTGACCTTGCCGGCCTCGATGAACAGCGCCAGCACCGAGTCCAGCGCCCGATCGGCACGAGCCCCGTCCGAGCGGCCGGCCAGGCTGCGCCGGTTCAGCCGGCTGGCCAGCCCGGTCGCCTGCCACACCGCCCACAGCACGTCCTCGGCGCTGCCACCGGATGCCGCCGCTTCGGTGCCGGCCTCGATGACCGCGCGCACCCGCTGCACCGGCGCCCGGGCCGAGGCAGGCAACCAACCCAGCGCGGCCGGTTCGGTAATCAGCTCGGCCAGGCTCAGCGGGCCCTCCGGCACCAGCCGCAGGTGCCGGCGCATCCGCAGGATCTGCAACGGGTCGGCTCGGCCCACCGCACCCATCAGCAACGCCTCGGCGTCGTCGGCGGTGACCGACTTGGGATCGGCCACGCAGAGCAGCAAGTCCAGCAGGTGGGACACCACCGGGTCGTCGGTGAGCGCGCCCTGAACCGGCTGACCGACCGGGACGTCGGCCGCGGCCAGGCCTCGGCGCAAGGTGTCGGCGGCCGGGCCGGCGGAGCGGACCAGCACCGCCATCTCCGACCAGGGCACCCCGTCCTCGGCGTGCGCCCGGCGCAGCAGCGACGCCAGGTAGGACGCCTCGTGGCTGGCTGATCCGAATACCGCCGCGCTGACTCGACCGGCCGGCTGGTCGGCCGCCGGGATCAGCGCCCGGTGCCGGGGCGGGCCGCTGAGCCGGCTGGCCACCCGGCGGGAAGCATCGAGCAACGCCGCGCCGGCCCGCCAGCAGACCGGCAGCGTCACGGTGTCCACCGGCGCGCTGAACTCCAACTGGCCGCCCCGGTGTTCGGTGCGCACGGTGCCGGCGAGCGAACCGAAATGCAGGTCGATGTCGGCCATCGCGGACTGCTCGGCACCGCGGAAGGCGTAGATGGCCTGGTCGGGGTCGCCGACCAGCACCAGTTCGTCGGCGGAGCCCGCGACCAACTTCAACAGCTCGACCTGGGCCGGGTCGGTGTCCTGGTATTCGTCCACGAAGATTCGCCGCCGCCGAGCCCGTTCGGCTTGCAGCATCGCGGGATTCTCTTGCAGTTCCCAGATCGCTCGCTGGATCAGCTCCGCGGCGTCGAACGCGCCCGGCGCCTGTAACGAGGTGACGTCGAAGTACTCCTGAAGGATGTCGGCGGCGATCACCCATTCCCGCCGCCCGTGCTGCTGGCCGAGCTCGGCCAGCCGATCCGGCCAGACATCGCGTTCGATGGCTCGCATCAACAGGTCCCGCAGCTCGTCGGCGAAGGCCTGGGTCTGCACTGCCGCCGACAGCGCGACCGGCCACTCGTCGGTGCCGTCGGCCAACCGGCCGGCCAGCAGCTCGCGCAGCGTCACGTCCTGCTCGGAACCCGACAGCAGCCGGGGTGGCAGGTCACCGGCCAGCACCGCCGCTTGCCGGACCAGGCCGTAGGCGTAGGAGTGGAAGGTCCGGGCGACCGGCTCGGTGACGGTGCGTCCCAACCTGGCGGTCACCCGATCACGCAGCTGCCCAGCCGCCGGCCGGGAGAACGTCAACAGCAGCAGGTTCTGGATCGGCACCGCCCGCTCGGTAACCCGCTGGACGACCGCCTCGACCAGGGTGGTGGTCTTACCGGTGCCGGGACCGGCCAGTACCCGCAACACGCCGCGATCGTGCTGTACCACCCGCAGCTGCTCGGCGTCCAACACCGGCACCGGAGCCGCCGCGACGGGTGCCCGGACCAGCCGGAACGTCGGGTTGGTTTGCGTTCGGAGGACCACGCCCCCATACCATCACATCGGACCGACAGAACCGCTCCGACCGTCCCAACGCGCCGCAGCCATATCCACCCGCTCGCCCCGGATCGGCACGCCCTCGGCGGCCAGCAGCCGCAGCTGGGTGGCCCGCAGGTGTTCGGCACAGGTGCCGTTCGAGCGCAGCACCCGGTGCCAGGCCACCGTGCCGCCGTCGTAGGCGAGCACCCGGCCGACATGCCGGGCGCCGGCCAGCCCGACGAACTCGGCGACGTCCTTGTAGGACATGACTCGGCCGGGCGGGATCAACTCCACGCAGGCCAAGACGCGCTCACCGAGCGGTAACCGGTCATCCAGCGCCCGCCGCCGCAAGGCCGCCGAGTCAACACCCACGCGCTGAGATTAAGCCCGGATTAGTAGGACGGCAGGGACGGGTCGACCTGGTTCACCCAGGCGGCCACCCCGCCCTGCACGTGTATCGCGTCGGCGAAGCCGGCGGCCTTGACCGCGGCCAGGGTCTCGGCCGAACGCACCCCGGTCTTGCAGTACATCACGATCTGCCGGTCCTGGGGCAGCGTGGCCAGCGCGTCTCCACGCAAGATCTGGTCCTTCGGGATCAGGGTGGCGCCCGGGATCCGGACGATCTCCCACTCGGCCGGTTCCCGCACGTCGATCAGGACCACCGGCTTGTCCGAGTCCAGCAGATCCTTCAGTTCGGTGGCGGTGATGGTTGAGCCGGCCGCGGCCTGCTGAGCCTCCTCGGAGACCACACCGCAGAAGGCCTCGTAGTCGATCAGGCCGGTGATCGGCTTGGTGTTGGGATCCTTGCGGATCCGCACCTGGTGATAGGTCATCTCCAACGCGTCGTAGATCATCAACCGGCCCACCAGCGGTTCGCCGATGCCGGTGATGAGTTTGATCGCCTCGGTGGCCATGATCGAACCGATCGAGGCGCACAGCACGCCGAGCACGCCGCCTTCGGCGCAGGACGGAACCATGCCGGGCGGTGGCGGGTCCGGGTACAGGTCGCGATAGTTCGGCCCGTAGCGGTCCCAGAACACCGAGGCCTGACCGTCGAAGCGGTAGATCGAGCCCCACACGTACGGCTTGTCCAACAGCACCGCCGCATCGTTGACCAGGTAGCGGGTGGCGAAGTTGTCGGTGCCGTCGATGATCAGGTCGTACTGGCCGAAGATCTCCAGCACGTTGTCGTTGTCCAGCCGGGTGTCGTGCAGCGCCACGGTCACCAGCGGATTGATCTCCAGCACGCTGTCCCGGGCCGACTCCGCCTTCGGCCGGCCGATGTCGGACTGGCCGTGAATGATCTGACGCTGGAGGTTCGACTCGTCCACCACGTCGAAGTCGATGATGCCCAGCGTGCCGACGCCGGCCGCCGCCAGGTACATCAGCGCGGGCGAGCCGAGACCGCCCGCGCCGACGCAGAGCACTCGCGCGTTCTTGAGCCGTTTCTGCCCGGTCATGGCGACGTCCGGAATGATCAGGTGGCGGCTGTAGCGGCGTACCTCCTCGATGGTCAGCGAGTCGGCCGGTGCTACCAGCGGTGGCAGGGACACGAGCGGAGTTCCTTTCGAAAAGCGGCATCTCGCCTGGACAACGCCTGGGCAACGGTCGCGGATTCCCGCGGCCGGCTCAGTGCGAGTTGCGCTGGAAGAAGTCCTCGTCCGCGGCGTCACCGACTTGTTCGGCACCCGGCGCGTCGGTCGCGCCCGGCGGGTACGGCCACGGGTTGGACTGACAGATCTGGCCGGACGCGGTCTTGTCACCGATGGTCTGCTGCATCATCACCGGGGCCAGGCCGTCGGCAAGGCACTGGTGGGCGTGATTGTGGCCGAGCGCGTGGCCGACCTCGTGGTTGACCGCATAAATCCGGTAGGTGGCCAGGTCGCTGGCGTAGGCCTTGGCGCCGCGAATCCAGCGGGCGACGTTGAGCACCACGCGGCTCTGGCTGCCGTCGTAGCAGGAGGTCTCCACCGGTTGGCTGTAACCACACAGCGCCCGCACGGTCATCGACGAGGCCAGGCTGAGGTGGAAATCCACCTGGCCGGAATCGACTCGTTGCAGTGCCACCGCGCCGGTCGCCGTCCAAGACCGCCGGTCGCTCAGCGCGCTCATCACGGCGGCGGCGAACTGGCTGCCGACGACGCCGGTCACCCCGTGCTCGATCTCGATCGTGAAGCGGAACAGTCGACCTTTGCCGATTACCGCCGAGCGCCCCGGCACGATGCCGAAGGTGCCGGTGCCGACATGGGTGTAGTCAGGGCCGGGCGGCAACGCCAGCGCCGGCAACGCGGTGACCTGCCCGGTACCCGGATCGTCCACCTTGAGCTGGCCATCCGAGGCGGCGTTCGGCGGTCCGGAGCGGCCACCGGCCCCGTTCTTCGTCGAGTGCCCACTACCGCCACCGACGCCGATCGCGGCCCGGACCTTCGGCGAATTCGAGCTCACCAGCGCCGCCACGGTGATCACGACCAACAGCGGCAGCGCGTACGCGCGCCAGCCATAGCGGCGGACGAAGCGCCGCCAACGACCGGACACCACCCGGGCGCGGTCGGCGGCGACCGGCGAGACCTGCTGCCGCGGTCGGTGCGGCGCGCTCAGCCTGCTCACCGGTTCAGCCTGCCACATCGACTCCGGTGCGCCCGTCATTTGCCCGCTTCTTCACCAGCGCCAGAATCGCGCGGGCGGTGCTGGTCGGGTCCTCCAGCTGGGCGGTATGGCCGACCTCAGGCAGCACCAGCAACCTGCTGTCCGACAGCGTGGCCGCCACCTTGGCCGCGTTGGAGACGTTGACCAACCGGTCCAGCTCCCCCCAGATCACCAGCGTCGCCGCCTCGATCCGGCCGAGCGCCTGCCAGGCCGAGCGCGGGCCGGTCATCAGGTAGCTGCGGACCAGGCCGCGGAAGGATCTCATCAACGCATCGCCGGCCCAGGCGTAGTCGCGGCGGGCCGCCACCTCGGCGGCTGCCTCGGCCAACCGGTTCGGTGGCACCCGCTCCGGGTGCGCGAAACAGATCTCGATCAAGGCTTTGGCGCGCAACTCCGGCGGCTCGTTCTCCAACCGGGCCAACACCCGGGGGCCGATGCCGGGCACCAGCAGCAGCGGCAGCACCAGATCCGACCCGCGGCGCAGCCGCAGATCCGGCACCGCCGGTGAGATCAGGGTCAGCGTCCGCACCAGGTCCGGACGACGCGCCGCCAGCTGGATCGAGATCGCCCCGCCCATCGAGTTGCCGACCAGGTGCACCGGTCCGCGGCCGGACCGCTCCAGGTAGTCGATGACCAGCCGGGTGTGCGCGGGGATCGAGTAGTCACCGCCGGCCGGCGGACCGGACCTGCCGAATCCGGGCAGGTCGATGGCCTGGCCGTCCAGCCAGGGCGCCAGCAGGTCGGCCAGGTCGGTGAAGTTGGTGGACGCGCCGCCGAGGCCGTGCAGGTACAACGCCGGTTCGGCGGACGCGTCGGGCGACGGGGTGCGTCGGACGTTGATCCGGTCGGCACCGACCTGCACCTCGGTGGCCGGCCATGGTTGCCGGCCCGGATCCGGGGCGGCAACCGCGAACTCGGCCGGATCAGCTAGCGGGGCGAGCTGGAGACCGCCCGCTGGCCGGTTGGGTCGTCGGCCGTAGGCCCACCGGGGCGCGGATGCGGTACTCATCACTTCACGCTACCGTCCGAGCCGGCAAGGTACCGGCACTCGGACAGCCGCGTTACTCACCGGTAAGATGCACACGGCTTCGCCAGAAGGGTCGTCATGACGCGGATCTCCGCTACCGATGCAGACAGCTCCCGCGGAGCGCGGCTCCCGCGCTCGGCACGGCGCAAGCAACTGCTGGCCGCAGCCCAGGAGGTTTTCGTCAGCAACGGCTACCACGCCGCGGCGATGGATGACATCGCGGTCCGGGCCGGGGTGTCCAAGCCGGTGCTCTACCAGCACTTCCCGGGCAAGCTCGACCTGTACCTGGCGTTGCTGGACACCCACGCCGAGGACGTGCTGAATCGGGTTCGCGGCGCGCTGGCCGAGACCGACGACAACCGGATCCGGGTGCACAACGTGCTGACCGCGTACTTCGACTTCGTCGACGGCGAGGACCGCGGCGACCAGGGCGCGTTTCGGCTCATCTTCGAATCCGATCTCGGCAACGAGCCGGCCGTCCGGGAGCGGGTGGACCGGGTCGGCAGGCTGATCCTTCAGGCGGTCGCCGACACGGTGGCGGCCGACACCGGGCTGGGACGCGCCCAGGCCGAGCTGCTGTCGGTGGGGCTCACCGGGGCGGCGCAGATGACCGCGACCTGGTGGCTGGCCGCCGACCGGCCCATTCCCAAGGCCGAGGCGGTCCGGTTGCTGGAGACCCTGCAGTGGCGTGGCATCTCGAACTTCCCGCTGCACGGCGCCGGCTGACGTTCGCTCAGAGCGCACCGCGGGTAGGGCGATCGGTCGGGGTGAGTCCGCTAGCGTGAAAGCAACCGACCGGACGGACCAACCTCCGGCACGACACCTGTGGAGGGCCACCGTGGAGGTCAAGATCGGCGTGCTGCACACCCCGCGCGAGATCAGCCTGGAGAGCTCGCAGAGCCCGGAGCAGGTCGAGGAGCTGGTGGCCGGAGCGCTCAAGAGCGTGGACGGCCAGCTGCGGTTGACCGATGAGCGTGGCCGCAAGGTGATCGTGCCGGCGAACTTGGTCGCCTACGTCGAGATCGCGCAGGCCGACACCCGCCGGGTGGGCTTCGCCGGCTGATCGACGCGGTAGCTCGGTCGCTGCCGGCTCAGTTGGACAAGCCGATCGCGGTCATCCGCTGCACGTGCCGGCCGGTGATGCGGTCGATGAGCTGCCCGATGCCGGTCAGGTCGCCGGCCCCACCGATGATCAGCTGCACCAGCGCGTCCCGTTCGGCGGCCACCCGCTGGGCCTGGCTGATCGCCTCACCGACCAGCCGGCGACCCCACAGCGAGAGCCGGGACGCGGCGGTCGGATCGGTGGCGATGAGCACGCTGACCTCCCGAATCGCGAACTCGGAATTGCCGGAGTCGGCTAATGCCTCGATCACCAGCGCCCGGGTCGTCTCGTCCACGTAGGAGGCGACCTCCCGGTAGAAGTCGGCGGCCAGCCCGTCCCCCACATAGGCCTTGACGAGGGCCTCGCCCCAGGTCTTCGGTTCGGTCCGGGTGTGAAAGGTCTCCACCGCCTCGACGAACGGTGCCATCGCCTGTTGCGGATCGACGCCGAGCCCGGCGAGCCGGTTGACCAGCTTGCGGTAATGGCCCATCTCGACCGCCGCCATCTCCGACAGGGCGGCCCGCAGCTCGGTGCTCGGCGCCATCCGGGCGTCGGCAGCCATCCGATCGAAGGCGCTCAGTTCGCCGTATGCGAGCACGCCCAGCAGGTCGACGACCGCCGCCAAATCGGGCGGGTTCACTGCGTCATCACCGGACGTCCTCTCCTCGGCGCCGGACCTACGGTAGCCCGGCTGGGCGCTCCGGTCCGCGCTGGCCACCTCGGGCGGTTCGACAAGGCTAGACTGAAGGTCGAGGCCCGGGTGGTCTGCGAATTCGGCGGACGATCTGCTAGCAACCCGCCTCACCGTCCTAGCGGGTGTCTGCCGCGCCGGAGGCCAGAATCGATGGCCCCGCCGCAGGTGCCCAACGAATCGATGCGCCTGCACGCGGAAGTGGATACCGATGACCGACGCTGTTCTCAGCTCTAGTTCTGCCAGCTCTCTCAGTCCTGACCAATCCGATCAGCCGGTCGAACCGGCACCGCTGGCCGGGCACGCCCCGGTCAAGCCGGACAGCCCACTGTTCTCCGACTTCGCGGTCAAGCCCGAGATCGTCGATTCGCTCAAGGCGGTCGGCATCGAACGCACCTTCGCGATCCAGGAGCTCACGCTGCCGATCGCGCTGTCGGGCTCCGACCTGATCGGGCAGGCCCGGACCGGAACCGGCAAGACCCTCGGCTTCGGCGTGCCGTTGCTGAACCGCCTGGAGCTGCCCAGCGCGCGTGGTGCCGCTCCGCAGGCGTTGGTGATCGCGCCGACCAGGGAGCTGGCGGTGCAGGTAGCCGGTGACCTGACCACGGCCGGCAAGAAGCTGGGCGCGAAGGTGGTCACCATCTACGGCGGCCGGGCCTACGAGCCACAGGTCGATGCACTCAAGGCCGGCTGCGACGTGGTGGTCGGCACGCCGGGCCGGTTGCTGGACCTATCCCAGCAGGGCCACCTCAAGCTGGGCTTCGTGCGCTGCCTGGTGCTGGACGAGGCCGATGAGATGCTCGACCTCGGGTTCCTACCGGATATCGAGAAGCTGCTGGCCCAGCTGCCGGCCGGGCGGCAGACCATGCTGTTCTCGGCAACGATGCCCGGCCCGATCGTGTCGCTGGCTCGGCAGTTCCTGACCCAGCCGGTACAGATCCGGGCCGAGTCGGACACCCAGATCCCGGCGACCGAACACGTCGAGCAGTTCGCTTACCGGGCGCACGCCCTGGACAAGGCCGAGATGCTGGCCCGCATCCTTCAGGTCAACGGCCGCGGCCTGACCCTGATCTTCACCCGAACCAAGCGCACCGCGCAGAAGGTCGCCGACGACCTGGTCGAGCGTGGCTTCGCGGCCGGCGCGGTGCACGGCGACCTCGGCCAGGGCGCCCGCGAGCAGGCGCTTCGGGCGTTTCGCAGCGGCAAGGTGGACGTCTTGGTGGCCACCGATGTGGCCGCCCGTGGCCTGGACATCGACGACGTCACGCACGTGATCAACTTCCAGTGCCCGGAAGACGCGATGAACTACGTGCACCGGATCGGACGGACCGCCCGGGCCGGCAAGTCGGGGGTGTCGATCACGCTGGTCGACTGGGACGACCTGCCCAAGTGGAAGCTGATCTGCGACTCGTTGAACCTGCCGTTCCATGAGCCGGCCGAGACCTACTCCACCTCGGCACATCTGTTCCTGGAACTCGACATCCCGACCGACGCCAAGGGCGTGCTGCCCCGATCCGCCCGAACCAGGGCCGGCCTGGCGGCCGAAGCGGTCGAGGATCTCGGCGGCCCGGATCGCAAGCGCCGTAGCTCGTCCGGCCGCTCCGGTACGGCTCGCTCGGATGCTGCCCGCTCCGGATCCGGCCGGCAGCGAGTTCGGACCGAGCCGGCCGGTGAGTCGACCGGCGGCGAGAGCGGGTCCGGCGCGCCGAAGCGCACCCGGCACCGGCGACGCACCCGCCGAGGCGCGCCGGCGAACCAGCAGGCCGACGCTCAAAGCACCCCCGCGGGGCAGCCCACAGCGGGCTGAGCCAGGATGGTGCACGTGTCGGAGCCGGACGAGCCCAGCGCAGCCGCCGCTACCACCTCGCCGGGCATCACCGCTGAAGCCGAGCATCCGGCACTCGTCGCCTACCGGGCGCGTACCAGCCGGAATATGCGGATCTACGCGATCGTGCTGGCCGGCATCGTCCTGCTGGCGTTCGTCGGGGTGCGGCTGGCCTACGCGCACGGCGAGCTGAACAAGGTGTCGGCGGTCACCGCGCCGGCTCCCCCCGGCATTGCACCGCTGGCGACGGCCAGCAAGCTGGATCAGGTGTGGCACAGCAGCGACCGGCCGGCTGGCGGCAGCCCGTACGCCGACGGCATCGTGGTCAGCTACGACGCGCACACTGTGACCGGTCGGGATGCGCTGACCGGCGCCTCGCGCTGGCACTACACCCGCTCCGACGAGACGGTGTGCTCGGTGGTGCAGCAGGACGCCACCACGATCGCCATCTATGACCGCAAGGGCAACTGCGATGAGGTGACCGGCTTCGTCACCGCCACCGGGGTGGCCAAGTGGTACCGGACCCTTCAGGACAACGGCGTCAGCTCGGTGACCAGCGCGCCCAACGTGGTGCTGACCGTGACCGACCACTCGGTGCATGTGTTCGACAATGCCGGCGGGTTGGATCGGTGGAACTGGGGCGTGCCGGACGGCTGCCTCGCGAATCGGGCGCTGGTCGGCAGCCTGGGCGTGCTGGTCTCGTTGACCTGCGGCTCGAACCACCAGCTGGTGCTGCGGGACGAGTTCCAAGATCGCACGACCTGGACGGTCAACACCCCGGCCGCGGTGGTGCCGATCGCCGCCTCGGCATTCGTCGGCGCGCTGGACCCGGTCACCGGCACAGTGCTGCGTTACAGCGGGACGAAGGGCACCGCATCCAACGCCGGCCGGCTCAGCGACGGCTTCGATGTCTCGGCCATGCCCCGCGCTGCCGCGTCCTTGACCGGCACCGGCGCGAACGGCCAGCCGGTGGAATACCTCTACGCCGACCGGCTGTACGCGCTGAGCGCGGCCGGCGCGGTGGTCTGGTCGGCTTCGGCTACCGCCCCGCCGGGCTTACTGGACTCGGCGCTGATCGCCGTCCCGGCCGGCGCGGGGCACGTGGTGCTGCATCGGCAGGACACCGGAGCGATCCAGCTCACCAGCGTGCTCAACCCGGCGCCGGCGCCCAACCAACAACCGTTCCAGGTCGGCGCCGGCCTGTTGCTGGCCGGCGCCGATATCACGATGTACCGGTGATGACCGGCCGGGCCCGGCCGGTGCGGTTCCAGCTCAGTTCCGGCCGTACCGCCGCGCTGGACAACCGGGCTGACGGCGTGGCCGGCGTGGTGCTGCTGGTGCCCGGCTTCACCGGCAGCAAGGAGGACTTTCTGCCGTTGCTGCGACCGCTGGCGGCCGCCGGGTACCGGGCGGTGGCGATCGACAGCGAGGCCAGTACGAGTCCGAGTGGGCCGGGTCGCCGGCCGGCTACCAGCTCGAGGCGCTGGCCGCCGACGTCGGCGAACTGGCGTGCCAGCTGTCGGTGTCCGGCGCCGGCGTGCATCTGGTGGGACACTCCTTCGGCGGCCTGGTCGGTCGGCTGGCGGTCCTGCAAGCGCCGCGGCTGTACGCCGATCTGGTGCTGATGGGCTCGGGACCGGCCGGTATCCGGGGTCGTCGACGCGCGCTGCTGAATCGAGGCGCCGAGGTGCTGGCCAGCCAGGGTATGGCCGCGTTGTGGGAACAGTTGCAGGTGCAGGCGCAGGCCGACCCGCGGTATGTGCGGCTCGCTCCAGCGCTGAACAACCTGCTGCGCGAGCGCTTCATGGCAACCGATCCCGCCGGGATGAACGTGATGGGCACGACGCTGCGCGAGGAACCCGACCGCACCGATCAATTGGCCGCCGTCGGCAAATCGATCATGGTGTTGCACGGAATCGACGATGACGCCTGGCCGGGGCAGGTGCAGGCCGAGATGGCCGAACGGTTGGCCGCAACCTATCGAGTGATCCAGGCCGCCGCGCATTCACCGGCGGTGGAAAACCCACCGGCGACCGCCGCGGCACTGATCGAGTTCTGGCAGTCGGTTCGAGCCTGATCCGGCGGTTAGGTCTGATCCGGCGGCTAGGCCTGATCCGGCGGCTAGGCCTGATCCGAGTCGAGCAGGCCGAGGCCGGCCCAGCTCGGCTTGGCGGTAGAGGCAGCCACCCCGGCCGGGCAGTTCCGGCGGAAATCACACCAGCTGCACGACGGGCCGGCATTCGGTTCGAAGACCTGCTCCGGATCGGCACCGCCGGCGACGGTGTCGGTGGCGGCCATGATGTCGGTGGCGGTCTGATCGGCCCGGCCCAGGTGCTGTTCGAGCGAGGCGTCGGTGTGTTCGAAGGCGGCGATCTCGCCGGTCGGCAGGTGATGCAACTCCACTCGGCGGCAGCGCTGGTGCAACGTCCGCTCGGCCGCCCGGGCGTACAGCGCCAGCGCGAGCGAGCCCCGAGCGTCATCGGTGTCGAGTCGGCTCCGGCCGGTCTTGTAGTCGACGATGACCAGCTCGCCGTCCCGCTCGTCGATGCGGTCCACCCGGCCGGAGATGGCGAGCCGGTTGGTCCGGGTGGCCACCGTGCGTTCCACCCCGCGCGGCTCGATCGTGACGTCGGTGCGATCGGCTTCGTCGGCCAGGTACTGCCGGACCCATTCGGCAGCCTGCTCGCGCCAGGCATCGGCCTGCTGCTGGTCGGCGAACCCGTCGGTCTGCCAGTGCCGGCGCACCAGGCGCGCCCCGCTGTCAGGTGTGCGCTGGTGCGGTTCCAGCTGCCACCAGCGAGCCAGCGCCACATGCACCGCGGCACCCACCGTGTTGTGCGCCCACGGCGGGCCCTTCTGCGGTAGCGGGCGGGCCAGGTAGCTGAACCAGTACCGGCGCGGGCAGTCGAAGCTGACCAGCCGGGACGGGGTGGCCGCGAACAACGGGCGCGGCAGGTCCATCAGCTCCAGCTGCTGCGGTGATTCGGCGGCGGTCACCAACTACCTCCGCCGCCGTCGTTGCCGCCACCGCCGCCCCAGTCGCCGCCACCACCGCCACCCCAGTCGCCGCCACCACCCCAGCTACCGCCGCCCCAGTCGCCACCGGCCGGTTGCCCGGCCTCGCGGCCGGCGTCGAACCCGCTCTGGTAACCACTGTCATAGCCGTAGCCGTAGCCGCCACCACCCCAGCCGCCGCCCCAGCCCCAGCCCGGGCTGAGCGCCTCGGCGATCAGCAAGGTCTCCCAGAACGGCATCGAGTACCAACCGCCGGCGAAACCACCGCCGCCGGCGAAGTAATACGGAGCGCCGGGCGTGTAGGTCGGGTAGCCCTGCACCAGCTGGCCACCGGCGTTCACCTGCTGCGGCTCGGTGAGCTGCGGTGCCTGCGACTCCACGATGGGCGGCAGCTCCGGGCCCGGGTCCAGGCCCAGCGCGGTCCGGGCGGTGCGGGCGGCTTGCAGCCCTTCCAGCACGCTGCGGCGGGCGGCCTGCAGCTGCGCCGGCCGGGTGGCGTTGGCCAGCTGCGAGCCAGCCGAGTTGAACCGCTCCGAGGCGTCGGCCAGCGCCTGCCTAGCGGTTGGGTTGGCACCCGGCTGCAGCGAACTGACCTCAGCCGCCAACCGGTCGTAGTAGGGCTGCACCTTGGCCCGCTCGTCCAACAGCGCCAGCCGATCCCGCCGGCGTCGCCACCACACCAGCCCGGACACCGCCCCGGCGCCGAGGGCGGCGAGCACCCCGAGCGCGATCCAGCCACCGTTGCCGCCACCACCGGACGAGCCGGAGCTGCCGGTGTCGCCGGTGCGCTGTGAGCCGGTGCATGGTGACGTCCGGCCGACCAGGTCGGCGAAGTCCTCGATGGTTTTGGTCAGATCGTTGTCGGACTGCAGTTGGGCCCGGTTGTCCGCGACTGCCTTGCTGGCCAGCGAACCGGCCTGGCCGGCGCACAACACATTGGACGCGGCGTTGAAGCTGTGTCCCACGAAGACCCCGACGGTGACCTGGCTATCGAGTGCCTGGCCGATCTGGCGGGCCAGCGAACCGGGATTGCCGGCATCGCCGGGCAGCACCGCGATCTTGACCGAGTTGTTCAGCGCCGAAGCGGCGGCCGACCGGTCGAGCTTGGCGCCGGCGCTGTCATCTACGTACAGGTTGGTCGAGGCAAACGCGCTGATCGCGGCATTGACGTCGGCGCGAGCAGCCGGCGCGCTGAGCAAAACGAGGCCCGCCGCCGCCAGCATGGCGGCCACCAGCCGGCCTAACCGGCGTGCCAGCGGGCCTCGGGGTCGCGCCGCGCCCGGCGATGTCCTCATGTCGATGATGCTAGTTGCCGGCTAAGACAGTTAGCCGGACCGCGGGCGCGCCCGGCCTGCCGAGTGACAGGCCGGGCGCCACCCATCAGTCGTCGAACGAAGGCCACATCGCCTGCACGCCACCGGCGGTGTCGCCGGCATGGCCGAGGTGGCCGAGGTGCCAGTTGTCCTCGATCGTGGTGAGCAGCGAGTAGTGGTTGTACGGGGTGTGGTCGACGAAGTGCTTCGGCACGTCCGGGCCGACGATGATCGCCGGGATCAGGCCGCCACCATAGGTGCCACCGGGCCAGCTCGCCGACACCCGCAGGTCACCGGCCGGGACGTAGGGCGAGTCGCAGCAGCCGTCGGCCGATTCCCAGCCACCGGTCTCGGTGTTGCCGGTGAAGTCGTTCTCATCGGTGACGATCACGATGGCCGAGTGCTTGGTCCAGGCGCGGGAATGCGTGATGGTGTCCACCGCGCCGTGCACGAAGGCGTCCGCCTTCTGCTTCAGCGCCGCGTCATTGGCGTCGTCCTTGGCGCTGCCGTACGGGCACGGAGTCTCCGGGTGGCCGGCCACCGCGACGAAGACGCCGCCGTGCATGTCGTTGCACTGGTTCGGCGAGATCCACACGAACTGCGGTGCGCCGGGGGCGTTCAGGTCAGCACCGAGCGCGGTGTAGTCCTTCACCTTGGCCATCCGGGCCGGGTTGTTCTTGATGTCGTCGAACAGCACGAACGGGTTGTGCTTCTTGGCGTACAGCGAAACGGCGGTGCCGTTCACGGTCGGGCCGAACCGATCCAGCTTGTTGTCGGGCAGGGTGTCCATGTACGCACCCCAGTTGATGTGCCTGGCCTCCAACTGGTCCACCAGGTTCGGCCGATCCAGGTTGACCACGTTCTGGTCGTTGTCGTCCTGCAAGCCGAAGTTGTCACCGGCGATTGCCGCGATGTAGTTGGGCATCGACGGGTGAGTGACGCCGTAGTACCGGTCGGCCATCGCGTAGTTGTTGGCCAGGCTGGTCAGGTATGGCGCGTTCGGGTCGCCGATCACGCTGGACTGCGAATGGTTTTCCAGCATGATCACGAAAATGTGATCCAGCCGGGCCGCGCTCCCGGACGAGCCGTGTTCGGACGAGCCACGGGCCGTCTGGGAGGTGCTGGCGTTGGCTGCCGCCGACACCGAAAGCGCCAAGCACGCCGCCGCTCCGAGTACAGCAAGTACCCTGGTACGTGGTCGTAATCGCATTCCCGTATTTCCTTTCGTTCAGATGGACCGCCGCAGTCAAACAGCACTCGCCGACGATCGTCAATCCGAGCGGTGACCGGTGCAACTCGCCGAATTCCCGGCAGACTGGGACGTGATGGACGAAATTCCGCCTTACCCGCAGGCCGATTTGCCGGGTGCCGTCAGCCGGCTTGCCGACCGCTACCTGCTCCGCCGGCAGATCGGTTTCGGCGGCGCGGCCGAGGTATTCGAGGCTTGGGACGGCAAGCTCGAGCGAGCGGTAGCTATCAAGCTGTTCCGCTCGGACGTGCCCGGCCTGGACGATGCGCACCGGCACCGGATCGAGATGCGCATCCTGGCCAAGCTGAATCATCCGGCGCTGGTGGCGATCTACGACGCCGGCACCGAACACCGCCCCGACGGTCCGTCCCGGCCGTATTTGGTGATGGAACTGGTGGATGGCCCGTCGCTGGCCCAGCAACTGGCAGCCGGCCCGTTGACCGAGGGCGACACCGCCCGACTGGCGATCCGACTGGCCGGTGCGCTGACCCACATCCACGACCAGGGCATCGTGCACCGGGACGTCAAACCGGCCAATGTGCTGCTGGACAAACGGTCTCCGGCCCTGGCCAAGCTGACCGACTTCGGCATCGCCCGCAGCACCGATGACGCCAGGCTTACCGGCGCCGGCCTGACCATCGGCACCGCGCAGTACCTCAGCCCGGAGCAGGCACTGGGCGCGACCGTCGGTCCGGCCAGCGATGTGTACTCGTTGGGCCTACTGCTACTGGAATGCCGGACCGGACAGCCGGCCTTCACCGGCACGCCGATCGAATCCGCCTTGGCGCGATTGCATCGGGACCCGGATATCCCCGATGACCTGGGGCCGGTACTGGTGCCACTGCTGACCGCGATGACCGCCCGCGAGCCGCAGGACCGGCCGACCGCGGCCGAAGTGGCGCTCGGGGTAGCTGAATTGGCCGGTACTACCGCCGAACTACCGATCGTGCCGGTGTGGACGCCGGTTGCCGGTGGTGGAGCGACCGCGCTGCTACCGCCGATCGCCGATGACGGACCGGTGATCGGGCTGGACGCTGCTCAATCAGCTGTTTCGGCTCCGGGCGTGCTGGCCGGTGAGCCGCTGGCACGGCTGCGGCCCGGACGGCGCAGCACCCTTGTGGCCGCGGCGCTCGGCACCATCCTGATCGGCACGGCGGCCGTCGCGATCGGCATGCCCCGACCGGATTCGCACCGCAGCACCCCACCGGCGCTCGCCCAACCGTCGACCTCATCGACTCAGGCGACGACCAGAAAGCCTGTTGCGCTGACCACCAGCGCGCGTCCCAGGCCGCCGTCGAGCAGTCATCCGGTGCAGGTGGTGGTGGCCACGCCGCCGCCCAAGGGCAAGAAGGGCCATCCCAAGCACGGCCACTAACCCTTCAACAGCACTGGGCCCGTACCGAATCCGGTACGGGCCCAGTTCAAACTCCTGCCACGATCAGTAGTAGTGACGACGACCACCGATGCTCCGGCCCACCGAGCCGGCGATCGCGAGCACTGCGCCGATGACGAGCAGCAGGATGCCGAGCCACTCCAAGATGGCGACGTGGGCAATGATCCCGACGATGATGAGGATGATTCCGAGAATGATCACGATGCCTCCAAGGTGATAGCGGACGTTCCTTAGGTGCTGATCGTGAACTTAGCCTAGTAACGCGGATCCACCGGATCAATCGGGTCAGCCGGGCTGATCACCGTGGTCCCGCTCGCCCGGTGCACCACGTCGGTACGCCGCCTGGCCGTCATCAGTGCCACCGTGATCAGCAGCCCCACGATTCCGACGATCATCAGGATGATCCCGACGGTGCCCAGGTCGATGCCGCTCACGCTTTCCTTGACGGCGAATTTCAAGATCGCGCCGATGGCGATCAGGACGAGGCTCGCTCCGATTCGCATGGTGTTCTCCTTCATCAGTCAGATACGAAGTAGGCGGGCATGTGGAATACGCCTGCCTACCTAGCCATCTGTCGGCCACAGCGAGTTAGTTTTCGATGCATTTGCGCCAGTTTTTTGGCTAGACGCGACGGGTATGACCTGATCAGGTCACGGTGACTGTTCACCTCGTGCGGCTACGCCGCAGACACACGTCACGTCACTCGGCGGCCGGGGAATGGTAGGGCGCAACCCCGCTGGCCAGCTGCAGCAGCCGGTCCAGATCCTCGGAGTCGGTGGTCTCGTCGCCCAGCCGAACCGCCTTGCGACTACCATGGTAGTCCGAGGACCCGGTGCAGAACGCACCGAGCTCAGTTGCCAGCCCTCGTAGTCGCTCGCGGTCGACCGCGGAATGGTCCACGTGATCCACCTCGATGCCGGCCATGCCAGCCGCTGCCAACTCGGCCAGCGCCTGTTCGTCCAGTACCTGGCCACGCCGGCGGGCCCATGGATGCGCGATCACCGCGACGCCGCCGGCCTGTCGGATCAGCTCTATCACGGTCAGCACCGCGGAATCGGCCTTCGGCACGTAGTACGGCGACGAGCTGGATAGTAGTTCGGCGAACGCCTCGTCCACACTGGCAACCACGCCGGCTTGCTGAAGGGCCTGCCCGATGTGTGGCCGGCCGACCGCTCCGGTACCGGCAATCTCGGTCACCTGCTGCCAACTGATCGGATACCCTGCCGCGACCAGCGCGTCCACGATCGCCTCGCCACGTCCCAGCCGGCTTTCCCGAAGCCGGGCGCGTTCGGCCCTGAGGCCGTGATATCCGGGATCGAACAGATATCCCAGCAGATGCAGGCTGATCCGCTGGCCGTCGGCGGCGGTGTACGCGCAGGAGAACTCGGCGCCGCGGATCAAGGTGAATTCGACGTCCAATTCGGCAACCGCCGCGCAGGCCTCGTCCCAGCCGCCGGTCGTGTCGTGATCGGTAATCGCCATAGTGCGCAGCCCCGCCGCGACGGCGTTGGCCACCAACTCGGCCGGGCGGTCGGAACCGTCACTGGCCGTGCTATGGCAATGCAAGTCGATCATCACGACAGCCTATGACCGGGGCAACGGCGTCGTCGGGTAGTCGTCCTCGTCGTCCCGGTTCCGGTGCGGCCGGGTGTTCACCGCCGAATACGGGCTGAACAGCAGCTTGGAGACGTCCTGATAGAGCCGGTCCGGCGACGGCAGGAAGTTGATCTGGTTGAACGCTTGGTGCTGGCCGGCCGACTCGACGACGAAGGCGCCGTAGCCGAGCAGCCGGCCGGTGATGGATCGGCGGTAGGTCAGGTCGGTCACCTTCGTCAGCGGCATGATCGCCACCCGGCGTCTCAGCACGCCGTCGATGAGCAGCACCCGGCGGTCGGTGATCACGAATTCCTCGGTCTGCCAGGTCAACCAATGCCAGCCGGCCCAGGCGAGCGCGCCGAGCATGAGCGCGACCGCGATATCGGCCGTCGACTGCGAGTCGCCGGTGTAGCTCAGCAGCCACAGGCCGACCACGAAGGCGAGTACGGCTAGCGAGCCGTTTCTGAGCATGCTTGCCCAATGCCGGCGGGTCACCACCACCGGCGTCTCGGTGGGAATGAGGTACTTCTCAAGCTCGCGCATGGCACCCTCGCCGGTGCGGCACCGCTAGCCGCGGAAGCTATCGAGGAACCGCTGCAGACCGGTGAAGATGTGTGCCAACGTGTGTTGGGTGTTCTTGATTATGGCGGCAGCGTCGTTCGGCGAGTTCATCATGTAGAAGATCACGAAGGCCACGACCAGCCAGAGGATGATCTTTCTGCCGGACACGCGGTCTCCTCGTGGTTGCGGGCACTGTCGCCGCGCTCACGGCCCGCCCTGCCTACCGGTCGTTACATGTGTACCGGAGCGTCCGGACCAACCGTGGGAGGCGCGCCTCCGGCGGACGGTGGCCGAACTCAGGCACTGGGACGTAGTCGTTGATTCCACGTGGTGGCTTCCACCGCCGGTATATGGCGATGTCGGACGTCCGATACCGCGAGATCCTCCAGCACCGCGTAGCCGGCGTCTGCCGGGAAGCTGATCAACCAGAACCACACGCCAGCGGCCTCACCGGCATAGACGCTGCGGTCCGGGTCACTGTCGGACACCGGCCACAGCGGGACGGGATGTCCGCGCACCGAGATCTTGGCCGCCGGGCTGTCCGCGGTCGGCGGAGCGCTGGCGGCGGTGCGCGCGAGCGCCACTCCCCAGCCGATGCCGGGTTCCTCCGCCACGATGAGCCATTCGCCCTGGCCGCCGAGCGGTGCCGGGCCTCGGCATGCGACCGCCGTGGCACGCAGCCTGCTGCGCCCGTCGCCCACCGCCGCCAACCCGCTGAGCAGCCAGCCGGCCGGCATCGGGTCGGGTAGCCACAGCGGAACCTCGGCCCGGTCCCGGATGTGACTCATGGTTGCCCCGTCGAGACGCTCGAACACGGTCAGCGGCAGCGTCCGGCCGTGCAGTCCGCACCGCCAATCGCTGTCGTACGGGCTCGGGGCGACCAACTCCGCTCCGCACCGCGGGCACCACAGGGATCCCACGGTGATCACGGTGCCCCGATCGAGTACCGACGTCAATTTCAGCTGCTGCCCTGGTACGGCACTGCACCACCACCCCCCTGTGTTGCGATGCTGCGATGCTGAACCGGTGGACATTCCGGCCGCCGGTGCGATCGTCTTTGACAGCGCCGGGCGGCTGTTGCTCATCCGGCGGCTGAGACCCCCGGCCGTGGGTCGCTGGTCGGTGCCCGGCGGCAAGTGCCTACCGGACGAGCCTGCCGCTGCGGCGTGCGTCCGTGAGTGCCTGGAAGAGACCGGGTTGCTGGTCCAGGTGCAGCGGCCCGCCGGCACCGTCCGGATACCAGCGCTCGGCGGCGATTACTTCCTGGTCGAGGACTTCGTGTGCAGCGTGGTCGGCGGCACCGCCCGGGCAGCCGACGACGCCGGTGAACTGCGCTGGGTCGGCCACGAGGAACTGCGCTGCCTGCCGTTGACCAGCGGCTTACTCCAAGCCCTGACCGACTGGAACCTGCTGCCTCGCCAGCTTCCGCCCGACGCCTGCTCAGGCTGAGTCGCTGTCGGCCCGGATCGGCCGTCCCGGTTGCTCGCCTCCGCGTCCTTGCAAGTAGTTCTGCTTCGGCACCATCACCTTGCGGCGAAAGACGCATACCACGGTGCCGTCCTGTTTGTAGCCGGTGGTCTCGACATACACCACGCCACGATCGTCCTTCGACTTCGACTCCCATTTGTCCAGCACCAGGGTTTCTCCGTAGATAGTGTCGCCGTGGAATGTCGGAGCAACGTGCCGCAATGACTCGATCTCCAGGTTGGCAATGGCCTTGCCCGAGACGTCGGCGACCGACTGCCCGAGCAACACCGAATAGATCAGGTTCCCGACCACGACGTTCTTGCCGAACTGGGTGCTGGTCTCGGCGTAGTGCGCATCCAGGTGCAGCGGATGGTGGTTCATCGTGATGAGGCAGAACAGGTGGTCGTCCGCCTCGGTGATCGTCTTACCCGGCCAGTGCTGGTAGATCGCGCCGACCTCGAACTCCTCGTAGCTGCGACCGAACTGCACGGTGCACCTCTGCCTTCTGAATCACTGATGGGGTCGTCAGGGTTGCCGATAATGCTGCCGGATCACCGCTCGACCGGCATCCTGTGCCACCGGTGCGGTTCACCACATACCAGCGCGCTGATCATCCGTCGTGGGATAGCTCCACCGAGTCACGCAGCAGGTCCGACAGCCTGGTGCAGTGATCGGTCCAGCGCTGGATCAGGGCGGCGCTGCCGTGCACCCGGGCCCAGGCGAGTTCGGTTGAGGTTGCCGGCAACACCCGCATGACCTGTATGTCGGCCATACCCGAACAGGCGATCGGCGGTAGCGGGCCGTCCACCAGGACACCGCCCACGCAGCGCGAGCCGGCGATGATCGCCTCGCCCAACTGCAAGCGACCACCGGGTTCATAGACCACTCCCTCCACCGCCGGGGCAGCGGCCAGCACCGCCAGTCGTCGCCACAGCTCATCCGGTCTGCCAACCGCGCTGATCAGCAGTTCGGCCCTGGGCGCGGCATGGTCGTCGGCCGATAGCTGGGACGGATCTGTCATCGGGTAGCGGCACATACCCAGGCTGAGATAGTGCGTGAGCGGTTGCGCCTGGCCTGCCTGCGGTTCCGGTTCGCTGAACCGCAGCACCGTTATCGATTGAACGCCCAGGAAGGACACCGACGCCCGCGCCGGGGTAAGCCCAAAGTGTCGGTGGTAGGCCGCCTCGACAGCGTCGAGCAAGCCGGCGAGATCAGCATCCACCACACCGACGTTACCCAGCCGGGGCGGGTACCGCGCCAGATCACCTTCGGAACGACGCCGCGATCTGTTGCTCCACCGAGGCATAACTCTGCCCGGCCTGACTGAGCAGCCGGCCGATGCCGTCCAGCGCCGCGGTCAAGCCCTGAGCGTTGCTGTCGAACTGCTCGTAGAGCTGGGTGAATTGACTTGCCGCGGCACCTGACCAGTCCGCACCGAACAGTGGCGTGAGCTGACTCTTCAACGCGCCGTGCTGCCCACGCACATCGTTCGCCGTTCGGTTACAAGTGCCACCGAGGCTGGTCAGCTGCTGCGGTGACACCTTGAATCCGGCCATATCCATTGCCCTTTCTCGATCAGTCGGGATGACTGTCCGGCAACGATATGGCGATCGGCCGGTCGAACAACCGCTCCGACCAGATCTGTGGACAACTCCCGACACGGCCCCGGGGGTTATCCACAGATTGCGGCGCAGCCAGCTTTTCGCGGCACCGCTGCCCGACACTGAACCGGTGCTGGTGAAGCTGAGCGTTGCCGCCGACCGGACCGCAGAGCCGGTCGATCTAGCTGTGTCTGCCGACCAAAACTGCACTGTCGCCGACCTCCGACCGGCGCTGGCCGAGCTGTTCGAACAGCCACCCGACACGGCGATCTGCCATGAGGGCAGGCCGTTATCGGATCACCTACGGATGGGCGATCCGGGGCTGCGATCGGGTTGCCTGCTAACACTCGGGCCGTCCGGCGGCAGGATCGATGTCGACACCTCGGTCCTGCAACTACGAGTGCTGTCGGGACCGGACTGCGGCCAGATCCTGCCGCTGCGTCGAGGCAGCCAGGTCATCGGCAGGAATCCCGCACCCGGCCTGCGAATCGCCGACCCCGATCTTTCCCGCCGACATGCCGAACTAGACGTGGACATGCACGCGGCGGTGATCCGGGATCTCGGATCCACCAACGGCACCACGGTGGATGGCGTACCCGTGGGTCCGGATTCGCTGCCGGTCCGGTTGGGTTCCCAGATCAGGGTGGGTAGCTCGGTGCTAGCGGTCGTCGGCAACAGCGAGCCTCCGGCGGCCGTCAAATCCACCGATCAGGCTGACGTACTGGTGTATCGCCCACCCAAGGTAGTAGAGCCTCCGCCGCCGGAATCCGTGCAGTTTCCGGCGCCGATGGATGCCGGTGCCCGGCCGAGAATGCACTGGCTAACAGCTCTGATCCCGGCGGTCGCATCGGTGCTGTTGGCAGTCGTGATGCGCTCGCCACAGTTCCTGGCCTTCGCCTTGCTCAGCCCACTTGCCGTCTTCGCGTCAGCGGCATCGGACCGTCGGAACTGGCGGCGCGGAGTGCGTACCCGGCGGCGAGCGCACGCCGAGGCAGAGCAGGCGGCGCAGGTCCGTCTGGACACACTGCTGGGTTGCGAGGCCGATCGGCGGCATCGTCGCTTTCCCGATGCGGCAACGGTCATGCAGGCGGCGACCCTCCCGGATTGCCGGCTGTGGGAGCGGCGAAGGACGGATGTCGAGTTCCTGCAGCTGCGACTGGGATTAGCCGATCAGCCCGCCGAACTCGCCGTCGTGCGAGACGGCGCCCCGGTCACCGCCCCGCAGCTCTCGTCGGTGCCGGCGACCGTATCGTTGGCCAGTCATCCACTGGGAATCGCCGGCCCGATTGACTTGGCTCGAGCGAGTGCACGATGGCTGGTGGGCCAGCTCCTCGCGCTGCACTCTCCGATCGACGTGCAGCTGTTCGCGCTGCTGGACGGCTCAGATGAGGACTGGCACTGGCTGCGGTGGCCGGCCACCAGCGTGCGTAGGCTCGCCGTCAGCCCGCCGGAGTGGCAGAGCGGGTTGAACGAGCTCAACCGCCTGCTCTGCGAGCGGCTGGCCGGGGCGGCGTCGAACAGTCCGCGTTGGGCCGGGCAGTGGATCGTGGTGTTGATCGACCCGGCCGGCAGCGCTGTGGAGTTGACCGGACTTCGTGCGCTGCTGGAGACCGGCTCGTAGGTAGGGATAACTGCGATCTGCGTCGGCGACAACAGTCGGGTGCTACCTGCCGGCTGTCGAGCCACCGCCTGTATCGCTGGTGATGCCGGCAGCCAGTTGGTTATCAATAACCCGCAGCTGGCTCCGCTGCTTGCCGGCGTCGAGGGCGTGTCGATCGAATGGGCAGACCGGTTGGCGCGGCGGCTGGCGCCGTTGCGTGACGCCGATACCGAATCCGGGAGCCGATTGCCGCTCCGGCTCGGCCTGACCGGACTGCTCGGACTGGCACAGATCGGTCCAGCCGCGATTCAACAGCGATGGGCGAGCCGGTGCGGCAGGCCGGCCACACCGGTCGGGGTCGCCGCCAGCGGGCCCTTCGAACTAGATCTGGTCCGGGATGGCCCGCACCTGCTGATTGCCGGTACCACCGGATCCGGCAAGTCCGAACTGCTGCGCACGCTGGTGGCCGGCCTGGCCGCCAGCAACGCCCCCGATGAGCTGTCATTCGTGCTGATCGACTACAAGGGCGGTGCCGCGTTCGCCGAATGTGCCCAGCTCCCCCACACCCTCGGCGTCGTCACCGACCTCGACGGCTATCTCACCCGTAGGGCGCTGACGTCGCTGGATGCTGAACTGCGCCGGCGGGAGGCGGCCTTCGCCCGTGCCGAAGTGGCCGACCTGGAGTCCTACCGGGTGACGTCCGAAGGTGGCCGGTATCCGCTTACCCGGCTGGTGCTGGTCATCGACGAATTCGCCTCGCTGGCCGAGGAGTTGCCGGACTTCCTGACCGGCATGCTGGGCATCGCCCAACGTGGCCGGTCGCTCGGAGTACATCTGGTCCTGGCTACCCAACGGCCGGCGGGCGCGGTATCCCTCGATGTCAAGGCCAATATGTCCTTGCGCATCGCACTGCGGATGACCGATGCCGCTGAATCCGGTGATGTCATCGACGATGCGGCGGCCAGCCGAATCCCACGCGACCGGCCCGGTCGGGCACTGGCCAGGCTGAGCGCCGGTGAACTCGTGGAATTCCAGACGGCGCTGGTCGGCATGCCGGTCGGCGACACCGACCAACTGCTCACGCCGCTGGACCGGTGGAACCGGCTGCCTGCGCCGCCGGAGCCGGCACATCCGGCCCGCAGCGAATTGCAGCTGCTCACCACTGCGATCAGGCAGGCGGCGATCTCCGCGGACGTGCATCGGATCCGGGCGCCGTGGCTGGCGCCGCTTCCGGCGCGGCTTACCGTCGATCAGCTGGATCCGATGCCGAACCACCCTTACCTGGTGGGGTTCGGATTGACCGACGACCCGGCCCGCCAGCGGCAGCAGGTAGCGGCAGTCGATCTGTCCGTCGGTGGCTCGTGGGGTTTCATCGGTGGTTCGCGCTCAGGACGCAGTAGCGCGCTACGCACCATCATCGGCCAGTCGGTTCGCCGACTGACCAGCGAGCAGTTGAACCTGTACCTGCTCGACTGCACCGGACGGGGCTTCCTGGCCCTGCGCGGCTTGCCGCACTGCGGTGCGGTGCTGGAACGAGACGATCCCGCCACCGTCGCGCGGCTGATCAGCCGGCTGCTCACCGAGGTAGCCGACCGGCAGCGGACCTTCGCCGAGCTGGGCGCCGGCACGCTGGCTGAAGCGATCCGGCTGGGCGCGCGATTGCCGGCGATACTGCTAGCCGTCGACGGATGGGAGGGCCTGACCGCGCTCAGCGAGGATCACGATGCCGGTTGCACCGTCGACGGTCTACTGCAACTGCTGCGAGACGGCCCAGCGGTCGGCCTCACGGTACTGGTTACCGGTGATCGGGCCACGCTCGGCGCGCGCCTGGGATCGGTACTCAATCGCAAGCTGATACTGCCCCTGATCGAGCGATCCGATTACGCGGTGGCCGGCATCAGTCCCAGCGCACTGCCCGGCACGCTGCGGCCGGGCCTGGCGATCTCGACCGAGGACGGCCTGCACACCCAGCTTGCCCTGCTGGTCTCGGATACCTCGGCCATTGCCCAGTTTGAATCCATCCAGCGGGCCGCTCTTGCGGAGGTGGACGCAGCAACCGAGCCCCGGATCGTGATCCGCAACCTGCCGGACCGGGTCGAGTGGGCGGACCTCCGCGCTGCCCGGTCGGTACCAGCGGGGCATTGCCTGCTCGGCGTCGGCGGCGACGATGCCTCCCCGGTCTCCTGCGAACTCTTCGAGCGGTACAGCAGGTTCCTGATCACCGGCCCGGCACGATCCGGCCGTAGCACCGCGACGAACCTGATCGCCCAGCAGGCGCAGTCGGCCGGTTACCTGGTATTGGTGGCAGCCCCGCCCAGGTCGCCGTTGGCGGACTGGGGCCGGACGCATGCTCGTTGGGTACTCGGCCCGGACGACCAGGTGGAACCGGATGACCTTACCCGTTCGCTGCACGCATTGGACGTCATTGTGGTAGACGATGCCGAGCAGTTCACCGATAGCAAGATGGGCGAATACCTGTTGAACCTGGTGGTCCGGCATCCGGCAGCGGTTATCGCTTCGGTCCGCAGCGACGATTTGTTGGTGAGCTTCCGGGGCATCGGGGTGGAGCTGAGACGGCACCGCAACGGCCTACTGCTACATCCCACCGCAGCCGACGGCGAACTGCTAGGCATACGTCTGGGATCGCATCGAATGTCACCGATTCCCGGTCGCGGGCTGCTGGTGACCGACGACGTTCGCCGGAACAGACCCGCCGGCCTACCGGTGCAGCTGGCGCTATGACGGCTGCATTACGACACCGGCGCCATGAGCTCCGATGGTCCGATCACTCGATGCTGGCGAGCAATTCCTCGATCTCCTGGGTGGCATACCAGCACAGTTCGAAACCTTCGGCGTCGTCTACCTTCTCCTCGGCCGCACTGTCGCCGAGGTCGGCCGCGTCGATCAGTTCCGCGGCCACCGCCACCGTGGGTGATGCGTCGGCATCGTCGCAGTGCACCGATACGCAGGCAGCCAACGGCACCGCTACCTGCACCTGCACCACACCGATGTCCAGGTCGTCACGAACTACCACGCCGGAATCCAGCACATCGGCAGCGACCACGATCCGGCGCTTGGCAGCCGTCGGAGTCGAGGCGATCAGCCTCAGCGCCGCCCGGGCCGCCTGCGAGGATGCCGCGTATTCCAGTTCTTCCAGGTCATCGTCCAGATAGTGCTCGCGCAGGCCGGGCGTCACCGCGAAGCAGGTCAGTGGAACGTTGACCAAGGCGCCGGTTTGCAGCAAGCTCTGCAACAGCACCGAGGTGCTCGGGATGTAGACCCTCATCCGGTTTCGGCTTCGGTGAATCCGCTCTGCAACTCGCGGATCTCCATCGCGGCGGTTCGCATGGCAGTGCGCAGAACGGCGATCCGACGGCGCGGATTCATCAGGTTCGCCCCCATCATGGTGAGGTCTTCCGGACCCGGCGTCAGCAGCATCACCCGAGAGCCGCCGTCGCGCAGCCGTGCCACATCGTGTTGGATGCCGCGGGTAATCGCGCGTCGCACCCGGCGTTCGATCATGGCGACCGGCGACCGAGGATTGTCCGGACGGACCGAGGCCATCGGCGCAAGGACGTAGACCTCGTCGTAGCCACCCGGCGGCACCAGATCGACCGAAGCATTGGACGCAGTGCCACCGTCGATGTAGGTACGACCGTCGATCCGCACCGGCGCGTACCAGGCCGGAATCGCGCAGGAGGCACAGACCGCGTCCGGCAACTCGGTCCTAGGTTCGCCGTCCCGTCCGAACGCGATCCGCCGGCCACTGATGTAGTCGGTGGCCACGATCCAAGTGTTCCGGACCGGCCAGCCGTCGACCAGCGCGTCCGCCGTCATCGCGGTCAGCATCCGTTGGATGGGTTCCAGGGTTCCACGGCCGACCGGGAGCAGCCCGGACAACGCCACCACCGGCGGCACGGCGGTGGGATGCCGAATCCCTCCCCAGACCAGCCTCGGTGAGCCGGGCAGCAGACCGGGCCGCGGCGGTATCCGACCACCGGTATCCGTCTGGTAGTTCCAGGTGACCGGCGGATCCTGCGGCAGTGGCATACCCAACTGGTGCCGACGGATGGTGTCGACCTGCACACCGCTGCCGAGCAGGCCGGCCGCCACGGCGCCGGCGGAAGTGCCGATCAGCAGATCATCGGGCCCGGGCACAAGCTCCAGCTCATGGTGCAGTGCGGTGAGCGCGCCGACTATCCAGGCGAACCCAAGCACTCCGCCACCGCCGAACACGAATGCGCGGCGCGGCGGAGTTGATCGACGTGGCACGAAAACGAAACCTCCTGTCGGCGACCGCGCTGTCCGGGCTCCGGCAGGGTACGCCAGTCCAGGTATCAGTCGAATCCGATTTCATTATCAACCGATGCAGGACCTGCGCGCTCCGCGTTGGTGCCCGACGCGCCGCGAACCTGCGGCCAGCCGAATCATCCGCACAGCTCAGCGTCGACGACGACCGGAGCCGGCGGTCAGCACCAACTCGGCCAACGACTCCTCGATCAGGCCGGCCAGCACGTCTACATCTGGCATCGCATCACGGTCGGCGTTGAGGCCGAAATACACGCCGCCGTCGTAAGAAGTGAGCCCGATCGACAGCGCCTGGTCGTTAGCCAGTGGTACCACCGGAAACATCTCCAGCAGCTTCGCCCCCGCTGCGTACAACGGAAACTGCGGTCCCGGCACATTGGTCACCACTACGTTGAACAGCCGCCTGGTGAAACCGCTCGCAGCTCGCGCACCGAGCGCGTGCAGCGTCGGCGGCGCGAAGCCGGACAGCGCGACCAGGGCCTCGGCACCGACCGATTGCCCCGACTCCTTGTGTGCCTTCATCGCATAGCCGACCTGGCTCAGCCGAACCACCGGATTCGGTTCACCGATCGGCAGATCCACCAGGTACGACGACACCTGGTTACCGAGCTGGCCGCCCTCGCGGTCATCGCGCACGCTGACCGGCACCATCGCCCGAACCGCACTGGCCGGCCGGACCGGCTCGCCGCGGGACAGCATCCAGCCACGTATCGCACCGGCAACGGTGGCCAGCACCACGTCGTTGACGGTGCCGCCGGCCTGCTTGCGCACCTTGCGGAAGTTCTCGAGGTCGGTGCGGGCAATCGCAAACCGGCGCTGCGATCCGATGGTCGCGTTCAACGGCGATTCCGGCGCGGGACGGGCCGCCACCCTGGCTGCCGACAGCAACCCACCGAGCGCCGAGGACACCCGGCCGGACACGGTTCGGGCATCCGCCAGCCCGATCCGCGCGGTGTCCAGCACCGCGGTCGGCCGGCGCATGATCTCGACCACCGCGTCCACCAGCAGCGCCACCGGCCCTGGCTCCGGCTGGGGCATCCACAGATCTTCCGGGATGTCCCGCGGGACCGGTGTGCTATCCAGGATCACCTGGCCGATGTCCACCGCGCTGATCCCGTCCACCATGGCGTGGTGGGTTTTCTGGATCACCGCGAACCGGCCGTCGGAAAGGCCCTCGACCAGGTACATCTCCCACAACGGATGGCCGCGATCCAGCGGCCGGGACTGCACCCGAGCGACCAGCTCGCGTAGCTGCTCGTCGGAGCCGGGTCGTGGTAGCGCCGAGCGCCGCACGTGATAGCTGAGGTCGAACGCCGCATCGTCGACCCAGACCGGGTTGGCCAGATGGCCCGGGATCGTTCTGATCTTCTGGCGATACCTCGGCACCAACGAAATCCGGCGCTCGATCAGCTCGACGAATCGTTCGTAGTCGAAGCCGTCGGCCGGCGGCTCGAACACGGCCAGACCGCCCACATGCATGGGCGTGGTCCGTCCCTCGAGGTACAGGAAGGACACGTCCAGCGGTTGTAGCCGGTCTGTCATGGGTCCATATCCTGGCATGGCGTCTCGCCCAGCCGGCCGCGCTACGGACGTGACCTGCGCGCGGCACGTCCGCCGGGCACCGGCAGGCCGGACACCGAACCGGCCAGTTCCACCAGCGCTCGTCGAAGCGGGCTCTGCGCGGCCACCTCGGCCAGCGTCTTGCCGTCTCGCAACGCACGATCAAGGGCCGGCAGGTCGTAGGGCAGCATGGCGGCAACCGGCCGACCGGCGAACCGCTTGAGCGTGTCGGTCAATTCGGTGACGGTCGAGCCGGCCACCACGCTGTCACGCACCCGGTTCAGCACCACCCAGCTCTGGGTGTGCACGCCTGCTGACCGCAGTTCGGCCAAGCCCCGGATCAGGCGTTGCATGCCGATCGGGTCGGCCGATCCGATCACAAGCACCAGATCGGCGGCGGCCAACCCGGACAGCGTCGCGCCGTTGCGGCGCGGAGCCACCGTGTCGTAGCTCAGTTCCTCGTCCGTTTCCAGGCAAAAGCCGAGGTCCAGCACGGTGAAGGCCACGAGTCGGCGAGCCACCTCGAGGAGCGCCTCGAACGCCGCCGGCCGCAGCTCGGGCCACCGGTCCGGCCGGCTGATCCCGGTCAGCACCCGCAGCGACGGATCGATCTGCCAGCACAGCGACGCCAGCACCGACGTATCCAGCCGGCGGGACTGGGCCTGCCGGCAGGCGGCGACCAGGCCCGGTGAGTCGTCGAGCAAGCCGAACAGGTTGCCCACCACGCCGCCGTAGACGTCGGCATCGATCAGCAGCGAGGACGCGCCGAGCCGCCCCAGTTCGGCTGCCAGGTTGGCCGCGATCACGGTGCGCCCAGGCGCTCCGGCCGGGCCCCATACCGCCACCACCTTGCCCCGCTGGGGCGTCGGAGATTCGACGGGTTCCGGAGCACCGTCGAGCGACCTGACCGCCTGGGCCGGGTCGGCGAAGGCTCGGTGTCGGGCGACCGGATCGGCGCCGGCCAGCTCGGCCACCGCGCTGTCGAGCACGATCCGGATGGCCTCGGCAGTCGCACCGGCCGGCACCGAGAACCGGATCCCGCAATTGGCCAGTCGCTCCAGCTCGGCTTCGGCTTCGGCGTCGGTCACCCCGACCACTGCCACGCCGGCCGCCTGTAACCGGTCGACCACGTCGGGGTCGAGCCGGCGCAGCTGGGCATCCACCAGCGCCGCCTGGGCTTGGCCCGACGAGGCCACCGCGACCAGCTCCACCACGTCCACGCAGCGCCGGCTGACCGTCAGCGGTCCGCCACCGGTGCCCAGCTCGGCCAGCAGCGCCGCCTCCCAGCCGGCGCCGTCGGCCGCGGTGAGGACTGCCAGCGTCATGTCGCGGTCCCGGCGCAGTCGGCCAGATCCGGCGCCGCTGGTTCGGGCTGCTGGCCACCGGACAGAATGCCCGCCCGGATCACCGCTCCGGTGAGATCCTGCGCCGATACCACCCGGGTGGCATCAGCGGCGGACACCCGCAGTACCAGCACCGTCGCCTGATCGGTGCCGAAGGTCGACGAACCGGGTTTCTGGACCGCCTGCACGGTCACCCCGCTCAGCAGGACTACCGCACGGCAGCTCTTGGTGCTCAGCCACAACGTGATCCGGTCGCCGCGCACGATGGTGGGCTCGTTCTCGGGCCGCAGACCGACCGTGACATCGACGCCGACCGGTGGGACGGCCAGCTGGGCCCGGGACAGCAGCTCGCCGGCCTGCCCGGCTTGGCGCAGGGTGCGGCCGGTGACCGCTTCACCGATCGGCAGGTAGCGACTGTCGGCGCTGCCCAACTGGACCCGGACCGGGTGCACGTCGGCTGGGGTCAGCACGGTGCCGGCGGCCAGGTCACGGCTGAGCGCCCAGCGAGCCTGCCGATGATCGGCCGATGCCAACGTGACGGCGCCCAGCAGCACCGCCGCCAACACCAGGACGACGCCACCGACGAGTCGAAGGTCGAGCCAGCTCGGCGGGCTGACTCGCCGCGCGGCGGGAGACTGTTCGGGGGGTCGCAGGCCGGTGTCGGTCATAACGTGATCTTGCTATAACGAACGCCTGGTTACCCCGCTAATCACGCAAGCTGTGGATAACTGATATTTCCTCGCCAGCCATACCGGATCGGCTGTGGATATCGCCGGGTCGCGGTAACTCGGCTGGCAGACTGGGCGGGCATGGCGGCAGGACGTCGATTCGCTATCGTCGACAGCACTTAACTGCCGGACACCGGGCAGCGCAGAGGAGTGACGGGATGGCCGAGGCTCGGTTCCTCACACTCAGCGATGTCGCCGAGGTGCTGAACATCTCCGACTCCCAGACCTACGCGCTGGTCCGATCGGGGGAATTGCCGGCCATAAAGATCGGCGGCCGCGGGCAGTGGCGGGTCGAGCGCGAGCAGCTGGAGGCCTATATCGCCCGGATGTACGACCAGACCAAGCAATTCGTGGCCGATCATCCGTTCGTCGACACCAAGCCGGAGTAAGCACACCCGTCAACCGTCGCGGCGAACCGCGGCGATCGAAGCCAGCGCAACGGCCAGCAGGGCGGTGATCTCGCCATGCCGGCGCGACTCACCGACCGGGTGCTCGGCCAATTCCACGAAGTCCGCACCGACCCGGTCCAGGGTGCCGTCCAGCACGCTGCCGTCCAGAAGATGGATCCGTACCGTCGACCGGTCTCGGACGATCGCGCGCAGCGCCTGCCGCAAGCTCAGCCGGGCATCAACCGCGGACTGGCCGCCCGGCGCGGCCGACCGGCGGCCGAGCCCGCCGATCGACACCACGGCGGCGACCGCCACCAGCGCCTCCCGCCCAGCATCCTCGGCGACGAGCAGCCATTCCGGATGGGCCCGTTCCAGCCGGCCGGCGACCGACAGCCCGCCGGCGCCACGCAGTTGGATGCTCGCGCCGATCGCCGGAAGTAGCCGGTCCACCAGGCCGAGCCGTCCGGTCTCGTACCTGGTTCGGTCCTCGATCTCGGCGGCCCGTTCCGCCGTCGACAGCACCTGGGCCTGAGCCTCCAGGTCGTCAAACAGCTCATTCCACCTCGACACCCGACCTCACCCTCCATGCTCACACATCGAGAGACGCAGCCTATCCACAGGCGTTGACTTCAACTTGACCGCATGCAGGCAGCAACGTATGAAGGTAAACACAAGCAAATGGAAAGGTTGAACAAGATGCTTCGTCGCTGCCTGCCTCGTACCGCGCTGTGCGGTGCCTGCTACCTCGGCGCCGGCTACCTGGTGTTACGCCTGGTTCCGGCGCCGGTCACCCTCGGCCGAGAGCTGGCACATCCGCAGCGCTGGGTCGCCGAGTACGGTGCGGACGCCGCGGTGGCCGGGATCGCGGCCGCCGTCCTCTGGCTGTGCGCGGTGTGGGTGGCGGTAGGCCTGACCGCCATGTATCTGAGCATGCTGCCGGGCTTGGCCGGTCGGTGCGGCAGCGCGGTGGTTCGGCGGGTGCTGCCGGCTGCGGTGCGCCGGCTGGTCATCGCCTCCACCGGTGCCACGGTGTTGCTGAGCCCATTGCCGGCCGTCGCAGCAAGCGCCCCGACACCCGCCATCCCGGCTCCGAGCTGGCCGGTCAGCCAACCACCGGCGCCCAGCCAACCACCGAGGCCGGTTTCACCCAGCAGGCCCGTGCACAAGGTCACCGTCGTCCCGGGCGACTCACTATGGACGATCGCCGCGGACGCCCTCGGGCCGGCGGCGTCCGAACAGCGGATCGCCGTTGCCTGGCCGTACTGGTACCGAGCTAATCGCTCGGCCATCGGCCGCGACCCGGGCCTGATCCGGCCGGGCACCGAACTCGTCGCGCCGACCACTCCGGCTGCCAGCCGGCCGGGACACTGACATGTCGGCCGCGACCAGCCTCGTCGACAGCCCGATCAGCAGCTACCAGCCCAGGCCGGCGCCGGTACGCGAACCTCCGTACGAGGACGAGTTGCCACCCCGGCAGCTGGCCCTGCTCGGACCGGCCGACCAACCGCTGCCGTTCCGCACCCAGGATCCGGGCTCACCGTCCCCGCTGCGGCTGGCCATGCTGCCGGATCGGTTCGACGCCCGGCCCACCGGCCGAGCGGACCTGCCGGCACCGGCGGCGTTCGCACGCCGGCTGCTGATCGGCGTCATCGAAACCGCGACCGGCCGGCGTTCGGCCAGCCAGCTGAGCCAGCACACCACGGCAACCGTGCAGGCCGGCCTGGCCCGCGACGCCGGCAGGATCAGCCGACTGGGGACCGCATCCCGACCGGCAACCGTGCATTCGCTGCACCTGGCCGAGCCGGCGGACGGCGTGGCCGAGGTCGTGGCGGTGGTCCGGGTCGGGCCGCGGTTTCGGGCGATCGCGCTCCGGCTGGAGGGTTTGGACGGCCGCTGGCGCTGCGTTCGGCTACAGATCGGCTAAGGCCAACGCCAACCGCCGAACCGCTAAACCCGACTCAGCGCTTGCGCTTGTTGCCGCGACTTCCCCGGTTCGGATTCGCCTTACGCTGCCGGGCAGTGTTCGGACGGCTGCCCGGTGCAGGTCGAGCCGCCCGCTCGGTGTGCACCTCAGGAGCGTCCGAGCCGAGCGTCGGGGCGCTGTATGTGAGCGGGGCGGCGCCGTCCGAACGGCCCAGTCCCTTGGCCGTGATGTGCGGCGTGTTGTCCTCCGCACCGCCACCGGCAGCCAGTGCGGCCAGCACTGCCTCGGCGTCGAGATCGGCGGGCTGGTCACTGACCGAGGCCGGAGCCGCCGGCTCGTTGTCGACCTGCACCTCGAGGTTGAACAGGAAGCCGACCGACTCCTCCTGGATGGCGTCCATCATGGCCGAGAACATGTCGAAGCCCTCTTTCTGGTACTCGACCAGCGGGTCTCGTTGGGCCATCGCCCGCAGCCCGATGCCCTCCTGGAGGTAGTCCATCTCGTAGAGATGTTCCCGCCACTTGCGGTCCAGTACCGACAGCAGCACCCGGCGTTCCAACTCCCGAGCGACCTCCTCGCCGAGCTCGGCTTCGCGCTGGTCATAGGCCGCCTGCGCGTCGGCGACGATCTCTTCGACGAGGAAGTCCCGGCTGAGATCGTTGCGGTCACCGCCCGCGGTCTTGATCGCTTCATCGATGGTGAGCGAGATCGGGTACAGCGTCTTCAACGCCACCCACAGCCGCTCCAGGTCCCACTCCTCCGGGTATCCCGAAGAGGTCTCCCCTTCGACGTAGGAGGTGACCACGTCGGTGATCATCGGCCGGATCTGGTCGGATAGGTCGGCCCCGGAGAGCACCTTGCGCCGCTCCTCGTAGATGACGGTCCGCTGCTTGTTCATCACCTCGTCGTACTTCAGCACGTTCTTGCGGATCTCGAAGTTCTGCTGTTCGACCTGGGTCTGTGCCGACTGAATGGCTTTGGAAACCGTCTTGTTCTCGATCGGGGTGTCTTCCGGCAACCGGAGCATGTTCATGATCATGGCGATCCGCTCGCCGTTGAACCGCACCATCAGGTCGTCGCCCAGCGACAGGTAGAACCGGGACTCCCCCGGGTCGCCCTGCCGGCCGGAGCGGCCGCGGAGCTGGTTGTCGATACGGCGGGACTCGTGCCGCTCGGTGCCGAGCACGTACAGCCCGCCCAACTCGACGACCTCGTCGTGCTCGCGAGCTACCCGGTCCTGGGCGCTGGCGATGGCCGACGGCCACGCCGCCTCGTAGTCCTCCGGCGTGTCGGCCGGGTTCAGCCCCAGCTCGCGCAATTCGGCGTCGGCGATGAACTCCGGGTTGCCGCCCAGCATGATGTCGGTGCCTCGACCGGCCATGTTGGTGGCCACCGTGACCGCGCCCTTGCGGCCGGCCATCGCGACGATGGCCGCCTCCCGCTCATGCTGCTTAGCGTTGAGCACCTCGTGCGGGATCCCGCGGCGCAGCAGCAGGTTGGACAGGATCTCCGACTTGGCCACGCTGGCGGTACCCACCAGCACCGGCTGCCCCTTGGTGTGCCGCTCGGCGATGTCGTCCACCACGGCGGCGAACTTGACGTCCTCGTTCTTGTAGATCAGGTCGGTGACGTCCTCACGGATCATCGGCCGGTTGGTCGGGATCGGCACCACGCCCAGCTTGTAGATCTGGTGCAACTCGGCCGCCTCGGTCTGCGCGGTACCGGTCATCCCGGACAGCTTGGTGTACAGCCGGAAGTAGTTCTGCAGGGTGATCGTCGCCAGCGTCTGGTTCTCCTGCTGGATCTGCACACCTTCCTTGGCCTCGATCGCCTGGTGCATGCCCTCGTTGTAGCGCCGACCGGCCAACACCCGGCCGGTGAACTCGTCGACGATCAGCACCTCGCCGTTGCGGACGATGTAATCCCGGTCGCGCTTGTAGAGCTCCTTGGCCTTCAGCGCGTTGTTCAGGTAGCCGACCAGTGGCGTGTTGGCCGCCTCGTACAGGTTGTCGATGCCCAGCTGATCCTCGACGAACTCCACCCCGGCCTCGGTGACCGCGATGGTGCGCTTGCCTTCCTCGACCTCGTAGTGGTCGTCCTTACGCATTCGCGGAGCGAGCCGGGCGAACTCGGGATACCAGCGCTGGTTCTCATCGGCCGGTCCGGAGATGATCAGCGGGGTTCGGGCCTCGTCGATCAGGATCGAGTCGACCTCGTCCACGATGGCGAAGTTATGCCCGCGCTGCACCAGATCCTCGTTCGACCAGGCCATGTTGTCGCGCAGGTAGTCGAAGCCGAACTCGTTGTTGGTGCCGTAGGTGATGTCGCAGCCGTAGCTGACCCGCCGGGTCTCCGGGGTCATGTTCGACAGGATCTTGCCGACCGACAGGCCGAGGAACCGGTGCACCCGGCCCATCCAGTCGGCGTCCCGGGAGGCGAGGTAATCGTTGGTGGTCACCACGTGCACGCCGTCACCGGACAGCGCGTTCAGGTAGGCCGGCAGCGTCGAGACCAGGGTCTTGCCCTCACCGGTCTTCATCTCGGCGATGTTGCCGAGGTGCAATGCCGCGCCACCCATCAGCTGCACGTTGTAGTGGAACTGGCCGAGCGTGCGCCGGGCCGCCTCGCGGACCACCGCGAACGCCTCGGGCAGCAGCTCATCGAGCGTCTCACCCTCGCCGTAGCGTTGCCTGAACTGGTCGGTCAGCGCACGCAACTCGGCGTCGGTGAGCTCGACGTAGTCCTCTTCGAGGGTTTCGATGTGATCGGCGATGGCCGAGAGGCGGCGCAGGATCTTGCCCTCGCCGGCGCGCAGCAGCTTATTGAGAACCACTCGGTCATCCTACGTGGCCGGAATCGCCGAGCAGCTGAACTCCCCCGATCTGGCAGCCTGGACGCATGGCACTGTGGAACGGCATCGAGTTGGACGAGTTGGTGCTGCATGCCGGCTCGCTGAC
This sequence comes from Jatrophihabitans sp., assembly GCA_035248685.1. Lineage (GTDB taxonomy): Bacteria > Actinomycetota > Actinomycetes > Mycobacteriales > Jatrophihabitantaceae > Jatrophihabitans_A. The sequence goes on from DATFHF010000024.1 coordinate 79,678, forward strand.
CCTGCGACCGTGGCAACCGTCCGACGCCCCGGCGGTGCGGCAGATCATGGCCGACGAGCAGATGACCCGGTACCTGGACGTGCCACGGCCCTATAGCGCGGTCGACGCGGTCGAGTTCGTCACCGAGCTCGGCGTGGCCGGCCGCCGCGCCGGGTCCCGAATCGACTGCGCCATTGCCCGCAACGCCGACGGCGCCCTGCTGGGCAGCGCGAGCCTGCACCTCGGCTCGAACCGCGGTGGTGAAATCGGCTACTGGGTGGAGTCCGGCTCCTGGCGGCAGGGAATTGCCACCGAAGCGGTGCAGACGCTGGCCCGGTTCGGCTTCGCGCACGGCCTGTGCCGGATCAAGATCACCTGTTACTACGGCAATGTCGGCTCGGCCGGGGTGGCGTTGAAGTCCGGGTTCCGGTACGAGGGAATCGCCCGAGCCGGCGCGCTGCATCGCGGAGAGCCGATCGACCTCGTCGTTTTCGGCAGGCTGCCCACTGACGACGACGAACCCGTCGAACCGATGTGGCCGCAGTTCCCGGTGCTGACCGACGGGGTGGTCGCTCTTCGTCCGATCACCGCCGAGGACTGGCCGACCGTGCTGGCCGAAGGCAACAACCCGGCATCGGTGGCCTGGGGCTTCACCGGCCAGCCGATGGACGAGGCCACCGCCCGACGGCGAGCCGCGATGGCGCCGATGGACCGGTTGGTGAACCGGCACGCCAGTTTGCTGATCTGCGACGCGGTAACCGGCGCCGGGGCGGGCGTGCTGAGCGTGCGGCGGGCCGGACCACCCGGCGTGATCGCGCTCGGTTACGGCATCACACCGCAGTTTCGGGGACGCCGGTTTACCGCCAGGGCGCTCCGGCTGTTCTCGGATTGGGTGCTGGAGGACGCCCTGGCGGTTCGGTTGGAACTCGGTTGCAAGGTGGACAACCTGGCCTCGGCCCGGTCGGCCGAAGCTGCCGGCTTCACCGTCGACGCGCACTATCCCAGCCGACTGCGCAACCCGGATGGCAGCTACAGCGACGAGATCGGTTTCTGCAAAGTGCGCTAGCGGATTAGCGGCTGCCCCGGCGAGCGGCGCTGGTGGCGGTGGCCTTCTTGGCCGGCGCCTTGCTAGCGACCTTCTTGGCCGGGGCCTTGGCCGCGGTGGTCTTCTTCGCCGCGGTCTTGGTAGCCGCCTTGTTCGCCGTGGTCTTCTTCGCCGGCGCCTTGCTGACCACCTTCTTCACCGACTGAGCTTTCTTTGCAACGGTCTTCTTCACCGTGGCCTTGGCGGTGGTCGCCTTCTTGGCCGGGGCGGCCTTCTTCGCCGGCGCCTTGGCTGCCGACACCGCCTTGCCGGGCGCCTTGCTGGCGCCGGTCGTCCGTTTCGCTGGCGACGCCTTCTTGGTCGCGGTGGTCTTGGCAGCAGTGGCCTTCGCACCGGCGGCTTTTGAGCCGGTGGCCTTACGGGTGGTGCGGGACGGTGCGGTCATTGCGTCGCCTCCTAGTAATCCACTTCTCGCCTACAGTGGACGGTGCGCTGGACGGTAGCGCAAACAGCCACGCCGTGCAGGTCGCCGCGTCGCGAGCCGTGGAGTCGATCGCAAATCAGCGACAGGCAGCGGACGAGTCGACCTGTAAGCCGGGTCCTGTCTTCGAAGGACGAATCCCTCGAAGGGCGACCATCCATCTCGGCTCGCCGTCACCGGCGTGCTCTAGCGGTCTACCCGCAGGCTCGGGCGAGCAGCCCTCGATCGCCTGCGCAGTTGCCCGGCAAGCCGGGCAACCTCTTGACCTTGCTCCGGGTGGGGTTTACCTAGCCGCCTCGGTCACCCGGGGCGCTGGTGGTCTCTTACACCACCGTTTCACCCTTACCGGACGGGCTGATCGTGCCCGCTCGTCCGGCGGTCTGTTTTCTGTGGCACTGTCCCGCGGGTCGCCCCGGGTTGCCGTTAACAACCACCCTGCTCTGTGGAGCCCGGACTTTCCTCGGCGATCCACTAGGGATCGACGCGGCCGCCCGGTCGGCTCGTCCGCCGCGCATCGAATCCTAATGCCATCATGGGCCGGTGCACCGGTCCGATGGTCAGCCGGAATGCCGGTGACTCTCCTGCTGATCCTCGGCCTGGTATTGATCGCCGGTTGTTTGGCGGCGGCTGTCGTACGTCCGTTCGGGTGGAGCGAGGCGATCGTCGCGGTGCCGGCCGCCGGGCTCGCGCTGCTCACCGGAGTGGCCCGGCCGAGCGTGGCATGGCACAGCCTGCGCCAGATCGCACCCACCGTGGGGTTCCTCGCCGCCATCCTCGCCTTCGGCCAACTATGCGCGACTGAAGGGGTATTCGACTACCTGGGTGGTCTAGCGGCACGGCGGTCCGGAGGGGCGCCAGGCCGGCTGCTCGGGTTGGTGGTGGCCTTCGCCGCGGTCGTGACGGCCACCCTCACGCTGGACGCGACGGTGGTGCTGGTGACCCCGGTGGTGCTGGCCAGCACCGCCCGGCTGGCGATACCGAGCCGACCACACAGCTATGCCTGTGCGCACCTTGCCAACTCCGGTTCGCTGTTGCTGCCGGTGTCGAACCTGACCAACCTGCTGGCTTTCGCGGCCAGCGGGCTCAGCTTCGGCAGGTTCGCGGCGGTGATGGTGACACCCTGGCTGCTGGCCTGCGTGCTCGACTGGTCGGCATTGCGGCTGGCCTTCCGTGCCGATCTGCGGCTGACCGGTGAGCGACCGGCGCCGGCGCCCGAACCACCGGTGTTCGCCCTGCTCGTGCTGGCGGCAACCATCGCCGGCTTCGTGCTGACCACCGCGTTCGGCACCGCACCGGCCTGGGCGGCGCTGGCCGGCTGCCTGGTCCTCGGTGGCCGGCAACTGCTGCGGCGGCAGGTCGGCCCGACCAGGCTGGTGCTGTCGGCCAGTCCGGGGTTCTGCCTGTTCGTGCTGAGCCTGGCGGTGCTGGTGGCGGGCGTGCTCGACCGCGGCGCCGGCCGGTTGCTGCGGCAGCTGATCCCGGCGGGCTCCGGACTGCCGGCGGTGCTCGGGTTGGCACTGTTGGCCGCGGTGCTGGCGAACCTGGTGAACAACCTGCCCACCACGCTGGCACTGCTGCCGCTGGTGGCCGGCTCCCCGCTGGCGGTACTCGCGGTGCTGGTCGGGGTGAACCTCGGCCCGAACGCGAGCTACCCGGGTTCGCTGGCCACCCTGTTGTGGCGACGCATCCTGCCGCCGTCCGAACGTCCTCGCGCGCTGGAGTTTCATGCGTTGGGGCTGCTCAGCACGCCGCTCGCGGTCACCGCGGTCGGCACCGTGCTGTGGCTGGTGGCCGGGCCGCTCAGCCTGCGCTGAGGTGTCCGGTGTCGTTGTAACAGCGCAGCAAGGCACCGGCCGGGTCGCCACCCTGGTAGTCGATGAGCGTGATCGAGGCAGCGTCCAGGAACATCCGGTGCACCGCCGACACCGGGGCACCGAGCGCCGACTGGACCAGCAGCTTGATCGGCGACACGTGGCTGACCAGCACCACGGTTTCGCCGCGGTGCCGGCCGAGGATCCGGTCGCGGGCCTGCCCGACCCGCCGGCCCACCGACTCGAAGGATTCCCCGGAGCCGGCCGGGACGGTCGGGTCGACCAGCCAGCGTTGCAGTTCGGCCGGCCAGCGTTGGAAAACCTCGTCGAAGCTGTGGCCGTCCCAGTCGCCGTAATCGGCTTCGATCAGCCCGTCGTCCACGGCCACCGGCAGGCCCAACCGATCGGCGATCGGCTGAGCGGTCTGCCGGGTACGCAACAACGGCGAGCTGATGACAGCCTGCGCACCACCGATCCGTTCGATCCGGTCGGCGATCCGGCGGGCCTGGTCGATGCCGAGGCTGGTGAGCGGCAGATCGGACCGGCCGGCGAACCGGCGGCTCAGCGACAGCTCGGTGACGCCGTGCCGGACCAGGATCAGCCTGGTCGGCGCGGTATCGCTCGGCACCCAGGCACTGACCGGCTCGGCTGATCCAGCAGGCTCGGACTCGGGCTGCTCGAGCACGGCGGCGGCATCCATCGCCTCGTTCGCCAGCCGGTCGGCGTGCGAGTTCTGCGCCCGCGGAATCCATTGGTAGCTGATCCGGTCGAACTCCGCCGCCAGCTCGCCGGCCTGCTGTCGCAGTGGCCGCATCGCCGGGTGCTTGACCTGCCAGCGTCCGGACATTTGCTCGATGACGAGCTGGGAATCCATCCGCACTTCGACCTCGACCGCGCCCAGCTCGGCAGCCGCGGCCAGGCCGGCGATCAGCCCTCGGTACTCGGCGACGTTATTGGTGGCATGGCCGATGGATTCCTTGCGTTCGGCCAACACCGTCCCACTGTCGGCATCCAGCACCACCGAGCCGTAACCGGCCGGGCCGGGATTGCCGCGGGAGCCACCGTCGGCCTCAACGACGACTCGTAATCCCGGCCGACGCGTCACAGCCCCGACTCGTCGGTGCGGACCAGGATCCGACGGCAGTTGTCACAGCGGAGCACGTCTTGGGGCTTGGCCGCCCGGACCGCCGACAGCTCGGATCCGGCCAGTTCCAGCCGACATCCCTCGCACCGACGCTGGCGCAGCATGGCCGCCCCGACCCCGCCGCTGCTCTCCCGCACCTTGTCGTAGAGGGCCAGCAGGTCGGCAGGCAGTCCGGAAGCCAACTCGGCCCGTTCGGCGGTTCGTTGCGTCTCGGCAGCTGCCAGTTCGGCGAACGCCTGGTCTCGGGCAGCTTCGGCGACCTGCCGCTGCTGTTCGATCTCGGCCAACTCGGCCCGCAGTTCGTCCAATTGGCGGTCTGCGGTCTCCCGGGTTTCCATCAGTTCCAGCAGCTCGTCCTCCAGCACGCCCTGCCGCCTGGCCAGCGAGCTGACCTCGTGCTGGAGGCCGGAAAGTTCCTTGGCCGGCACCCCGCCGGACGCCATTCGTTGCTGGTCGCGTTCTGCTCGGGTGCGCACGGTGTCGATGTCGGTTTCCAGCCGCCGTTGCTCGGCGACCAGGTCGGCCAGCGCGGTTTCGGCGTCGACGACCTGGGTACGGACGGCCGCCGCCCGCTGCTCGCAACTCTGGATGGTGGCCAGCTCGGGCAGCGTCCGGCGGCGGTGCGCGAGCTGGCTCAATGCGGTGTCCGCCGCCTGAAGGTTCAGCAACCGCAGCTGGGCGAAGGGGTCAGCGATCACGTGGGCGGTCGGCTTCCTGTCGTGCGGATCGGGTCGGTCGCTCCAGTGTGTCAGCCGCCGGGTGGCCGGTGCAGCCAGGGAGTTGGCTTCACGGCGCGTGCAGGGTCCATGGGTCGGTGACCGCCTGCGAGATTCGGATCGCCAGCCGGTCACCGAACCGCTCGGCCAACTTGGCGGCCACCAGCGGCAGCCATGGCGCCTCGGTCGCCCAGTGCGCCGCGTCGACCAAAGCCAGCGGCCGGTCGGCGAGGCCGTCCCGTTCGGCGACCGCCTCCAAGGTGCTGTGGTGTTTCAGGTCGGCGGTGAGGTAAGCGTCGGCGCCGGCCCGCCGGGCCTGCTCGATGTAGGACGCGCCCGAGCCGCCGCAGACCGCCACCGCGCGGATCGGCAGTTGCGGGTCGCCGGCCGCCCGAACCCCCCACGTAGTGCGCGGTAGCCGGACCGCCGCGAATTCGGTGAACTCGCGCAAGCTCAGCTGCTCCGGCAGCTGGCCGATCCGACCGGTCCCGGTACCGGCCGGCAACGCCGGTTGCTCGGTGAGCTCGAACGCGACCTCCTGGTACGGGTGGCTGGCCCGCATGGCCGCGAGCACGGCGGCTCTCCGCGACCGCGGCAGCACCATCGAGACCCGGGACTCCGCGACCGTGGTCAGCTCTCCGATCTCGCCCACCGCCGGGCGCGCTCCGGCCAGCGGCCGGAACCGACCGGTCCCGTCCACCGAGAAGCTGCATTCGGTGTAGTCCCCGAGCGCGCCCGCGCCGGCCGCGGCCAGGGCGGCCAGCAGCGCCGGCGCGTCGGCGCTCGGCACGTACACCGACAGCTGGTCCAGCGTCGGACCGGAATCGGCCTTCAGCGGCTGGCATTCGGTTAGCCCCAGGCAGCCGGCCAGCGCCTCGGACACCCCGGCCACCGCGACGTCGGCATTGGTGTGGGCGGCGAAGTGCGCCACCCCGGCGCGGATCATCCGGTGCACCATGGCGCCCTTGGGTTGGTCCGCCCGCACCGCGTGCACGCCGGACAGCAGCAGCGGATGGTGGGTTAGCAGCAAGCCGGCACCCCAGTCGATTGCCTCGGCCACCGTGACCGGGACGCAGTCCACCGCCAACAGCACGCGTTGCACCTCGGCGGCCGGATCACCGCAGCTGAGGCCGACCGCGTCCCAGGCTTCGGCAGACGCCGGTGGGTACCAGCCGTCCAAGGCGTCGATCAGATCGGCGAGTCTGGGCACAGCACGCAGGTTAGCGCCAAAACCGCCCGAGCCGACTGGGCGGTATGCCACCATGTCGGTCGGCGCCTGCCCCCACTCGGCAGGGCCGGGCAGCAGAACAGGGAGCGAGCCGCGCAATGCTTTTCTTCGACGGAGCATTCGGGTTGGTGCTGCTCGCCGTTTGGCTGTTCTGCATCATCGATGTGATCACCACGCCCGAGTCGCAGTGCCGCAATCTGCCCAAGCTGGCCTGGCTGTTCATCGTCATCCTGCTGTCCGACATCGGCTCCATCGCCTGGCTGGTGGCCGGTCGCGATTGGTCCGGTCAGGGCCAGAATGGGCTTGCCTACAAAGGCAATACCGGCCGCACCCGGTACCCGGAGTACGAGCGGCCGGGTCGGTTCGTCGCCACCAACCCCGACGATGACGAGGCCTTCCTCCGCCAGCTGCGTGAGCGTGCCGAACAGCAGCGCCGTGACTACCGCGCCCGCCGGGACCAGGAGCTGAGGCAGGAGCAAGAACGGCTGTTCGGCGAACGTCCCGATGACGAGCTGCCCGATCCGGACGGTGCGAACGGCTGATCAGCCCAGCACGGTGCTAAGTTCTGCCGTTTCGCCGCCGATGACCTAGACGTAGCGTCCAGGCATCGCGGGGGTGAGCGTGAGCGATAGGTCTGTCGAGACCGATTCCGCCACGCTGGTATCCCGGGCACGCGTACCACGGTGTTGGGCACGCTACTGGTGATCGCTGAGTTCGTGCTGCTAACGGGGGTGTACGAGCGGGCAATCCCGGTGAGCCGGGCCGAGGTGGTGGTGGCCGCGGTGGACGGCCAGCTGCGATCGGCCGGCTCCGTACCCGCCACCACCCTGACCCGGCAAGCGTTGGCCGCCGCCGACAGGCAGGTCGGGCGGGGGCCTCGACGCATGCGGTTGAGGCAGTGGAGCGGGTGGGCTGAACGGCCCAGCGGTATTCGATTCTAGGTTCGATTTCGACTATCCTGCTGGTCATGCCAGCTGCCCTGCAAACCTCGTTGCTCGATCTCGCGAACGACCCGATGCTGGCGCCGCTGGATTCCTCGGTGCGCCGGCGCCCGTTGACCGCCGGCGCTTGGATCGATACCCGGCCGGGTTGGCTCAGTGGGGCCAGCGAGCTGTTCACCGAGCTGCTTCAGACCGTCCCGTGGCGGGCCGAGCGCCGGCAGATGTACGACCGAATGGTGGACGTGCCGCGGCTGACCTGCTTCTACGGCGAGAACCAGCCGTTGCCGCATCCGACCTTGGACCAGGCGCTGGCGGCGTTGAACGCCCGCTATGCGGTCGAGCTCGGCGAACCGTTGCGCACCGCGGGCCTATGCCTGTACCGGGACGGCCGGGACAGCGTGGCCTGGCACGGGGACGATCAGGGCCGGGGTCGTCGGGAGGACACCATGGTGGCGATCGTGTCGCTGGGTAGCCCCCGGCCGTTGCTGCTACGCCCACGTGCCGGCGGTGCTGCCAACGGCGGCGGGACCATCCGGCACAACTTGGGTCACGGCGATCTGTTGGTGATGGGTGGCAGTTGCCAACGCACCTGGGAGCACGCGGTGCCCAAGACCGCCCGGCCGGTCGGACCGCGGATCAGCGTGCAGTTCCGGCCCCGGGGCGTGCGCTGACCGATGTCTGCGCACGCCCGGTGGCCGGTGTTGTTACACGGTGACCGTGATGCATCCCAGGTTGACGCCGCCATAGTGGTAGAGCGTGGTGTCGAAGCCGAGCGCGCACACCGGGTACGTCCCGGGCTTGGCCGCCACTGTCACGTCGAAGCCGTGGTTCGGGCCTAGGTTCGGAAACGCCGTGGCCACATCCGGCCGAGCCAGCGATGCCTTACCCGGCACGATGTTGTAGAACTTGCCCACCGGTCCGCCGAGCAGCAGATTGATGCTGGCCGCCTCGGACGGGGTGTCTGGGTCGGCCGCCCAGCCCCGGATCTCGATGTGGTTGTTGCCGACCGACTGCACCGAGTCCAGGTGGCCGACGGCGGGGTGATCGACGTCGAAGGTGAGGGTCTGGCAGCCGAGCTTGCCGGCCGGGCCGCCGCTCAGGTCCAGGCCGTAGAGGCAGACGGTGGTCTTGATCGCCTGCCAGCTGTACACGGTAAAGCTGAAGCCGTGGTTCGGGCCTAGCGCCGGGTAGGCGGTCGCCACGTCCGATCGCGGGTTATGCGCGATCATGGTGGTGGTCGCCGGCGAACCGGGAGTGCCGGGATCCGGAGTGAAGACGGCGCGGACGTCGATGGAGTTGTGCGGGGTATCCAGGTCACCGGCCCAGCCGCTGAGCGTGACGGTGGATCCGTGCACCACGACCGAGTCGAGGTGTCCGATCGGTGCCCGGTTGGTGGTGGCCGAGGCCGGTGCGATCAGGCCGAAGCTGGCGGCGGCGCATACCGCGGCACCGGCGGTGACTCGGCGCGCGGTCCGGAACGGCGTTGCTCCGGTGGAGCGATGGAACATGGAATCTCCTGGTATTGCGGGCTGATCGCCCGCGCTCGCGGTCCCCCCGATTGGGGCTTGCGACTACAAGAGTCCAGGACGATGCGTGAGGTTGCTTGCCAGGCGCTTCCGCTACCAGATCGTGATATCGCTGTGTCAGGCGCGGTATCCGTTGGACACGATGTGCTCGGCGGCGGCCGCGTAGGCGGCGGGATCTTGTGGTGCGAAGGTGCCCAGGCCGTCGACGTAGCGGTTGTACATGCAGAACGCCGCCGCGATGAGCACAGTGTCATGAATCTCGACGTCGCTGGCCTCGGCCGAGCGGGCAGCTTCGATCAGCTGCGGCGTCACGCTGCGTCCGCCGGATTGCACTGCGGCCGCGATGTGCAGCAGCGCCCGCATCTTCGGTGATACCGGCGCGGTGTCGACGTCCCGGCGGACCTGGTCTACCAGGCTCATGCCCTGGTCTAACTGGGCGGCAGCGAAGGCGGAATGGGAGTTGCAGCAGAAGGTGCACTGGTTGAGCCCGGAGACGTAGGCAGCGATCAGCTCCCGCTCGCCTCGGCTCAACGTGTGCGGGCCACGCAGCAGCACCTCGGCCAGCTGGTTCAGCGGCTCAGCGGTTTCCGGACGAAAGCGCATCGGACCGCTGATGCCCGGAAACCGCTGCTCGTCGAGCCGCAAGTCGATATGCGCCATGCCGGGCACCTCTCATCATGGAGTTCGGAGCCCGGACCCTATGGTCGCCCACCAAGACCCGTCAAACGTCCAGATTGCCCTCTCGGGCCGATCGGCGAGCCACACCTCCGTCGATTACTTGCGTGCGGGACAATCCGCCCGCATTATCCAACCACGGACTATCGGAATGTTGAGAGGAGGCAACAAATGTTGAGCCTCGAATGGGTTTGAGTCGATCATGGGTGGGGCAAGGCGCCGCATAAGTGGATCTGCCTTCGTGCCGTGCTAAGGCTTCGAAGCAGTTTGAATATCATACTGGTAAACCACCGGTCGTTCTTGCGCTTGACGGTCAGCGTACAGGCCCAATTTGGGGGCTTGTACGCCGACGGCCTCAAACGCGTGACACGCCGCGCGCTATTATGTACTGTGTGTCACGGACCGGGAGAATGCGTTATTAAAACCACTCGTAATTACGCATAGCCATCCCTTCCTTTTGTCGCGGCAACGGTATATGTGGAGGCTAGTACATGCTTCGGGCGGTAGCGACTTGGCCGATCTGGCGGATACCGCGGGCGGCACTCATTTTAGTCTTCACCGTCGACATTTGCGCCCTGATCATTCCGGCACTATCTCCGGCAACGATCAGCAGGCCGAATCTTGAAATAGCTGCTGTGCTGATGTCTTTGAGCATTACCTACTCAGCGGTGACACGCAGATTCGAACGGGCGCGGCACGCACTACACATCGGAGCTCACCCGGTCTACTACCAAAACATGCTGGGTGTCTGGACCTTTGCAGCTGCGGCGTTGTTGCCATTGAGGCTTGTGTCAGCGGTGGTACTGGTGGCAGCCATTGCCGAGTGGCCATCTCGCAAGGTACTTAGAATGGCCCAGCCATACCGATACATCTACAGCACCGCGGCAGCGCTATTAGCCGCCACATCGGCGCACGCATGTGTCGACCTAAAGTTGCCATTTGCGCTTTGCTTGGCAGTGGCTGTACCGAGCTATGTCCTGGTAGGTATCACCTGCGTTGTCCTTGCCATGCTCGCCGTTCACCAACGTACGGGGTACAGCGGGCTCTTGCGGCCAAAGTCGCACCTGGTCGAGCTGTTCTCGATCATGGTTGCGATAATCCAGGTAGGGCTCATTCATCTTCAGCTGGGCATGCTGGTATGGCTGTCATTGCCTGCTGCGGTAGCTATGCAGCGCTATACGACCCGCGCCAAGCTCCGGTTGACGGCCGACGACAGCGTGACATTGCCGATGGGCGAAGACTCCTGGCTAATCGCGGCGACGGAGGTCGTCGCCGCACTTCCAGTGGTTTCCATCATGCGGGTCAATACGGCAGACCCGGCCGCTGCTAGCGCCGTTGCGCAAATGCAAGCCGGTTGCGATGCCATCGGCTATGCCGGCAAAGCCGGCTTGGCTGTGCTGTTGGTCGATTGTCCCGACCGCAACGCGGAAGCCCTAGCCGCACGATTGCGCACAGCGCTAAAACGTGCAGACGTGCAAGCGAGCGTGGCTACCGCGGCCAAGCCTCGTGACGGCTATTCCTTGGACGATCTCTTGGCGGTTTGTGAGGCCGAGTTGATTGCTCGGGACGCCGCCAACCGATCGGTCAATCGATCCGCCAAACGTTCCCGGCCGGATTCGTAGAGCTGCTCGGCGTAGGTCTCCAGGTCGGAGCGTATTTCGGACGGCGACTGGCCAGTGGATCCAGGTTGCTCACCCAGCAATTCTTCAATCAGGTCAACCGTGCTGCTGTCCTGGGCTGCGACGGTAGCTCGGATAAAGGCATCGAGTGCCATCCGCTGACCGTGATTGAGCCGGTTTGCTTCCTTGGTCGGTATCCACGGTTCTTCTTCGCCGACCGACGTACCGGCGACGGCGCGTAGCTCGGTTAAGGAGATATCCGGCAGCCCGGCGGCGAACGCTTCCAGCACCGCCTCGCTCGGTCGCCGCGGATGCCGTCCGGACAGATATCGATAGACGGTTGCCCGGTCGGCCTTGCCCTCCAACGCCGCGACCACCTGCATCTTGGACCAGCCGGCGGGTATATGCGCGTTCAGGTAGTCGGACAGTTTTGACACGGCGTCGATCCCTCCTTTTGCGCCTCGATCCAAGCACAGCCATGGCCGCATAGCGCAGTGGCTGCATCGTATCGCACGTCGCATCGAACTGCGATAGAGTCCGTTCTTGCGGCACCGCCGGGGGCTGGCACCCCCGGCGGGCCTATGCCACCCAACGCTCCCAGTCAAGGAGAACTCGAGTGACAGCTCATATTGTCGCACCGAATTACTCGTTCTCAATGGTGCAGTCAATCGAAGCGCCGCAGTCACCGCTGATCGCTCAGTCAGTGCGGGCCGATCATGCGCCTGCGTAGCCGGCTAATATTTGTCGACTTAATCGAAAGAGCGCAGGTTTCCGAGCGCGAACTGGCTCGCCGCGCCGGCCTCGGACATTCCACGGTCAACCACCTCATGACCGGGCGACGCGCCACCTGTTCGCTAACTACCGCCTTGGCCATCACCAAGACTCTCGGCTGCCCGCTGGGTACCCTCTTCATCGCAGAGACAGAGGCGGACTGGGCGGCTCTGGATCAGCTTTCCCGGCGGCGTAAGCCGCGCCCCTAACTATGGCGGAGGCAGGAGAAGGCACATGCTGGTCGGGTCAGCAACGCTGTGGGTCAGCTACCACCAGTTCTGGTTGCTGAGCGACGGTGCCGACACCGACCCGCTTGCCGAGCCGGGTCCGCTGTCGTTCGTGGAGCTCCGGCCGGACGCCGCGATGGTGCGCACCGGTTTGTCGATGGGCTCCATCGCGGTGACCGTAGCGCAGCTGGACGGGCCGCCGACATCGATCGATTCGTCGGCCGACTGGGCGGATGTCGTTGAATTCAGCTTCACCGACGAAGCGGTGCCACCGATCGTGGTAGTCGCCCTTGAGTCCGATCCGGAGCCCGGCGTACCGGATGTATCACTCGACGATTCCGAGCAATCGCTGCGGGTACGGGTGCACGCCATCGGTCGGGACGCCGGCGCCACCTACGAGCCGGCCGACTCGACCGAGGCCTACCTGATCCAGGTGTGGCGGGCGGTGCCGGCAGCGGCGGAAACCCTTCGGGCGAATTCGACGCGTGCCGGAACCGGTATCTGGGTGGTTCGCTAGGCCAGGCCGGATAAGTTGGCCGGGTGGATCCAGACAGCGATCCGGAGCCCGACTACCGGACGAGCCTGGCGGCCGAACGTACCTACCTGGCTTATGTGCGGACGGGCTTGGCGCTGATGGCGGCCGGGGTGGCCGCCGCCGGTGCGCTGCCCGACGCGGGAGGTGCCGCGCTGCGTCGCGGCATCGGTCTGCTGCTGGTCGTCATCGCGGGCGTATTGCTGGCCACCGCACGGCATCGCTGGAAATCGGTCGACCTGGCAATCCGGCGACGGGAGCCGCTACCGCGGTCGATGGTGGCCGATCATCTCGGGTCTGCGCTCGCGCTGATCGCGGTGGGCGCCGTGGTCCTGGTACTGGTGATCTGACGCCGGCAGCAGGATCGGTCCGCTCACCAGCCCAGCTCGTGCAACCGGTCGTCGTCGATACCGAAGTGGTGGCCGACCTCATGGATGACGGTGCGCCGCACCTGGTCGGCCACTTCGTCCTCGGTCCGGCAGATGGCGCAGATGGCGTGCCGGAAGATGGTGATCCGATCCGGCAGCACCGCCGAATAGTGCGTCGTCCGGGCCGTCAGAGGAACACCCTGGTACAGGCCGAGCAGGCCCAGAGCGGTCGAATCGTGGTCGACGGTGACGGCGACATTGCGCATCATTCGGCCGAGTTTCGGCGGCAACCCGTCCAGCGCCTCACCGACCAGGTACTCGAACCGCTCCGGCTCGACGAGGACCATGGCTTCATGGTCCCCAGTTGGCGGCTACTGCGGCAATCCGCCGTCGGAGATCACTCGCACCAGGTTGCTGAACGCCGGTTCCAGCGGCGTGATCGCATGGGCCCTGAACCGCTGCCGCAGCTCGGCCTCAACCTCATCCGCCGGCCGACCGGCATGGCTGGCGTTTACCTCCCGCACGAGCGATTCGATCTGTTCCTTCGCACGTTGCTCAAAGTCAGGAGAATCGCGGTCGATACTCAGGACCGCTGCTTCGAAGTCCTCGAACCGGTACGGCATGCCGAGCAACGTACTCCGATGAGGATTGAAAAACACACTCTTAGCTTCCTGGCAGGCTGAGAGTTTGCAGTCAATGCCCACCCAGGCCGGTCAAGTAGGCGCTATTTGAGATCGAAATCAGACGCCGTCTAGTGGGCGCTACTGGGATCGAACCAGTGACCGCTCGGGTGTAAACCGAGTGCTCTCCCGCTGAGCTAAGCGCCCCAGGCCGGCCCACACCGAACGGACCGAACCGGCCCAGCAAGGGTACCGGCCGTCCACCCAACCGCTCGACGTACTGTCTATTCGTGCTCGCAACCTTGCGCCAGCCCCGCTACCTGGGGCTGTTCGGGCTGATGCTGGTGCTTGCCATCGTCTGCGGCATCGCGGGCACCTGGCAGATCTACCGCTTCGAACAGAAGCGGACGGCCAACCATCACCTGCGCGCCGACAACCGGGACGTGCCGGTGGACATCGGCACCGCGCTCGGGCCGGCCGCCTCCCCGACCTCCACCGGCCGGGCCGAGAAGTTCCGGCCGGTCACCGCCACCGGCAGCTACCTGGCAGCGAATGAGACCCTGCTGCGCGGACAGACCGTGGACGGCGATGTCGGTTACCTGGTGCTTACCCCGCTGCGCACGGAACACGGCGTGCTGCTGGTGGCCCGGGGCTTCGTCCCGGAAACCGGCGCCGCGAAGAGTTCGCCGCCGGTGGCACCGGCGCCGACCGGTTCGCTGACCGTCACCGCCCGGCTGGAACCGGCCGACAGCAGGCCGGATAAGTTCGGCCAGCTACCCGGCCGGCAGGTCGACAGCGTCAACGCCGAGCAGCAGGCGAGCAGGATCGGTAGCCCGGTGTGGCCCGGCTATGCCGAGCTGCTCGCCGGCCAACCGGGCACCGCCGGCCTGCGGGTGATTCCGGGGCCGGATATGTCCAATCCGGCCGGCGGCGCCGTGGAACCCCAGCACGCGGCCTACGTGGTGCAGTGGTACCTGTTCGGCCTGCTGGCGCTGGCCGCGCCGTTCATCCTGGCCGCCGCCGAACAGCGCCGGGACGAGGAGTCCGAGCCGGCCAAGCCGACCAAGAAGGCCTCACTGGACGATCGGCTGGCCGGCCGAGCCTGAAGCCGGGCGGTTCAGCCGGTGACGGCCTCCTCCAGCCGGGCGATGGCCGCAATCCAGTTCGACGGCTCCCGGCCCACTCCGATCTCGTTCACCTCGCTGAACCGGATGATGCCGTCCCGGTCCACCAGGAACGTCCCGCGGTTGGCGGCGCCGACGTCGGAGTTGAACACCCCGTAGGCCTGCGCCACCCCGCCGTGCGGCCAGAAATCGGCCAGCAGCGGAAAGTTCAGCCCGTCCCGCTGAGAGAAGACCTTGTGCGTGAACGGCGAGTCGACGCTGATGGTCAGCACCTGAACGTCGTCGTTGGCGAAGGCGTCGATGTTGTCCCGCAGCTGGCCGAGTTCACCGGTGCAGATGCTGGTGAACGCCCACGGGTAGAAGACCAGCAGCACCGCTTTCTCGCCTCGGAAGTTAGCGAGCCGGACGACTTCGTTGTTCTGATCGCGCAGTTCGAAGTCCGGCGCCTCCGTATTAACCGGCAACGGGCTCAGGCCGGGAACTACACTCATGAGGCCACCTGCTCTTCGCGCGAGCGCTCATCGCTGGGATTCGCTCCGCTCCTTGCTCGCTGGCGCTCACTGCGAGGCTCGCTCATCGCCGCTCGCCTCTCCCCCGGTCGGTACCGGCCTTGGCCCGGCGGCTGACCAGCCTGGCCCCGGTCCAACCCGCACCTAGCGGGAGCAGCGAGGTCTGGGACAGTCCCGCGGTGGGCGCGGCCTCGGAAATATCGGACGGTTCAACGTAGCCGGCCCGTCCCCGCTTGGGGGTAAGCAACCAGATCACACCGTTGTCGGCCAACGGCGCGATCGCGTCCACCAGCGCGTCCACCAGGTCACCGTCGTCCGACCGGAACCAGAGCAGGACGACGTCGACTACCTCATCGGAGTCCTCGTCGACCATGTCGTCGTCGAGGCGTTCCTCTATCGCATCGCGCAGGTCATGGTCGACGTCGTCGTCGTAACCCAGTTCCTGCACAACCATGCCGTGCTCGATGCCGAGCCGGTCGACCAGCGCGGATGTGTCCCCGCTGCCGGGGGTCGTGCTCACTGCCTGCCTCCGAAATTGGGTCATTGTGACGAGGTCGAGTCCTGACCACCGATCACAGTGTGCCCCGGTAGATAACCACACTTCGCCGTCGACGCAACCGTCTGGGCTACCCGGAAGAAAACCTGGCCGGTCACAACTGCCTCCTTCGATGGAGGACACTGGGAGCAGAACATCGCAGCGCGGAAGGGGCGGTGGGTAGACCGATGAAGGAGACTCGACCTGTGACTCGCGATCGCTACAGCATCATCACCGACGGGCTGCCGAGCCAACTGCCGGACATCGATCCGGGCGAGACCCGGGAGTGGATCGAGTCCTTCGACGGAGCGGTCGACCACGACGGTCGCCAGCGCGCGCGGTTCCTGCTGCTGAAGCTGCTCGAGCGGGCTCGGGAGCGCCAGGTGGGGGTGCCGGCGCTGCGCAGCACCGACTACATCAACTCGATCCCACCCGAACGGGAGCCATGGTTCCCCGGCGATGAGCACATCGAACGCCGAATCCGGGCCTACATCCGGTGGAACGCCGCGATCATGGTTAGCCGGGCCAACAAGTACCTCGGTGTGGGCGGCCACATCGCCACCTACGCTTCGGCCGCCTCACTGTACGAAGTTGGCTTCAACCATTTCTTCCGCGGCAAAGATCTGGCTTCCGGGATGGGCGACCAGATCTACTTCCAGGGCCACGCCGCGCCCGGCATCTACGCCCGCGCGTTCCTGGAAGGCCGGCTCACCGAGCGACACCTGGACGGCTTCCGGCAGGAAAAATCACACGCCCCGTACGGCCTGTCGTCCTACCCGCACCCGCGGCTGATGCCGGACTTCTGGGAGTTCCCCACCGTCTCGATGGGCCTGGGCCCGATCAGTGCCATCTACCAGGGCCGGTTCAACCGCTACCTGGCCGCCCGTGGCATCGCCGACACCGCCAACTCCCACGTCTGGGCGTTCCTCGGCGACGGCGAGATGGACGAGGTGGAGTCCCTCGGCGCGATCGGGGTGGCCGCCCGCGAGGAGCTGGACAACCTCACCTTCGTCATCAACTGCAACCTTCAGCGGCTGGACGGCCCGGTGCGCGGCAACGGCAAGATCATCCAGGAGCTGGAGTCGTACTTCCGGGGTGCCGGCTGGAACGTGATCAAGGTGATCTGGGGCCGAGACTGGGACCGACTGCTGGCCCAGGACCGCGACGGCGTGCTGGTGAACAAGATGAACACCACCCCGGACGGTCAGTTCCAGACCTACACCGTGGAATCCGGCGCCTACATCAGGGAGAATTTCTTCGGCGACGACCCGCGACTGCGCAAGATGGTCGAGGATCTGTCCGACGACGACCTGCGGGTGCTGTCTCGCGGCGGCCATGATTACCGCAAGGTGTACGCCGCGTTCGCCTCGGCCCGGGCGCACGTGGGCCAGCCGACGGTGATCTTGGCGCACACCATCAAGGGCTGGACGTTGGAGAGCTTCGAGGGCCGCAACGCCACCCACCAGATGAAGAAGCTGACCAAGGCCGACCTCAAGGCGTTCCGCGACCGGCTCTACCTGCCGATCAGCGACGAGGCGCTGGACGCCGACCTGCCGCCGTACTACCACCCCGGCGACAAGTCCGACGAGATCCAGTACATGAAGGAACGCCGGGAGGCGCTCGGCGGATCGCTGCCCAAGCGGGTCAACCGGTCCAAGCCGCTCACCCTGCCGCAACCGCAGGCCAGCGCCTACGCCGACCTGAAGAAGGGTTCCGGGAAGCAGCAGGTAGCCACCACCCAGGTGATCGTCCGGCTGTTCAAGGACCTGATGCGGGACAAGGAGATCGGCAGCCGGTTCGTCCCGATCATTCCGGACGAGGCCCGCACCTTCGGCCTGGACGCGATCTTCCCGACCGCCAAGATCTACTCCCCGCACGGCCAGGAGTACGACGCCGTGGACCGGGATATGTTGCTGTCCTACAAGGAGTCCACGCTCGGCCAGATCCTGCACGAGGGCATCAGCGAGGCCGGTTCCACCGCGTCGCTGATCGCGGCCGGCACCGCCTACGCCACCCACGGCCAGCCGATGATCCCGTTCTACATCTTCTACTCGATGTTCGGCTTCCAGCGGACCGGCGACCAGTTCTGGCAGTTCGCCGACCAGCTCGGCCGGGGCTTCGTGCTCGGTGCCACCGCCGGCCGCACCACGCTGACCGGCGAAGGGCTCCAGCACGCCGACGGGCACTCCCAGCTGCTCGCCTCCACCAACCCGGCGGCGATCACCTACGACCCGGCTTACGCCTACGAGATCGCACACATCGTCGAGTCCGGCCTGCGCCGGATGTACGGGTCGACCCAGCAGCACCCGCACGGCGAGGACGTGTTCTTCTACCTCACCATCTACAACGAGCCGATCCAACAGCCGGCTGAACCGGCGGAGGTCGACGTCGAGGGCATCCTGCGCGGCCTGCATCGGGTGTCCGCCGGGCTGGCCGAGCCCGGGCGGCCGCGGGCCCAAATACTCGCCTCCGGGGTGGCGTTGCCGTGGGCGATGCGCGCCCAGGAGCTGCTCGGCCAGGACTGGGGGGTTGATGCCGACGTCTGGTCGGTGACCTCGTGGAATGAACTACGACGAGATGCGCTTGTCGCCGACGAGCACAACCTGCTCAACCCGGAGGCCGAGCCGCGCACGCCGTACCTCACCGGCAAGCTGGCGGATACCAGCGGCCCGGTGGTGGCGGTGTCGGACTACATGCGCGCGGTGCCGGACCAGATCGCGCAGTGGGTGCTGGGCGCGCAGCGGGAATGGAGCTCGCTGGGTGCCGACGGCTTCGGCTTCGCCGACACCCGCGGCGCGGCCCGGCGGTTCTTCCACATCGACGCCGAATCCATCGTGGTGAACGTGCTGGCCCAGCTGGCCAAGCGTGGCGAGGTCAAGCCGGACGCGGCCCGGGAAGCGATGGACAAGTACTCGGTGCTCGATGTGGCCGCCGCCGAAGCCGGCTCAGCGGCCGGCGACTCCTGAGCCGACGGCCGAATCCGGCGCTGGGCCGGCCAGCTGCCGGCTCAGCCCGCTGAGCACCCGTCCCAGCGGCGCGTCTATTCGCAGCTGGGCGTATGAATCACCCCGGGTCTCGCCCTGGTTCACGATGATCACCGGGATGCCGAGCTGCGCCGCCCGCCGGACGAACCGGAAGCCGGACGCCACGGTCAGCGACGAACCCAACACCAGCACCAGCCGGCTGGCCGCCACCAGCGTGTAACACTGCGCCACTCGCTCCGGCGGGACGTTCTCACCGAAGAACACCACGTCCGGCTTGAGCGGTCCGGACCGGCAGCCCAGGCAGTCCACCAACCGGAATTCCCGCACCTGCCGATCGTGCAGGTCGACGTCACCGTCCGGCTTGGCGGCCGGCACGCCGGCCGGTGTCGACACCACCGGATTGGCCGCCAGGAACCGTGCGTGCAGCTCGTCCCGCGGGCTGATCTGCTTGCAGCGCAGGCAAATCACTCTGGCCAGGCCGCCGTGCAGCTCAATCACCGGGGCCGCGCCGGCAGCCTGGTGCAAGCCGTCGACGTTCTGGGTGATGATCGCAGACAGCTGCCCGGCGCGCTGCAATTCGGCGACCGCGCGGTGCCCGGCGTTCGGCTCGGCCCGGACGACCGACTGCCAGCCGTGGTGGCTGCGCGCCCAGTACCGCTGCCGGGCCTGCGGGCTGCCGACGAACTCCCGGTAGGTCATCGGGGTGGCTGGACGCAGCCGGCCGGTCGGGCCGCGGTAGTCCGGGATCCCGGACTCGGTGGACAGACCGGCGCCGGACAGCACCAGGGTGCCCGCCGGGCCGGCCGAGCCGAGCGCGGCAGCCAGCCTGGACACTCCGACATCTGGGTCATGAATCAGCTCGGCCACCGTTCGACAGTACGACGCGGCGGCGGGCATAGGCTGCCGCTGTGGCAAGCGGCCTGAGCGAGGCGACGATCCGGCGGATCGAGCAGTCTTCCGGCACGCTGGCCACCCGCAGCGTGGCCCGAATGGACGAGCAGCTCGCCTGGTTTCGGTTGCTGCCGCCGGACCAGCGGTCCTGGGTGATGGTGGTGGCGCAGGCCGGGGTCGGCTCCTTCGTCCGCTGGCTGCGCTCGCCGGAGGAAGAAGTGCGGCTGTCCGAAGAAGTGTTCAGCGCCGCGCCCCGGGAGCTGGCCCGCCGGCTGTCGCTGCAACAGACCGTGGAGCTGGTTCGGCAGACCATCGCGGTGGTAGAGGAGCACCTCCCGGAGCTGGCCGGACCCGGTGATGCGCACGCGGTGGCCGACGCCATGCTGCGGTTCTCCCGGGAGATCGCGTTTGCCGCGGCCCGGGTCTACGCCAGCGCGGCCGAGACCCGAGGCGCCTGGGACGCCCGGATGGAAGCCATGGTGATCGACGGGCTGGTCCGTCCGGACGGGACGCCGACCGACCGGTCGCCGGTCACCCAGCTGGCGGCGCTGGGCTGGCGGGCCGAGGGCGCGGTCAGCACCGTGGTCGGCTCGGTGGCCGCCGACCGGGATCCGGAGGAGGTGCTGGAAGCGGTGCACCGCGCCGCCCGCCGAGCGCGGATGGACGCGCTGGCCGGGGTGCACGGCGGCCGGTTGGTGGTACTGGTGGGTGGCATCTCCGACCCGATCCAGGCAGCCAACGCGGTGTTGGCGGAGTTCGCGCCGGGCCCGGTGGTGGTCGGCGGCATCGAGCCGGGGAGTTCGGGATTGGCCACCACCACCGCGGCCGCGCTGAGCGGTCTGCGTGCGGTGGCCGGCTGGCCGAACGCGCCACGTCCGGTGGCTGCCGAGGATCTGCTCCCCGAACGGATCCTCAACGGCGACCGGGCCGCCTGCGAACAGCTGCTGGACACCGTGTACCAGCCACTGACCGAGGCCGGTGACGCGATCCTGGACACGGTGGTTGCCTACCTCGACAACGGGCGGTCGCTGGAATCGGCGGCCCGACTGCTGTTCGTGCATCCCAACACGGTCCGGTACCGGCTGCGGCGCGCCGCCGAGCTGTGCGGCCGGGCGCCGACCGAGGCGCGCGGGGCGTTCACCATCCAACTGGCGCTGGTGCTGGGGCGGCTGGCCGGCTCGGCTGGCACCGGGCCGGCCGCCGTCGACGAGCTGGCCGCCGTCGACGAGCTGGCCGCTGTGACTCGAGTGGCCGGCAGTCCCGCGCTGCCGGCCGAAAAGAGTATCGGCCACTAGTGATAACGCTGCATTGCAATCGCTTACATTCAGCCTACAAATCCCCCGGTTTGTAGCTACCCTACAAACGAACGCGCTCAACCCTGTGCGTTGCGTGCTCGCCGAAACCGGGTGCGAGACGGCACTCTGTGAATAGTGATAGCTGTTCTCGCCCCAGGCCAAGGTGCACAGACGCCCGGGATGCTCCTCCCTTGGCTCGAGCTGGACGGTGTCGCCGAGCAGGTAGCCGGCTATTCCGAACTGGCGCAGCTGGATCTCACCCGGCTCGGCACCACCGCCAGCGCCGAGGAGATCGTGGACACCGCGATCACCCAGCCGCTGATCGTGACGATGGGCCTGGTCACGGCCCGTCAATTGAAGTTCGGCCCGGTCGTGGTGGCCGGCCACAGCATCGGCGAGGTCACCGCCGCCTGCGTCGCTGGCGTGTTGACCGACGAACAGGCGATTACCTTCGCCGCCCGCCGCGGTCAGGAGATGGCCGCGGCCTGCCAGGCAGCCGACACCGGGATGGCTGCCGCGCTGGGTGGCGATCCGGAAGCGGTGGTGGCCGCGATCATCGCGCGTGGTTTGACGCCGGCCAACCGCAACGGTGCCGGTCAGATCGTCGCGGCCGGCGCCAGCGAGGCGATTCAGGATCTGGTTGCCCATCCGCCGGAGGGCGTCCGGTTCCGCCTGTTGCCGGTTGCCGGCGCCTTCCACACCGACTACATGCGCTCGGCCGAACAGAGCCTGCGCGCGGTAGCCGCCGAAATCCAGCCGGCCGACCCGCGCCAGATCCTGCTGTCCAACGCGGACGGCACCGCCGTCACCGACGGGCGCACGGTGCTCGCCCGGCTGGTCGCGCAGGTGACCCGGCCGGTCCGCTGGGACCTGTGCCTGAACACCATGCGGGAACTGGGCGTCCGCGCCACCATCGAACTGGCCCCGGCCAAGACCCTGACCGGGATCGCCAAGCGCGAACTGGCCGGCGTCCAACTGCTGCCGCTGAAGGGCCCGGAAGACCTCGAGGCTGCGCGGCAACTGCTGGCCACCGAGAACGAAGATCAGTACACAACCAACGACCCGGACATCCGGGTCGTGAGCACCCCCAGCCAGGGCATCTTCACCCGGGCCCGAGGCGTGGAAGCCGGTGCCGCCATCGTCGGTGGCACCCGGCTCGGCACCGTTCGCACCAACCGCGACGAGCTCGCTATCGTGGCGCCGGTCTCCGGCGTCCTGGCCGAGTGGTTCCGCAACGACGGCGACATCGTCGGTGCCGGCCTGCCGGTCGCTCGTCTGTCCACCGGAAGCGAGGCACGATGACCGTCCGTCTCACAGTTCCCGCCCGCCCAGCCGGCACCCGGATCGCCGGGTTCGGTCATTACCAGCCACCAAAGGTCGTCACCAACCAGGATCTCGTCAGCCGCGGCGTCAACACCAACGATGAATGGGTGCGCAGCCGGGTCGGCATCGTGGAACGGCGCTTCGCCGAAGACGAGACGATGATCGACATGGCGGTCAGCGCCGCCAGCAAGGCAATCGCCAACTCCGGCGTGGATCCGACCGAGATCGACCTGGTCATCCTGGCCACCTGCACCGGCAAGGCCCAGGTGCCCGGCGGTGCTGCCACCATCGCCAACAAGCTCGGACTGACCGCGCCGGGCGCCTACGACATCAACGCCGCCTGCGCCGGTTTCGTCTACGGGCTGTCGGCCGCGTCCAACGCGGTGATCACCGGCCAGGCCCGCACCGTGCTGATGGTCGGCTCGGAGAAGCTCACCGACTACGTGGATCTGTTCGACCGCGGCACCGGCATCATCTTCGGCGACGGCGCCGGCGCGGCAGTGGTGACGGCCAGCGATCAGCCCGAGATCGGTCCGGTCATCTGGGGCTCGGACGGCTCGAACGCACCGGCCATCACCACCGACCCGGAGTCGGTGACGCTGCGCCAAGAGGGCCAGACGGTGTTCCGGTGGGCCACCTCCAACATGGCTGGGGTGGCCGCGCAGGCCTGTGCCGCGGCCGGGCTGGAGCTGTCGGAGCTGGCGGCGTTCGTCCCGCACCAGGCCAACCTGCGGATCATCGACCTGATCGTGAAGAAGCTGGAGCTGCCGGAGTCGGTGGTGGTGGCTCGCGACATCGTCACTTCGGGGAACACCTCTTCGGCCTCGATCCCGATCGCGCTGTCGAAGCTGATCGAACGCGGCGAGGTGCACACCGGAGCCCCGGTGCTGATCGTCGGCTTCGGCGCCGGCCTGACCTACGCAGCCCAGGTGTTGCTGGCACCCTGAGACATGCGGTGTGCTGCTGGCTGGCGGAAGATCCAGTCAGCTGTTAGGAGATCCACGTCCGCTCCGTCCCGGAGTCGGGCGAATCCACGCCGGGCGGCGTCGCCCGATGCAGAGAGGCAGACAGACAAGTGGCATCCAACGAAGAGATCCTCAAGGGCATGGCCGAGATCCTCAACGAGGTCGCCGATGTGGCCGAGGAAGACGTGACGGTCGACAAGTCCTTCACCGACGACTTGGACGTCGACTCGCTGTCCATGGTCGAGGTGGCAATGGCTGCCGAGGAAAAGTTCGGCGTGAAGATCCCGGACGAGGAACTGCCGAAGCTCAAGACGGTCGGCGACGCGGTCAACTACATCCACGCCAACCCCAGCTGACCCGACTCAGCGCTGTCGCCCACCGGCCGGTCGGGCACCCAGCTCATCCAGCACGGAAGGTATAACCCCGATGACCCAGACCACGCGTAACGCCGGCGACCCAGTGGTGGTGACCGGACTCGGAGCGACCACTCCGCTCGGCGGCGACGTGGCCTCGTTCTGGTCCGAGTTGCTCGCGGGCACCTCCGGGGTGGTCGCGCTGCCCTACGACTGGGCCGCCGACATCGCCGTTCGGATCGGTGCCCCGATGCGGGTCGACCCCACCTCGGTGCTGCCCCGGGTGCAGGCCCGGCGGCTGGACCGGGCCGAGCAGGCCGCGCTGGTCGCCTCAGCGCAGGCCTGGGCCGACGCCGGCTTTACCGGCAAGACCACCGATAACGGACTGGATCCGTCCCGGGTGGCGGTGGTGATCGGCACCGGCATCGGCGGCGTGACCAGCCTGATCCACCAGCACGACATCCTGCTGGAACGGGGGCCGGACAAGGTCTCGCCGCTGATGATTCCGATGAACATGCCGAACGGGCCGGCCGCCTACGTCGGACTGCAGATCGGCGCCCGAGCCGGCGTGCACACGGTCGTCAGCGCCTGCGCGTCCGGGGCCGAGGCGATCGGCTACGGCCTGGACCTGCTCCAGCTGGGCCGGGCCGACCTGGTGGTGGTGGGCGGCACCGAGGCCTGCATCCACCCACTGACCATCTCCGGTTTCGCGCAGATGCGTGCCATGTCGGGCCGCAACGACGACCCCGAGCGCGCCTCCCGTCCCTACGACAAGGGACGGGACGGTTTCGTGCTCGGCGAGGGTGCCGGGGTGCTGGTGCTGGAACGGCTGTCTTCGGCCAACGCCCGCGGTAAGAAGCCGTACGCGGTGCTCGGCGGGGCCGGCATGACCGCCGACTCCTACGACATCGTCCAGCCGGATCCGGCCGGCGGCGGTCAGGCCGGCGCGGCCCGGCTGGCCATCGAGCGGTCCGGCATCAGCCGGTCGGACGTGGTGCATGTCAACGCGCACGCCACCTCGACGCCGGTCGGTGACATGGCCGAGGCGCGCTGGATCGCCGAGTTGCTCGGTGAGCAGACGGTGGTGTCGGCGACCAAGTCGATGACCGGACACCTGCTCGGCGCGGCCGGCGCGATCGAGGCGGTTGCCTGCGTGCTGAGCGTGGCCAACGATGTGGTGCCGCCTACGATCAACCTGGACGACCCGGAGGACGACCTATCGGTGGATGTGCCGACCAAGGCCCGCGAGATGGTCGTGACGGCAGCCCTGAACGACTCGTTCGGCTTCGGCGGCCACAACGCCAGCCTGCTGTTCCACAAGCTCTGAGCTGCTGGCGACTTGCTGTTAGACGACCTTGTGCAGCAGCACCACCGCTGAGCCGTCGCCGGCCGTCCGGTAGGGCTCGAGTTCCTCGTCCCAGGCCGAGCCGAGCAGCTCGTGCAGGCCGTGCGTGAACTCCTCACCGGACCGGGCCCGGCTGAGCAGGCCGCGCAGCCGCTCCTCGGCGACCACCAGGTCGCCGTTGGCCGACACCGCGCTGCGGTGGAAGCCTCGTCCGGGCACGTAGGCCAGCCGCTCGCCGTCGGTGGTGCCGGTGCCTTCCTCGGTGATCTCGAACCGCAGCATCGGCCAGCTCCGCAGCGCCGCCGACAGCGCCGCGGCGGTGCCGATCGGACCGACCCAAGTCGCTTCGGCCCGCAGCTGCCCGGCCGCGGCTGGCTGGGCCGTCCAATCGAGCCGGCAGGGATGGCCGAGCACGCCGGCCAGCGCCCATTCGACGTGCGGGCCGATGGCAGGCGGGCAGCAGTGAATGAACACCACACCTCGAGTGGTCGGGGCCACTTGAGCAGCAGACATCGCGCACCTCCGCAACTCGACGGCAACGTCTTCCCCAAGCGCGCCGTGCGCAGAACCGGTGGTACGTGAGTGCTAGTGGTGACTAGCCGTCATCATTGTGGCCCATGAGGCGTAAGAAAATCCAGCGGAGCGCCGAGTAGTCGGTTCAGCCGCCGCTCTTTCGCCGGAATTGTCGCTTACCGCCGACCTTGCCGTGCGCCTCGTGGATCTTGCCGGACTCCGGTCCACTGCCGCCGACCCCGTCGGCGTGCCGTCCCTTCTTGCGAGCCAGTGCCTCCAGGAACTGAGCCTTGAGTTCGTCGTCGGGTTCGGTCGGAGGTTTGTCAGCAGCCATGGCTCAAGCGTGGCACGCTCGCCGGAACGGCGCCAAGCGTGATCGGGCAGGATGGAAACCATGAACGAGGTGTACATCCTGGACGCCGTCCGCACCCCGATCGGCCGCTACGCCGGCGCGCTGGCCACGGTCCGTCCGGACGATCTGGCGGCGCACGTGGTCCGGGCGCTGGTCAGCCGGTCCGGCGAGCTGGATCCGGCCGAGCTGGACGACGTGTTCTTCGGCGACGCCAACGGTGCCGGCGAGGACAACCGGGACGTGGCCAGGATGGCGGTGCTGCTGGCCGGCCTACCGGCGACGGTGCCGGGCGTCACGCTGAACCGACTGTGCGGCTCCGGGCTGGAGGCGGCCATCGCAGCCAACCGAGCGATCGCGGTCGGTGACGCGTCGCTGGCCATCGCCGGCGGGGCGGAGTCGATGAGTAGGGCACCGTGGGTTTTGTCCAAGCCGGCAAAGGGATTCTCCGCCGGATCGGAAACCCTGCACTCCACGACGCTGGGTTGGCGGTTGGTCAACCCGGCGATGCCAGCCGATTGGACGCTGGCCCTGGGCGAGTGCACCGAGCTGCTCGCCGACAAGTACGGCATCAGCCGCCAGGCCCAGGACGAGTTCGCCCTGGCCAGCCACCAGAAGGCGGATGCCGCCTGGAACGCAGGCAGATACGACGCCGAGGTGGTGGAGCTACCGGGCGTGTCACTCAACCGGGACGAGGGCATCCGATCGGACACCAGCCTGGCCGCACTCGGCTCGCTCAAGCCAGCATTCCGTCCGGACGGTACGGTTACTGCCGGTAATGCCAGCCCGCTCAACGACGGTGCCGCCGCGCTGCTGATCGGTGACCGGGCCGGTGCCGAGCGGGCCGGCCGCCAGCCGTTGGCTCGGATCGTCAGCCGCGGGGTGGCCGCGATCGAACCGCAATTCTTCGGAATCGGTCCGGTCGCCGCAGCCGAACAGGCACTGGCCCGAGCCGGAGTCGATTGGTCGCAGCTGGAACTGGTCGAACTCAACGAGGCATTCGCGGCCCAGTCGCTGGCCTGCCTGGCCGACTGGCCGGGGCTCGATCCGGCCAAGGTCAATCCGGACGGCGGGGCGATCGCGATCGGCCATCCGCTCGGCTGTTCGGGCGCGCGGATCCTGGGCCATCTCGCGCACGCCCTGCACGCCCGAGGCGGCGGCTACGGCCTGGCTGCCATCTGCATCGGGGTCGGACAGGGGCTGGCGGTCGTCCTAGAAGCCTGCTGAGCCGGGCCCGACCCGCGAAATCCCGAGAAATCGCGAGAAACGTGCCCGAGTTGAGTGGTTGTTGCCATTGCCGTGTGTGAAACTCGTGGGATGGCGGCGTCGGAATTAGCCAACGTACGTCTTTCCTGGCTGGAACGGCTACTGGACGTCGTCCGCGGACTCGGGCAGACCAGCGACCTGACCTTGATGCTGCAACGCATCGCCGAGGCGGCGGTCGGCTTCCTCGAATTCGGCGCGGCGGCCATCAACGTGGTCGACGGCGACGAGGTCCGGGTGGCCGCGGTGGCCGGCCCGCGGGAGATGGACGAACTGCTCGGCCAGACCAGCCCGCTCCAATACTGGCTGGATCTGCTCGATGCCGCTGAGGAATGGGGCTCGCTGCGGTTCTTCAGCCACGAGCAGGACCAGAGCCTGTTCGACCAGATCGCCAGCTGGGTGCCGGACAACGATCGGACCGCGGACGACCCGGAGGCATGGCATCCGAAGGATGCCCTGTTCGCGCCGCTGATCGGCCCGGACGGCGGGTTGCTGGGCATTCTGAGCGTTGACCAGCCGGCTTCCGGACGACGCCCGGTGCAGGAGCAGCGAACCGTGCTGGAGCTGTTCGCCAACCAGGCGGCGGTCGCGATCGCCGACTTTCGGGCGCACGAACGGGCCGAGGGCCGGCGCCGGGATGCCGAGCATCGCTGGGAGGTGGCGTTCGAGCGCAGCCCCATCGGCGCCGCCATCGTCAACCCGGACGGCACGCTGGCGCAGGCGAACGCGTCGCTGGCCGACATGTTCGGCTACTCCCGTGCCGAGTTGGTGGGCATGCAGTTCACCGAGCTCACCCATCCCGAGGACGCGTACACCGACAGCGTGCTGTTCGCCGAGCTGGTGGCCGGCCAGCGGGACAGCTACGAGATGTCCAAGCGGTATCTGGCCCGGGACGGCCGGGTGCTGTTCGGCCTGCTGCACGTCGGCGCTATCCGCGACCGCAGCGGCGACACCCAGAGCATCGTCGCCCAGGTCAACGACCTGACCCAGCGCAAGGCCGCCGAGGACCAGTTGGCGCACCGGGCCACCCATGATGCGCTGACCGAACTGCCCAACCGCAGCGAGCTGGAGTCCCGGTTGGGGGCTCACCTGAGCAGCGGCCAACCGGTCGGCGTGCTGTACTGCGACCTCGACCGGTTCAAGACGGTGAACGACAGCCTGGGTCACGACGCCGGCGACGAGTTGCTCGTGCTGCTCGCACACCGATTGCGAGAAGCCTTACCCAGCCGATGCATTCTCGGCCGAGTGGGTGGTGACGAGTTCGTCGCGCTGGTGCCGGGCGAGGACAACCCCGAGGCGTTGCGGGTGCTCGCAACCAGGTTGATGACCGCGCTCAACCAGCCGTTGGAATTGCGCGGCCATCGGCACATCGCCAGCGTCAGCATCGGGATCACCATCGGCGGCGCCCTGCACAGCCACCCCGATGAGGTGCTACGCGAGGCCGACCTGGCACTGCTGCGCGCCAAGCGCAGTGGTCGCACCCGGATCGAGGTGTACGACCCGACCCAGGACAAGCCGGCCACCCTGCATGACCTGGAGCTCGAACATTCGTTGCGCACCGCGCTGGCCGAGGACCGCGGCCTGATCCCCTACTACCAGCCGATCGTGAACCTGGCCGACCACCAGCCGGTGGGTTACGAATCGCTGGTGCGCTGGCAGCTGCCCGGCGAGGGGTTGTTGCACCCGGACGAGTTCCTGCCGATGGCCGAGCAGACCGGCCTGATCGTGCCATTGGGCTGGTGGATGCTCGGCGAAAGCTGCCGCGCCGCCAACGACCGCCGGCTGACCGGTGGCTGGTCGCGCTGGGTGGCGGTGAACGCCTCCGGCAGCCAACTCGGCCGCGGCCAGCTGGTGCCGGAGATCCGACGTGGGTTGGACGACAGCGGGCTGCTGCCGTCCCGGCTGCATCTGGAAATCACCGAGAGCGCGTTGGTGGACGCCTCGGCCGCGGCGATCAAGGAGGTCCGGGCGGTCGCCGACCTGGGGGTCCAGATCGCGCTGGACGACTTCGGCACCGGCTACTCCTCGCTGTCGCTGCTGCGGGATCTGCCGGTCTCGACCGTCAAGATCGATCGCAGCTTCGTCACCCCGATTGCCGCCGACCGGGTGGCCCGGGCGATCGTCCGCAGCGTCATCACGCTGTGCCAGGAGCTCAATATCACCACGGTTGCCGAGGGCATCGAGACCGAGGAGCAGCTCACCTCACTGCGCGCGCTCGGCTGCACCCACGGGCAGGGCTTCATGCTCGGCCGGCCACAACCGCTCTGAGTTCTAGCTGAACGGGATCCAGGCTTGCCGAGTAAGGCTATTCGGGTTGCTCACCTGCACGCCGCTGCTGGACACCGTCCACAACGCGCCGTCGATCAGCATGCTGCGTTGGATACCCAGGCCGTCGTCGGCCACGCCCGGGGTGAGCGGATTGGCCAGCAGCCCGACCGTGCTCAGCGTGCTACCGCTCACCCGCAACACCAGCACCTTGCCGGACTGCGCCGGCTCCCAGCTCTGCACCGGCACCACCACCAGGCCGGTGGGTTGCCAGTACAGGAAGGCGTGCGGGTCCAGTGCCTGCTCGCCCGGAGCGTCCGAGCGAACCACGTGACCGGTGCGGACCGGGCGTCCGGGGGTGCTGACGTCGAACAGCGAGACCTGGAGGCCGGCCACCCGACCGGCCGCGGATGCCTCCTGGCCTACCCCGATCAACCGGGAATTACCCACATCGTGCAGGTAATTCGAATAACCGGTGAGCTGTAAGGTGCCGGCCAGCTTGGGTGCGGTCGGATTGTGCAGGTCGATGACGTACAGCGGGTCGGTCTGCCGGAACGTGACCACGTAGGCCATCGGGCCGACGAAGCGCACCGCGTAGATCTGCTCGGTGGTGCCGAGGCCGTGCAGCTGCCCGGTGACGTTCAGGCTGTTCGAGTTCAGCACGTATACCGAGCTGGTTTCGGCTTGATTGGTGGTAATCAGGCCCGAGTTGTCCTGGCCGCTGGTGGTGGCGATCCGCAGCGAACCGGCATAGTCCGACAGTGAATACCGGCTTTGCAGCCGACCCGGCACGCTGCCCGATCCGATGTAGAGCGGTCGGGCCGTCCCGCTGATGTCGAAGCGGTGGATCTCGGTCCGCTGGGCCGGATCGGTGGTCGTGCAGCAATACCAGTTAGGGTTGCTGGCGATGTAGAGGCTGCCGGCGGTGGCGTACACCGTGTCGCCATCGGCGGTCACGCTGACCGGCTGAAGGTCGGTGGCCGGCTGGTTCAGATCCAGCGTGTAGACGGTGAGCATCGACGCACCGGTGTACTGGGCCGGATGGCTGATCTGCTGGCAGGGCACCGTGTTCGTGCTGCTGGAGTTGCCGTTGATGACGGTGTAGCTCGGCAGCCACGCCGCCAGCGGCGCCTGCCGGACGACCCGCTGGTTGGCTTGGAGGCTCTGCGAGGTGCCGTAACTGGTTGGGAAAGTAAGGGTCGGGGAGCTGTGCACCACCAGCCGAACCGTCGAACCGATCAACCGGGCGTCCAGGTAGGAGCCGGTTGCCCGCATCGAGCCGGTGACCTTCGGTTGGCCGCTGAGGTCGACGAACAGGTAGCTCGAGCGATTGCCCGGCGCGAAGCCCTTGGGTACCAGGCTATAAATGCGCCCGTAATCGGTGACGTCGCTGCCCAGCACCACCAGCGCATGGTCACCGCTGACCAGCAGTTGCGCGCCCTGCCAGCCGGCGTAGATGGACAGATCCAGCATGCCGGTCACCCGCTTGCTGGCGGCGTCGACCACCCGGAGCGTGCCGGCCGTGATCGAGATCAGCCGGCCGTTGTCGGTCTTCACGATGTCCGGCTCGTCGACCCCAACCTCTTGGACGTTCGTGGTCGAGGTGGCTGTCCCGGCGTTGGCCGGCGCGGTGGCCGATTGGTCCAGTCCCTCGGCGGTTTTGGGCATCGGCGCCAGCGCCAGGTCACGGCTCATGGCATAACCGCTGGATAGGCCGGGCAGCCCGTAGGGCGTGACGCTGGCGGCGGTGTGGCTGCGCAGGTCGTCCAGCAGTTGTGGGCAGGAGGAGTAGTTGTCCAACAGCATCGCCGCCGGCCGAATGGTGAGTGGGTGCTGTTGCTTTTGTTTCTGTGGCGGCGGGACGGCCAGCTTGGTGCTGCCGCTGTGCTGGCCGGGCACCAGGAACGCGGCGAGCACGGCCGCCGCAGCCAGTCCGGCGCCGGCCGCCAACCAGCTTCGCCGATAGACCCGGCCGAATGCGGTCCGATGCGTAGCGGTCTTTCGGGTGGCCGGCTCGGTGGCCTGCTGGGTCGGGAGCTGGCGGTGCACGGCTGCCAGCAGCTCGGCGGCCTGCGGTGAGCCGGCCCAGTCATCATCGGCCGGAGTGGCCGGCCGAACCGAGCGCAACCACTGGTTGATGTCATCGGGCTGGCGGCCGCTGTCGGGCAGGTTGTCAGCCACGGAGTGCCTCCGCGAATTGACCGGCCGGGGTGTCGCCTCGGTAGCCGGCATCGGCCAGCGCTTTGGCCAACCGCTTTCGGGCGCGGTGCAGCCTGACCGCATAGGCGGTGGGCGTACAGCCGAGTGCCTCGGCGGCCTGCACCGGGGTCAGGCCGTACCAGCCGGTGAGGGTGAGCACCTCGCGATCGGCTTCCGGCACGGTGGCCAGCGTGATCGCGAACGCCTGCTTGAGTTCGTACCCGGCCGGATCCAGCTCCTGGCCGACGTCTTGCATCAGCCGGGCGATGAGCTGGTCATGCCGGCGCAAAGAGCGCAGCCGATTGGCCAGCAGCCGGCGAGCGGTGCCGAACAACCAGCCCAGCGGTGGCTCGGGTACCTGGTCGAGTTTGCTGAACGCCGTCACGAAGACCTCCTGGAGCACGTCCTGCGCTGTCTGCGGATCGGTGCGGTGGAGCAGGTAGCCGAGTACCCGAGCGGCGTAGGCGCGGAACCACCTGTCGATGACCGCGCGACGCTCGGCGTCGTCCACCCGCTCCTCCTAGCGCCACCCGCCATTCACCAGGTAGATGTCGTGAGCCAGCGGAAAAGTTACAGCTGCCGTCGGTTTTGGTCTGGCTATTTGCGACAGGTGATGTGCATCCCGGATGGTCTGGCGAGGTATTCGTCCCAGAAGCCCTCACCACGCTCGCGGTCCGAGTCCGGCGGGATCAGGAAGGGCTCGATCTTCCACGAGCGGAATCCCACGGTCCGGAATGCTTCCTCGTAGGCTTCCCAGGGCAGCCAGTAGAAATCGAATTCGACCGTCTTCTCGCCGAGGAACAACGTGCCGCGAAGCCTCGCCCCCTCGTGCAGGGTTTCGTCCATCAGGCGGAAGGAGAATCCGTATTTACGCTGATCGAAGATGGGCTGCGGCGGCTGGAGGATGTTGGCAATGCTCGCCACGAAGTGCTGGCCCGGCTTGAGGTTGTCGTAGACCGTCCCAACCATCTGGCGTAGCTGATCCCGGTTCTCGGCATAGTGCAGCAGGTACGCGGCGCAGACCCGATCGAACTGGCCGATCTTCCCCAGTGTCGCGGCGTCCGCGACCCGGTACTCGATGCCCATGGGCTCGGCATCTTCGCGCTGCTGGGCTAGCGCGATCATCTGCGGCGAGATGTCGACGCCCGCCACGCGCTCGGCGCCCCACTGCCGGAGCAGGCGGGTACCCATCCCGTCGCCGCAGGCCAGGTCGAGGACGGAAAGACCGGTGAGATCGCCGAGCCGCGTCTTAAGGGAGTACCACTCGGCGTCGCGGAGCGGCACCGCAGCGGAGATCTTCTGGTACTCGAGGGCAATCGCGTCGTACTGGGCCACATGTCTCCCTGGGTGTTGGTGGGGCTACCCGAACGTACACGTCATCCACAGCTATGCCGGTGGTCCACAAGTTTGCGGCCCAGGCCCTGAATCGCCAATAAGTTCGATTAGTTTCGTGGTTATGGACGAGGGTGACGGGCGGGACGGCTTTGATCTCGGCCGGCTGGCTTCAATCGATCTGGCCAGTCTGGACGACCGAGCCCGAATCGATGCGCTGATCGCCCTGGAACGCCAGCGATCCCGGCTCGATGCGCTGCAGCAGCGACTGTTGGCGCTGATCTGCGCCGACGACCGGTCGGCTGAGCTTTGGCATGTCGAAGAGGTCGGTGCCGCGTTACGGCTGTCCGAACATGCTGCCCGGAACAGGCTGAAGGCGGCCGAGCAGTTGTGTGTCCGGTTGCCTGCGACCCTGCATGCGCTCAGCCACGGCCGGTTGTCACCTGGGCAAGCGGCGGTGATCACCGAGTCGTCGTATGGGGTACCGGACGAGCGGCTGGCGGCATTCGAGCAACGGGTGCTGGCCCGAGCCGGCGAGCAGAGCCTCGCACAGACCAGACAGTCAGCCAGACGCGCACAACTGGCCGCTGATCCGGCCACCGCAGAGGTTCGCCACCGGCAAGCACGAGCGGATAGGCATGTTCACATCACGCCGGCTGACGACGGCATGGCGTGGTTGACCGCCCTGCTGCCGGCCGCCGACGCGCAGGCCATCCACGCCCGGATCGACTGGGCGGCCCGGCTGGCTGATGCTAACGACACGACCCGCACCCTGGATCAGCGGCGGGCCGACATTCTGGTCAGCGGGCTGCTGGCCGGTCTGGACGGTGCCGCGCCGACGACCTCCGGCTACCGACCGGCGGTCGCGGTGACGGTCAGCCTGAGTACCCTCACCGGGCGCGACGACGAGCCGGGATGGCTCGACAACTACGGGCCGATTCCGGCCGGGTATGCACGCGAACTGGCCCACGATCCGACCGGCACCTGGCGCCGGCTGATCACCGATCCGATAACCGCCCAGCTACTGGACTACGGCACCAACCGATATCGACCGCCCAGGCAACTTGCCGAGCACATCGTCGCCCGGGATGCCCATTGCACGTTTCCGTTTTGTTCAAGGCCGGCCCGACACTCGGACCTTGATCATGTCCGGCCGTACCCAGGCGGACCGACCAGTGCAGCCAACCTGCAACCTTTGCACCGCCGGCATCACAACGCCAAGACTCACGGTGGTTGGCGCTCGTCCCGAGATCATGGCAGCGGCGTCACCACTTGGATCAGCCCGCAGGGGCGCCGGTATGACAGCCGACCGCCGCAACGTTGGAAACTGCCCGATGACCCGCCGTTCCGACGGGGCGGCTGGGACTAGGTGAACAGCACTAGCGCTACCGCGATCGCCACCGCATAAAGGCCCATGACGCGGTAGATGCGGTAGCCGACTGTGACCCCTAGCTTCGCCTGTCTGGGCGAGCGGTCGACGACGCGCTGCGCCAATGTTCGAGCGATGTCACCTACATTCAGCAGGAAGACCAGACCGAAAACCAGGAAGATCGCGCTGAGCACGAGCGAGCCGTAATCACCGCGCTGGGCAGCGTGCACGCCTCTAGGCTAGCCAACGAACCGCCATGCTAACCGCCGATCCGGCCTTGTTCGTCGTTCACCCATGCACCGAGCAAGCCTCGATAGTGTTCGACGAAGTGCTCGTGCTCGTGCGGTGGAAAGGTCGTCTGCACGGTCTCCACCAGCAGCCGGTCGAAGTCCTCACTGGCCACCCAGTCGAGCACCACCGCGTCGAGATTGGCCAGCCTGCTCGCGCAGAAGTCCGCGTAGCGCTCGGTTTCGAAGTGGGCGTCGGCCAGTGCTCGGTAGGCGGCGAGCTTGTCCGCGTACGACAGATCGTCCCGATCGGCAATGTCGAAATAGCGCCTGGTGTCCAGGTCGAACCGCGGCCGTCGGCCGGTCACCGTGCAGAACACCGACCACTTCACCAGTGCCTTCATCGCCCAAGGGAAGTAGTAATGCAAGCTGGTCAGCGCAACATCAGGACAGGCATTGGCGTAGTCGATCGGGTACACGTCGCTGCCCTTGACCAGGGTCTCGCACGAGTTGAATTCCCACCGGAAGAAGGCATTCACCAGCCGCCCGATGGTGACCACCTCGTCCCCGGTATCAGCCTCCAGAAAGCCGTGGCTGATCGAGTACCGGGCGTGCATCGGCTCGTCCGGGTCGAACTTCATCACCATCGTTTCGGCGCCGATGGACAGGCTGCGGGCGAAGACGTCGTAGCCGTCGACCGCCTTTTGCAGATGCATCAGCCGCTGCCCGGACTGGTCGTAGGCCTCATGCAACTGCTGGGGATTGGCGATCCGGCTCACCCCGACCCAGGCCCCACCGTCGTACGGTTTCATGAACATCGGGTAACCGATCCGCTCGGCGATGACGTCCAGGTCGAAGGCCTTGTTGTAACGAGCGGCGGTGTAGGCGTATTTGGCATGCTCGGGCGGGTTCTTGTAGGGCACCAGCACGGTGTCCGGAACCTTCAGGCCCAGCCGCATCATCGCGCAATACGCCGCGTGCTTCTCCATGCTTTGAAAGGTGAACGGGCTGTTCAGCAGATACACGTCATCCATCAGCGCGGTCTTCTTCAACCACTCCCGCGGGTGGTAGTACCAGTAGGCCAGCCGATCAATCACCAGGTCGTAGCGCGGCTTGTACCGCAGGTCGAACGGCTCCACCGTGACCCGCTCCACGTCATAGTGATGCAGGTTGTCGGTGCTGTCCGAAACCGGTCCCAGCCGTCGCACGATCGTCTCGAAAGCAGCCGGCCAGTCCTGCTCAGTGCCCAGCAGCAAACCGATCAGGTGCGTCGTCTCGGTCATGATTCTCCTTTAGAATCAACAAAATCTCGGCAGGTGGTGGGCCAGCTGGGCACGCCAGGACGGCCAGTCGTGCGGGATGTCGAAGCCCCATACATCCAGCTCGTGCGGGATACCCTTGTCGCTAAGCCGCTCGGCGAAAGCCCTGGTACTCGGCAACGAGCGAGTCGGATCCACCTCCCAGGCGCCCTGCCCGACCACGAGCAACAGGCTGACCCGGCCGCGCAACCAGTTCAGGTGATCACCGTGCAGATTGGCCACGTAGGACATCGGGTTGTTGAAGTAGGTGGCGTCGCCCTGCTCCCCCCAGGCACGCCAGC
Source organism: Jatrophihabitans sp. (assembly GCA_035248685.1). Classification (GTDB taxonomy): domain Bacteria; phylum Actinomycetota; class Actinomycetes; order Mycobacteriales; family Jatrophihabitantaceae; genus Jatrophihabitans_A. The sequence continues at coordinate 115,802 of DATFHF010000024.1, forward strand.
TGCTCGGCTCATAGTTGCCGGACAGGCAGATCGCCAACGGGAACAGGTCGGCCCGCTTGAGCGCGAAGTTGGCCGCGTGGAAGGCACCCAGGCTGCAACCGATGGTTGCGAACTCGTTGACACCGCCGCAGTCGGCCGAAATCCATGGCACCACCTGCTCGATCACCCAGGACTCGAACCGGCTGTGTCGGCGGGCCCGCTCCTCGATCGGCACGCTTTCGTCCGACCAGCTGTAACCATCGGCGCTGTCGATGCAGTAGAGCTTCACCCGGCCGGCCTCGATCAGCCAGCCGACCGAGTCCACCATGCCGTTGTTCTCGAAGTCCTGCGCCCGGCCCTGCTCGGAGGCGAACACCAGCATCGGACGCCCGTAGTGACCGTAGGCCAGCACCGAACCGTTGAAACCCTCCCAGCCGACCTGAGCGTGCTCGCGCCTCATGCCGGCACCACCTCGGTCAGGAGTGCGGCCAACGCCGGCTCGAAGGCATCCCGCCAGGCGGTGTAGTTGTGCACGTCGCGCACCTCCGTCAGCTCCACCCGATAACCCAAGCCAGTCAAGATCGCCGCCATCGCCCGGTTGTTGGCGAGATTCTCCTCCAACAGCCCGCACGTCATCGCCACCGGCAGCGGTCCGGGATCGGCGACCGCCTGAGCCAGGTCTGCGACGAACCGAGTCACCGGACGGAACCGGGAGAACCGCCGCTCCTGCGGATCCAGCTCCGGCTGGAAGAAACTGCCCGATTGCAGGAACAACCCGTCGAACATCTCCGGCGACGAGCGGTGCGCGTGCAGCATCGCCAGCGCGCCCAGGCTGACCCCGGCACCGAGCCGGACGGTGCTCGGCGCCAGCTCGGCCAGCCGGGGCAGCACCTCACCGGCCAACGCCCGGGCGTAGGCCGGGTTGACCGCGTACCACCGGTTGCGATCCCCCGGCGCCAGCAGCGCCACCCGGATCGGCCGGATCCGGCCGGCCTCGACCAGCACCGCCACGAACCGGGTCAGCGCCGCCAGCCGGTCGTACTCCGGGCCGTCGTGGGCCACCAACAGCGGCGCCGGCTCGTCCGCATCCAGCACCGCCGGCGACCAGAGCTGCCCGTGCACCGTGCTGCCCAAGCTGCTGCTGGCCACCGAGAACTCCGCCAGCTCGGCCGGGCAGCCGGGGAGTTCCAGCCAGGCCGGCCGCCGGTAGTCGGGAAACTCGATCACCGACTTGTCGCCGAACGCGCCGGCCACCCGCAACGGGTTGACCGGGTCGGTGATCGTCTCCCGCCCGCCGTTCTGGTGGGTTAACTCCAGCAGGTACTCCATCCGGTCCACCGCCGGCCGCGGCAGGTAGCGGCTCCACACCCCGCGCCGGTAGCTGAAGTCCAGCTGGTCGCCGGGTACCCGTACCTCCTGGTACAACCGGACGCCGCGCAGCCGGGCATGCGGGTCGGCCAGCCGAAAGGTCACTCCGGCGGCATCGATAAGCGGTCCGGTTCGGGGCGCGGTGATGGTCATCGACCTAGACCCTAGCTGCCGATCTTGCCCAACCCCGGCCCGAGTCTGCAAAGCTGTAGCCAGGACGTGCCGCGTCCAGCCAGCAGCGGCACTCCCCGGACCAGGGAGGTGCCGGCGTGGGCCAAGACGTCGAGAGCACTGAGTTCACCGGCCAGGATCGGCAGCGATACCGGGCCAAGGTCCGGCGCTGCCTGGACGTCTTCGCGCGGATGCTGACCGAGGCGAAGTTCGACTTCGAGCGTCCGCTGACCGGCCTGGAAATCGAGTTCAACCTGATCGACGGCCAGCACGACCCGGCGATGAAGAACACCGACGTGCTGACCGCGATCGCCAACGAGGACTTCCAGACCGAGCTGGGCCGGTTCAACATCGAGATCAACGTCCGGCCGCGGGAGCTCACCGGCAACTCGAGCGAGGAGTTGGAGACCGAGCTGCGGGCCAGCCTGAACGACGCCGAAGAACGGGCCCGGACGCAGGGCGCGCACATCGTCATGATCGGCATCCTGCCCACCCTGGGTTCGGCGGACCTGACCAGGACCGCGCTCAGCGACAACACCCGCTACGCCCTGCTGGACGCACAGATCTTCGCCGCCCGCGGCGAAGATCTGCACATAGCTATCGACGGCCCGGAACGGCTGTCCACCTACTCCGACACGATCGCCCCGGAGGCGGCCTGCACCAGCGTGCAGTTCCACCTTCAAGTCAGCCCGCAGGATTACGCCAACAACTGGAACGCCGCGCAGAGCATCGCCGGCGTCCAGCTCGCCCTCGGCGCGAACTCACCGTTCCTGTTCGGCAAGGAACTCTGGCGGGAGACCCGGATCGCGCTGTTCGAGCAAGCCACCGACACCCGTCCGGAGGAGTTGAAAACCCAGGGCGTCCGGCCTCGGGTCTGGTTCGGCGAACGCTGGATCAACTCGATCTTCGACCAGTTCGAGGAGAACGTCAGCTACTTCCCGGCCATGCTGCCGGTCTGCGACCCGGAGGATCCGGTGGCCGTGCTGGACCGCGGCGACACCCCTCGGCTGCAGGAGCTGCGGATGCACAACGGGACCATCTATCGGTGGAACCGCCCGGTGTACGACGTCTTCCGCAACAAGCCCCACCTGCGGGTGGAGAACCGGGTGCTGCCGGCCGGCCCGACCGTCATCGACATCCTGGCCAACGGCGCCTTCTACTACGGGCTGCTACGGGCGCTCGCCGAGGAAGACCGGCCGATCTGGACCCGGTTGTCGTTCGCCGCCGCCGAGGACAACTTTTACGCCGGCGCCCGGTACGGCATCGACGCCACCATCTACTGGCCTGGGCTCGGCGAGGTGCCGGCCACCGAGCTGGTGCTGCGCCGGCTGCTGCCGATGGCGCATGAGGGCCTCCAGCGGTGGGGAGTCAGCGCGGCGGTGCGGGACCGGCTGCTATCGATCATCGAGCAGCGTTGCATCCTGCACACCAACGGCGCGCAGTGGCAGGCGAACGCGCTGCACCGGATCGAGCGCGAGCACCGGACGATGGATCGCCGGGATGCGCTGCGGCTGATGCTCGGCCGGTATCTGGAGCACATGCACTCCAACCAGCCGGTGCACACCTGGCCGGTCTAGTGCCGATCTAGTGCCCAGTCAGCGCTTGGCCGATCAGCCGGTAGTGGTGCAGGCGTTGGCGGAGTTCGACCACAGACCCTGCACGTCGAATGTGCCGGTACTCAACGTGATACGGCGATCGAGGTTCTGGCACTCGTCGCCGATCTCGCCGTTACGACCGTTCCAGCCGATGCTCGGCCAGAAGTCGGTGACCGTCTCGGCATATTCATGGGTCTCGGTTGAGAACAGCCCGTCCAACGCAGTCGCGTTGGCCAATGTGGTGCACGCGCCGACACCGAGGTCCGGGACGTAGGGCAGGTTGGTGTAGGCGAGGTTGCCCGAGCTGGAACTGGTGTAGTCGTGCCAGCCGCAGAAGCCGGTGTTCGGGAAGCCGTCGGGATGGGTGCCCTGCGCCGAGGCGATGACGTACTGGGCGTTGAGGTTCGGTGCCTGAGTGGTGTTGCCGAAGTGGCTGGCAGCGCGCACTGCCTCGGCGGCGATCTGGGCCGCGGTGGCGCTGGCCGGCGCAGCGGTGGCGTTGTCGAACCAGGCACCACCGAGCAGCGACGAGGTGGGGTGCGTGATGTGGGTGCCGCTGCTCCCGCAGTTCGAGGTACCGCTAGGCACGCCTTCGCAGTACTGGGTCAGAATCGTGCCCCAATTATCGGCCGTGCCGTACAGGCCGGTGAAGAAGTTCTGCAGCGCCGGAGCGGCTGCCGACGGGTCGTTGGACCACTGCGATCCCCAGAACACCAGATACACCTTCGGGTTCGGCGACACCACGCCCTGGGTGTTGCTGGATCGGACGGTCAGCGTGTTACGACTCAGCTTGGCCGCCGAACCCGCGCGCGCCGGTTTGACACCTGAGCGACCGTGCGGCTGTACCCGGTAAGTGTGTCCGGCCACGGTGGCCGTCTGGGTGGCGGCCTTGGCCGGCTGGGTAGCGGCGGTTGCCGAGGTGTTGGCCATCGCCAGTCCGATACAGCCCAGTGCGGTAGTGGTGACGACTCCGAAGATCACTCGTGAGCCCATCGGCTCCTCCTTGAGCTGAGGCCTGAGCGGCAAGGTGCGGTGGCGTAAAACTAGCACCGGCGGAATTGGCGCGCAGGCTACCGGGTCGAGCCACTTTCCAAAGAGGTGCTCCAGCCGGCGAAAGCCCGCGGGGTTGGGAGCATCGCCATGTCCATAACCGCGAAGTTGCGTCGCGCGCCGGGCCGGATAGCGGCCGGAACGTTCATCCTCAATGCCGGGCTGGGCAAACTGTCCGGTACTCCCGAGACCGCCAAGATGATTCACGGCATGGCCGTCGGAACCTACCCGTTTGGATCGGCGGCATTGGGCTGTCGCTGCTGGTCGACGGCGCCCTTGACCGATCAGCTAGTTGACGCCGACCAGGTCGACAACGAAGACGATCGGTGCGTTGGGCGGGATGCTGCCGTCCGGCGTACCGGCCGCGCCGTAACCCAGCGCCGCCGGCAGGATCATCAACCGCCGACCGCCCACCTTCATCGCCGGAATGCTCTGGGTGCCGCCGATGCCCTGGGTGAAGCCCGGCACCACCTGGGTCAGCGAGAAGCTGGTCGCACCGCCGTGGTCCCAGGACGCGTCGAACTGCTTGCCGTCGGCGTACCGGATCCCGACGTACTGCACGGTCACCGTGGACGTCGGAGTGGCGGCCTGCCCGGTACCGACCACCAGATCCTTCACCTGCAACGTGCTGGGCTGGTTGTTCGAGGCGGCGCTGACCTTCGGCTTGTCGGACAGGGTGGTGGCATCGGTCACCGTTACCTCGTCGAAGCTCACCGTGCTCGCGACAGTGGATGTGCTGCTGCTGCTGTTCGACGACTTGCTGCCGGAGCCGGACTTGCTGGCGCAGCCGGCTAGCAGCCCCGAGCCGCCGACCAGGCAGCCGGTGACGGCAATCGCGGTGGCAAGTTCGGCGATCCTGCGGGTCACGACGGGCACTCCTCAATGCTGGGCGGTCATTTCCGGCACCAGGGTAGTCGGCAGCCTTTCTCCTCAACCCGCCACGGTGCGCCGGGCGGCGTCGGCCACCACCGCATACCACTGTTCGAAGCGGGTAAATGCCGCGCGCTGGCGGGCCGCTCCCCCGCCGCCGGATCGGATCCGGTTTACGCCGGCGGCAACCAGGTCGGCGTCACCGTGCCGGCGAAGTGACTCGGCCGTCCAGTCCAGGAGCTGGTCGATAACCGCCCAGGCCGGGGCCGGCCGCCTGGTGTCCGGCGCTATCAGCGAGGAGTCGAGTCCCCAGCGGGCCGCCCGCCAGGACGCGGCGCGCAACACCGGCGTGCTGATCGGCGATGCCGGCTGGCCGGCCCGCCACTGTGCCGCGGCGGTGTCGACCAAGCCACGAGCCAGCGCGGCGACCAGCACCGCGTCATCGACGTCGGTGCAGACGTCAGCGACCCGGATCTCTACCGTCGGGTACCGCGCCGATAACCGGGCATCGAAATAGATCATGCCGTCGTCCAGAGCGGCTCCGGCTTCGATCAGCGATGCGATCCGGTTGTCGTAACCAGCCTCGTCGCCGAACAGGTCGGTCGGACCGGCGGTCGGCCAGCGGCCCCAGAGCACGTTGCGAAAGCTGGCATAGCCGGTGTCCTGCCCCTGCCAGTACGGCGAGTTGGCCGACAGTGCCAGCAGCGCAGGCAGCCAGCCTCGGATCCGGTCGAGTACCGCGACACCTTCGGCGCGCGATGCCACCTCCACGTGTACGTGCTGGCCACAGGTCAACTGCTCGCGGGCGAGCAGCCCGAACTCGGCGACCATCCGGTGGTACCGCTGGTCCGGCGTGACCCGCGGGCTGAGCTTCCACGGACTGGTCGCGATTGCCACCACGGAGGCGCCCCGCGCCTTGGCCGCTTGGTCAGCCTCGGCGCGCAGCCGGACCAGCTCCTCGCGCAGCTCGGCGGTTTCCAGTTGTGGGGACGAGCCGATCTCAACCTGTTCCTGCTTGAACTCGTGTTCCAACGGTGTGGTCTCAGTGGCGCTGACTGCCGCGCCGACCGGTGCCGGGCGCAAGTCAGCGGCATCGACCAGCAGCAACTCCTCCTCGACCCCGAACTTGCGCATGCGACCAGTGTCTATCGCGCTGCCCCGTCCTCCGCGATCACCGGTAGCCCCGCCGAGCTGGCGGCCGCTCGCAGCACCTGCCGCAACATCAGCGGGGTGAGCCGTCCGGTAAAGGTGTTCTGCTGGCTGACGTGGTAGCAACCGAACAGCCGCAGCGGGAATAGCCCGTCGCTGCCAGGTAATTCGACCATCACGCCGTGCCCGAAGGCCGGCAACGGCCGGGGCAATCGCCAGCCGGCGGCGGCCAGCACCGGCAGCAGCGCCTGCCAGCCGAACCCACCCAACACCAGCACCGAACGCAGGGTCGGCGTGAGCAACCGCAATTCGGCGGCCAACCACGGCCGGCAGTTGTCCCGCTCGGCCGGGGTGGGCTTGTTCTCCGGCGGCGCGCAGCGGACCGGTGCGGTGATCCGCACGCCGTGCAGCCGCAGCCCGTCGTCGGCGGTCACCGAGGTCGGCTGGTTGGCCAGCCCCACCGCGTGCAGGGCCGCGAAGAGCACGTCGCCGGACCGGTCACCGGTGAACATCCGGCCCGTTCGGTTGGCGCCGTGCGCGGCCGGCGCCAATCCGACGATGGCCAGCGCCGCGTCGGCCGGACCGAAGCCGGGCACCGGCCGTCCCCAGTAATCCCAATGCCGGAACGCGCTGCGCTTGGTGCGGGCCACCTCCTCCCGCCAGGCGACCAGCCGTGGGCAGGCCCGACAGTCGATCACCGCCGCGTCCAGTTCGGCTACCGTCCGAAGCTCGGTGCCGGCGCTGATCACCCGGTGATGCTAACCGGCCGGCTGGGTAGCCTTCGCGTTATGAGACACCTGCTGCTGGCGTTGCACCTGTTGTTCGCGATCTTCGCCGTCGGACCGCTGGTCGGCGCGGCTAGCACCGCCGCCCGCGGAGTGCGCGCCGGTGACGGCCCGGCGGTGGCCGGTGCGGCCCGGACGGTACGGATTTACGGCTACGCCTCGATCGCGGTGCCGGTGCTCGGGATGGGCCTGGTCCGGCCGAAGTGGGACGCCAAGTTCAGCTACCCGTGGGTGTGGATCTCGATCGTGCTGTACCTGATCGCGCTGGCGTTGACGCTGGCGGTGCTGGCGCCGGGGCTGGTCCGGGCCGGCCGGGCGATCGGCAGCGGCGCGCCCACCGGCCCGTTGGTCGGTCGGGTCGCCGCGGCCGGTGGCCTGATCGCGCTGCTGTACGCGGTGATTGTGTTCCTGATGGTGTTCAAGCCCGGTGGCGTGGGCGGCTAGCTTCAGCTGCGCCGTGGCCGCCGGCCCAGCAGCAGCAGGCCGACGCCGGTCAGCAGCAACCCGAGCGCCAGCCCGGCCGGCGCCTCGGTGTTGCGACCGGTTTGCGGCAGGTCGGACCCTGAACCAGAGCCGGTAGCGGTCACCGCCAGCAGGGCGGCCGGGCTGGTGCTGCTACTGGCACCCGGGGCACCGCCGCTGACCCTGGCCGTGTTGCTGATGCTCACACCCGGTGCCGCGGTCACCACGGTGACCAACGTCAGCTCGCTGCTGGCGCCGACGGCCAGGCCGGCCGGGTGCAGGCAGGTCACGGTGCCGCCGGCCACCGCGCAGGCCCAGCCCGTCCCGCCGGCGGATTTGAAGACCAGGCCGGCCGGCAGCCGGTCGGTGACGGTAATCGGCCGGACGGTCGAGTTCGGCCCGGCATTGTGCACCGTGAGCTGGTAGGTCGCCAGATTGTTCGCATACGACGCCAGCCGCTTGCTGATGCTCAGCTGAACCAGTGGCGTTACCGGCGCGGTGTCCGAGCCGGTGGCGGCGGTCGAGCCGGGTGCGGTCACCGTGGCGCTGTTGAACACCGACGGGTAGGCCGGGGCGGTGATATCGACGGTCAGGGTCAGCTCGGTCGAAGCCTGCGCAGCCAACGCTCCGGAATGGCTGCACTGCACCGTGCCGCCGGTCGCCGTGCAACTCCAACCGGTGCCGGTGGCCGAGCGGTAGGCCAGCCCGGCCGGCAGGGTGTCGGTGAGCAGCAACGGGCCGGGCGTCGCGGTTGGGCCGCTGTTGCTCACGCTGAGCTGGTAACTGCCGGTCTGGCCGACGGCGAAGGTGCCCCGGTGCTGCTTGACCAATTGCAGCTGCGCGGACGGAGCGACGGTGACCGGGTCGCTGGTGCTATCGGTGTCGGTCAGATCCGGATCGGTCGAGCTGACCGTCGCGGTGTTGGTCACGCTCGGGTAGGCATCGCCGGTAACCGTCGCGGTGATCACCAGGTCCGTGCTGTCACCGCCGACCGGCAGGCTGCCGGCCAATGCGCAGCTGACCGTGCCGGCGGACTCGGTGCAGGTCCAGCCGGTGCCGACCGCGGACTGGTAGCTCAGCCCGGCCGGCAGCGGGTCGGTGACCACGATCTGGTCGGCCACCGACGGGCCGGAATTGCGCACCCGCAACGTGAACGGCAGGTCCTGGCCGACCACGCCGTCGCCGGGGTGCGCCTTGCTGATGCTCAATTGGGCGTCCCGGCTGACCGTGACGGTGGCGGTGTCGCTGCCGGCCGTGCCCGGCGTCGGTGAGCTGGCGGCGGCGGTGTTGGTTTCATCGCCGGCCGGCGCACCGCTGTCCACCTGCACCAGCAGGTTGAGGTCGGGCGCATCCGCGCCGGCCGCCAGTGACTGGGCCAGCGTGCAGGTCACCGTTTGCGGGGTCCCGGCGGCGGTGCAGCTCCAGGCCGGGTCGGCGGACAGGAAGGTCTGGTACCCGGGCAGCGTGTCGGTCACGGTCAGCGGCGAGGCGGCGTCGGACGGTCCGTCGTTGTGCACGGCCAGCTTCCAGGTATAGGTCGCACCGGCGACGACCGTGCCGGCCTTCGGGGGCTTGGTCAGGCTGAGGTCGGCCTGCGCCTGGACCGGGACGTCCACCGGCGCCGGGTTGCTGCTGCTGCCCGGGGTGGCCGAGTCGATGCTGGCATTGTTGACCAGCACCGCGGTGCCGGCCGGCAGGGTCACCGGCGTGCT
>DATFHF010000025.1:0-58132 GCA_035248685.1 Jatrophihabitans sp.
CGCTGGTACCGGGTGCCGGTGCTCCGCCGGGCCTACGACCTGGCCAGCCTGGCCGCGTTGGCGATGTTCGCCTCGCGGGCGCTGGTGCAGCTCAGCCTGTTCCGCGACAACAAGACCGGGTGGCTGGCGGTTACCAAGATCGTAATGGGCTTTCCGCTGTACCTGCTGGTGGTTGCCGCGGTGTTCGCGGCGGTCCGGCGCGGCCGGCGCCAGTTACCGGCCGTTGCCGAGCCGAGCGATGAGCAAGGCGACCAGCAGCTGCTAGGCGGCGCAGACCGCGCGCCGGATCGCCGGTTCGGCCTCGGGCAGGGCGACGAATAGCAGCTCATCGCCTGGCTCCAGCGGCTCGTCCGGGGTCGGTACCAGTACCCGCGAGGCGCGGATGATGGCAACCATCGCGGCGTCCGAGGGAAGATCCAGCTCGCGCACCGGGATGCCGGCGCACGGGGCGCCGGCCGGCAGCGTCACCTCGATCAGGTTGGCCTGGCCCTGGCGCAGGCTGAACAGCCGGACCACGTCGCCCACCGACACCGCCTCCTCGACCAGGGCGGCCAGCACCCGCGGCGTGGACACCGCGACGTCCACCCCCCAGGCCTCGGTGAACAGCCATTCGTTGGCCGGGTGGTTGATCCGGGCCACTACCCGGCGCACCGAGAACTCGGTCTTGGCCAGCAACGACACCACCAGGTTGACCTTGTCGTCGCCGGTGGCCCCGATCACCACCTCGCAGTTCTGGAGTTGGGCGTCCTCCAGGCTGGACAGTTCACAGGCGTCGGCTTGTAGCCATTCCGCCTCCGGGATCCGCTCCGGACGGACCTTGCGGGCGTCCTTGTCGATGAGCAGCAGGTCATGCCCGTTGGTGATCAGCTCACGGGCGATGGACCTGCCCACCGCGCCGGCGCCGGCGATCGCGATCCGCATCAGTGCTTGCCTCCTACCGGGCCGGCGGCCGCCGCGTCGCGCACGGTGTCGGTCAGATCATCGGTGGCGGTGACGTGCAGCTCGTCGCCGGCCTGGATGACAGCATGCGCGCCGGGCAGTTCGCCCTGACCGAACCGGCTGATAAGTGCCACCCTGGCCCCGGTCGCCGCTTCGAAACTGGTCACCTTCTGGCCCACCCATCCCTCGGCGAGGACGACGTGCAGCATCACGATCTGGCCGGTCGGATCGCGCCATTCCTCGTCGATCGTGCCACCCATGATGTTCTTGAGCAGCCGGTTGGCCGTCCAGGGCACGGTCGCGATGGTCGGGATGCCGAGCCGCTCGTACACCTCGGCCCGCAGCGGGTCGTAGATGCGCGCCACCACATGCCCGACTCCGAACGTCTCGCGGGCCACCCGGGCGGCGATGATGTTGGAGTTGTCGCCACTGGACACGGCGGCGAATGCGTCGGCACTCTCGATGCCGGCCGCGATCAGGGTGTCCCGGTCGAAGCCGATCCCGGCGATGGTCTTGCCGGTGAAGTGGTCGCCGAGCCGTCGGAATGCGTTGGGATCCTGGTCGATCACGGCGACCGTGTGATTGAACCGCAGGAGATGATGCGCGAGGGTCGAGCCGACCCGTCCGCATCCCATCACCACTATGTGCACGACGGCGACGCTACACAGTCGCGGGCCTAATCGGTGCGCTGCCTACGCTGTGGTCGTGAGCGAGCAGCCGATTCTGCCAGCGCGAGCGCGGCGGCGATCGTCCCTCGGCGCGATCTTCATAAACTTCGGTCGCTATGGCGACCAGGAGTTATGAAGATCGGCCAGCCCGAGCGGCGGCGGCCGAGTTGCGCCCGCCGCCCGGGCCGGGCACGAGTGGGCAGTTCCGGCTCGAGTGGGCGCCTACAACTGCCCACTGGACGTGCATACCGCCCACTCGTGGCCCAAGTCGGCAGTGACGAGCGGCACCGCCGGACGAGCCGGTGACCGGTTCGACGCCCGCCGAACCGAGCTGGCTCGGCCGGCGGCTGGAGCTGCGAATCGGCAAGGTGGCGCCCGGTGGCCACTGCGTGGCACGGCACGCCGGCCGGGTGGTCTTCGTCCGGCACTGCCTGCCCGGTGAGTTGGTGCTGGCCGAGGTCACCGAGGACCGGGGCGGCTCGTTCTGCCGCGCCGACGCGGTCGAGATCCGCGAGCCCGCGCCGGAGCGGGTGTCGCCGCCATGCAAGTACGCCCGTCCCGGCGGTTGCGGTGGTTGCGACTTCCAGCACGTGACGCCGGTCGGCCAGCGTGCGTTGAAGGCCGCGGTGGTGGCCGAGCAGCTGTCCCGGCTGGCCGGCATCGACCGCGAGGTCGAGGTGCACCCGCTGCCCGGACGGCCGGACGGGCTGGGCTGGCGGCGCCGGATCAGGTTCGCGGTGGACCGGGACGGTCGGCTGGCATTGCACCCGCACCGGTCGTCCGACACGGTGGCCATCGATCGGTGCCTGCTCGGCGCCGACGGGGTGGGCGACGCACCGGCCGACAGTCGATCCTGGTCGGGCTGGGACCAGGTCGAGGTGGCGGTGGACGACGACGCGGTGGTCGCGGTGGTGGGCTACCGCCAGCAGCCGGCAACCGCCGGGCAGCGCAACCGGAATCGGCACCAACGACGCACCGCCGAGCTGCTGTCCGACACTCGGGCCTTGCACTACCGGGTGGCCGGCCGGCAATTCACCCTGGAGCCGTCCGGTTTCTGGCAGACCCACCCGCAGGCCGCCGAGCAGTTCAGCGCCGCGGTGCTGGCCGGCGCCGATCCGCGGCCGGGGGAGCGGGCGCTGGATCTGTTCGCCGGGTCCGGGCTGTTCACCGCCGCACTGGCGACCGTGGTCGGACCGTCCGGGCGGGTGCTTGGCTTGGAGGGGAACGCCGCGGCGGTCCGGGCCGCCGCCGGCAACCTGGCCGGCACCGACTGGGCCGGTGTGCGGCGGTCCTCGGTCACCGCCGCCACGGTGCGGGCCGCGGTCGCCGAGCTCGGTCGTCCGGACGTGGTGGTGCTGGACCCGCCACGTACCGGCGCCGGAGCCGATGTGCTGCGCGCGGCGCTGGCTGCCGAACCCCGAGTGCTGGTTTATGTCGCCTGCGATCCGGCCGCGTTGGCCCGCGACCTGCGAATCGCCTTAGCGGAAGGCTGGCAACTGGCGGAGTTGACGGCTTTTGATGCGTTTCCGATGACCCATCACGTGGAATGCGTTGCGGTACTGGCCGCTGCTGAGCCAGTAGGCTGAGCGGTTGTGAGTTCTGTGCTGAGTCGAATCTCCCAGCCCGCGGATCTGCGCGCCCTGGACGGCGCCGAATTGGCCTCGCTGGCCACCGAGATCCGCGACCTTCTGGTCCGGACGGTGTCGCGCACCGGCGGGCACCTCGGCCCGAACCTGGGCGCGGTGGAGCTCACCCTGGCGCTGCACCGGGTCTTCGATTCACCGACCGAGCCGATCCTGTTCGACACCGGCCACCAGGCCTACGTGCACAAGCTGCTCACCGGCCGGCGGGACGCCTTCGGCACCCTGCGCCAACACCACGGGCTGTCCGGCTACCCGAGCCGCGCCGAGAGCCCGCACGACTGGATCGAGAACTCGCACGCATCCACCGCGCTGTCCTACGCCGACGGGCTGAGCAAGGCGTTCGACGTGCGGGGCGACCGCCGTCCGGTGGTGGCGGTGGTCGGCGACGGTGCGCTGACCGGCGGCATGTGTTGGGAGGCGCTGAACAACATCGCGGTCTCCGACCGCCCGGTGGTGATCGTGGTCAACGACAACGGCCGGTCGTACTCACCGACCATCGGTGGGCTGGCCCAGCACCTTGCCGGGTTGCGGGTGCGGCCCGGCTACGAGCGGATGCTGCGCGGGGTCAAGGACACCCTCGGTCGGACTCCGGTGATCGGTCCACCGCTGTACGACGCGCTGCACGGCATGAAGCGGGGCGTGAAGGATCTGCTGGCGCCGCAGGGCATGTTCGAGGACCTCGGGCTGAAGTACCTCGGACCGGTGGACGGCCACGACCTGGCGAGCCTGGAGAACGCCTTCACGCTGGCCAGGCAGTTCGGTGCCCCGGTGCTGGTGCATTGCGTGACCCGCAAGGGTTACGGCTACGCGCCGGCCGAGAACCATCAGGACGATCATATGCACGGCGGCGGCGCGTTCGACCCGGAGACCGGCCAGGCGCTCAGCAAGGGCGGCACGAGTTGGTCGAAGGTGTTCGCCGACGAGATGGTTCGGCTCGGCGCCGAGCGCGATGACCTGCTGGCGATCACGGCGGCCATGCAGAACCCGGTCGGATTCGGCCCGTTCGCGGCTGCCTACCCGGAGCGGTGCTTCGACGTCGGCATCGCCGAACAGCACGCGCTGACCTCGGCGGCCGGCATGGCGGCGGCCGGCCTGCATCCGGTGGTCGCGCTGTACGCCACCTTCCTCAACCGGGCCTTCGACCAGTTGCTGATGGACGTCGCGTTGCACAAGGCCGGCGTGACCCTGGTGCTGGATCGGGCCGGTGTCACCGGTGAGGACGGCGCCAGCCATCACGGCATGTGGGACCTGGCCCTGCTCGGAATCGTGCCCGGCCTGCACCTGGCGGCACCGCGGGACGCGGCCACCCTGCGGGCCGGCTTGGCCGACTGCCTGGCCATCGCCGACGCCCCGTCGGTGCTGCGCTACCCGAAGACGCCGCTCGGTCCGGACGTCCCGGCGCTGCGCACCGAGGCCGGGATGGACGTGCTGGCCGAGCCAGCCGGTGCGGCCGGTCGAGGAGTAGACGTGCTGCTGGTGTCGGTCGGGGCGATGGCGGCCGACGTGCTGCTGGCCGGCCAGCGGGTGGCCGAGGCCGGCTACTCGGTGCGGGTGGTCGACCCGCGCTGGGTGACGCCGGTGCCGGCGGGCTTGCTCGGTTTTGCCGAGTCGGCCGCGGTGGTGGTCACCGTCGAAGACGGCGTGGTGGTCAACGGCGCCGGTGCGCGTTTCGCGCAGTTCTTGAAGGACCGCGATTGCACCGTCCCGACCAGGGAGATCGGCATCCCGCTGGAGTTCCTAACGCACGGCACGGTAGCCGAGATCCGAGCCGGCGTCGGCCTCACCCCGCAGGGGATCGCCCGGCGGACGGTGGAGTTCGCCGCGGCGGTGCTCGGACGCGGCGAGTCGACCGACCACGCAGGCGCGTTGTCCGAGCCGCCCGAATTGTCGGCGACTGACGACCGGCGGGATTGACGTCTGCTATATACACACGACATAACGTGTTGCCGAACTACCCCTGGCCAGAACCAGCTCAGGGCTCCTACGAAGGCGGGGACAGCGTGCGCGTACTTGTGGTGGAAGACGAGACCCAGCTGGCCGACGCGGTTGCCCGTGGCCTGCGCCGAGAAGGCATGGCTGTCGACGTGGCCTACGACGGCGACGAAGGCTTCGGCAAGGCGACGACCACGCGTTACGACGTGGTGGTCCTCGACCGGGACCTGCCGGGCAAGAGCGGCGATGAGATCTGTCGATCACTGACCGACGAGGGCGTGCTGACCCGGGTGATCATGTTGACCGCAAGTGCGGCCATCGAAGACAAGGTGGAGGGCCTGGCGCTCGGCGCCGATGACTACCTGGCCAAGCCGTTCGCGTTCGCCGAGTTGGTCGCTCGGGTGCGGGCGTTGGGCCGGCGAGCCACCCCCGCCGCGCCGCCGGTACTGCAAGCCGGTGACCTGGTGCTGGACCCGGCCAAGCGGACGGTGACCCGGGCCGGGCGCAACGTCGACCTGACCCGCAAGGAGTTCGGCGTGCTGGAGACGTTGCTGTCGGCAGCCGGCGTCGTTGTGTCCAGTGAGGAGCTGCTGGACCGAGTGTGGGATGAGCACGCCGATCCCTTCACCACCACGGTCCGCGTGACGATGATGACCTTACGCCGAAAGTTGGGCGAGCCGCCGATAATCGAGACGGTGGTCGGGTCGGGTTACCGGGTCGACCCGACGTTGGTCACACCGACGGAGGACACCGAGGAGCCAGGGGGGAGTTCGACCGAGCAGTGAGGTTAGTGCAGCCGACGCTGCGGATCAGGATGGCACTGCTGTACGGCACCCTGGTCCTGCTGATCGGTGCCGCACTGATGGCAACCTCCTACATCCTGCTGGATCGGGCCCTGGGACAGAATCGGCTGCCTGCCAACATCCAAGATCCGGCGACCTTCAAGGCCGCCGACGGAAAACTGTACTCGTTCAATCCGAATAAGGACCAAATGGCGGTCCGGCATGACGCGCTGAGCTACCTGCTCAACAACGGGCTGCTGTACTTCGGCGTCATCGTGCTGATCGGCTCGATCGGCGGTTACCTGCTGGCCCGGCAGGCGCTGCGCCCGGTGGCCAGAATCACCGCGACCGCCCGGCAGCTATCCACCAAGACATTGAGTGAGCGGATCGGGCTGGGTGGGCCGGACGACGAGCTGCGCGAGCTGGCCGACACCTTCGACGAGATGCTCGCCCGGCTCGATGCCGCGTTCGGCAGCCAGAAGCGGTTCGTGGCCAACGCCAGCCATGAGCTGCGCACTCCGCTGGCGGTGATCCAAACCGAACTGGACGTCACGCTGTCCGACCCGCACGCCGCCGCCGAGGAACTGCGCCGGATGGGTGAGGTGGTGCGCGAAGCCACCAACCGCGCCCAGCGACTGGTGGACGCGCTGCTGGCGCTGGCTCGGCTGCAGGGCCGGGAGGGCCAGGCGCTGGAGCTGTCCGAACCGGTCACCCTCAACGAGCTGATCCCGAACGCGGTGGCGGCCGCCCGGGCCGAGGCCGCCACCCGGGACATCACCATCACCGCGGAAGGCGAACCGGTGCACACCACCGGCGATCCCCGGCTGCTGGAACGGGTGATCGGCAACCTGGTGGAGAACGCGGTGCGTTACAACGTGCCCGGCGGTTGGGTCAAGATCGAGACCTTGGCCGAGGGCACCGGAGCTAATCGGATCTCCAAGATCATCGTGGTGAACTCGGGTGTGCCGGTGCTGCCGGAGGAGGTAGACGGCCTGTTCGACGCCTTCCGCCGGGGCGGTCGGGCCCGGACCGGGCAGCGTGGCGCCGGGTTGGGACTGTCGATCGTGCGGGCGATCGTGGACGCGCACAACGGTTCGATCCAGGCCACCGCCCAAGCGGCCGGTGGGCTTAGGGTGGAGATCTCGTTGCCGGCGACCGCAAACCTCGCGACCTCGCTGATCAGTTAGGGGCCATAGCCGCCCGCCATGTCCCAGTCGCGCGTTCGCCTGCCGTCCTGGACCTCGCATCCGGGCTTCGGGGTGCTGGTACTGCTGGCCATGGCGGTGGCGCTGATCGCGCACGGCGAACCCCAGCCGTCCTCGCGTCCCAGCGGCACCTCGGTCGGGGTCAGCGGGACGGCCAGCGCGGTCGGGGCGCTGCCCCCGCTGCTCTACCTGCGGGCCGGTCATGTCGAGCTTCGCCAGCAGGGTGGCGTGCGTACCGTCGCGCTGCCGGCCGGCGCGGTGCCGCTGGCGGTGGTTGCCGGTCGCGGGCTGGACGTGGTACTTGCCGCGCTGGAGGGCCGGCAGCACGCGCTGGCCGTCGACCACCGGCTGGTGGTGCACGACCTGGGGTTGGCCGACGCGGTGCTGCCGACCGCGACCGGCCCGGCCGCGGTGATCGTCGAGAGTGCCGTGGTAGACCCAGGCGAACTGGTGCAGGGCCAGCTGGCGTCGACCAGCGGTTCGCCGGGCCCCAGCGCCAGCTCGACCAGCCCGTCGGCCAGCCGTTCCGGTGCCGGCCCGCCGCCGCTGCGCGACTACCTGATCCAACGCTACGACCAGTCCGGCCGGGCAATTGGCCTACCGGAGGCGTTGCCGTCCCAGACCAGGCTGGCGACCGACACCGCCGAGGGGCTGGTGGTCTGGCAACCGGTCAGCAGGGTCTACGACCGTGGGGTGCCTCAGGAGTCGCTGTCGGCGGCGGCCACCCTGATCCGCCCGGACGGCACCCAGCGCAAGCTGGGGCCGGTGCACCCGCTAGCCGCCAATGCCGAGAACCTGCTGGTCTGGGACGTCGCGGTCCACCGGTTCGGCGTGATGCCGCTGCGCTACATCACCTCGACCGCCACCAGCACCGCCAGCCCGAACAGCAGTCGGTCGGAGTCGGCGCCGGTGTCAGGCGAATCGGGCTCCGGTTCGCCGAGCCCGCAGCCGACCACGGTGGCCGGGGTGCGCTGGTTCCTGCCGACCAAGGCACTTCAGTTCGTCACCGGGCCGGCCACCTTCAGACAGGACGGTTCGGCTTTCGCCGTGTACGCCCAGGTCGGCAGCCGCCGCCGGCTGGTGGTGGCCGAACTGCAGAGCCTGGACACTGTTCAGGTGCTGGCGCTTGCGCAGCCACCGGCCAAGTCCAGCCCGGCACCGACCGGCACGCCGACCCTGGTCAGCCCCAGCGACACCGCCTCGACCAGCACCGACCGGAGCAGCTCGGCCAGCGTCCCAGCCCTGGAACCGGACGGATACCCGATCGCGGCGCCGCTGGCACCGCTGTGGTGGGGCGCGATGGTGGTCGGGCTCGGTGCCGACGGAACGGTGATCGGTTACAAGCCCGGCAGTACCCAGTCCGCGCTGCTCGACCTGGGGCTGGCCGGCATTCAGGCGCTGGCGCCGGCACCGTAGTTAGACGAGTTAGGACGGCACGCTGGCCTGGCCGGCCGGCAGGAACCGGTGTCCGACCACCCGCTCGGAGACGCCGGTGCGGTCCAGGTACGGGGTGATCCCGCCGAGGTGGAACGGCCAGCCGGCGCCGAGCAGCAGGCACAGGTCGATGTCCTGTGGCTCGGCCACCACCCCGGCGTCCAACATCAGCCCGATCTCCTCGGCCAGTGCCGAGAGCGCGCGGTCACGGACCTGCTCCTCGGTCAACATCACGTCGCCGGTGGCGAACAATCCGGCGACCTCCGGGTCGAGCTGCTGGCTGCCGGTGTCCCAGCGGTAGATGCCGGGCTTGCCGGCCTCGACCAGCCGGCGCAGGTTCTCCGACACCTGGTAGCGCTCGGGAAACGCCGCATGCATGGTCTCGGCGACGTGCAGGGCCACCGGCGGCCCGACCAGCGCGAGCAACACGAACGGAGACATCGGCAACCCGAGCGGGGCAAGCGCGGTGTCCGCCACCTCGATCGGGGTGCCCTCATCCACCGCCGCGGTGATCTCGCCGAGGAATCGGGTGAGCAGCCGGTTCACCACGAACGCCGGCGCGTCTGTCACCAGCACCGGGGACTTCTTCAACGTCTTGGCCACCGCGAACGCGGTCGCCAGGCTGGCCTCATCGGTGTGTTCGGCGCGCACGATCTCCAGCAGCGGCAGCACCGCGACCGGGTTGAAGAAGTGGAATCCGACCACCCGCTCGGGGTGCTTCAGGTCGGCGGCGATCTCGCTGACCGATAGCGAGGAGGTGTTGGTGGCCAGCACCGCCTGCGGGTCGATGAAGGCCTCGAGCTCGGCGAACACCGCTTTCTTGACGGCCAGTTCCTCGAAGACCGCCTCGATCACGAAGTCCGCGTCGGCGAAGCCGTCCTTCGTCGACGAGCCGGTCACCAGTCCCTTCAGCCGGTTGGCCTTGTCCGGATTGAGCCGGCCCTTGGCCAGCAGTTGGTCCAGCTCCTGATGGACGTAGCCGACCCCCCTGTCCAACCTGGCCTGGTCGACGTCGGTGAGCGCCACCGGTACCTCCAGCCGCCGGGCGAACAGCAGCGCGAGCTGGCTGGCCATCAGGCCGGCGCCGACGATTCCCACCTTGGTCACCGGCCGGGCCGACGAGCGGTCGGGCGCGCCGGCCGGCCGCTTGGCCCGCTTGTTCACCAGGTCGAAGGCGTACAGGCCGCTGCGCAGCTCCTCGCTCATGATCAGATCGGCCAGCGCTTCGTCCTCGGCAGCCGTTCCGGTCGCGAAGTCGGCGGTCCGGGCCAGCTCGATCAGCTCCAGCGCGCGGTAGGGCGCCGGCGCGGCACCGTGCAGCCGGGCATCGGCGTACGCCCGGCCGGCGGCGACCGCCTGGTCCCAGGCCGCACCGCGGTCCGGTTCCGGCCGCTGAATCGGGGTGGAGCCGTCGAGCACCTTGGCGGCCCAACGCAGCGACTCGGCCAGGAAGTCGGCGGAGTCCAGCAGCTCATCGACGATGCCCAGTTGGTGGGCCTGTGCCGGTCGCAGCATCTTGTTCTGGTTCAGCGCGTTCTCCACGATCACGGTGACCGCGTTGCGCGCGCCGATCAGGTTCGGCAGCAGTTGGGTGCCGCCCCAGCCCGGCACCAGGCCAAGGAAACACTCGGGAAACGCGATCGCCGCGGCGGAGGCGGACAGCGTGCGGTAGTCGCAGTGCAGCGCCAGTTCCAGGCCGCCGCCCAGCACCGCGCCGTTGACGAACGCGAAGCTCGGGACGTCCAAATTCTTGATCCGGGCGAACACCTGGTGGCCGGCCCGGGCAATGGCCAGCGCCTGCGCCCGGTCGGTGATCAGGCCGACACCGGAAATGTCGGCGCCGACCGCGAAGACGAACGGCTTGCCGGTAATGGCCACCGCGCTCACCCGCGGGTGGTGCGCGTCAATGGCGTCCAGCGCGTCCGACAGCGACCGCAGGCCGGCCGGGCCGAAGGTGGACGGCCGGGTGTGGTCGTGGCCGTTGTCCAGCGTTATCAAGGCGATCTCGCCCGGCACGCCCGGTACCTCGAAGTAGCGGACCAGCGAGTGGGTGACTACCTCGTCGGCGAACTCCGGAGCGTCATTCATCAGTTGCAACCTTTGCTGTAATGCGGGTTCTCCCAGATCACCGAACCGCCCTGGCCGAGCCCGACGCACATCGCGGTCAGGCCATAGCGAACCTCGGGGTGCTCGGCGAACTGGCGGGCAAGTTGGGACATCAACCGGACCCCGGAGGAGGCCAGCGGGTGCCCCAGCGCGATCGCGCCGCCGTACTGGTTGACCCGCGGATCGTCGTCGTCGATGCCGTAGTGATCGAGAAAAGCCAGTACCTGTACGGCAAACGCTTCGTTGAGCTCGAACAGTCCGATGTCGGAGATGGACAGGCCGGTGCTGGCCAGCGCCCGCTCGGTGGACGGGATCGGGCCGACGCCCATCACCGCCGGGTCCGCCCCGGCGAAGCCGTAGCCGACCAGCTTCATCTGCACCGGCAGCCCGAGTTCGGCGGCGGTGTCGGTAGCCGCGAGCAGGCAGCCGGTGGCACCGTCGTTCAGGCCGGCCGAGTTGCCGGCGGTAACCCGGCCGTGCGGACGGAACGGGGTCTTCAGCGCCGCCAGATCCGCCAGCGTGGTACCCGGCCGGGGTGGTTCGTCCTTGCTGGCCAACCCCCAGCCCAACTCGGCCGACCGGATGGCGACCGGAACCAGGTCCGGCTGAATCTTGCCCTCGGCGTAGGCCTTGGCGACCTTTTCCTGGCTGCGCAACGCATATCGGTCGGCGCGCTGGCGGGTCAGTTGCGGGAATCGGTCGTGCAGGTTCTCCGCGGTCGCGCCCATCGACATCGCGTCCAGGTCCACCAACTTTTCGGCGAGGAACCGCGGGTTCGGGTCGGCAGCCTCACCCATCGGGTGCCGGCCCATGTGCTCGACCCCACCGGCGATCGCGACGTCGTAGGCGCCGAAGGCGATCGAGCCGGCCACCGAGGTGACCGCCGTCATGCCACCGGCGCACATGCGGTCGATCGCATAGCCGGGCACCGACGCCGGCAGGCCGGCCAGCAGCGCGGCGACCCGGCCGATGGTCAGGCCCTGGTCGCCGATCTGGGTGGCCGCCGCGATCGCCACCTCGTCGATCCGCTCCGGCGGCAATTGCGGGTGGCGGCGAAGCAGTTCGCGCACCACCGCCACGATCATGTCATCGGCGCGGGTCTCGGCGTACATGCCCTTGCCGGCCTTGCCGAACGGGGTACGGACGCCGCCGACGAAGGCGACCTCGCGGATCGGGCGGGACGGATGTGGCGACTGGGTCGGCACGGCGGGTGCTGGCACGGCGGGCTCCCTGGGAGGCAAAATGCGATCGCGGTGGCGCGTGTTACCGATGAGTAACTTCACTGTAGCGCCAGCGCGTCCCGACTGCCCGGACGAGTCGTTGTGAGATGTCCGACGGCCTGGATCGCGGTGGTGCGGTGGGTCAGCTGGCGACCGGTTCCGGTTCGGCCGGTGGCTGGGTGGCTAAAGCCCGGGTCAGTCCGGCCGCCAGCAAGTCGACCTGCCAGGCCCGCGCGCCGAGCTCGGCCAGCCGGTCGCGGACCGCCTGCTCGGTCAGCGGGCTCACCGAGTGCCAGGCCAGCCGCCGAACCGTTTCACCGGCCAGCAGGTTCTGGCCCACCACCTGATGCTTGGCCGCCGCGGCCGCCACTACCTCTTTGCAGGCGACCAGCCGGACCGCGGCGGCCGGGTCCTTGTCCCGCCACCGGGACTGGGCCGGCATCGCATCCGGCCCGGTCGGCAGCTGGGCCAGCGAGGGCAGCGCATCGTCCGGTGCGTGCCGGCCCTCATCCAGTGCGGTGAACCAGTACTGGCCCAGCCGGCGCTGCCGAGGGCCGTGAAAGACCTCCAGCGTGATGAGATCCTGCTCCCGGGCCGGGTTCGCCTTGACCGCCGCCACAATCGCGGAATCCGGCAATAGCCGGCTGGGAGCGACGTCCCGTCGGGCGGCCAGCCGGTCGCGGGCTTGCCACAGCGAGCGGACCATCGCCAGCTGCCGCCGGGTGCGCAGGCCGTGGATCCCGGAGGTACGACGCCAGGGCTCGGCGCGCGGCGGGCTGGGTGGCGCGTTCAGCACGGTGGCGAACTCCTGCTCGGCCCACTCCAGCTTGCCAGCCCGGTCCAGCTCGGTACGCAGCACCGCCCGCAGCTCGATCAGCAGCTCGACGTCCAGCGCGGCGTAGACCAGCCAGTCGTGCGGCAGCGGCCGGGTCGACCAGTCGGCCGCCGAGTGGCCCTTCTCCAGCGAGATGCCCAGGTACTGCTCCAGCATGGTGCCCAGCGCCACCCGCTCCGAGCCGAGCAGCCGGCCGGCCAGCTCGGTGTCGAACAACCGCCGCGGCCACATTCGCAGCTCGGCCAGGCACGGCAGATCCTGGTTGGCGGCGTGCAGGATCCACTCGGCGTCGGCCAGTGCGGCGTCCAGGCTGCTGAGGTCCGGCAGCTCGATCGGGTCGATCAGGAACGTGCCGGCACCGGCCCGGCGCAGTTGCACCAGGTAGGCGCGCTGGCTGTAGCGGTAGCCGGATGCGCGTTCGGCATCCACCGCGACCGGGCCGCTGCCGGCGGCCAGCGCGGCTGCCGCGTCGGCGAGTTCGGCGGTGCCGCGCAGCGGTTCCGGAGTTCCTTCACGCGGGCTGTGCAGTGGCTGTATGGCTGGTTCCGGTTGTCCGGCGTCGGTCGGGGGCGCGCTTGCCGGCCCGACCGGTGGGTCGAGACCGTCAGCGCCCACCGAGTACGGCCACGCCTTCCGGGGGCAGGCCGGCGGCGGTGCACAGCAGATCGACGAAGGCACGCAGGTGAGCGGAAAGGTCGTCCTCGGTCGCGGTCCAGGAGCCGCGCAACTCCAGCTGGGTGTTGCTGGACGGCCCGTGCAGGTCACCGAAGCGGGTTGAGGTGGTCTGGGTGACGGTGCCACCGACCGCGGTGTGGGCGGCCCCGCGCTGCTCCAGCGACTCGGTCAGCCAGCTCCAGCCGACCGCCGGCAGTAACGGGTCGCCGGCCATGTCGGGCGCCAGATCCGCCTGCGCGTAGCCGACCAGCCGGAGCTCGCCATCCCAAGCCTCGGCGCCCTCCGGGTCGTAAAGCACTACCAGTCGACCGGTGGCGCAATCCGGGTTGGCCGGGGTGCCGATGTCCACCGCCACCGCGAAGGACCACGGGGCCAGCCGCTGTGGTGGCCGGATCCGCTCCACCCGGGCCTCTCGGCGGACGGTGGTGGTGAGCAGGCTGCTGACTGCGGTGCGAAACGCTTCGGGCGCGCTGGTCGGCACTGCGTCGGCGTCGAGCTCACCGGCGGCGCCGGCCGCGTTGGCCGTGCCGTCCGCGGTGGCGCCGTGATCGGACAACATGTGGATACGGTCCCTTTCCGGATACCAGTATGCGCGGCCTAGAACTTCGCATGCAGGTCGGCCGGGTTGCCGAAGGCGCGCCGGGGGCTGCGCAGGCTGGCGGACAACCGGTCGTCCCGGGCATGCGACGATGGCTGGGATGAGCGCGATCGAGAGCCCCGCGGGCTCCTCCGGCACCGTCGCCGACCCGCCCGGCACCGCAGAACTGCCGTTGCTGATCCGGGCCGCGACCGGTCGCCCGGGTCCTCGGCCGCCGGTGTGGTTCATGCGCCAGGCCGGCCGATCGCTGCCGGAGTACCGGGCGGTGCGGGCCGGCACGTCCATGCTGGAGGCCTGCCGCACACCGGATCTGGTCACCGAGATCACCCTCCAGCCGGTGCGCCGGCACGGCGTGGACGCGGCGATCTTCTTCTCCGACATCGTGGTGCCGCTGGTGGCCGCCGGCCTGGATATCGAGATCGTGCCGGGCACCGGTCCGGTGGTGGCCGAGCCGATCCGTGTCGAGGCGGACCTGCATCGGGTCCGGCCGCTGGATCCGGGGCAGCTGGCCGACATCGACCAGTCCGTCCGGCAGGTGGTGGCCGGGCTGGCCGAGGTGCCGCTGATCGGCTTCGCGGGCGCTCCGTTCACGCTGGCCAGCTACCTGATCGAGGGTGGCCCGTCGAAGGAGCACGCCAAGACCAAGGCGCTGATGCATTCGGCGCCGGCGCTCTGGCGCGGCCTGCTGGACCGGCTGGCCGCGATCTCGGCGACCTTTCTGCGGGTGCAGCTCGAGGCGGGCGCGGCCGCGGTGCAGCTGTTCGACTCCTGGGCCGGCGCCCTGTCCGCGGCCGACTACGCCGAGTTCGTGCTGCCGCATTCCAGCGCGGTGTTCGCCGAGCTGGCCGGCTTCGACGTCCCGAAGATTCACTTCGGGGTGGGGACGGCCGAACTGCTGGACCTGATGCGCAGCGCCGGCGCCTCGGTGGTGGGGGTGGACTGGCGGACCCCGCTGGACGTGGCCGCCGCCCGGATCGGCGGTCGGACCCCGGTGCAGGGCAACCTGGATCCGGCGCTGCTGCTGGCCGACTGGCCGGTGGTGGAAGCGGCGGTGCGCCGGATCGTGGCCGAGGGCAGCCGGGCTCCGGGGCACATCTTCAACCTCGGCCACGGTGTGCTGCCCGACACCGACCCGGACGTGCTGACCCGGGTCGTCGATCTCATCCGGTCGCTCTAGCCCGGTGCCGAAGCTGCGCGCGGTGGTGGTCGGCGGCGGGGTCGCCGGCCTGGCGGCCGCTGTCCGGATCGCGCGGGACCGACCGGACGCCGAGGTGCTGGTGCTGGAGGCCGCCGGTGCGGTCGGCGGCAAGCTGCGCCGGATCCAGCTGGCCGGATCCTGGGTGGACGTCGGGGCCGAGGCGATGCTGGCCCGCCGGCCGGAGGGGGTGCAGGCGGTTCGGGAATTGGGCCTGGCCGGCGAGCTGATCGAGCCGCTGACCACCGCCGCGCTGTTGCGCAACCGCGGGACGAACCGACCGCTGCCGGCTAGGACGGTGCTGGGGGTGCCGGCAGATCCGGACGCGCTCCGGGCGGCCGGGGTGCTCAGCGAACGGACGCTGGCCCGGATCGAGGCCGAGCCGGCGGCCGGGCCGTACCCGCCGCTCGCGGAGGATCTGTCGGTTGCTGAGCTGGTCGGGCAGCGGTTCGGCGACGAGGTGGTGCAGCGGCTGGTGGATCCGCTGCTCGGTGGCGTCTACGCCGGACGGGCCGAGGCGATCTCGGTGCGGGCGGCGCTGCCGGCGCTGGCGAGCAGGTTGACCGCCGAGGGTGGCTCGCTGCTGGCCGCTGCCCGGTCGACGCTGCCGGCACCGGACGCCGAACCGGCCGGTCCGGTGTTCGCCAGCCTGACCGGCGGGCTGGCTCGGTTGCCGGAGGCGATGGCGGTCCAGGACCGGGTTACCGTGCGCACCGCCAGGACCGTGCGGGCGATCAACCGGCGACCGACCGGTTTCCTGCTAACGGTCGGCCCGACGTCGGCACCGGAGCTGGTGCCGGCCGACCTGCTGGTGCTGGCGGTACCGGCCGGCAAGGCTTCGATTCTGCTCGCCGAACTGGCGCCGGTCGCCGCCCGCGAACTCGCCGGCATCGAAACGGCGAGCGTGGCGATCGTGACGCTGGCCTTCGACCGGCTGCCCACCGGCGCACTGCCGGCTGGCAGCGGCCTGCTGATCCCGGTCGTGGAAGGGCTGGCCTGCAAGGCGATGACGTTCTCCTCGCAGAAGTGGCCGGGCGTCGGCGCGGAATCGGCGATCACCCTGATGCGCGCATCGCTCGGCCGGGCCGGCGAGGAGTGGGTGTTGCAACGCGAGGACGGTGAGTTGGTGGCGATGGTTCGGGCCGAGTTGGCGCGGCTGACCGGGCTGGCCGCGCAGCCGGTAGACGTGCACGTGCAGCGCTGGGGCGGCGGGCTGCCGCAGTACGCGGTCGGCCACCTGGACCGGGTGGCCCGAATCCGGGCGGCCGTCGCGGCGGTGCCCGGCCTGGCCGTGTGCGGGGCGAGCTATGACGGGGTCGGCATCCCGGCCTGCATCGGCTCGGCGCATGCCGCGGTCGACCGGGTGCTGAGCACGCTGCGAGAGCCAGCACAATGAACCGCATGGTCGACGGCAAGCAGGCACGCGAACTCAACGAGGTCATCCGCTACACCGCCTGGTCGGTGTTCACGGTCAGCACGCCGCTGTGCGACGCGCCCCGGGCCGACTACGCGGCCGAGGTCGAGGCGTTGTTCGCCGAGCTGGCCGACACCGATGTGACCGTGCGCGGTACCTACGACGTGTCGGCGTTGCGCGCGGATGCCGAGCTGATGGTGTGGTGGCACGCCGGGACCGCCGACCAGTTGCAGGACGCCTACGCCCGGTTCCGCCGCACCGGGCTGGGCCGGCATCTGCGTCCGGTCTGGTCGGTGATGGCGCTGCACCGGCCGGCCGAGTTCAACAAGAGCCACGTGCCGGCATTCCTGGCCGAGGAGGTCAGCCGCAAGTACGTCTGCGTCTACCCGTTCGTCCGCTCGTACGAGTGGTACCTGCTGCCGGAGATCGAGCGGCGCGGCTTGCTGGCCGAGCACGGCCAGCTGGCGCGGGACTATCCGGACGTCCGGGCGAACACGGTGGCGTCGTTCGCGTTGAACGACTTCGAGTGGATCCTGGCGTTCGAGGCCGACGAGCTGCACCGGATCGTCGACCTGATGCGTCACCTGCGCAGTTCGGAGACTCGCCGGCACGTGCGGGCCGAGGTGCCGTTCTACACCGGCGCCCAGCGCCCGATCGCCGACATCGTCGACAGCCTGCCCTGACCCGGACGGGCCCGGGTCGAGAAACCGGTCAGCCGTCCTGCTCGGCGAAGGTCAGGCTGATCGAGTTGATGCAGTAGCGCAGATCGGTCGGGGTGGCATAACCCTCGCCTTCGAAGACATGCCCGAGGTGGCTGTGGCAGTTGGCGCACAGCACCTCGACCCGGCGCATGCCCAGCGAGTTGTCGGCCCGCTCGATGATCCGGTCGCCGGCCAGCGGTGAGAAGAAGCTGGGCCAGCCGCAGTGCGAGTCGAACTTCTGCTCCGACCGGAACAGCTCGGCGCCGCAGGCGCGGCAGGCGTAAATGCCGGTGCGGTGGTTGTCGGTGTACTCGCCGGTGTAGGGCCGCTCGGTGGCCGCTTCCCGGAGCACGGCGTATTCGGCCGGGCTGAGTTCGGCACGCCACTGCTCCTCGGACTTGGTTACCTGAGGTGCGTTCTGCTCGGTCGTCATGGCCTCGACAGTACGCACCGCCGGCCGGTCGCGGGGACTACCAGGTGGTGAGGACGGCCAGCACGCTGAGCACGATCGGGGCCAGGATGAGCACCACCAGAATGATCGCCATCGGCCGCGAGATCTTGCCCCGGCGGCGGCTGAGCGCGGCCGCGAAGTCGCCCATCATCCGGATCTCGCCCTCTGGGGAGTACTGGCTGACCGGACGGTCGAGCTTCGGGTCCAGGTACACCATGTGGGTGTGCGTCGGCCGGCGCGGCTCGGTCGGGTCGGTGTTCACCTCATCAGCATGCCTGGTCGAACCGGGTTTTGTCAGCGCTGTCCGCTGCTGTGGGCGCAGCCCGGTCTAGTCGGTGAAGGTCAGCGCCTGGAATCGCTGGACCAGTTCGTCGGCCGGTGCACCATCGGCGCCGGGCCTGACCGGCAGTTCCACCCGCCGGTACAGCCAGAGCAACAAATCCGAGGCGGTGCCGGTGACCGATGGGGCGTCGGGCTCGGCGCCGCGGCTGAACCGGACCGTCCCCGGCCGCTCGTCGTCGGTGATCGTCCAGGCGGCGTCGGCGTCGGTGGCGAGGAGCACCAATCGGCCACCGAGATTCGGCTTCGGCTGATCGGGAGGGTCGGCCACCGAGGCCACCGAGAAGGTCAGGAACTCCTCGATCGAGTCGACCGAGACCGGCACCGCGAAGACGTAGCGGCGACCGGCCGCGTGCTCGGCATCCCAGCGGTGGACCGCGGCCTCCTGCACCTGGTGCCTACTGATGAAGCCGATGTTCTGCTGGCTCGGCGCCCAGGTCCAGACCGGTGCCTGCTGATCGGCCGCGCGCAGGATTTCCACCAGCCGCAGCGCGCCGGCCCGGAACTGCGCCAACAATTCGGCACGGGCCGGCGCTTCCGGAGGTTCCTCGTCCTCGGGCGGCCCCGCCAGCCGTTGCTCGGCCATCAGGCCCCAAAACCAGTGCACCTGCCAGACATGGCTGACCAGGTCGGCGACCGTCCAGCCCGGACAGTGCTCGACCGGAGCGTCCAGGTTTGCTTCGGCGGCCTCGGCCAGCCCGGCGCTGTGCATGGCGATCTCGGCGAAGTAGTCCAGGCCGGCCGCGGCCGGATGCAGGGAGGTCACGTCGTCGAAGCTAGCCCAGGGCGCCGACAGCGCGCCTCGACCCACCGTCGGTTCAGTATCGTCTGGCTATGGCATCGCCGTTCACCGAGCTAGAGGTGGCCGACCGGACGGTCAAGATCACCAACCCGGATCGGGTGTACTTTCCGGCCACCGGCGCCACCAAGCTCGACCTGGCCAACTACTACCTGTCGGTGGGCGACGGGATCGTCCGGGCGCTGGCCGAACGGCCCTGCATGCTGCACCGCTTTCCGGACGGCACCGGCGGGGAGCGGATCTACCAGAAGCGGCTGCCCAAGGGCGCGCCGGAGTGGGTGCAGACCGTGCAGGTCAAGTTCCCGTCCGGCCGGACCGCCGACGAGCTGTGCGTCACCGAGCTGGCCAGCGTGATCTGGGCGGTGCAGATGTCGACGGTCGAGTTCCATCCGTGGCACTCCCGGCGCGCCGACACCGAACGTCCGGACGAGCTGCGGATCGATCTGGATCCGCAGCCGGGCACCGACTTCGAGGACGCCAAGGTGGTGGCCGTGCTGGTGCACGAGCTGCTGAACGAGATCGGCGCGGTCGGCTGGCCGAAGACCTCCGGCTCGCGGGGCATCCACATCTACCTGCGAATCCATCCCGATCACGGCTTCACCCAGGTTCGCCGGGCCGCGCTGGCCTTCGCCCGCGAGGTCGAGCGCCGGGTGCCGGACCTGGTCACCACCAAGTGGTGGAAGGAGGAACGCGGCGAGCAGGTCTTCATCGACTTCAACCAGAACGCTCGGGACCGGACGATCGCTTCGGCGTACTCCATCCGGGCCTCGACCGGGCTGGTCTCGGCGCCGATCACCTGGGACGAGCTACCCGAGGTGCGGATGGAGGACTTCACCATGGCCAGCATGCCGGCCCGGTTCGCCGAACTTGGTGACGTGCATGCCGGCATCGACGATTCCCCTTACGACATAGGGGAGTTGCTTGAATGGTCGGAGCGCGACGAGCAGGACCACGGCTTGGGCGACGCGCCGTACCCGCCCAACTTCCCGAAGATGGAAGGCGAGCCGCCCCGGGTGCAGCCGTCGAAGATCAACCAGGCCAACTGGGCCGAGCGGGACCAACCGCAGCCGTTGGACTGAGCGCGTAAGGGCGCGACGCCATCCGATCCCGTTGCCGACTGTTAGTACCGGGGTAAGCCATGGGTCCCGCTCATGCTCACCTTTGCCGTCAGCTCGATGCCACCCTCGTTGGTCTTATCTGGTCAGCAGCACTACTGCGGCGGCGGCCAGTCCCAGGCCGGTTCGTTGCAGCCGGCCGGTGTGCTCCTTGAGGATCAGCACCGCCAGCAGCACCGTCCCGGCCGGGTACAGCGCGGTGATCACGCCGGACAGCGAGAGCAGCCCGTGCCGGCTGGCTAGCAGGAAGGCCAGGTTCGCCGTCGCGTCCAGCGCACCGGCCACCGTCGCCAGGCCCAGCAGGGACGGGCCGAGCCGCCGGCGGCGACCGCCGGTCAGGGCCAGCGGCAGGATCAGTACCGCCGAGCAGGCGCGCGAGATCAGCACCGGCCAGATGCCCGAATCATGGTCGGACCGAGCCAGGCAGATGAAGTAGGCGCCGAACCCGACGCCGGCTATCACCGCCATCGCCAGCGGGAGCCAGCCGACCGGGCCGTGCGGGTGATCCTCGGGCTGGCGCGAGACCAGCACCACTGCCAGCAGCCCGACCGCGATGCCGGCCCAGGCAAGCGGGTGCGGTCGTTCACCGAGCAGCACCCCGCCGAACACCGGCACCACCGCCGACATCACCGCGGTCACCGGCGAGATGATGTTCATCGGCGCCAGCGCCAGCGCGCTGTAGAGCAGCAGGACGCCGACCAGGCCGGCCGCCCCGCCGGCCAGGCTCCAGCCGAGGGTGCCTGCGCTCACCGGGCCGCCGTAGACCGGCAGCAGCGCCGCCATGAGCAGGGCGCCCAACGGGGTGCTGATCAGCAGCACGCTGAACGCCGACACCCGACGCGAGGCGATGCCACCGACGAAGTCGCTGATCCCGTAGGCGGCAGCGGCGAGCAGGGCAAACAGGACCGCCATCTGCGCTGCCCGTTAACCGGGCGGGCAGCTGGTGCCGGTCGGGATCTTGTCGCTGATCAGGTAGCTGTCCACCTTGGTTCGGATGCAGGTGGTCTTGGGATAGGCGGTGTGCCCCTCGCCGTCCCAGGTGAGCAGCCGTCCGCTACCCAGCGCTTTGGCCAGCACGCCGGCGGCCGCAAACGGTGTGGCCGGGTCGTGCACCGTGCCGATCACCAGGATCGGCGGCGCGCCGGGAGCGGAGGCCGGCGGCAGCGGATGCCCGGACGGTGGCCAGGAATAGCACGAGTACAGCGACGCGGCGGCGTTGCGTCCGAAGATCGGGTACTTCGCCATCCACTGCGCGGCGCGGGCGGCGACCAGCGCATCGGTGATCTTCAGCCTGGAGTCGTTGCAGTTGACCGCAAGGTTGGCGTCCAAAATGTTGGAGTAGTGGCCGGTGCTCGGATCCCGCTCGAGGTAGGCATCGGCCAGCGCGAACAGCCCGGCTGAGTCGCCCCGACGCGCGGACACCAGTGCGTTGCCCAGCACCGGCCATTGGCTCTGGTCATACAGTGCCGATAGCACGCCGAGGGTGACGATGCCGCCCGTCGCCACTCGGGTTTCGCCTTTCTTGCTCGACTTGATCGGTGACTTGTCAGCCGCCGCGATGAGCGCTTCGACGGTCGCCCGCGGGTCGCCGAGCACCGCGCAGCTGGCTCGGGTGACGCAGTCCTCGGCGAACTGGTTGAAGGCGCCTTCGAAGGCCGCGGTCTGATGCTCATCGGTGGTGAGCTCGTCGGCGACCGGGTCGACCGCACCGTCCAGCACCGCGGCCCGGATCCGGGTGGGGAACTCGTGGGCGTACGCGGCGCCCAGCCGGGTGCCGTAGGAGAAGCCGAGGTAGTTCAGCTTCGGATCGCCGACCGCTTGTCGGATCAGATCCATGTCGTGCGCGGTCTCTTCGGTGTTGTAGTGCGCCAGCGCCGGGCCGTACTTGGCCACACAGGCCTGTACCACCGCCGCCGACTCGGTCCTGGCCAGCGCTCGCCCGGCCACCGTGCGCGGGTCCGGGTCCGCCGCGGCTAGCTGGTCCTTCTGCTTGTCACCGATGCACTGCAGCGGTCCGGACAGCCCCACCCCGCGCGGGTCGAAGCCGACCAGGTCGAACCGGGCGAAGATGTCGTCGCTGAGCGCACCGACCAGACCGGCTGCCAGGTTGACCCCGGACCCGCCCGGACCGCCGGGGTTGACCAGCAGCGAACCGATCCGGTTGGCCGGCTTCTGGCTCTTGCTGTGGATCCGGACCACGAACAGTTGGATGTCGGTCGCGGTCGGCTTGCTGTAGTCCAGCGGGACGGTCAGCTTGCCGCAGGAGAAGGTCATCGTCTTGGCCTTGGCGGTGCCGATCGCGGCCTGGAACTGGGTGGAGCAATCGGAGAAGTCGATGTGCGCCGGCGGCAAGCTCGGGCTGCTGGACGGCGACGCGCTGCCGACCGCGGTGCTGGTTCGCGTCGCGGTGGTGGTCTGCGCCGGCGGCCGGTGGCTGCTGCCCTTGGTGCAGGCGGTGGCGGCGAGTAGCAGCGCGATGCCGGCGACGGACAGGCGGGTGATCCTGCGGTTTAGCTGCACCAGCCGAGATTACCGATCCCCAGCGGAGCCCAGGCCAGGCACGATGTCGGTGAGTTCGAAGGTAACCGGCTGTTCCAGTTGCTCATAGGTGCAGGACTCGGGCGTCCGGTCGTCCCGCCAGCGCAGGAAGTGCGCCAGGTGCCGGAAGCGATGGCCCTCCATGTGCTCGTACTTGACCTCGATCACCCGATCCGGCCGCAGCGGCACGAAGGACAGGTCCTTGGTGGCGTTCCACCGGCTCACGTTGCCCGGCAGCCGCTGGGCCTGGTGCGCCTCGGCACTAGCCCACTCCTGCCACGGGTGCTGCTCGTCGTCGGCCAGCCGCAGCGGCGCCAGTTCCTCCACCAGTTCGGCCCGGCGCTGAGCGGTGAACGAGCCGATCACCCCGACGTGTTGCAGCCGACCGTCGTCGTACAGCCCCAGCAGCAGCGACCCGACCAGTGGCTGCTCCGCGGTCGAGGTCTTGTGCCAGCGCAGGCCGGCCAGCACGCAATCGGCCGTCCGGACATGCTTGATCTTGAACATCACCCGCTTGTCCTGCTGGTAGCTGCCATCCAGCGGCTTGGCGATCACCCCGTCCAGGCCGGCGCCTTCGAACTCGGTGAACCACCGTTGCGCTTCGGCGATATCGGTCGTGGTCGGGGTGAGGTGCACCGAACGCCCGGCCCCGGCCAGCGCCTCGACCAGCACCGCCCGTCGCTTGGCGAAGGGCTGCTCGGTGTAATCGGTATCACCCAAGGCCAGCAGGTCAAAGGCGATGAACGAGGCCGGGGTCTGCTCGGCCAGCAACCGTACCCGGGAGTCGGCCGGGTGGATCCGCTGCTGCAACGCGTCGAAGTCCAGGCCGGCCGGCGTAGCGATCACGATCTCGCCGTCAATCACGCAGCGTTCCGGCAGTTCGGCCTTGATCGCCTCGATCAGCTCAGGAAAGTACCTGGTCATCGGTCGCTCGTTGCGGCTGCCCAGCTCGACTTCGTCCCCATCGCGGAAGCAGATGGACCGGAAGCCGTCCCACTTGGGTTCGTAGGAGGCGCCGGGCGGGATCGTCGACACCGCCTTGGCCAGCATCGGCGCGATCGGTGGCAGCACGGGCAGCTTCATCGGCCCATTCTCCACACCAGGCTCTGACTCGCCACCGGGCGGTCTCGGGTCAGGCTCGAGCCAGCCGGTACCGGCAGAACAGCGCGCCGTCCTCGGTCAGCAACCCGACCAATTCCAGCTTCGGCCGCAGCCCCGGCGGCCAGCCGTCGCCGGTCACGATCCGGCTACCGGCCGGGCCGGCCAGCAGCGGGGTCACGCTCAGGCACAGCTCATCCACCGCCCCGGCCGCGACGGCGGCGCCGAACAGCCGGGGGCCGCCTTCGCAGAGGATTCGCCGGTAACCCAGCTGGCGCAGGCTGTCGATCGCCGCCAGCACGTCGACGCCACCGCCGGCCGACGGCGATTCCACCAACTGAAGCTTCGACTTGCCGCCGGTCAGATCGATGATGTCGTTGCGCCGGCCGACCGGTGCCGACGAGCCGGTCATGATCAGGGTGGGCGCGGCCAGCGCCGCCGAGTACAGCGGTGCGGTCAGATCCAGCTCGAGGCTGCCGGACAGCACCGCGATGGCCGGAACCTCGGCCAGGCCGTAACCGGTGCGGATCGCTCGCCGCCGGGCCGACGGGTGCGCCGGCCGATAGCCCTCGGCGGTGGCGGTCGCGGCACCGACCAGAATGACGTCGGCCAGGTCGCGCAGCACCCCGAACACCACGTGGTCACCGGGCGTCTGGAGACCGCGGGACAACCCATTCGCGCTCGCCGCGCCGTCCACGCTGCTGACGAAGTTGACCCGCACGCCACCGTCGTCCAGCCACCGCTCGGCGTAGTGGGCGTGCACGTCCACCTCGTCGGTAGCGGGCCGGTCAGGGGCGGGCAGCAGCAGGCGCATAGGCCCATCTCAGCACGCTGTACAACGAATAGGCGGCAGCTGTGCAACGAAAAATGAATATTTCCTCCGGCAGACGGTAAGTATCGTGCGAGGACCGCCGATGCTCTTCACCGTAGCTCTAGCGGTCGGATTGGTGCCCGGAACCTTTTTCGACCGTGCGGAGTTCCTACAGACTCAGAGCAATTCCAGCTAGAACCAGATAGACCAGAAACCGCGCTCAAGTAGAGCGTGGCGAACCGTCCGCAGAGAGAGAACCGAAGAGGAACCCCTCGTGACCATGATCATGCCGTCCCTGTCCAGTTCGGCACGCGCCGCCTTGGTCGCCCGACTGGAAGATCTGCAAGCCCAGCGCGTCCAGACCGCCATCGAGAGCATCCCACCCGGTGGCTCGGGCGATGCCGCCGACCACGCCGGCAACGTCGAAGCGTTGATCCGGCTGGGCGAACTCGATGCCCGCATCGCCGCCCTACAGGTGCAACTGCAGGCGCCGGACGCCGACAACACCAAGGCAGCGGTGGCCGAGATCGGCAGCGTGGTCAAGCTCCGGTTCTCCGATGACGACGAGACCCAGGACTACCTGATCGGGCTGGTGGAACAGGCCGGCGGCGGCATCGACGTGATCACCCCGACCAGCCCGCTCGGCGTGGTGCTGCTTGGCGCCCGTCCCGGCGATGAGCTCAGCTACAAGGTCGCCAGCGGCGCGACCATCACCGTCACCTTGGTGGACATCGCCGCCTGATCAGGTGGTTGCCGACCACCCGGTCGGCGGGTGCGGTTAGGGTTCCGGCCATGGCCTCCGACCCGAAGCGCAAGCACCGGTCAGTGCGCGCTGCCCTCCGGGTAGCTGCCGGACCGGTGACCCTGCTGGGCTACGACCCGGCGGCTCGGCCGCTGGCGCCCGGTGGCAAGGCCCGTACCACCAAACAGTTGGCCGCGGACGGTGAGCGGCTGGCGGCCCAGCAGGACATGCTCTACGCCCGCGGCGCCAGCGGTGACCAGCGTCGGATATTGCTCGTGCTTCAGGGCACCGACACCTCAGGCAAGGACGGCGTGGTCCGGCATGTGGTCGGGCAGGTAGGCCCGGCCGGGGTGCTCGTTCACGGGTTCAAGAAACCCACTCCGGCTGAGGCGGCGCACCACTTCCTGTGGCGAATCCGCCGCGCGCTGCCCGGTCCCGGCATCATCGGGGTGTTCAACCGCTCGCACTACGAGGACGTGCTGGTCACCCGGGTACACGGCCAGCTGGACGACGAGGCCTGGCAGCAGCGGATATCGGAGATCAACGCCTTCGAGCAGGAACTGACCGACGCCGGCACCACGATCATCAAGTGCTTCCTGCACATCAGCTACGGCGAGCAACGGGACCGGTTGCTGGCGCGGTTGGACGATCCGACCAAGCTCTGGAAGTTCAACCCCGCCGATCTCGACGAGCGCGGCCGCTGGGCCGACTACCAGACCGGCTATGCCGCGGTGCTGTCCAGCACGTCCACCGAGGTGGCCCCGTGGTACGTGGTGCCCGCTGATCGCAAGTGGTACCGCAACTGGGCGATCGGCCGGTTGTTGATCGAGTCGCTGGCTGACCTCCAGCTGAGCTACCCGCCGGCCGATTTCGACATCGAGCAGTGCCGAGCCCGGCTCCGCCCGCCGTTCTGAATCGCCGGGAGGTTAGACGGGTTGCAGCGCTGTCGCCGGCCCGGTCGGGGCCTGCACGGTGATCGAGGTGCCCGCCCGGACGCTACCGCCGGCGCGCACCACGCCCATCACGCCCGCCTTGCGGATCAGCCTGCCGTCCGGAGCCCGGTCCAGCACCGCCTGCATCAGCCCGGTGAACAGCCCATCAAGCTGGACGCAGGGATTGCGCAGGCCGGTGATCTCGACGACCGCGCCGCCGTCGAAGTGCAGCCGGCTGCCGGTGGCTAGGCCGAGCAGGTCGATGTCGCGGGTGGTGATGTTCTCGCCCAGCAGGCCGGGGCCGACCGGAAAGCCGGCGTCGCGCAGCTCGTCCAGCAGCTCGTCGTGGATCAGGTGCACCTGGCGCAAATTGGGCTGGTTGGGATCGCGGCGGACCCGGGAGCGGTGCTGCACCAGCTCACCGAGGTGAGCGTCGCCGGCCACCCCCAGGCCGGCCAGCAGGCTGATCGAGGCCAGCGCCGGCTTGGACATGGTGTGCTCGGCCGCGGCGCACACGGCGACCACCCGCGGGTCAGTCATGCTGATCACGGTAGCGGCCAGAGTTGTCGGTGGCTGCTCGTACTCTGATCGGTATGCGGGTGGACAGCGACATCGTTCCCAAGAGCGGGACGTTCAAGGTAATCAGCGACTACGAGCCGGCCGGCGATCAGCCGACCGCGATCGCCGAGTTGGAAAAGCGGCTGAATGGCGGCGAGCGAGACGTCGTGCTGCTGGGCGCCACCGGCACCGGCAAGTCGGCGACCACCGCCTGGCTGATCGAACGGCTGCAACGGCCGACCCTGGTGATGGCGCCGAACAAGACCCTGGCCGCCCAGCTGGCCAACGAGTTGCGCGAGATGCTGCCCAACAACGCCGTCGAGTACTTCGTCAGCTACTACGACTATTACCAGCCGGAGGCCTACGTCCCGCAGACCGACACCTACATCGAGAAGGACTCGGCGATCAACTCCGAGGTCGAGCGGCTGCGGCACTCGGCCACCATGTCGCTGCTTACCCGGCGCGACGTGGTGGTGGTGGCGACGGTGTCATGCATCTACGGCCTC
Organism: Jatrophihabitans sp.; assembly: GCA_035248685.1. Taxonomy (GTDB): domain Bacteria; phylum Actinomycetota; class Actinomycetes; order Mycobacteriales; family Jatrophihabitantaceae; genus Jatrophihabitans_A. Next base: position 27,237 of record DATFHF010000025.1, read on the forward strand.
GGCACGCCGCAGGAGTACGTCGACCGGTCGGTTCGGCTACGGCTCGGCCAGCAGATCGAACGCGAGCGGATCCTGCGCGGCCTGGTCGACGTCCAGTACGCGCGCAACGACCTCGCCTTTACCCGCGGCATCTTCCGGGTCCGCGGTGACACCGTCGAGGTCTTCCCGGTGTACGAGGAGTTGGCAATCCGGATCGAGATGTTCGGGGACGAGATCGAGCGGCTGTACTACCTGCATCCGCTCACCGGCGAGGTGGTCCGCGAGGTCGACGAGGTCTTCATCTTCCCGGCCACGCACTACGCTGCCGGCCCGGAGCGGATGGAGCGGGCGATCCGCGGCATCGAGAAGGAGCTAGAGCAGCGACTGGCCGAGCTCGAGGGCCAGAACAAGCTGCTGGAAGCGCAACGGCTCCGGATGCGCACCAGCTACGACATCGAGATGATGCGGCAGGTGGGCTTTTGCTCCGGTATCGAGAACTACTCGCTGCACATCGACGGCCGGCAACCGGGTAGCGCGCCGAACTGCCTGCTCGACTACTTCCCGGAGGATTTCCTGCTCGTCATCGACGAGTCGCACGTCACCGTGCCGCAGACCGGCGGCATGTACGAGGGCGACATGTCGCGAAAGCGGACCCTGGTCGACCACGGTTTCCGACTGCCGAGCGCCATGGACAACCGGCCGCTGAAGTTCGAAGAGTTCGTCGAGCGGATCGGCCAGACGGTGTACCTGTCCGCGACGCCCGGTAATTACGAGCTGGGCAAGACCGGTGGCGAATTCGTCGAGCAGGTCATCCGGCCCACCGGCCTGGTCGATCCGGAGGTGATCGTCAAGCCGACGAAGGGCCAAATCGACGACCTGCTGCACGAGATTCGGCAGCGGGCGGAGAAGAACGAGCGGGTGCTGGTCACCACGCTCACCAAGAAGATGGCCGAAGACCTCACCGACTACCTGCTCGAACTCGGCATTCGGGTCCGCTACCTGCACTCCGAGGTCGACACGCTGCGCCGGGTGGAGTTGCTGCGCGAGCTGCGGTTGGGCGAGTTCGACGTGCTGGTCGGCATCAACCTGCTCCGGGAGGGCCTCGACCTGCCCGAGGTGTCACTGGTATCGATCCTGGACGCCGACAAGGAGGGGTTCCTGCGTTCGGGCACTTCGCTGATCCAGACCATCGGACGGGCCGCCCGCAACGTCTCCGGCCAGGTGCACATGTACGCCGACACGGTCACCCGGTCGATGGCCCAGGCGATCGAGGAGACCAACCGGCGCCGGGTTATCCAGATCGCCTACAACACCGCGCACGGCATCGACCCGACCCCGCTACGCAAACGCATCTCCGACATCACCGAGATGCTGGCACGCGAGGCCGAGGACACCGCGGAGCTGCTCGGCGGCGGCACCCCGGTCGGCGGTTCCGGCCGCTCGCAGTCCAGGGGCAAGTCACCTACGCCGGGACGAGCCGGCCGGGGCGCAGGCGCGTCGGCCGGCGTGGTCGGGGTCGGCGCGCACGCGGACGGCCGGCTGGACGTGGCCGCCATGCCGCGCGCGGAGCTGGCGGATCTGATCCAGCAGCTGAACGAGCAGATGTTGTCCGCGGCGCGCGAGCTCCAGTTCGAGGTGGCGGCCCGGTTACGTGATGAGATCGGTGAGCTCAAGAAGGAGCTGCGCGGCATGGACGCGGCGGGTGTCCGCTAGTGACCGACCCGGAGGGTAACGAGTTTTGCGTTCAGTGAACGGGCGTCGCCGACGCTCGCCCGGGCGTGGCCTGCTCATCTTGCTGATCGTTGTGGTGGTGCTGCTGGTGGCCGCCGACCGGATCGGCCTGGTGGTGGCCGAACGAGCGGTCGCCACGAAGGTCCAGTCATCGCAGCACCTTGCCAAGCAGCCGGCCGTGCATATCGAGGGCTTTCCCTTTTTGACTCAGGTGATTGCCAACCGATATCACGCGGTCAAGCTCGACAGCGACCACCTCACCGTCGGCGCGCAGGACAAGCAGGTGGCCCTCGACAGGTTGGATGCGCGGCTGACCGGCGTTCGGGCGATCCACCAGTTCTCCGGTGTGACCGCTGAGCACGTGACCGCTACCGCACAGATCGGCTATTCAGAGCTATCCCAGCTGCTCGGTATCCCGGTCAGCTACCAGCAGGGTGGCCGGGTGCAGACGCACAAGTCGGTGACCGTGCTCGGGCAGACGATCACCGGCACGGTCAGCGCGGTGGTGACGGTGCCGGGCGGCGACGAGCTCGGTTTCTCCGACGTCCGGGTCGGCGTGGCGAGCACCGGCGTCCAGCTGCCACAGGCCGCGGTCAACGAGCTCACCGCGCTGTTCTCCCCGCAGCTGTCGCTGGCCGGCCTGCCGTACGGGTTGCAGGTACGGGACTTGGCCGCGACCGGCAGCGGTGTCCGGGTCACCGCGGTGGCCAGCAACGTCAGGCTCGGCTGACCGTCGGACGACCGCCAAGGGTGCCGAGCGCCTGAGCGGCGGTCCCATTTCCTTGCCGTACCGCATCATCCAGGTCCGCTCCGGCGCGCAAGGCGGCTAACAACCCGGCCGCGAACGCGTCCCCGGCACCGGTGGAATCCAGCACCGGCACCGGCGTGGTGGCGACCCGGCGAACACCGCGGTCATCAGCGATCCGGGCACCGTCCGGGCCGTCCTTGATCACCACGGTGAGCCCACGCTCGGTCAACTCGGCCGGATCCCCGGTGGCGGTCAACGCCATCAGCTCGTCGGCATTGGCGATCAGCAGGGTGCCGGTCGGCAGCCAATCCAGGAAAGCGGCCGCACCGACCGACCGGATCGGTGCAGCCGACGCGGCATCCACCGAGATTCCGGTTCCCATCGCGTGCGCCAGGCCCAGCACAGATCGGGCGGCCGGCCGGGATCCGTCGTGCAGCAGGCTGTATCCGGACAGGTGCAGGTGATCATCGGTCCCGATCAAGCCGGCCAAGTCCAGCGGTTCCAATGCACCGTTCGCACCGGTCGAGGGAACCATGGTGCGTTCACCGTCCGGGCCGATCAGCACCAGGCACACCCGGTCGGCAGCTGTCGATCCACCGCCACCTGAGTACGCGCGCCGGCCGCCTGCAATGCCGACACCGCCTCGCGGCCGAACGCGTCATCGCCGACCCGGCCGGCGAAGACCACGGACGCGCCCAGGAAGCCGAGCCAGCAGGCGGTGTTGGCCGCCGAGCCGCCGGGCTGGATGCAGACCGGGGCCGGGGTGTCCGAACCGATCGCCAGCGGGCCGGCCAGCCGGGCCAGCACGTCCACCATCAGGTCGCCGACACAGACGATCGAACCGACCACCGAGGTCAAACCGGGCACGTGCTTAGCCGGCCGAGCCGTAGGCCACCGCGATTTCGGCGGCGACCCGGGCGTTGTCCAGCACCAGCGCGACGTTGGCCCGCAGCGAGGCGCCCTCGGTCCGGCGGTGGAAGAAGTCCAGCAGGAACGGTGTGACCTGCTTGCCGGTGATGCCGTTGCGACCGAGTTCGGCAAGCCCCTGTGCCAGCGTGCGGTCGTGCACTGACCGAGCCAACTCGTCCGCCGCCGGGATCGGGTTGGCGACCACCAGGCCGTAGTTGTCCGAGCCCAACGCCGCCCGCGCCCGCATCACCGCCGCCACCTCGGCCGCCGAATCCACCCGCCAGTCCAGCCCGTGCCCCGAATCACGCAGGTAGAAGCCGGGGAAACGGTCGGTGCGGTAGCCGAGCACGGCAATGTTCAATGTTTCCAGGCGTTCCAGAGTTGCCCCGACGTCCAGGATGGACTTCACGCCGGTGCACACCACGGTGATCGACGTGCGCGACAACGTGGTCAGGTCGGCCGACTCGTCCCAGGATTCGCGTGCCTGCCGGTGTACCCCGCCCAGGCCGCCGGTGGCGAAGACCGCGATGCCGGCCAGGGCCGCAAGATGCGCGGTGGAGGCTACCGTGGTGGCGCCGTGGCCGCCCCGGGCCGCCACCGTCGCCAGATCCCGCACGCTCACCTTGGCCACCTCGGACGAACCCGCGATGAGTTCCAGCGCCTGATCGTCCAGTCCGATCCGGGCCTGCCCGGCCACCACCGCGATCGTGGCCGGCACCGCGCCCGCCTTGCGCACCACCTGTTCGATCTCACGGGCGATGGCGAGGTTGTCCGGCCGGGGCAGGCCGTGGCTGATGATCGTGCTTTCCAGCGCCACCACCGGACGCCGCTGCGCGATCGCCGCGGCCACTTCGGGGTGTACCTGCACGAGACGTCCTCCGGTCGGAGTAGGCATAGGGCATGGCAGTCAGCGCGAGCCTGGATCACGTCACGGTCGTCACCGACGACTTCGAGGCCAGTCGGAAAGTATATGACCCGGTGCTGTCGGCGGTCGGCCTGTCGGCCTCGGTCGAGTACTCCGATCCCGAGGTCGAGGACGGCGACCCGGGCACCGTCGCCGCGACCGGCTATGGCCTGCCGGACCGGCCGCCGGTGCTGTGGCTGGTAGCCGGCCCGCGCCCGACCACCGGCGCGCACGTCGCGCTGGCAGTGGCCGGCCGGGACGGGGTGCTGGCTGCACATGCCGCCGGCGCGGCCGCCGGGGTCCGGGTGATCCAGTCGCCGCGGGATTGGGAACAGGCTCAGCTGAACTACTTCGGCGCCCAGTTCGCCGACCCGGCCGGCAACCTGATCGAGGTGACCTGCCGGCATTCAAGCGACTGAAGCTAAAAATGCGTTAAGTAAGTCTTTGTTGCGAAATAGTAATCGATAAAACCCCTTATAGCGCCGCCGAACCTCCAGGATGAGTCCCAGGCAAACAATGCCTGCGGGAGGGGGCCCGGTGCACGTCGTCAATCCATCGGCGGCAGGCCGAGCCTTGGTCCTCGATCGGTGGGGCGCGCCCCTGCTGCTCGGCGCAGTCAGCATCGCCGTCCTCGCGCAGGGCGCGTTTTACCGGCCGGCACAGTGGTATGTCGCCGCGCTGCTGGTCTCGGCGTTGCTCGTCATCCCCGGTCGGATTCGGCTGAGCCGCGCGGACCGGCCCATCATCCTGGCGGCGGCGGCCCTTGCCGGTTGGGCCCTGATCGACGCGACCGCGCGGCAGCGACCCGGTGAGGCGATCGGCTACCTGGTGCTGCTCGCCGGCATGGCCGCCGTCCTGATCGGTTGCGCCAGGCTGGACGCGCAGGCGCGTGACTTGCTGTTGACCGGCCTGCTGGGCTGCGGCGTCCTGGTCGCGTTGCTCGGCTGGCTCGGGGTTGCCTTCCACCTGGCGCGGCTGAGCTGGCAAGGCCAGCGGCTGTGGCGCGCCTCGTCCACGCTGACCTATCCGAACGCGACTGCCGTGATCCTCGCGATGCTGGTCCTGGTCGCGCTCGCCCTGCTCGCCGTGACTCCGCACTCGCTCGGGCTGTTGCTGGCTAGCACGGTGCTGCTCACCGGCGAGCTGGCCACCCTGAGCCGCGCGGGTTATCTGGGCGTTGCGGTCGGCGTGCTCGTCCTGGTCGCGGTGCGTGGTCCACGGGCGGTGGTGCGGGTCGGGGCGGCGCCGGTACTGGGCGCCGCGGTGGCGGCAGCCGGACTGTTGCCCGCCACCACCTCGCCGAGCGCCCACCCGGCGGTGGCGGTAGCTGGCCTGCTAGCCGGGCTTGTGGTCGGCGCCTTGCCGGCCCTTCGGCCGATCCGCGGCGGCTCGAGGCTGCTAACCGGCTTGGGCCTGGCGCTGCTCGCCGGCGTCAGCCTCGCTGTCGGATTGACCAGGTTGCACACCGCGATCCGGGCTGTCAGCACCGCCCGGCTGACGGTAGAGGACTCCGAGCGTGCCGCCTCCTACCGCGCCGCGCTGCGGCTGTTCGACCAGCACCCGCTCTGGGGAGTCGGCCCGGACCTGCGGACCCTGACCTGGACGTCGAACCGTGGTACCAGCACGTACCGCTATGCCCATAACGAGTACCTCCAGGTGCTTGCTGAGCTGGGCATCGTCGGCGGTCTGCTGCTGGCCGTCCTGCTGGTGCTGACTTTCCGACGGCTGTATCAGGCCCAACTTTCCGGTACCGCGATCAGCGCCGGCGCCCTTGCGGCGGCCGCGGCGCTGACCGTGCACGCCGGCTTCGATTTCGTTTGGCATATCCCGGCCATCCCGCTACTGGCGGCGGCATTGGTCGGTCTGGCCCTGCCGGAGAGTCCGGCAGGACGCGCCACCCAATCAGCGGGGGAGACCCCGCAGGAGGAGTATCGATGAAAGCCAACAGGGCAAAGGCAATTGTGATCGGCACGGTTCTGGCCGGGGGCGCCGCGGTTGCGGTGCTGAGCTCAACCGCACCAGCGGTCGCCTTCTCCTCCGGTGGCCTGACCCTGGAGGTCACGCCGCTGTCGCCGGGCACCCTGGTGGCCAAGGGCGCCGCGGTGGACGTCCCGGTCGATGTCGAGTGCAACGCGAGCTTCGCCGACCTGACCCTCCAGCTGACCGAGCGGGTGGGTGGGCAGATTGCCACCGGCAGCACCGACGTCTCGGTGGCTTGCAATGGTGGTCACCAACGACTGTTGGTCCGGGTGCCGGCCACCTCCGGCAAGCCGTTCAGCAAGGGTTCTGCGGTGGCGACCGCATCGATCTTCGGCTGCAACCGCACCACCTGTGGTCAGGAGTCGAACAGCGTCACGATCCAGATCACCAGGTAGCTGATGGAACCTGGGACCGAGCATCGCGTCTATTGGTTGCCACAACCGACGCAATCAGCGGGGGCGACTCTGCGGGAGGAGTTTTGATGAAAGCCAACAGGATGAAGGCGGTCGTGCTGGCCGGTGGCGCGGCGGTCGCGGTGCTGGGCTCGTCCGCACCAGCGCTGGCGTTCGACTCCGGTGGCCTGCATCTGGAGGTCACGCCGCTGTCACCGGCCACCCTGGTCGCCCGCGGCGCCGCGGTGGACGTCCCGATCGATGTCGAGTGCAACGGGGATTTCGCCGACATGCACGTGGAGGTAGACGAACAGGTCGGTGGGCAACTCGCGACCGGCCAGACCGACGTCTCGGTTACCTGCACCGGTGCTCACGAAACGCTGCTGGTCCGGGTCACCGCCAGCCTCGGCAACAGGCCGTTCAGCAAGGGACAGGCGGTGGTTACCGCACAGCTCTTCAGCTGCACGTTCACCGGCATCTGCGGTCAGCCGGTGAACAGCGTCACGGTCCAGGTCACCAAGTAGCCCTCGCCGGCTGAGCTCAGCCGAGGTCGGCGAAATGCTCGACCCGCGGCGGGGTCGCGAAGAACTGCCCGATCCCGCCGCGCCAGGTCGTGAACCGGTCGGAGTCCCGGAAGGCAAGGTGTGCCTCGACCGATTCCCATTCCACCAGCAGCACAAACCGGTTCGGCGTCTCGATGCCCTGCGTCATCCGCATGTTCAAGCAGCCGGGCGAGTGTAGGACGGCCTGCCGCACCCGCTGGTAACCGGCCGCGAACGCCTGCTCGGTACCGGGCTGTACGTCGAAGAGTGCAACTTCCAGGACCATGCCGATCAACCCGCCAGCGCCGGAAGGATCCGGCCTACCACCTCGGCAATGCCCACCCGGCTGCCGTCCGGGCCCGGTCCGGTGGCGGTGATCGAGACCTCGTCACCATCGGCCAGGAAGCTGCGGGTGCTGCCGTCGGCCAGAGTGAGCGGTTCCGACCCGGACCAGCTCAACTCCAACAGGCAGCCGCGCTGCCCCCGTTCCGGCCCGCTGACCGTCCCGGAGGCGAACAGATCGCCGGGACGAAGGCTGGCCCCGTTGACCGTCAGGTGGGCGAGCATCTGCGCCGCGGTCCAATACATCGTGGCGAACGGTGGCTCGGAGATCAGTTCGCCGTTGAGCCGGACCGCCAGGGCTAGGTCGAGGTTCCACGAGTCGCCGGCGTCGTCCAGGTAGGGCAGCGGTGGCGGATCCCTTGGCACCGCCGGCACCCGGCAGGATTGCAGTGCGCTGAGCGGGGTGATCCAGGCCGAGATCGAGGTGGCGAACGACTTGCCCAGGAACGGCCCCAGCGGCACGTACTCCCAAGCCTGGATGTCGCGGGCCGACCAGTCGTTGAGCAGCACCACGCCGAACACGTGCCCTTCGAAGTCACCGATCGGCACCGGCGTGCCCTGCGCAGAGCCGGTGCCGACCACGAAGCCCAGCTCCGCCTCGATGTCCAACCGCTGGGACGGGCCGAACTCCACCGCCTCGCCGACCTTGCGTTGCCCACACGGCCGGCGTACATCGCTGCCGCTCACCACCACGGTGCCGGCCCGGCCGTGATAGCCGATCGGCAGGTGCTTCCAGTTCGGGGTGAGCGGCGGCGCCCCGGGCCGGAACATCTGCCCGACATTGCTGGCATGGTGCTCGGAGGCGTAGAAGTCCACGTAGTCGGCGACCGTGAACGGCAGCACGGTCGGCAAGCCGGCCAGCGGCAGCAGCTGAGGTTCGAGCTGCTCGCGGTAGCGTTCGTCGGTCAACCACTCGGTGATCGCGGCCCGTACCTCGGCCCATACCGGCGGTCCGGCGGACAGCAACCGATCCAGCGTCGGTGCCTCGAACAGCGGCGCCCGCTGCCGGAGTAGGGCCGCGGTCACCGGGCCGAGCAGCAGTGCCCGGTCGCCGATCCGGACCGCGGGCTGCGGATCGCCGCCGGGCGGCCGCACCACCCCGTACGGCAGGGTGTTGAGACCGAACGGGTCCGTCGGCGCCAACTCCAACCAGCTCACCGAGCACCGACCAGGCCCAGCAGCTGAAGATCGGCCAGCGGCTCGGCGACGCTGCACGTGCCGATCGAGCGCAGCTGCCCGCGGATAGCGGTCACCTCGGCCGTCGACAAGGCACCGGTCCGCTTGGCGACGATGTCCGGATCCTCGATCACCAGCTGTTCGACGGGGTCGGTGCCGGCCTGGGCGGCCGCCACCGCCAGCAGCACGTTGAGGAAGCCGTGGTGGATCAAGCCGGTGGCCGGATCGGTATGCCGCACCGCATGGTGCAAGCCGGCGGTGCACTTGAACGGCAGCTGGGCCGCGACCGCCGTCCACACCGCTTCGGCCAGCGCCTGCGGGCTGGGAAACGCCGCCTGGGTGGTGCCGCCGGTGCGCAGCTTCAGCGCGATGCCGGTCTCGGCCAGCCGGCCGGCCACCGTCGGGGTCAGTTCGGCGGCGGGCAGCTCGGCGAAGACACCCACCCCGTCGGCGACCAGTTCGGCCAGGGTCGGCACGGCGTTCGCTGGCAGCTCGACCGGCACCGGCAGCTCCACCGACAGCAGCTCGATCGCGGGGAGCGACCGGGCCGTCCGGACCGCCTCGGCCAGCGCGTCCAGGCCGTCCGGGACGGTCACCGATACCCGGAGCGGCCGGCCGGCGCCGGCCCGTCCCAGCTCGGCATTCAGCTCAGCCAGCCGGCCGGCCGGGCAGATGAACCTGCCTACCAGGTCGGCATACCAGGCAGACTCGAGCGCCAGCTGGCCGGCCACCGCCTCCGGCATCGGGGCATTGCCCGGTGGAAACAGCGCGGCGTCGTCAAACAGGCCGTGCAGCAAAGGTGGAAAGGTCATGCACGGTCACCGGTGCCGGACGACCAGCTCCAGGCGTACTTGCCGTCATCAGCCGCGGTGCCGCCCTCGCCGAACTCCAGCGGACGGAAGGTATCCACCATGACGGCCAGCTCGTCGAACCGGTCGACGCCGATGCTTGCCTCGTAAGCGCCCGGCTGCGGGCCGTGCGAGTGACCGCCGGGGTGCAGCGAGATCGAACCGGGCCCGATACCCGAACCCTTGCGGGCCTCGTAGTTGCCGGCGACGTAGAACATCACCTCGTCGGAGTCGACGTTGGAGTGGTAGTAGGGCACCGGGATCGACAACGGGTGGTAATCCACCTTGCGCGGCACGAAGTTGCAGATCACGAAGTTGGTGCCTTCGAACACCTGGTGCACCGGCGGCGGCTGGTGGATCCGTCCGGTAATCGGTTCGAAATCGGCAACGTTGAAGGCGTACGGGTACAGGCAGCCGTCCCAACCGACCACGTCCAGCGGGTGGTGCGGCAGCTCGTGCACGGTACCGCCGATGCCACCGGCCGCGGCCGGGGCTCGGTGCTTGATGTAGACCTCGGTCGGCTGGTCGGCTTCGGCGGCGTCGGCCAGCAGCGGTTCGGCCGGGGCTCGCAGGTCCCGCTCGCAGTACGGCGCGTGCTCCAGCAGCTGGCCGAACTTGGACAGGTAGCGCCGGGGCGAGCTGATGTGCGAGTTCGCCTCGATGCAGTAAAGCCGAACCGGTTCGTCGCCGGTCGGCAGCCAGCGGTGGGTGGTGGCCCGCGGCAGGATCAGGTAGTCGCCGGACCCGACCTCGATCTCGCCGAACACGGTCTGCACGGTCGCGGCGCCGTCCTGGACGAAGACGCATTCGTCGCCGATCGCGTTGCGGTAGAAGGGTGATGGGCTGCTGGCCACCACGTAGCCGATCCGGACATCGGCGTTGCCGAGCACCAGCCGGCGCCCGGTCACCGGGTCGACCTTGGCCGGATCGTCGAACAGCTCGGGCAGCCGCAGATGGGCCGGTCGCAACGGCAAGTTGGCGACCGTGGCCTGGTCGGGCAGCTGCCAATGCGACACCCGGCTGATCGCGGACGGCAGGTTGCGGTGATAGAGCAGCGAGGAGTCGGAGAAGAAGCCCTCCTCGCCCATCAGCTCCTCGTAGTAGAGCTTGCCCTCGGCATCGCGATGCTGGGTGTGCCGCTTGGGCGGCACCGTTCCCGCGCTGCGGTAGTAGGCCATTGCCGGACTCCCTTGACTGGCGCTGACAGAGCCCCTTCGGTACGGCTCGCACTGCCGACGGTACCGAAACTCGGCCGCGGAGTTCAGCTCGGACGGCCGGGGCGAAAGCCGCGGAGAAGTACCGCACGGCAGAGAATGCCGGCCGGCGGAGGATCACTAGGCTGGCTGGGGTGAGCATCCAGGACGGCAGCATCCCGGGAGGCAGGGGACGTCCGGCGCTGGCCGGGCCGAACGCCGACACCTTCCGGCACGTGCTGGGCCACTACCCGACCGGGGTGGCGGTGGTCACCGCGCAGACGCCGGACGGCCCGGCCGGGATGGCCATGAACTCGTTCACCTCGCTGTCCATGCACCCGCCACTGGTGCTGTTCTGCCCGGCCAGCTCGTCCACCACCTGGCCACTGCTGCGCGAGGTCGGCACGCTGGCGATCAACGTGCTGTCGGCCGGGCAGGAGGCGGTCAGCCGTGCCTTCGCGGCGCGCACCGGCGACCGGTTCAGCGGCATCAGCTGGTCACCCGGCGGCAACGGTGCTCCGCTGCTCGACGATGCGCTGGGATGGTTGGAATGCACCGTGCAGGCCGAGTATCCGGCCGGTGATCACACCGTGGTGATCGCGGCCATCGACCTGATGGGCGTGCACGACGCGATCGCCGACCCGCTGGTGTTCTTCCGCGGTTCCTACTTCGCCGGGTTGCCGGAGGCCGCCGAAGCCGAGGATTGAGGCCCGCCGGCGGCCGCGTCCTCGAGGTGGTCCATCGCGTGCTGGATCCGGCGCAGCGACACCGGGTAGGCGGTACCGAGCTTCTGCGCGAACAGGCTGACCCGGAACTCCTCGATCATCCAGCGCAGGCCGGCCAGCTGTTCCGGATCCACCCGGTCGGCCAGCTTGGTTCGCAGCTCGTCCAGATCCCGTAGCGCCACTTCGACCTGCGCCTGCCGGTCCCGGTCCCGCGGCAGGTTGGCGGCCGCGTCGTCCAACCGCTGCGCCATCGCCCGCAGGTAGCGCGGCAGCTGCGGTAGCTGCTCGGCGCCGGTGTCCAGCACGAAGCCGGGATAGATCAGCTCGTCCAGTTGCCGGTTCAGCTCGGCGACTACCGGCCGCAGCGGCGGGCCGACCGGGACGGCCAGCCGCACCTGCACTTCTTGCCGCACGACGATGATCTTCTCCACCACGCGGAGCAGCTCGGCCGCACGGCCGACTAGGTCGGCACCGACCGCCTGGCGTAGGGCGTGGAAGTCGGCCCGTCGCCAGGCCGGTCCGCCGGCTGCCCGCAGTCCGCTGTCCACCGCGGCGGCGACGCAGTCGGCCAGCAGCGCGCCGGGGGAGCCGTGCGGGGCCCGGCTGAGGGTCAGCCGCTGTCGCTGGTCGAGCCCGCGAATGAGCTGCTTGACCGGCGACGGCAGGGTGTTGATGAGCAGCCGCCGGGTGCCGGCCCAGTGCGAGCGGCGCTGGTCAACCGGGTTGTCGAACACCCGCACCGCGACCGTGCCGTCCTCGTCGGTCAGCGCCGGGTAGCCGGTGAGGACGATGCCGGTGCGGCCGGCGGCCGGCAGCTCGCGCCGCACGATCTCGGGCAGCTCGTCGAAGTCCCAGTCGGTCAGCCGGTCCCGGGCCAGGTCGGCGGTGACGCTCTGCACGGTGGCGGTCACCGCGGGCGCGAACCGCCGGCGCAGCGCGCCCAGGTCCTTGCCCTGGCCGAGCACCGCACCGGTCGGATCCAGGATCTGGTAGGTCGGTCGCAGGTGTTCGGGCAGCCGGTCCAGCTGCCAGGCGTCGGCCGGCAACTGGATGCCAAGCCGACCGAGTTCGGCGCTCAGGATGTCGGTGAGGTGCTCGGTGGAACCGGCCGGTTCGTCCGGCAACGCCGCCGCCAGCGCGGCCGCGGTTTGCGGGACGGGCACCACCGCCCGGCGCAGCTGCTTGGGCAAGGTGCGCAGCAGAGCGGTGATGAGCTCCACCCGCAGCCCGGGCACCTGCCAGTCCAGGCCGGCGGCGACCGCATCGTTGAGCAGCGGCAGCGGAATCTGCACCGTCACCCCGTCGTCGGCCGCACCCGGTTCGAACCGGTAGCTGAGCTCTGCGCTGAAATCACCGACCGTCCAGCGGTCCGGGAACTGCTCGACCGACACATCGTCGGCCCCGGGCCGCAGCAGCTGCTCGACCGACAGATCGAGCAGGTGTGGGTCGCGCCGGCGGGCCTTCTTCCACCAGGCGTCGAAATGCCGGCCGGACACCACCGAGTCCGGAATTCGCTTGTCATAGAAGGCAAAGATCGATTCGTCGTCGATCAGCAGGTCGCGGCGTCGAGCCCGATTCTCCAGCTCGGCAACCTCGGCCAGCAGTGCCCGGTTGGCCTGGAGGAAGTGCTGCCGGCTGTCCCAGTCACCCTCCACCAACGCGTGCCTGATGAACAGCTCGCGGCACAGTTGCGGGTCGATGCGGTGGTAGCCGACCTTCCGCCCGACCACCAGCGGCACCCCGTACAGGGTGACCCGTTCCACCGCCAGCACCGCGGCCCGGCGACGTTCCCAGTGTGGCTCGCTATACGACCGCTTGACCAGGTGCGGCGCCAGTTCCTCGGCCCACTCCGGTTCGATGGCCGCGTTCACCCGTCCCCACAGTCGGGACGTCTCGACCAGCTCGGCGGCCATCACGAACTGCGGTTGCTTACGGAACAGCGCCGAGCCGGGGAAGATCGCGAACCGCGCGCCGCGCGCGCCCAGGTAATCGCGCCGGACGCTGTCCTTCTGCCCGATGTGGGACAGCAACCCGGCCAGCAGGCTGCGGTGGATCTGGTCGGTGTCGGTCGGCTGGTCGCCGACGGTGAAGCGCATCGATTTCACGATCTGCCGCAGCTGGCCGTGCAGGTCCTGCCATTCCCGGATCCGCAGGTAGTTCAGGTACTCCGCTCGGCACATCCGGCGGAACTGGTTGGACGAGAGCTGCTGCTGTTGCTCGCGCAGGTGCCGCCACAGGTTCAGGTAAGCCAAGAAGTCCGAGGCCGGGTCGGCGAAGCGAGCATGCTGGGCGTCGGCGGCTTGCTGGTGCTCGACCGGACGCTCCCGCGGATCCTGGATGGACAGGGCCGCGGCGAGCACCAGAACGTCGCGCAGGCAGCCCCGCTGGTCGGCCTCCAGGATCATCCGAGCCAACCGGGGATCGACCGGCAGCTGCGAAAGCTGGCGTCCGGAGCCGGTTAGCCGGTTGCGGCCACCCGCCGGCTGCTGGAGAGCACCCAGTTCAATGAGCAACGCGATGCCGTCGGCGACCTGCCGAGAGTCCGGCGGGTCGATGAAGCCGAACCGGTCGACCGCGCCGAGATCGAGTGCGGCCATCTGAAGGATCACCGACGCGAGGTTGGTCCGCTGGATCTCCGGATCGGTGAACTCCGGCCGCGCGTCGTGGTCTTCGGCCGAGTACAGCCGGATGCAGATGCCGTTCGAGGTACGCCCGCAGCGGCCGGCCCGCTGCTTAGCCGATGCCTGCGAGATCGGTTCGATGGGCAGCAGTTGGACCTTGGTGCGCTGGCTATACCGGCTGATCCGGGCCGTCCCGGCATCGATGACGTACTTGATGCCGGGCACCGTCAATGAGGTCTCGGCAACGTTGGTGGCCAGCACGATTCGCCGACCGCGGTGAGCGGCGAACACCCGGTGCTGCTCGGCGGCCGACAGCCTGGCGTACAGCGGCAGCACCTCGGTGTCGGGTAGCCGCAGGCCGTTGATGGCATCGGCGGTGTCCCGGATTTCCCTTTCACCGGAAAGGAATACCAGGACGTCTCCGGCCGGCTCCCGGCGCAGCTCCTCGACCGCGTCGCAAATCGCGCTGATCTGGTCACGCTCGTCGGCATCGGGACGGTCCGGGTCGACGATCGGGCGGTAGCGCACCTCGACCGGGTAGCTGCGTCCGGACACCTCGACGACCGGACAGCCGTCGAAGTAGTCGGCGAACCGCTGCGGGTCGATGGTCGCCGAGGTGATGATCAGCTTTAGGTCGGGACGGTGGGGCAGCAGCTGCTTGAGGTAGCCGAGCAGGAAGTCGATGTTCAGGCTGCGCTCGTGCGCCTCGTCGATGATGATCGTGTCGTAGTTGCGCAGCATCCGATCGTGCTGGATCTCGGCCAGCAGGATGCCGTCGGTCATCAGCTTCACCAGGCTGGTCTCGCTTACCCGATCGGTGAAGCGCACCGCGAAGCCCACCGTCTCGCCGACCTGGGTATTGAGTTCGGCGGCGATCCGCTCGGCGACCGCGCGGGCGGCGATCCGGCGAGGCTGGGTGTGCCCGATGGTGCCTTTTACGCCGCGTCCCAGCTCCAGGCACAGCTTCGGGATCTGGGTCGTCTTGCCGGATCCGGTCTCGCCGGCAATCACCACCACCTGGTTGTCCCGGATGGTGTCGATCAGGTCATCGTGGCGCTGGCTGACCGGTAGCTCGGCCGGGTAACTGATCGTCGGGACGGCGGCGCGGCGGGTGGCCAGCCGGCGTTCGGCGCGGTCTAGTTCGGCCAGCAGCGCTGTGCGGTCGTGGGCGGAGCGGCGACGCGCGTCCAGTCGACGGGTTAGTCGGTGCCGGTCGCGGGGGCCGAGGCTGTCGATCCGGCTACGCAGTTGTCGGTCGTTGGCGGGTTGGGCCGGCTGGGTAGCTGCGGGCGCGGAATCGGTAGACATCGGCGACTACCAGAGTAGTTCGCCGGGCGACCGAGTTAGTGCAGCTAGCAGCCGTGTTAGCTGTGCTAGCAGCCGTCCGACCCGGCGATCGGCAGCCGATCGGCGGGCAACCGGAGCGCCGCCCGCAACCACAGCCGGTAGTTGTCGAGGCCGAATGCCGAGCTGTAGGAGGTGTAGTCCAGGCAGCCGCCCTGATGCAGACCGCCGATCACGCCGACCACCAGCGACACGGCCGGGTCGGCGGTGGCGATCAACCACGGTGCGCCGCTGGTGCCGCCCGGATAGCCGGCACAGTCCAGGCTTGGGTAGTCACCGGTGCGGTAGCTGGTGGTCGCACAGTTGACCGGCTGGTCGTCGATGCCGGCCGGATAGGCAGGCACCATGACTCGCCGGCCGGCCGGCGGCGCGCCGACCATCAGGTTGCCGCCACCGACCACGTCCTGGACGCCGACCGAGCGGCCCTGAACGTTGATGCGGGCCAGCCGCAGGATCGCCACATCATGCTGCGGGTCCTGATTCGTCAGCCAGGACGGGTCGACGTAGGCGGCGATGCTGGTCCACACACCGTACGGCGTCCGGCCGGTGTCGTAGCCGGGTGCGAAGAGCAGGCCGGCCCCGGTGCCCGACACACAGTGCGCGGCGGTCAGGATCAGATCCCGGCCGGGACTGCGCAGCACGCTGGCCGTGCAACTGTGTGGGTTGTCAATGCCCTGCGTGAACAGCGGGCCGACGGTCGGTAAGCCGGCGACGTGTACCGCCTGCGGGAGCGCCATGGGCTCCTGGGAGACGGCGGCACCGGCCGTCATGGGCAGCAGCGTCGCGATGAGGAGGGCGGCCAGCACCAGGAGTCGGGGTGGCCGCATCCTCAGATCATTGCCGGCCGACTTCGCCCCGGCCAAATCGAAGGCTGAGCCGGGTATGCCATGGTGGGGGCATGGCGTCCTACTCGCTGAACCAAGCCGCGGTCGAACACGCCCGGCAGCTGATCGATCGGCGGCAGTACGTACTCGACAGCGACTGGGGTGACGTACAACCGAACGCGGCGGCACAGAACGACTACCTCGCTGCTCACGACTGGGCTGACTACGCAGCGTGGCATCTCGGGCTGACCGATGATGCCAACGATGAGACCAAGGCCCGATACGCATTCGTGTACGGCGATTTCCGTCGGCTGCACCGGACCGGCCTGATCGCCTGCGTCTACCGAGCATCGGAGTGGCGACACAAGGCCATCGAGCTCGCCGCTCATGACCTCTTGCAGCGGTTGGATTCGATCAGCGGCTAGCCGGCCGGTTTTGTCGGTGGCTCGCTTTATTATCGCTAGTATGCTCGGTTTACTCGATGAGGTCCCCGAACCGGACTGGCTGGAGCATCCGGTGTATGCCGAGCAAGCGACGGCTGATCGGTTGAGTTCGCTGTTGGTACTGCCACCGGCGGCGCGGCCGACGGCTGCGCTGGCTGGGTTGGTGCCGGAGCGGCTGTCGGCCGGTGAGCGGGTCGATCTGTTGCGGTTGTTGGCCGAGCAGCGTAACTGGTTGGCCGCCGCGCAGGCGCGGGTGCTGGCCGCGATCGAGGACGGCGACCGGACCGAACTTGGTTTGGCGCAGGAAGAGGTGTCCCTCGCCCTCACGGTGCCGCCTCGCACGGCGCAGAGCATGCTCAAGACCGCCCACACCCTGGTCCGGCAGTTACCGGCCACGTTGGGTTTGCTGACCGCCGGGAAGATCAGCGAGCGGCACGCCCGGGTGATCAGCGAGGCGTCCTGGCGGTTACCGACCGAGCTGGTGGCCGGGTTCGAGGCCAGAGTGACCGAGCGGGCAGGGCAGCAAACCCTCAGCCAGCTCACGCAGTCGGTGCGCCGGGCGGTGATCGCGCTGGACCCGGCCACTGCCGAAGTGCGGCACCGGCGGGCGTTGGCCGACCGGCGGGTCGGCCTGCATCCGGTGGAGGATGGCATGGTGGAGCTGCCGGTGCTGCTCGGCGCGGCCGAAGGGCAGCTAATCTTCACCCGGCTCACCGCCGCGGCATGCCTACTGCCGGCCACTGATCCCAGAACGATGGACCAGAAACGCGCCGACCTGCTCGTCGACGCCGTGTTATGCGGGCTGCCGGACGGGGCGCTCCCGAGGATGCAGGGCCGCCGGCCGGCCATCCAGGTGGTGGTCAGCGCCGACACCCTGCTCAACCTCAACGACCAACCGGCGCACCTGACCGGGTACGGGCCGATCACCGCCCAAGCAGCCCGCAGGCTGGCCGCCGATCAATCGGGCACCTGGCGCCGACTGCTCACCGACCCCGACACCGGCCAGCTACTCGACATCAGCCAACAGCACTACCGACCCGCGCAGCGGCTCCGCGACTACGTCCATGCCCGCGATGACACCTGCGCGTTCCCGACCTGCACCCAACCCGGCTACCGCTGCGAATACGACCACATCATCCCGTTCGCCGATGGCGGGAGCACTTCTCGCAGTAATGGGGCGTTGGCCTGCCGAAGGCACAACAACAGCAAAAACAACACCGGCTGGTCCTACACACTCGGCGCGGACGGTTCATTCATCTGGACCACCAGCACCGGCCACAGTTACCGCGGTCGGCCACCCCAACGATGGGACAAGTTGTCAAGGTCGAGCGGGATTTACCAGTCGCGTTAGCGTCAATCGGCCAGGCGGTAGACGATCTGGGGCCTTCCGGACTACTACGCGACCTTGAAAGCTGCGTGCCTGCTGCGACGCGCGAGACACGTCGTCGTTTCCGATGACCGAGCATGAACAGTAAGATCCGCCGCCTAGAACGGTGGTTAACCGGACTGCCAACTATCTCATGCTACGAAGCTCCAGCGATGCGATGTAGCCTAGGAAACACAGCACGGATCAGGCAGCGCTTTGAAGACACGAGAGGGCTGCTCCTCTAAATCCACTATGCTAACGAGTGCTTCAGGTATTCTTCGCAGTCGAGAGATCTGGAGGAGACATGACGCAAGCGGATCAAACGGCACCAGCACCAGCCAACAAGGGTGTCAAGCAAGGCTTACCCAGCATGGACCTGCCCGCGGCTGAAGGGGCCGCGATGAAGCTGTGGAATGTCGCCCGTCTTGGCACTACGACGAAGCAAGCATTTGCCAGCGCAGTCGGACGTAAGAGCGCATCCGGTGGCAGCTGGGACATGTTCCTAGCTGCGCTACGGGGTTACGGGTTGGTTGAGGTAAATGGCGGCCAGATCGGCCTATCGCCGATTGGTCAGCAAGTCGTCAACCCATCGGATCCGGAGAAGCAACGCGCTGCCCGGCGTACAGCGATTACGACACTTAAGGCGTATCGCGAACTCGTCACAGCGTTCGAGGGCACTCCGCCCCCCAGCAAAGAGGCCTTGGCCGGAAGGCTGCAGTTCGAGTATGGGAAGCAACAGGACGTGGCCGCGAAGGCCGCTCAAGCGTTCTTATCATCGATCGTTCACGCTGACATGATCGACGCTGCCGGCAATGTGACTAGTTCCGGCGCGAATGTCGGACCGTCCCCCGAGCGAACCAATGCGTCAGACGAATCCTCTAAGGAAGAGCCGGCAGCGAAGATCGATCGTGCAGAAGAGGCGGAGGACTCTGATCATGGACTTGGTGAGATCGCGCGTGGCGCGCTTTCGCGGCGATTGGAGAATCGGGGATCACCGGTAACCTTGGCTTTGAGCCTCGATCTCTCCCGGTTCGAGGCGGCTGAAATCATCGAGATTCTTTGCGCCCTCGGCCTGGCGACGCATGACTGAGGCCGATATCGACGACAGCTCGATCTTTGCGACTACGGCCTCGGAGCTGTTCGACGGCGTTCGCTCTGTCGGCTCTGGGCGGGAACTGGCGCCTGCTCCCGCAATAGGCCACATCCTGGAGCGATGTGGCCTCGTCCTAGGCGGCGAGTTAACCGACGCGGGCAGAGCACTTTTCAAGCTGGCCTGGGTCCTTCGTAACGATAAGCAAGCCGAGGTTGCGCTCGGCCAAGCACTTCGTCAGCTCGTTCCGATCCAAGTCATTGAGCAGGAACTTCGCGGACTCGGACCGGTTCCCGAAGCGGGGGTGCTGGATCTTCTGCGACACCATCACGCTACGGGTCCCGGTCTCAATGTCGATCAGATTCGTCCGACGCTGCGGTGGCTGAACCGTGTCGGAGTGCTGGTCTACTCCAACAAGACCAAAGCTGTGCGAAGCCTGGTTCCGGCGCCAGACGCGGCGCTGGCTGGTGAGGTTCAAGCGATTGCATCTATGGTCTCGCCCCGGACACCATATTTGAACGTGGTGAAATTACGTCGCATCATCCGCCCTCTTAAAGGCATCGTTTGGTGGGTTGATGCTCATTTCCACCCGCGAGCGATGGAGGAGCTTGCGGCGGAGCTCGATGTCCATCTTATAAAAGAGATCCGGATCATTTCCGGCGACGCGGAAAGCGTGCTCACGGAACGGTCCTTTAAGGACCTGCGCCGATTTAAAGCCGAAATGAGCAACTACGGTGTGACCGCTGAATGGCGCGTGGACCAACGCGGCATCCGCGACTGGCACGATCGTTGGGTCGCCGACAGGACGGTGGTTTGGAATGTGCCTCCGATCAACACACTCTTGAAGAACGACTACTCGGAGATCTATCCCGCGAGTGAGCGGCCGCCGCTGGAAGAGTGGTGGGCTCGGTCCTCGACTCGCGCTTAGCGGTCGCGGCACTAGCAACCGAGCGGTGTTACCAGCCGCGTTCGCGCCACTCGGCCAGTTGTGGCCGCTCCGTCCCCAGCGTCGAGTCGTTGCCGTGTCCGGGATAGAACCAGGTGTCATCGCCGTAGACGTCGAAGATTCGACTGACCACATCCCCGTAAAGCGAATCGAAGGCAGCCGGTGATGTCGTCCGGCCGACGCCGCCGGGGAACAGCGCATCGCCGGTGAACAGGTGTCCGGTGCCCTCCGGATCCTGGTAGTACAACGCGATCGAACCCGGGGTGTGGCCGCGCAGCTCGATCGCGGCCAACTCCAACTCGCCGACCTGCACCCGATCGCCATGCCGCAGCAGTCGGTCGGTCGGCACCGGGATGCCACCGGCATCAGCGGCACCGGCCAGCGTTCGCGCTCCGGTCTGGGCAACCAGGGCTCCGAGCGCCTGCCAGTGGTCTGGGTGCAGGTGCGTGGTCAGCACACTGCCGGCCGGCTCGCCGTCAAAGCTGCTGAACTCGACCAGTCGGTCTGCCTCCGCAGCGGCGTCGATCAGCAACGCCGCGCCGGTGGCAGTGCAGCGGATCAGGTAGACGTTGTTGTCGTAGCGACCCACCGCCAGCTTGGCGATCAGGGCCCCCGGCAGCTCACGCACGTCCATCGGGCCGCCGACGGCGACCCGGCCGGTGTAACTCATTCCGTAATCACCGGCATCTCCTCCGTGATGGGCTCGGTCAGTATGCGCACTCCGGCATCGGGCAGTTCCGACAATACGTTCTTGACGTAGTCCTCGACCGCGGCCTGCCGTCCCACATCCCGCCCGAGCCGTTCCGACATCAACCAGCGATGCTCGGAGATCTCGTAGAACAGCTCAGCATCCGGCAGCTTGCGGCGCAGTTCCGTCGGCACCATGCTGAGCACCCCGTAGAACTTCTCGTCCAACCAGCGCCTGGCCGCCAGATCCTCGGGAATATCGTGCTCGACGCCCTCGATCCACTTCGCCCGGAACCTGGCCAGGTCGGACAGGATCAACCGAGCCTGGTTCTCCTGCACCCGCATCCCGGTCAGCGCGAACACCCGCCGCGCGTGGTGCCCCGGTTCGACGATGTGCGTCTCGAACCGCAGCTTGCTGCCGGCATCCTCGGTACGAATACCGATCTCGGACACGTCGAACCCCAGCGAATTCAACCGGCGAACCCGCTCCTCGATCCGGTAACTCTCCGTGGTCGGATACACCTCGTCATCGGTGAGCTCGGCCCACAGGCTCTCGTACCGCGGCTGCAACGCCTGCGCCGTCTCCACCGGATCCTCGGCCTCGGACAGGTAACCGCCGGCCTGCAAATCCATCAGCTCGCCGGCGATGTTCTCGGTCGCGATCGCCAGGTCATGCATCCGCTGCCCGTGCGACAACTGCGGATGCGTCTCGCTGGTCTCGGCATCGACCAGATATGCCGCCAACGAACCGGCATCCCGGCGGAACAGCGTGTTCGACAGCGAGCAGTCACCCCAGAAGAAGCCGGTCAGATGCAACCGGACGAACAGCTGAGCCAGCGCGTCCAGCAGCCGGGAACGCAGATCCGGCAGTGAGCGCTCGGTGAACAGCGATCGGTAGGGCAGCGAGTACGGCAAGTGCTTGGTGATCAGCAGGCCGTCCAGGTGGTGCCCATCATGGTCACTGCGGTCGATCACCGTGCCGAACGCGTCCACCACCGGCACCGACGCCTCGGCCAACTCCCGCAACAGGTAGTGCTCGCGCAGCACGTACCGCTCCGTCGCCTCCTTGAAGGCGAAGATCTGATTCCGAGCCCGGACGAAGCGCACCACGTGCCGGGAAATACCGCGTGGCACCTGGACGATCCGGGGGTCCGCCCACTCCTCCAGCGGCTTGTCGAACGGCAGGTCCAACAACTCGGTAGCGGCGCCGAGCGTGGTGATGGTGTAGTTGCCCATTCCCGTCCTGCCCGTGAGCCGGTGTGCCCGTGCAGGCCCGAAAGCCCTGCTCCAGGGTAGTGGCCGGAGCCGACTGGCTCACCGCAGGGCAGCACGCTAGGTTGTGACACCGTGCCCGCCCGACCGCTCGCCGAACTCGTCGAGGCAGGCTGGGCCGAGGCGCTGGCGCCGGTCGCCGCCGACATCGCGGCGATGGGCGATTTCCTGCGCACCGAGATCGCCGCCGGCCGGAGCTACCTGCCCGCCGGCGACAACGTGCTGCGGGCCTTCCGCCAGCCGTTCGCCGACGTCCGGGTGCTGATCGTCGGCCAGGATCCGTACCCCACGCCCGGCCACCCGGTCGGCCTGTCCTTCTCGGTGGCACCCGACGTCCAGCCGGTGCCGCGCTCCTTGCAGAACATCTACCGCGAGCTGCGCGACGACCTCGGCGTACCGATCCCCGGCAACGGTGACCTGACCCGGTGGAGCGAGCAGGGCGTGCTGTTGTTGAACCGAGTACTGACCGTGCAGCCGGGCCGGTCCGGCTCGCACGCCGGCCGGGGCTGGGAACGGGTCACCGACCAGGCGGTGCGCGCCCTGGCCGCCCGCGACCAGCCGCTGGTGGCCATCCTCTGGGGTCGGCAGGCACAGTCGCTGGGACCGCTGCTGACCGACGTCGACTGCCTGGAATCGGTGCACCCGTCCCCGCTGTCGGCCAGCGGCGGCTTCTTCGGCTCCCGGCCGTTCAGCAAGGCCAACGCATTGTTGGAGAAGCACGGCGGCAAACCGGTGGACTGGCGCCTGTAAAAACAGCGGCCGGAGCATGTTGTCGGATCCGGCCATTACGCTCGGAGGGCGACCGTCGAGGATGCGTTGACCGCCGCCGACCGACGAGAATGCGACCGACAGACCGACACAACAGGAAGAAGCCAGTGGCCGACCGCTTGATCGTCCGAGGTGCCCGCGAGCACAACCTGAAGGACGTCCACCTCGACCTGCCGCGGGACGCGATGATCGTCTTCACCGGCCTGTCCGGGTCAGGCAAGTCCTCGCTGGCCTTCGACACCATCTTCGCCGAGGGCCAGCGCCGCTACGTCGAATCGCTGTCCGCCTACGCCCGCCAGTTCCTCGGCCAAATGGACAAGCCCGACGTCGACTTCATCGAAGGGCTGTCGCCGGCGGTCTCGATCGACCAGAAGTCCACCTCGCGCAACCCTCGCTCCACGGTCGGCACCATCACCGAGGTCTATGACTACCTGCGGCTGCTGTACGCCCGGATCGGGCACCCGCACTGCCCGATCTGCGGGGAGCAGATCAGCAAGCAGACCCCGCAACAGATCGTCGACCGGGTGCTCGAGATGCCCGAAGGCACCCGGTTCCAAGTGCTCGCGCCGGTGATCCGGGAACGCAAGGGCGAGTACAGCGAGCTGTTCGGCGAACTCCAGTCCAAGGGCTACTCCCGGGTCCGGGTGGACGGCACCAACTACCCGCTGACCGACTTCGCTGGCGGCGGTACGGCGACCCGGTTGAAGAAGCAGGAGAAGCACACCATCGAGGTGGTGGTGGATCGGCTGACCGCCCGGGCCAGCAGCAAGCAGCGAATCACCGACTCGGTCGAGACGGCGCTGAGCCTGGCCGGCGGCCTGATCATCCTGGACTTCGTCGACCTGCCCGAGGACGATCCGCACCGCGAGCGCCGGTTCTCCGAGCGGCTGGCCTGCCCGAACGACCACCCGCTGGCCATCGACGAGTTGGAGCCCCGCTCGTTCTCGTTCAACGCACCGTTCGGCTCCTGCCCGGCCTGCACCGGCATCGGCACCCGCAAGGAGGTCGACCCGGAGCTGCTGGTGCCCGACCCGGAACAGTCGCTGGCCGGGGGCGCCATCGCACCGTGGGCGACCGGGCAGAACAACGAATACTTCCTGCGGCTGCTAGAAGGGTTGGCCGACCAGTTCGGCTTCAGCGTGCACACCCGTTGGGACCGGCTGCCGGTCCGAGCGCAGAAGGCGGTGCTGCACGGATCTACCGAGCAGGTGCACGTCCGGTACAAGAACCGGTACGGCCGGGAGCGGTCCTACTACGCCAGCTACGAGGGAGTCATCCCGTGGCTGGAACGTCGGCACGCCGAGACCGACAGCGACTGGACCCGGGAAAAGTACGAGGGCTACATGCGCGAGGTGGACTGTCCCACCTGCGGCGGCACCCGGCTCAAGCCCGAGATCCTCGCGGTCACGGTGGCCGGCCGGTCCATCGCCGAGGTCTGCGCCCTGTCGATCGGCGAGGCCGCGAAGTTCCTGGCCGGCTTACAGCTGACCGAGCGCGAAGAGATCATCGCCCTGCGGGTGGTGAAGGAGATCAACGCGCGGCTGGGCTTCCTGGTCGACGTCGGGCTGGACTACCTGTCGCTGAACCGGGCCGCCGCCACCCTGGCCGGCGGCGAGGCGCAACGGATCCGCCTGGCCACCCAGATCGGGGCCGGCCTGGTCGGCGTGCTGTACGTGCTCGACGAGCCGTCGATCGGCCTGCACCAACGAGACAACCGCCGCCTCATCGACACCCTGATCCGGCTTCGGGACCTCGGCAACACGCTGATCGTGGTCGAGCACGACGAGGACACCATCAAGGCCGCCGACTGGGTCGTCGACATCGGCCCGCACGCCGGCGAACACGGCGGCCAGATCGTGGTCTCCGGAACCCTGGACGAGCTGCTGGCCTGCCGCGATTCGATCACCGGCAACTACCTGTCCGGCCGCCGGACCATCGAGATGCCGCTGATCCGCCGGCCGGTCGACAGCAGCCGGCAACTGGTCGTCGAAGGCGCCCGCGAGCACAACCTGCGCAACCTGGACGTGAGCTTCCCGCTGGGCGTGTTCGTTGCGGTGACCGGGGTGTCCGGCTCCGGCAAGTCCACCCTGGTCAACGACATCCTGTACGCCACGCTGGCCAACAAGATCAACGGCGCCAAGCTGCCGGCCGGCCGGCACCGGCGGGTCCGCGGGGTGGAGCACCTGGACAAGGTCGTCGGGGTCGACCAGTCACCGATCGGGCGTACCCCGCGCAGCAACCCGGCCACCTACACCGGGGTTTTCGACCACATCCGCAAGCTGTTCTCCGAGACCACCGAGGCCAAGGTCCGGGGCTACCAGCAGGGCCGGTTCTCCTTCAACGTCAAGGGCGGACGCTGCGAGAACTGCGCCGGCGACGGCACCATCAAGATCGAGATGAACTTCCTGCCGGACGTCTACGTCCCGTGCGAGGTGTGCAAGGGCGCCCGGTACAACCGGGAAACCCTCGAGGTGCACTACAAGGGCAAGACCATCTCCGAGGTGCTGGACATGCCGATCGAGGAGGCGGCCGAGTTCTTCAAGCCGATCTCCAAGATCTCCCGGCACCTGGAGACCCTGGTGGACGTCGGCCTGGGCTACGTCCGGCTCGGGCAACCGGCGCCGACGCTGTCCGGCGGCGAGGCACAGCGGGTGAAGCTGGCCAGCGAGCTGCAGAAGCGAGCCACCGGACGCACCATCTACGTGCTGGACGAGCCCACCACCGGCCTGCACTTCGAGGACGTTTCCAAGCTACTCGGAGTGCTCCAGTCCCTGGTGGACAAAGGCAATTCGGTGCTGGTGATCGAGCACAACTTGGATGTCATCAAGACCGCCGACTGGGTGGTGGACATGGGCCCCGAGGGCGGCTCCGGTGGTGGGACGGTGGTCGCCGAGGGCACCCCCGAGCAGGTCGCGCTGGTCGCCGGTTCGCATACCGGCAAGTTCCTGGCCCGGCTGCTGGCCGACCGGTTGGCCGATCCCAAGCCGGCCAAGGCCAAGAAGACGACGGTGAAGAAGCGGGTGGCGTCCCGCTAGCTCGCTAGGGTTGAACTGTGGCTGATCCGTCGACCTACCGACCGGCCCCGGGCACCATTCCGGTGCAGCCGGGTGTCTACCGGTTCCGCGACGCCACCGGCCGGGTCATCTACGTCGGCAAGGCCAAGAGCCTGCGGTCCCGGCTGAATTCCTACTTCGCAGACCTCAGCGCGCTGCACCCGCGCACCCGGCAGCTGGTCACCTCGGCCGCCAGCGTGGACTGGACGATCGTCACCACCGAGGTCGAAGCACTCCAGCTGGAATACAACTGGATCAAGGAGTTCGATCCACGGTTCAACGTCCGCTACCGCGACGACAAGTCCTACCCGTCGCTGGCGGTCACGCTCAACGAGCAGTACCCACGGCTCCAGGTGATGCGCGGTCCGAAGAAGCCGGGCGTGCGCTACTTCGGGCCGTACGCACATGCCTGGGCGATCCGGGAGACCCTGGATCTGCTGCTGCGGGTGTTTCCGGCCCGCACCTGCTCCAACGGCGTATTCAAGCGCGCCGGCCAGATCGGCCGGCCCTGCCTGCTCGGCTACATCGGCAAGTGCAGCGCGCCCTGCGTAGGCCGGGTCACCGCCGAGGAACACCGGCGGATCGTCGACGACTTCTGCGACTTCATGGCCGGCAAGACCGACACCATGATCCGCCGCTTGGAAAAGCAGATGGCCCAGGCCAGCGCCGACCTGGAGTTCGAGCTGGCCGCTCGGCTCCGCGACGATCTCGGTGCGTTGCGTCGATCGATGGAAAAGCAGGCGGTGGTGCTCACCGACGGCACCGACGCCGACGTGGTTGCCTTCGCCACCGACGAGCTGTCGGCCGCGGTGCAGGTGTTCCACGTGCGGGGCGGCCGAGTCCGCGGCCAACGCGGCTGGGTCGTCGACTCCGCGGTCGCGCTCAAGGCCGAGGACGGGACCGACACCGGCATCGGGGAGCTGGTGGAGCAGTTCGTCCTTCAGTTCTATGGCCAAGACGATGCGGTGGTGCCGCGCGAGGTGCTGGTGCCCCGGTTGCCCGACGATCACGAGGCGCTCGCCGAACTGCTCACCGAGATCCGCGGCAGCAAGGTGTCGTTGCGGGTGCCGCAGCGCGGCGACAAGCGGTCGCTGATGCAGACCGTGCAACGCAACGCCGAACAGGCCTTCGTGCAGTACAAGC
Source organism: Jatrophihabitans sp. (assembly GCA_035248685.1). GTDB lineage: Bacteria > Actinomycetota > Actinomycetes > Mycobacteriales > Jatrophihabitantaceae > Jatrophihabitans_A. The sequence continues at coordinate 54,263 of DATFHF010000025.1, forward strand.
TGCGTCGGGCCTCCGACCTGTCGGCCAGGTCGCAGGCGCTGGCCGACCTTCAAGAGGCGCTGGACATGCCGGACGCGCCGCTGCGGATCGAGTGCTTCGACATCAGCCACGTGCAGGGCACCAACGTGGTGGCCAGCATGGTGGTCTTCGAAGACGGCCTGGCCCGCAAGAGCGAGTACCGGCGGTTCGCGATGCGGGAGAGCGGCGGCGATGTGGACTGGATCGCCGAGGTGATCCGGCGCCGGTTCGCCCGCTACCTTCAGGAGAACGCCGACGCCAATGGCACCGAGAACAGCCGGTTGAACGAAGACGGCCGGCCGAAGAAGTTTGCCTACCCACCGAACCTGGTGGTGGTCGACGGTGGCGCACCGCAGGTCGCGGCGGCGCAGGCCGTGCTGGCCGAACTGGGCATCACCGACGTGACGCTGGTCGGCCTGGCCAAGCGGCTGGAGGAGGTCTGGGTGCCGGACGAGGAGAATCCGATCATCCTGCCGCGCACCTCCGAGGCGCTGTACCTGCTGCAACGGGTCCGGGACGAGGCCCACCGGTTCGCGATCACCTTCCACCGGCAGAAGCGGTCGAAGTCGATGACCCAGTCCGAGCTGACCGGCATTGCCGGGCTGGGACCGGCGCGGCGCAAGGCGTTGCTCAAGCAGTTCAGCTCGTTGAAGAAGCTCCGGCAGGCCGGGGTGGATGAGATCGCCGCGGTGCCCGGAGTCGGCCCGGACCTGGCCCGCCGGATCGTGGACGCGCTGACCGCGGGTGCGGCCGAACGGGAACCTGCCGTCAACATGAGCACCGGTGAGGTACTGGAATAGGGTGTTGGCCGGTGCGGGCGTCGAACGCCCACGGCGACCGAGGGAGTTCACGAATGGCCAGCGCGGAACGCGGCGCTCTGGAAACGGTGATCGTCACCGGATTGTCCGGAGCCGGCCGGAGCACCGCCGCCAAGTGCCTGGAGGATCTCGGCTTCTTCGTGGTCGACAACCTGCCGCCCGAGCTGGTCGCCACCATGGTGGACCTGGGCAGCCGCAGCCAGGGTGCGGTGGCCCGGCTGGCGGTGGTGATGGACGTCCGCAGCCGGGCGTTCTCCACCGACCTGACCGGGGTGGTGGTCGATCTGGAGCGGCGCGGTCTGCGTCCCCGGATCCTCTACCTGGAGGCCAACGACACCGTGCTGATCCGCCGGTTCGAGTCCAACCGCCGGGCGCACCCGCTGCAGGGCGACGGCCGGCTGGCCGACGGCATCACCGCCGAGCGATCCATCCTGCACCCGCTGCGCGACATCGCGGACCTGGTGATCGACACCTCCGAACGGTCCGTCCCGCAGCTGCGCCGGGCCATCGAGGAAGCCTTCGCCGGCACCGGCCTGCACCCGCCGGAGCTGCGCGCCACCGTGGTGTCCTTCGGCTTCAAGTACGGCCTGCCGATCGACGCCGACCTGGTGGTGGACGTCCGGTTCCTGCCGAACCCGCACTGGATCCCGGAGCTGCGCGAGCTGACCGGGGAGGACGAGCCGGTCGCCGATTACGTGCTCAGCCAGGAGTCGGCCGGACCGTTCCTCGACAAGTACATGGAGATCCTGGAGATCATCGGTGCCGGCTACCGTCGGGAAGGCAAGCAGTACCTGACGCTGGCGGTCGGCTGCACCGGCGGCAAGCACCGCTCGGTGGTGATGAGCCGGGAACTGGTCCGGCGGCTCACCGAACTCGGCGTCCGGGCCACCGCCGTGCATCGCGACCTGGGGCGCGAATAGTGACCGAACCGACTGCCAGAGCACGGTTGCGGGTGGTCGCGCTCGGCGGCGGCCACGGCCTGTTCGCCTCGCTGTCCGCGCTGCGGCTGCTCGACGCCGACATCACCGCGGTGGTCACGGTGGCCGATGACGGTGGCTCGTCCGGCCGGATCCGGCGCGAGCTGGGCGTGCTACCGCCGGGCGACCTGCGGATGGCGTTGGCGGCACTCGCCGACGGTTCGACCGACGACGGCATCAGCGACTGGTCGACGGTGCTCCAGCACCGGATCGGTGGCAGCGGCGTGTTGGCCGGGCATCCGATTGGCAACCTGCTGCTGACCGGCCTGATGGAGCTGTACACGGACCCGGTCGCCGCCCTGGACGAGCTGGCCAGGCTGGTCGGCGCGCGCGGCCGGGTGCTGCCGATGGCGGTGCGTCCGCTGGATCTGATCGCCGAGGTCGCCAGCGTCGACCGGGACGATCCGGTGCAGCTGCGCCGGATTCGCGGCCAGTCGGCGATCGCCGCCACCGCCGGCCGGGTTACCTCGATCACCCTGGTGCCGCCGGATGCGCCGGCCTGCCCGGAGGCGGTGCAGGCGATCCTGCATGCCGACGTGGTGATCCTCGGGCCTGGTTCCTGGTTCACCAGCGTTATCCCGCACCTGCTGGTGCCCGGGCTGGCGGCCGCGCTCACGCTGACCTCGGCCCGGCGGGTGACCATCCTCAACCTGGAGCCGCAGGCCGGTGAGACCGACGGCTTCTCGCCGGAGGAACACCTGCGCGCGTTGCGGGAACACTGCCCGAGGTTGAAGGTGGACGTAGTGATCGCCGACTCCGGCTCGGTGCTGGACCCGCGCGGGTTGCGCCGCTACACCGACAGTGCCGGTGCCCGGCTGGTGCTGGCACCGGTCGCCGCAACCGAGCAGGCAAGGCATGATCCGGTGATGCTCAGCCTGGCGCTCGCCGACGCTGCCGGGTTGAACCAGGAACTACCGGAACGAGGGGTGCGCTAATGGCCATGACGGCTGCGGTCAAAGACGAGCTCAGCCGGGTGACGATTACCAGAACGAACGCTCGACGGGCCGAGATCGCGACGCTGCTGCGGTTCGCCGGCGCGCTGCACCTGGTCGCCGGCCGGATCGTGGTGGAGGCCGAACTCGACACCGGGTCGGTGGCCCGTCGGTTGCGCCGGGAGATCGCGGAGGTCTTCGGGCACACCGCCGAGATCCAGGTGGTCACCGGTGGCAGCCTGCGTAAGGGCACCCGGTACCTGGTGCGGGTGGCCAAGGACGGCGAGGGGCTGGCCCGGCAGGCCGGCCTGGTGGATCTGCGCGGCCGGCCGGTGCGCGGGCTGCCGACCCAGATCGTGGCCGGCACCATCGCCGAGGCGGAGGCCGCCTGGCGGGGTGCCTTCCTGGCGCACGGCTCGCTGACCGAACCCGGCCGGGCCGGCGCGCTGGAGATCACCTGCCCGACCAACGAGGCGGCGCTGGCCCTGGTCGGCGCCGGCCGGCGGCTCGGCATCCTGGCCAAGGCCCGCGAGGTGCGCGGTGCCGACCGGGTGGTGGTCCGCGACGGCGACGCGATCGGCGCGCTGCTCACCCGGCTCGGCGCACACGACTCGGTGATGGCCTGGGAGGAGCGGCGGATGCGCCGGGAGGTCCGCGCCACCGCCAACCGGCTGGCTAACTTCGACGACGCCAACCTGCGCCGGTCGGCCCGCGCGGCGGTCGCCGCCGGTGCCCGGGTGGAGCGGGCGATGGCCATCCTGGGCGACGACGCGCCGGAGCACCTGCTGCAGGCCGGCCGGCTCCGGCTGGAGCACAAGCAGGCTTCGCTGGAGGAGCTGGGCAGCCTGTCCGATCCGCCGATGACCAAGGATGCGGTGGCCGGCCGGATCCGCCGGCTGTTGGCGATGGCCGACAAGCGGGCCGCCGACGACGGCATCCCGAACACCGAGGCGGCCGTCACTCCGGAGATGCTGGCCCCGTAGTCCGCCTGCGGCCAGTGGTCGGTTCGCTCGTCGAGTGGTCAGTTAGCTCCCTCGAGTGGTCAGTTACACCTGCCCACTCGTGGCGTAACTGACCACTCGCGAAGGCCGAGCGGCCAACTGCGGGCACGGGCTGACGTCGAAC
>DATFHF010000026.1:0-41944 GCA_035248685.1 Jatrophihabitans sp.
CGCACCGCCTGCGCCGCGGCCTGCGCGCAGGCGACCGCCTGGGATGAGAAGTCTCCCGGCACGCCCAGTTCCACCCGCAGCCCCGAAAAGTCCAGCGGGGCGCCGGCCACGCGATGCTCAACCACAGCGCGGTCTTTCCCACAACGGGCCCTGAGACATCTTGATAAGACGTGCTGACCGAACGCAATCTGCCCGACCTGCCACGGCGACAGTCCGACCCCACCGCAGCCGCCTCACCACTCGGATGCTCAGTGATCGACATTGATGGGGCGAGCTGGGTGATCTCCTCGATGTCACGCCGTCGAACCCAGGAAGCGACGCGACGGTCCGCCGAACGCAACTCGAATGACAGGGCGCCTACTAGCGGCGTAACCACGGAGCCAACACCGTTGCCGATCAGGAACGTGCACAGCCTCGTCTCCGCCTCATTCCAGGAGTAGGGCGACCATCCTCTCGCATCCCGATCGCACCCGTAAACCACCTCATCAACGATCGCGAGGGCGCCGCCGGGAGGAGCAGCCGGGGTGGCCGTGGCATTGCCGAGCAGCTGTGACGGCCTGGCGGTGGGAGTGCCGCTGGTCACGGCTTGCCGCGTCACGGGGATTTGGATACCCAAGCGGTATAGCGACCGGTACACCATGGTGGAGGTTGTGCAGCGTTACGAAACACGATCTGACTGGGGTTGGCCTGGATCGGTTGCGAGCGACGCTAGCCGCTGGAGTTGGCCGTAGGCGTCCGGATGCCCGGAGTCGGCCACCGTGCTACAAGCTGGACCAGCGCTTGGATGCCTCAATACCGGCCCAGGTGGTTGCGGACTACGAGGCTGGGATGCCGACCACCCAGCTGACCGGGAAGTACGGCCTGAGTAAGACCAGCGTGCTACGGCTGTTGCATGAGGCGGCAACCGAGATGCGGCGACAGCCCTTCTCCGATCAAGAGGTTGACGACGCCGTCCGCCTGTGTGCGTCAGGCTTGTCGGTGGCAACCGTTGGCTCGCGGCTAGGAGCGCACCAGAGCAAGGTGTGGCGGGCGTCGGTAGCCCGCGGCGTGGTCTTGCGACCGCCGAGGAATCGTCCTCCGGCATCGCGCAAGAAGCTGTGACGACAAGATAGAACTCAGACTAGGCGCTCTTCGGATTCATGGTCACTCAATTGAGTAGCGAACGGGCACTCGCCCGATCGGACCGTTGACTATTGAACGGAGTTAGTCCATGCTATCCGAATTCTCCGCGAACATGTCATTCGGACACTGAGGAGCCGAGATGCGCAGATTCTGGACCTTGCTGCTGACGCCGGTGCTGGCCGTGGCCTTCTTCATGGTCGGCAGCCCCGCCGCCAACGCCTTCGGCGCCGAGGTACTTGGATGCTCCTGGAATTCAGGCCCCTGGATCGCCAACAACTGCGGCGGCAGCGACGGACTCCTCACCTTCTCGGCGCACAACCTGTCGGGCACCTACTCATACAGCTGGACCCTGACCGGGTATCCCTCCCTCACCATCGTCAGTGGATGTACTGCTACATCGAGCACCTGCACGGTCGATACCGGCGACGGCGCCCTGCGTGACCACACGCTCACCGCAAGTCTGACATTGACCCAATCCGGGCAGAGCCGGACCATCACCGCGAAGGCCACCGTTTACGCCAACGGCGACTGCCTCACGTGCTAGGCAGACGGTCCGCCCAACTCGGCAGGGACCTGGGAACTCGGCCGGATCAGCGCCCATTTCAGCTAGCCGCATGCCAGCGTATCCAGCGAACGGTACAGCGACCGGTACACCTCGGTGGAGCTGAGGGGACTCGAACCCCTGACCCCCACACTGCCAGTGTGGTGCGCTACCAGCTGCGCCACAGCCCCTTACCCACTGCCCACTGCCCAAAAACCACCGCGAACAGGCCGAGAAGTGAGTTTACACAGCGCCGGCCATGGCCGAGCACCGGCCCCGTGCCCTGTGGGGCAAGTGGAAAGCACGCCGGCCACGACCGAAACGACCTCTCGAAACGGCCCTGCGCCACGCCGACACCCCCCGGATTCATTGACCCGCGACACCCTCAGCCATACTTGGTCCGAGCCGTACAGGCCTCCCGCCGCCTGACGCACCCCAGTGGAGCGGCGTGGACAACTGATGAGGGAGACATTCGTGAACCGCAAGGAACTGGTGACCGCGGTCGCCGAGCACGCCGACCTGGAGCAGAAGACTGTCGACGCAGTGCTGCGCAGCCTGCAGGCCACCCTGGAAGGCGCGGTGGCTCAGGGTGACAAGGTCAGCGTCCCGGGCTTCTTCGCACTCTCAGTCGGCAAGCGCGCTGCCCGCGAAGGCCGCAACCCCGCCACCGGCGAGACCATCCAGATCGCCGCAGCCAACACCGTCAAGTTCGCCGCCGGCAGCTCGCTGAAGGACGCTGCCAACCGCTAAGCAAGGCAAGCAATACAGCACAGCAACCGCGACAGTCCCCGGACCACCGCTGACCACGGTGGCCGGGGACTGCGCCGTTCAAAAAATCCAGAGATCTACTTCTTGGTGGTGGACGCAGAGGGAGTGACCCGGCCGGTCTTGCTCGGCGTGGGCGTGGTCTTGACCGTCCCGGACGGTGTGGCGGTCGGCGTCGGTGACGGCGCCGCAGTGGACTTGGACGTGGCCAGCGCCGCCTGGATCGCCGCATCGATCTGTGCCACGGTCGGCACCGAACCGCTCTTGCCGACCAGCTTGCCGTTGACGAACACCGTCGGCGTGCCGTTGACGCCCCGCTTGGATGCGGCATCGGTCACGCCGGCCACCAGATCCTTGTGCTGGTCGCTGGTCACGCAGGTCGAGAAGTCCGCGCTGGTGATGCCGGCCTGCTTGCCCCAGTCGATCAGCTGCGAATCGGGCCGTCCATTCGACCCTTCGGCCGGCTGGTTGTTCTGCCCGTCGGCGTTCTTTCCGTACAGGATGTCGTGGAACTTCTGGAAGGCATCCACGCTCTGGTCCGCAGCACAGTAGCCGGCGTTGGCCGCCCGCGAGGAATACCGGTTCCCGTTGGACGACGAGTCCAGGAACGACATCACGTGGTAGTTCACCTTGATGGTGGTCGCCTTGATCTTGGCGTCGAAGTCCTTGGTCAGCCCGCTCTGCTCGAGGTTGTTGCAGATCGGGCACTGGAAGTCCTCGTACAGGTCCACCAGCACCGGCGCCTGCTGGTTGCCGACCTTGACCCCGCTGGCCGAGGTGGCATTTTGGGTATCCGCGCTGGCCGGGATCTTGGCCCGATTGCCCTGCACCCCGAACGCAATGAAGGTGACCAGCACCACCACCGCGGCCGTCCCAGCGGCGACGTAGCGCTGCTTGTGCCGCAACTCGACCTCGGCAGCGGCCATCGCGGCCCGATACCGGCGCTGGTTCTTCTCGCTCTTGGCTTGCTTGCCGGTCAGCACCGGCACCGCCTCGGTGGAGATGATCCAGCCGTCCACCGACAGCTTGGTCAATGGCCACAGGATGAGGAACGCCGCCAATATCAACAGGCCGATGTCGCGCAGGATGTCCAAGGTGTAAGACGTCGAACCGGTGGTGCCGCCGCCACCGCCGAAGCATCCGCACTCGAGCTTGATGCCGCGCGCTGCCGCCTCGATCAACCCGACCAGGAAGATCAGTAGCAACACCGCGCTGGCGGCGGCGGCGTAGCGCACGATCAAGCCGATCAGCAGCAGTATCGCCAACGTCAGTTCGAGCATCGGCAGCCCGTACGCGATCACCTTGCTGAGCCATTCCGGCGTCGCGTCATAAGCCCGCACCGCACGCAGGAACGTGCGCGGGTCGCGGATCTTGGCCAGCGACGCCCATGCCCACACCGCGGCGAGCCCGAGTCGCACCACCAGCCCGACCCAACCCAGGCCCAGCCGGTCCCGGTAGGTCGACAACGCTGCCAACTTCACCTTGACAAACCCCTCACTTCGTACCTGCTACCAGGGACAGATCATGCGCGATCTGGTCCACTTCGTTGTCACTCTGCAAAAACGCCACGCGAGCGTAGTCGTCAGAACCGTAGAGCAAGACCTCCGCGGCGTGCGTCTGGCCATCGTCGGTGGCCAGTGTCACGTGCGCCGCGACCTGTGCCGCGTCGATCGCCGACTGGCTGCCGGTCAGCCCCACGAACCGGTTCGGCAGCCCCGGATCGAACTTCGACAGGTAGGACGACAGCACCGCCGGGGTATCCCGCTTCACGTCGGTGGTCACGAACACCACCTGAGTCGCCGACCGTATCGCGGCCGGGACGCGCTGGAGCGCCTGGGTGATGTCGGCCAGCGTGGTCGGGCAGACGTCCGGGCAGTGCGTGTAGCCGAAGTACAGCAGGGTCGGCTTGCCGGCGGTCACCGAGCCGAACCGGTACGGCTTGCCGGCCGTGTCGGTCAGCGTGAACTGGGGCCGTGGCTGCGCCGGGTCCAGCCCCAGTCCGGCATAGCTGCTGTCGGTGTGGTCATTCAGCTCGGACGGCGAACTCCCACCGGACGACGGGGTCGCACCGTTGCCGGACGTGCAGCCGGCCACCAGCACCGCCGCGGCCAGCACGGCAACCAACGACCTTGCGCTCATCGGGATACCGAGCCGCTCGGGGCCGGCGCGGTCACGCCGATCACCGGGGCGGTCACCAACAACGTGCCAGCCCGAGCAAAGCTCAACTGGAGGTTCACACTCTGGCCGGCTTTCAGCGGCCCGTACAACTTCTCGATCATCACGTGTCCCTTGCCGGGCGTCAGGCTAAGGCTCCCGTGTGCCGGGATCGTCAGCCCAGTCATGTTCTGCATACTGCCGTCCGCCGCCTCGCTGTGCAGGCTGGTCAGCGCACCCGCCCCCGAAGTCACCGACACCAGCTGATCCGCGGTGTCGGTCGGGTTGTACACGGTCAGGTAGGCAGCCGCGTTGATCCCGTTGGCCGGCTCGCGGACATAGGCGCCACCGACCACCAATCCGGTCGGGACGTCCGACGAGCCCGCTGGCCCGGCCACCGACTGCGGCATCGCACCGCGCAGCAGTCCGACCAGGCCGACCAGTACCACCACGGCGGCGGCTACCAGCGACAGCGGGGGACGGCTCACGGCGTGCATGCTCGCGCATCCAGCTGTACCGAAACTGTGTGCATGTTCCGCTCCCCGCTCAGTAGATCCGTACCGCGGCCACCGCGGTCGTCGAGTCGAACTCCGACGTCTGCACGGTGACGCTGACCTGCCACATCCCGGCCACCGGCAGCAGCACGCCGGAACCGGTAAAGCTGTTCGAACCAACCGCCTTCAACTGCACCGGGATCGGGCCCAGTTGCTTGGCGGGCAGGCTGGCCGAGGCGCTGACCTTACTGGGACTGGTACCACCGTCCAACCGGATGGTGATGGCCACCGTGCCGTGCACCCCCGGGTCGACGGCCACCACCGCTCGCGAGTTCGCGCTGATCGGCACCGTGGTGGATCGCGGCCGGGCATGCGCGGCGGCCAGCGCCACCTTGCCCGGCGGCTGGGAGATCAGCACCCCGGTCACCGCCAATACCACCGCGCCCACGGTCACCTCGATCAGCAGCGTGCGGCGCAATCGGAACACCGCACCGCGGCCGGCGGCCGGCGCCTGCAGCACCCGCCGAGCCAGATACCCGAGACCGACCAGCCCGCCGAACAACACCACCTTGATCAGCACCAACTGGCCGTACCGGGTAGTGGTGATGGCATCCAGCGCCCCGACCTCACGCCAGGCTTGGATGGTGCCGGTGATCGCCAGCGTGCACACGCAGCAGAGCGCGATCCTGGAGAAGACCGGCAAGCCGGCCGACAGCTCGGCCAGATCGCCGTCCTCGTCGGTGGGCTGGCCGGCCAGCCGGCGGCTGAACCCGGCGGTCAGCAGCACCGCCAGCCCACCCAGCCACACCACCATCGCGGTCAGGTGCAGGGCATCCACCAGCACCGCCAGCCAGCGCGGGTTGGCCGATTGAGAATGGCCCGACGCAGCAAAGGTGACCACGATGCCGGCGCCGAGCACGGCGGCCGCCTCCGGCAACCAGCCGATACGACCCGAGCCGCCGGCCGCCGAGTCGGCCAACTGAGGCTCATCGACCCAGACCCGATCGGACCGCCGCCCTGTGAACAACGCGGTCAGCACCCCGCCGACCAGGCCGATCAGCACCACCCGGACCGACAGCAGCTGCCCGGAGTCGGCGTGCAAGGTGGCATCGATCAAGCTGGGCCGCCTCGCGCTGGCCAGACCGGTGCCGGCCGCGTACGGCCCTTGCAGCAGGAACTCCCCCAGCGCACCGAGCACCGCGGCCGTCCAGCCGGTCCAGATCAGCCGGCGGACCGCGAGCCGGCGCCGGCCGGCCGGCCACAACCAGAACAGCAGCCAGCTACCGCCGACCACGCCGACCCCGGCGAAACTCAACCAGTGGCTGGTCGCCAGCAGCGCCGACACGCTGGCGTCGTCCGGCGCTGAGCCCGCGGGTCCGCTGCCGCCGGTCAACGCGCCGTTGCCGACCACGAACCGGATCGAGCCGGCCACCGGATGGGAGTCAGCCGAGGTCACCCGGTAACTGGCCAGGTAGCTGTCGTCACCCAGCCCGGACCGCAGCTGAACCGAGATGGCCGTCCCGTCGCCGGCCGGATGCGTCGCGGTACCGGTGTCCACCCGGTGTCCGGAGGAGTCGACCACCCGCAGGTAACCCAGATCCAGGCCGACCGGCTCGTCGAACCGGATGCTGACCCGGGCCGGCACGCTGGCCAACCGGCTGCCGTCGGCCGGGTCCGAGCCGACCACTACGGCGTGCGCGGTGGCCGGCGCGGCGAGCAGCAGCAGCGCGGCGCCGGCCGCGGCCAGCAACAACCAGAACCGGGCCAGCTGCCTCATGCCACACCCCGCCGGCCTGATCCACCCCGGCGGCCGGCGGCGCCCCGCGAGCGCGGCAGGTCCACCGATGCCTCCGCGTCGCCGGTCGGTTGGTCGGCGGTCACCGGGCGTGGCGCGGGCAGCCGTGCCCAGCGTGAGATCAACGCCACCAACACCAGGCCGGCCAGCACGCCGGCGTGGCTGGCCAGCCGGGCGGTACTGACCGCGCCGGCCAGCAGGTCGGGCACCGACAGCACCGCCAGCACCCCGACGAAGGTGCCGAGGATCGGTAGCGTGCCGACCGCTCGGGCCGGCTTCACCGCCACCGCGAGAAACGCCACCCCCATCGCCAGGTTCCAAGCCGCGCTCTCGTGCGCGGCGTGTGCCCCCATCGACATGCCGGCGCGCACCCCCGGGTTGTGCCCGAACAGCGCCGGCATCGCCAGCGCCCATTGGACGAAGCCGAGCGCGGCCAAGCCGGCCCGCACCAGCTGCTGGCGCCGGGCCAGCCGGTTGGCCGGCAGTACCACCCGCTGCAAAATCTCGCCGCTCAGATCCGGCGGTGTCAGCCCGGTTACCCGCAGCGCCCGGCCAGCCCGCTCCACCGTGGCCAGCCATCCGGCACAATCAGTGCAGGCGGCAAGGTGGGCATCCAGCGCGGCGGCCGGCATGGGCAGCGGTTCGCCGTCCAACCGGGCGGAGGCAGCCTCCCGGTAACGCTCACAGTTCACGCCCATTGCAGTCGCGGCACAATGGCAGGCAGTTCCCGGCTGTGGCCGGTATCACCGCGGTCTGGCATGGACGAGCGGCTCAACAGGGAGGACGCGTGCAGCCGGAGCAGGGCTTCGACGAGCTGACCCTTGCCGCGCTGCGGGCCCGGGCCGGTGACCAGGCAGCCGCGGCTGAGTTCGTCCGGCGCTCGCAGGCCGACGTCTGGCGGCTCTGCGCGCACCTCGGCAGCCCGCGCATCGCCGACGATCTCACCCAGGAGACGTTCGCCCGGGCTTTCGGCTCGCTACATCGCTTTGCCGGACGGTCCACCGCCCGCAGCTGGCTGCTGTCCATCGCCCGGCGGGTGTGCGCCGACGCTATCCGTGCCCGTCGTCCCACCACCCTGGTGGCCGAATTGGAGCCGGCCGGCCGCAGCGCCGACCCGGCCGACACGGTCAGCCTGCGCCTGCTGCTGGACGCACTCGACGCCCCGTTCCGGGAAGCGTTCGTGCTCACCCAGATCCTGGGACTGTCCTATCCGGAGGCCGCCGAGGTGGTCGGTTGCCCGGTCGGCACCATCCGCTCCCGGGTGGCCCGAGCCCGGGATGCCCTGGTGGCCGGCCTCGGCGAGGGTCGCCGCCGACGTTCAGGCTGACGTCCGCTCAAGCTGACGGCAGTGGTCCGGTTTCGGCGGCCCGGGCTCGGGCCAGCTCGACCCGCGCCAGCACGTCCGCGTGTGCTCGGTGCTCGGCGTAGAACGAGGCGAACGGGATGGTGCCGGCCATCATCACCAGGCCCAGCTTGAGCCAATGCCACCGCAGCCGCACCCCCAGGTCGAACGCGGTGAGCAGGTACACCATGAACAGGAAACCGTGCGCGGTGCCGATCACCGCGACCGGACCGTGGTTGTGGCCGAGGTAGCGGATCGGCACCGCGACGAAGACCAGCAGCACCAGCAGCACGCCGGTGGTGTACGCCATGATCCGGTACCGCAGGAACGCGCCCGCCACTCCGCCCGACACCACGCTCGTCACTGATCAGCCTTTCGATCGAAGGTTTCCGTCGGGCCGGCCGCCGCCCGGTCGGCCGCGTCCAGTTGGGCAAGGTAGGCGTTGAACCGGGCCCGTTCCGGATCGGGATCCGGATCCGCCGCCGGTTGCGGTGGCTGGTAGGCCAGATACCGGCTGACCCGCTGCGGCTCGGCCGGCTCGTCCGGCTGGTCCGACGCTGGCTGAGCCGATCGACGGCGCACCGAGTCGGTCACGATGCGGTACCACATCAGGCAGGCGAAACCCACGAAGGCCCACCACTGAAGGGCATAGGCGTAGTAGCGGATATCGCCGTGATGGGCGTGGGCGACATGCCACTGCCATCGGCCCAGCAGCAGCATGGTGCCGCCGGCGGCCAGCGTGAAGGCGTGCAGCAGCAGCCACTTCGGGTGAAGCAGCCGGAGCTTGCCGGAGCTGGCGGGCACGCTCAGAACGGTACGTCCTGGCGTGAAGTTCCCTGCGGCCCGGTTGGTCTTGGGCTCAGACCGGCCCCAGGTAGCGCCAGCCATCCCGCCCGCGGACGAACCGGCTGCACTCCCGCAGCCGGCCGGAGCTGCCGTCCGGCCGCCGGTACCGCGCGGTGAACTCCACCGTGCCGTCCTGGTCCAGCAACCCACCGCCGGAGCGTTCGGTGATCGACAGCCCGATCCAGGTCAAGTCTGGATCGACCAGCGAGCCGGCCGGCCGGGTGTCGGTCTGCCAGGTATCCCGCAGGAAGTGCTCATTGCCCAGTGCGAATGCCGAATAGCGGGCCCGCATCAGCGATTCAGCGGTCGGCGGCTGGATCTCGCCACGGTGATAGCGACCGCAGCACGATTCGTACGGTTCACCGAATCCGCACGGGCAACCGGTCATCGGGCCATTCTGCCGTTTCGGCTCGGACCCGGTTCATCACCGGGTCAGTAGCACCACACCCTGAGGAATTCAGCCCTGCTCTGGTTGGAACTGTCGGTCCAGCTGGCCGAAACGCCCACGACGGGAGCCGGGCAATTGATGGTCAGGAAGTTCACGTCGGATGCGTAATACGAGCCGTAGAGCTCCCAAGTGGTGGTCGAGACGTAATCATCCTTGCCACTCTTGTACAGGTCGCAGGAAAGCTGCTGATTGCCGATCGGCTGGCATTCCAGGTTGGTGTTGTCGCCGCAGCCGGTTGCGCCACCGCCAGTGCGACAGCCGCAAACGTTGCGGTCAATGCGGCCGAAATTCCTGCCAATCGCGGTAGCGACATACCGATCCTCCGTCATGGGCGCGATCAGCGGGAGAGAAATATAGTGCCAATCGTGTATCCGGGCAATAGCGGTGCCTTCCGGCCGAGCGCTAACGTCGCGACTGTGATAGCGACGAGCTGGCGGCTGATTGCGTTTGTCCCGTGCGGATAAGGCGATTCGCGGACGAATGAGCTTGCCTATGGTTGTTCGATGAGATAAAATCGAACATGTGATCGAGCACCTTACGACGGCGTCTGACGTGCTGTTGCTTGCTGAGATTGTGGACCTGGAGGCGGAGGTTGTCCGGTTGCAGTACCGGCAGCTGGAGGTGCTGTCCGAGCTGAACTGCCGTAATGCGCCTACCGCTCTGGGTTTTCGCGGGCTGCCCCAGCTGGTCGAGGCTCAGCTGCGGTGCACCCGGGTTGAGGCGAGGAAGCGGGCGCAGGCGGTGGAGCGGTTCGGTGCTCGGCGGAGTGTGATCGGGGAGCCGTTGCAGCCGATGTATTCGGCTACTGCGAAGGCGTTGGCGGTCGGTGACATCAGCGCCGAACATGCCTCGGTGATTGCCGAGACGGTTGAGGCGATACCGGCTTCGGAGCGGGCCGAGCACGCCGAACCGGTGGAGGCCACCCTGCTGGAGCAGGCCCACGCGGTGGACCCGCGCACGATTCGGGTGCTGGGCCAGCGGATCCTGGCCCACCTGGACCCCGATGGTCCCAGTCCCGATCAGCAGCGGCTGCAGCAGGCGCACCGGCGGGTAACCCTGACCCCGCTGCCGGACGGCGGCAGCCGGCTCGACGGCCAACTCTCCCCGACCTGCCGGGCCATCTGGGAGGCCATCCTCACCCCGCTCGCGCAGCGTCGTGCCGATGACGCATTGGGCCCGGATGATCGCAGCATTCCGCAGCGGATGCATGACGCCTTCGAAGAAGCCGGCCGGCGACTCCTCGCCGCAGGGGATCTACCGGCTCATGCCGGGCTCCCTTGTCAGTTGATCGTCACCGTGTTGCTTACCGACCTGGAACGGCGAGCAGGTCGAGCCACCACCCACCACGGCGGCACGCTGTCGATCGACGAGGCGCTGAAATTAGCCGCCGAAGGCAACGTCATGCCGGCCGTTCTCGGTGACGCCGGCGAAGTACTCGCCTTCGGGCGCCCCCGCATGCTCGCCTCAACCGGTCAACGCAAAGCATTGTTCGCCCGAGATCGCGGCTGCACCTTCCCCGGTTGTGACCGCTCGGCCGCTCGGTCGGAAGTTCACCACGCGATCGACTGGGCGGCCGGTGGGCGTACTGACCTGGATTCGATGGCGATTGCCTGCGGGTATCACAACAACGAAGGGGCGAAGCAAGGGTGGCGAACCGTCATGATCGATGGAGTGCCGCACTGGCGACCCCCACCCTGGCACCCGCAGCAAGAGCCACAACGCAACTACCTTCACCACCCCGAGCTCCTCACACCACCGCGCGAGTAGCGGCAGCCCTGCGTAGCCAGGAATAGGCGAATAGTTCTAACCGGCATCACGACGCGAGCGTTGGCAGAATGGGGGCATGAGCATTGTTCGAAGGATCGCCCGTCCCCTGCTTGCTGCCACGTTCATCTCCGGCGGTATCGATACGCTGCGCAACCCCGGCCCGCGGGTGCCGCAGGCGAAGAAGGTGGTGCGCCCGCTGGTCAATGCGATGCCTCAGCTGTCCGACGCCGAGCAGCTGGTAAAGATCGACGCCGGCATCAAGGTGGTGGCCGGCGGCCTGTTTGCCCTCGGTAAGTTCCCCCGGCTGTCGGCTGCCGCGCTGATCGCAAGCCTGATCCCGACCACCGCGGCCGGCCACCGGTTCTGGGAGGAATCCGACCCGACCAAGCGCAAGCAGCAGCAGCTGCACTTCTTGAAGAACGCCGGCATGGTCGGTGGGCTGCTGCTGGCCGCTGTCGACACCGAAGGTCGGCCGTCGCTCGCCTGGCGGGCCCAGCACGCACCGCGTGCGCTCAACCACGCCGCGAACGATCTGCGTCGAGACAGCCAACTCGCGCTGCATTCGGCCACCTCAGCGCTGACGGCCGGTGCGCTGCGTTCGGCGACCGGAGCCGTCGCTGAAACCCTGCACTCAGCTAGCGACGCCGTCGCCGACGGCCTGCATTCGGCCTCCGACTCGCTGCGCTCGGCAACCGAGGGAGTACGCGACCGGCTGCCGGTTTAACGCTCGTTCGGTCGGACCGAAAGCTAGCCGCGGCGCAGCCGCAACCGCTGGCTCCCGAACCGTTCCTCGAACGACTTGCGCTTGGTGGGAAAGACCATTTCGGCCAACCAGCTGAAGATTGCGATCAGCAGGCCGCCGAATACCGCCGAGCCGAACCCGTCGATGTTCAGGTGGCTGGACAGCGCTGCGGTGATGCCGAGCAGGGCAGCGTTGACCACCAGCAGGAACAAGCCCAGCGTGAGCACGATCAGCGGCAGGCTGAGCAGCTTGAACACCGGTCCGAGGATCGCGTTCACGATGGAGAAGATCACCGAAATCCACAGCAGCGCCCAGAACCCGCCGTACACATGGATGCCCGGCACCAGCTTGGCCACCAGGCCGATGATCACCGCCAGGACCACCAGCCGGATCAGCCAGCGCACCAGCGTCATGGCGCCTCTCCTTCAACTCTCAGCGGACCGCGAACCACACCAAACTAGCTGCTCCGGCAGCGATGCAATACACCCCGAACGGGCGCAGCGAGCGCACCGCGAAGTACCGGGTCAGGAACCGGACGGCCAAGTAGGCACCGATGCCGGACAGCACCGCGCCGAACAGCGCCTGGCCGCGGATGCCGTCGCCGAGATGACCGGTCAGGTCCGGAATCTTCAACGCGCCGGCGGCCAGGATCACCGGAGTGGCCAGCAGGAAGGAGAACCTGGCCGCGTCCTCCCGGCTCAACCCGCGCAGCATCCCGGCCACCATGGTCATTCCGGAACGGGACAGCCCGGGCGCCAGCGCCAGAATCTGCGCCGAACCGATCAACACGCCGCGCAGCCAAGGCAGCCGGGCCAACCGGGCGTCCGAGATCGGGCCGGTCACCCGCTCGTCCACGTATTCGGTTTGTAGCTCGGGATCCTTGCGGCGCAGTTGCTCGGCGCCGATCAGCACCAAGCCATTGACGATCAGAAAGATTGCCGCCGGCACCGGCCGTCCCAGATGGGTACGCAGCCAGTGCTCGAATATCACGCCGACCAGCCCGACCGGAATGGTCGCCAGCACCAGCAGCCAGGCTAACCGCTGATCGGACGTAGTGATCCGGCGATCGCGGATAGAGCTCAGCAGGCCACCGATCACCCGCAGCCAGTCCCGCCAGAAGTAAATGATCAGCGCGATCGCGGTGGCCACGTGCAGCCCGACGATGAAGGCGAGGTAGGGCGACTCGGGGCTGGCCACGTTCAGGTCGCGTGCCCAAGAGCCACCGACCACCGCCGGCAGCAGCACGCTGTGCCCCAGGCTCGACACCGGGAACAGCTCGGAGACCCCCTGCATGGCGCCGACTACGCCGGCCTCCAGCCAGCTCAGATGGTGCGCGACTTCAGCCACTCCCGTGAACCTCCCCTGTTCGACAACCCCGGCGGGTCAGAATGCCGTACGTGACCGAGCCGCCCGACAGCGAGCCTCAGCCAGCTCTCACCGAAGACCCAGCCCTGCCCGCCTGGCGCCGGCATACCGAGGGCGAGCAGCGCTGGTGGGTGGCGCTGTCCATGTTGCTCGCGGTGATCCTGCAAACCGTGTTGCCGAGCCGGTTCAGCGTGCACCCGCGTTACCTGCCGCAAGCCATCGAACTGGTCGCACTAGTCGCGTTGGTCATCTCGTTGCCGCGCCGGATGTCCCGGCGCAACGCCAAGGTGCGAGCCTTCACCCAGCTAGTGCTTGGGCTGGTCGCCCTCACCAACGGGATCTCGGTGGTGTTGCTGGTGCGCCAGATCACCAGCGGCGGCCACCTGCCGGCGGTCGAGCTGTTGCTCGGCGGCGCGGAGATCTGGTTCACCAACGTCATCGTCTTCGGACTGTGGTTCTGGGAGTACGACCGGGGCGGCCCCGGCAGTCGGGCGCAGGGGCTGATCGAGGTGCCGGACCTGCTGTTCCCGCAGCTGACCGACGACCGGTTGGGACGGGACTGGGAACCGGACTTCTTCGACTACCTGTACGTCAGCTACACCAACGCCACCGCATTCAGCCCAACTGACACATTGCCCTTGTCCAGATGGGCGAAGCTGCTCTTCATGGTGCAGTCGGCGATATCCCTGGTGACGGTTGCGCTGATCGCCGCCCGAGCGGTCAACATACTGCCCGGCTCCTAGTTGACGGCCAGCCGAGGCGATCTACACAGCTCCGGCGGATGTGTCAAACTGCCACCGTGCCACCGTCCGCGCCTTGGCAACCGTTGGAAGTTCTCGGCCTCGCGCTGATCGCAGTGACGGCGATCGTGCCGATCGATCAACTGGAAAGCCTGCACTGGTACCACTACCCCGGCGAGCAGCCGCTGATCGAAATCACGCTGGCCGAGGGCGAGACCGTCGGAGCTTACCTCCCGGATGAAGACATCTGCCTGGAGTACGGCCCTGCGGACACCATCTGCACGGTATTCGACTCGCTGCAACAGGATTTGCCGCACCAACGGCAGTTCTGGGGGCAGGCGTTGCCCGGCTGTCGACCAGGACATCCGCACCCGGCGCGGATCCGGGCAGCGGGCAGCGCTGTCGAGCTGTACTGCCCGGCGGATCAGGAGTCCATACGGCTACTGGTGACGCTGCCCGAGGCTCAGTCGCCGGTGTAGGGCCGTCCGATCGCGGCGAGCGCCTTGTCGATGGCGGCCAGCCCTTCCCGTGCCTCCTCATCGGTGATCGTGCACGGCGGCACCACGTGCAGCCGGTGGTAGTTGGTGAACGGCAGCACACCGTTCGCCCGCAGTGCGGAAACCAACTCGGCCATCACCGGGGAGCTACCGCCGTACGGGGCCAGCGGCTGCTTGGTGGCCCGGTCGCTGACCAGATCCAGCGCCCAGAACACCCCGAGGCCACGCACCTCACCGATGACCGGATGCCGCTCGGCGAGCTCCCGCAGGCCCGGTCCGAGCACCTGCTCACCGACCCGGGCGGCGTTTTCGATGATGCCCTCCTCGGCCATCGCGGTCATGCTGGCCACCGCGGCCGCACAGGCCAGCGGATGCCCGGAGTAGGTCAGGCCACCCGGGAACGGCCGGTCGGCGAAGGTGTCGCAGACCGCCTGCGAGACGATCACCCCGCCGAGTGGGACGTAGCCGGAGTTCACGCCCTTGGCGAAGGTGATCAGGTCCGGCCGCACCTGGTAGTGCTCGAAGGTGAACCAGCGGCCGGTCCGGCCGAAGCCGCACATCACCTCGTCGGCGATGTAGAGGATGCCGAATCGGTCGCACAATTCCCGCACGCCGGCCAGGTAGCCAGGTGGCGGCGGCATGATTCCGGCGGTGCCGGGAATTGTTTCCAGGATGATCGCCGCGATGCTGGACGGCCCCTCGAAGCTGATCACCTGTTCCAGATGCTCCAGCGCTCGCTGGCATTCCTGCTGCTCGGTCTCGGCGTGGAAGACCGATCGGTACAGGAACGGGCCGAAGAAGTGCACGGCGCCGGCGGTGCCCTGGTCGTTCGCCCAGCGGCGCGGATCGCCGGTCACGTTGACCGCGGTGTGGGTGCCGCCGTGGTAGCTGCGGTAGGTCGAGAGCACCTTGTGCCGTCCGGTGTGCAGCCGGGCCATCCGGATCGCGTACTCGACGGCTTCTGCCCCACCGTTGGTGAAAAACACCTTGGCCATCGACTCCGGCGCCCGCTCGATGATCAGCCGGGCCGCCTCGCCGCGGGCCGCGTTGGCATGCTGCGGTGCGACGGTGCACAGCAGGTCGGCCTGTCGCTTGATCGCCTCGACCACCTTCGGGTGTTGGTGGCCGATGTTGGTGTTGACCAGTTGGCTGCTCAAATCCAGCAGCCGGTGACCGTCCCCGTCGGTGACGTAACAGCCGGCCGCGTCGGTGATCACCAGCGGCGTAAGGGCCTGCTGCGCGCTCCAGGAGTGGAACACGTACTGCCGGTCGAGTTCGTAGGTGCGTTCGGCGGTCATCGGCGCTGGTCCTGTCCGGCGGCTGTCTGGCGGTCCGGCAGCTGCCTATAGGTTGGGCTGTTAGTCGGGTTCGAGTGGCTCGGTCAGGTCGACCCCGAGCACCCTGATCGTAGAGACCGCCGCCCCGCCGGCGTCAGGAGGCGAGATGTACGACCAGATGTATCGCGAGTCGCAGCACCGGCTTCGCGATCTGCTGACGCCGCTGACCGGCGCCGAGTTGGAGCTGAACGTTCCGGCCTGCCCGCTCTGGTCGGTGCGAGACGTGCTGGCGCACCTGGCCGGAGTAAGCGCCTCGATCGCCGGCGGCTTCGGTGCCTACCCGGCCAGCACCGAGTGGACCCACGGCCACGTCGAGGCGCGCCGCGGCCACACCGTGCAGCAGATGTTCGACGAGTGGGCGCAGCACACGCCGGTGCTCATCCAGATGCCGATCACCAGCACGAACTGGCTGCCGGTTCTGCACGACACGCTGTCGCACGAGGCCGATATCCGCGGCGCGATCGGAGCGCCCCAGCTGCCCGGCGATGTGTTGGCCGCCGCCTACCCGCTGCTGCTGACCGGCTTCAGCCACCGGCTGTCCCGGTTCGGCACCGTCCGATTGGATCTAGACGAGCAACCGGTGATGCTCGGTTCCGGGGAGCCGGATCTAGTGGTGCAAGCGAGCCGGTTCGAGTTCTGGCGCGGCGCGTTCGGCCGGCGCAGCCCGTCCCAGCTGCGTAGTTGGGTACGGCATGGTGACGCTCCGGGGTTCGCGGTGACGCTGCCGATATTCCCGGCGCGCGCCACCGACCTGATCGAGTCGGGCTGATGACCGAACCGGTCGGCTCGCTGCCGGTCGAGCTTCGGCGCGCCCGGGTGGCCACCGCGTTGATCTTTGCCTTCAACGGCTTCCTCTGGGCGGCCTGGGTGCCGCACATCCCCGAGGTGAAGTCCCAGCTCGGGCTGTCCGACGCTGCGCTGGGGTTCGCGCTGCTGGGGCCGGCCATCGGTTCGATGATCTCGATGCCGTTGATCGGACGAGCCACCACCCGGTTCGGCAGCGGGCCGGTGACGGCGGCGGTGGCATTCGCCAGCTACTTCTTCATCGCCGGCCCAGGGTTGGCTTCGAACCTGGCCGAGCTGTTCATCGCGCTGCTGCTCTGGGGAGTGGTGGCCGGTGCCTTGGATGTGGCCATGAACGCCCAGGCCGTCCAGATCGAACGGTCCTACCGGCGGCCGATCATGTCGAGCTTTCACGCGTTCTGGAGCGTCGGGACGGTGCTGGGCACCGTGGTGGGCAGCATCGGCGCCGGCCTGGGGATCTCGTTGGCGCGCCAGCAGGCCGGCCTGGCCGTGCTGTTGGCCGTCGTCACCGCCTGGGCGGCTCGCCAGTTCGTCGCCGACCACCAGGTCGAGGAGTACCAGCCGGGTCGCCGGGTGTTCGAGCTTCGCCTGGTATTGCTGGGGATTGCCGGGGTCTGCGCGCTGCTGTCGGAGGCTAGTGCCGGCGACTGGTCACCGGTGTACCTGCGCGATGACCTGCACGTGAGCCCCGGGCACGTCGGCCTGGCCTACATCGCGTTCACCGGCATGATGACCGTCGGCCGGCTGCTCGGCGATCGGGTGGTCGGCTGGCTCGGGCGGGCGCGCAGCCTGGCTACGGTGGCCGCGGTCGGCTCGATCGGGATGGCCGCCGGCCTGATCAGCAACAACCTGGTCGGGGCGATGATCGGCTTCGGTTGCCTGGGCATCGGCCTGTCGGTGCTCGTCCCGGTGTTCTTCTCCACCGCCGCGGACGGTCCGGGCGCGGCCGGTCCGAAGCTGGCAGTGGTGACCAGCTTCAGCTACCTGGGCTTCCTGCTCGGCCCGGCGTCGTTGGGGCCGCTGGCCAGCGCCACCTCGGTGCACGCGGCGTTGTGGATCCTGCCCAGCTTCGCAGCACTGGCCGGGGTGCTGGGGGTAATCGCGGTGCTGATGACGTCCCGGGTGATCGCCGCGACCCAGCCGGCTACTGCGGCTTCGCGATCTTCATAACGACCGCGCGCCATGACGACCGCGAAGTATGAAGATCGACGAGGTTAGGCCCGGTACTCCTTGAGCAGCCCGCGGCTGATGATGGTCTTCTGGATCTCCGAGGTGCCTTCCCCGATCAGCAAGAACGGGGCCTCGCGCATCAGCCGTTCGATCTCGTACTCCTTGGAGTAGCCGTAGCCGCCGTGGATTCGGAACGCGGCCTGGGTCACCTCCACGCAGTACTCGCTGGCCAGCAGCTTGGCCATGCCGGCTTCGACGTCGTTGCGCTGGCCGGAATCCTTCAACCGGGCGGCGTTGACCATCATCAGGTGCGCGGCCTCAACCTTGGTGGCCATCTCGGCCAACGCGAAGCTGATCGCCTGATGCTCGGCGATCGGCTTGCCGAAGGTCTTGCGCTGCTGGGCGTAAGCCACCGCCAACTCGAACGCCCGGATGGAGATTCCACAGCCACGGGCGGCCACATTGACTCGGCCGACCTCGATACCGTCCATCATCTGGTAGAAGCCCCGGCCGCGCTGCTCCGGCCCGCCCAGGATGTCGTCGCCGGTCACGGCAACCCCGTTCAGGATCATCTCGGTGGTCTCGACACCCTTGTAACCCATCTTCTCCAGCTTGCCGGGGATGGTCAGGCCCGGCCGGGTCTCGCCGAATCCGGGCTCCTTCTCGACCAGGAAGGTGGTCATGTTGCGGTAGACCGAGTCGGCGCCGAGCTCGTCCCGTACCAGGGTGGCGACCACCCGGGCCCGGGCGCCGTTGGTCAGCCACATCTTCTGCCCGTCCAACCGGAAACCGTCCCCGTCCGGCACCGCCTTGGACTTGATGCCGGCCACGTCCGAACCCACGTCCGGCTCGGACATCGAGAACGCGCCCCGTACCTCGCCGGTGGCCATCCGCGGCAGCAGCCGCTGCTTCTGCTCCTCGGTGCCGTGCCGCATCAGCAGGTAGGCGAGGATGAAGTGGGTGTTGATGACACCGGAAACGCTCATCCAACCCCGGGAAATCTGCTCCACCACCAGCGCGTAGGTCAGCAGCGACTCGCCCAGCCCACCGAACTCTTCCGGAATCATCAGCCCGAACAAGCCGATCTCGGCCATCCCCTTGACGATCTGCTCCGGGTACTCATCGGCGTGCTCGAGCTCGGTGGCGTTCGGCAGGATCTCCTTATCCACGAAGGCACGGACGGTGGCCAGGATCTCCTTCTGGATGTCGGTGAGATCCGCGGTCTGGGCAAGGCGTGCCATGGCAGGGATACCTCCGGCGGTGATGGCGGTCTGAAGCCAGTATGGCGCTCAGGCCGCCGGCGGGCTGAACGAGCTGGTGCGCGACATCCGGGCCGCCCGCCCCTTGGCGGCGATGACCAGCGCCATCTTGCGGGACGCCTCATCGATCATCTCGTCCCCGATCATCGCCGCACCCTTCTGGCCGCCGGCCTCGGAGGTGTAGTAGTCGTAGGCGTCCAGGATCAGCTCGGCGTGGTCGTAGTCCTCCTGGGACGGCGCGTACACCTCGTTGGCCGCCTCGATCTGGCCGGGATGCAACGCCCACTTGCCGTCGTAGCCCAGCGCCGCCGAGCGCCGGGCCACTCGGGTGAACCCGTCCACGTCGCGGATCTGCAGGTACGGACCGTCGATGGCCTGAAGGTTGTTAGCTCGCGCCGCCATCAGGATCGACATCAGGATGTGGTGGTAGGCATCGCCCACGTCGTACCCCGGTGGCTGCTCGCCGACCACCAGCGACTTCATGTTGATCGAGGCCATGAAGTCGGCCGGGCCGAAGATCAATGTCTGGAGTCGGGACGAGGCCTGGGCGATCTGGCTGATGGCCAGCAGGCCGGCAGCGTTCTCCAGCTGGGCCTCGATACCGATCCGGCCGACCGGCAGCCCGACCGTCTGCTCGATCTGGGTCAGCAGCATGTCCAGCCACTCGACCTGTGCGGCGCTCTGCACCTTCGGCAGGATGATCGCATCCAGGTTCTCGCCGGCGCCCTCGACCACCTCGATGACATCGCGATAGGTCCACTGGGTGGTCAGGTCGTTCACCCGGACCGCCCGCAGCTTCTCCCCCCAGCCGCCTTCGTTCAGCGCCGCCACGATGTTCTTACGAGCCCCGGGCTTGGCCAGCGGAGCACAGGCGTCCTCCAAGTCGAGGAAGACATGGTCAGCGGGCAGGCCCTTGGCCTTCTCCAGGAAGCGTGGGTTCGACCCCGGGACGGCGAGGCACGAGCGGCGAGGACACAGGGTGTTGGCAGGCTGGGATCCGGTCATGGCTCCACACCATGCCACCGATCCGGGGATTGCCGCAGCCCGGTGTTCGACGGCTCACACGCCACGGATGCCGAGCCCTAGTCCAAGTCGGCTATGCCGGCGTCCGACCGCCGGGGTACGCGCACCACCAGCACCAGCCCACCGATCAGCAACACCAGCCCCGGTACCGCCCAGGCCCGCGGATGCTGGTGCAACCAGACCGCGGCGATCAACGCTGCCCCGGGCGTCTCCATCAGGACGGCCAGGCTGATCAGGGTCGCGCTCATCGATCGCAGCACCACGTTGAGCAGGCTGTGCCCGAGCAGTTGTGCGCAGATGGTCACCGCGATGATCAGCAGCCAACTGCGCGCCGGATAGCCGGCCAGCGCCTGATGGCCGAGCAGGCAACCGACCAGCAGCGCCAGCGAACAGACGCCGTAGCAGATGGTGGTGTACACCCTGGTAGACAGCTGCCGCCGGGCGCCGGCACCGGTGGTGACGTAGGCGGCCGCGAACAGCGCGCCGAGCAGGGCCAAACCGTCGCCGGCCAGCGCC
Organism: Jatrophihabitans sp.; assembly: GCA_035248685.1. Taxonomy (GTDB): domain Bacteria; phylum Actinomycetota; class Actinomycetes; order Mycobacteriales; family Jatrophihabitantaceae; genus Jatrophihabitans_A. Next base: position 20,728 of record DATFHF010000026.1, read on the forward strand.
CGGCCGGACACGGCCAGGTCGGCGCCGCTGATAAAGCCGGTGCCCACTACCGCGATCGCCATGCCGAGCCAGGCCAGCCGTGGCAGCCGGCGGCCGCTGAGCGCCGCGATCAGCCCGGTGAAGATGGACTGAGTCGATACCAGCGCGGTCGCCGAAGCCACCGCGGTCAGCTTCACCGACGGCACCCAGGTCGCGAAGTGCAGTGCCAGGAACAGTCCGGCCAGGCCGGCGATCGCGACCGCGCGCCGATCCAGACGGGCGTATTCGGCCCGGTCGCGCAGCGACGACAGCAACGCCGTGCCGCCGGCGCCGAGCGCGTTGCGCCAGAACGCGATGGCCAGCGCCGGCGCCGCGGTGGTGGCCATGATCGGGCCGGACGCGGACACCCCCACCAGCGCCACCGCGAGCAGGCCGGCGTCGCGGACCGGCGGTAGCGCCAGGGACTCCTGCGATTGCGACACCGGCTGCACCGAACCATCCTGTCAGCCCGGCGCCGAGTGCAACCGCCGTTAAGCTGTCGACCGTGAGCACGACGACCCGCGTCTTCATCGCCCGGCTGGCCGGGATCGGTGTCTTCGACCCGTACGGCGACCAGCTGGGTCGGGTCCGGGACGCGGTGGCGACGCTGCGGGTCGGCCGCCAGCCACCCCGGGTGCTCGGCCTGGTGGTCGAGGTACAGCATCGCCGGCGGATCTTCGTCCCGATGGGACGGGTCACCCGGATCGAGCCGGAGGCGGTGGTGCTGACCACCGGCAGCATCAACATCAGGCGGTTCGAGCAGCGGCCGAGTGAACTGCTGGTGCTCGGCGAGGTGCTGGACCGGGTCGTCGTCCGGATCGAGGACGGCGCGCGGCTGGTGGTGGTCGACGCGGGGATGGAGCAGAACCGGAACCGGGATTGGGTGATCACCAAGCTCGCCGTGCGCAGTGCTGCAAGCAAGCTCAGCCGACGGCGGGCCGTGCTGCACCAGGTCGGCTGGGACGAGGTGGACGGCCTGTCGGCCGTCGAGACCGGTCAGGGCGCCGACTCACTGCTGGCGGTGTTGGCCGGGCTGCGGCCGGCCGACGTCGCCTCGCAGCTGCAGGACATGTCCGACAAGCGGCAGCAGGAGGTGGCCGAAGCGCTGTCCGACGACCGGCTCGCCGACGTGATGGAGGAGTTGCCGGAAGAGGACCAGATCAACATCATCACCGGCCTGCCGGACGAACGCGCCGCCGACGTGCTGGAGAAGATGAATGACGACGATGCCGCCGACCTGTTACGCGAACTGCCCGCCGACGAACAGGAACGGTTGCTGGAGATCATGCAGCCGGAGGAGGCGGCGCCGGTCCGCCGGCTGATGACCTACGGCGAGTACACCGCCGGCGGCATGATGACCTCCGAACCGGTGGTGCTGCTGCCCGACGCCACCGTAGCGGAGGCGCTGGCCAGGCTGCGCAACCCCGACCTGAGCCCGGCGCTGGCCGCCCAGGTGTATGTCGTCCGACCACCACAGGCGACACCGACCGGCCGCTACCTGGGGGTGGCGCACTTTCAGCGGCTATTGCGCGAGCCGCCCTCGGTGCTGGTATCCGGTGTGATGGACGCCGACATCAACCCGCTCACCCCGGAATCCACCCTTCAGCAAGTCACCCGGCACCTGGCCACCTACAACCTGGTCGCGGTACCGGTGGTGGACGACAGCGACCGGCTGCTCGGCGCGGTCAGCGTGGACGATGTGATCGACCACCTGCTGCCCGAGGACTGGCGCGATCGGGACGAGCAACCCGCCGATGCGGCAATGACCCGCCGGCGCGCCGAATGAGCGAGCCGCGGCGTCGGCTGGACCAGCCGAAGGCGCCCCGTGGCCTGCGGGCACCCCGGATCTCACCCGACGCGGTAGGCAGCGCCGCCGAGGGCATCGCCCGGTTCTTCGGCACGGCCCGCTACCTGCTGCTGCAAACGATGATCGTGGTGGTCTGGATTGCCATCAACGCGGTCTGGGGCATCGATTACGCCCACCACAAAAACGGCAGCAAGCCGTTCGACCCGTACCCGTTCATCCTGCTGAACCTGGCCTTCTCCACCCAGGCCGCCTACGCCGCGCCGCTGATCCTGCTGGCCCAGAACCGGCAAGCCGACCGGGACCGGATCCAGGCCGAAGCCGATCGCAGGCGAGACGAACGGGCGATCGCGGACGCTGAGTACCTGGCCCGCGAAATCGCCTCGATCCGGCTCGCGCTCGGCGATGTGGTCACCCGGGATTACCTGCGTGCCGAGCTTGACCGACGCGAACTCAACCGGGAAAGCTGACCCGCTCCGGTTCGCCGAGTAGCGGCAGGCAGCCGATGGTGGCCGCCGCCAGCACCAGCCCGCTCACCAGGTACGGCATGTGCAGGCCGTAGCCCTTGGCCAGCACGCCACCCAACGCCGCACCGACCGGCATCGCGCCTAGACCGATCACCCGATACGAACTGGTCACCCGGCCCAGCAGTTCGGCCGGCACCAGCCGCTGCCGCAACGAGACGGTGACCACGTTCCAGACCATGCTTACCGCGCCGACTAGCAGCAGCCCGACGACCATCAGCAGGCGACTCGAGGTCAGCCCGGCGACCAGCAGCATGCCGGCCTGTACCAAGCCCACCCCGGCCAGCACCCAGCGCAGCCCGAGCAGCCGGCGCAGGCCACCGGCCACCAGGGTGCCGAGCAACCCGCCGACCGCGACCAGCGCCAGCAGCACCCCGTAGCCGGATGCCGGCAGCCGCAACACCTCCAGCGAGTACAGCACCAGCACCGCCTCGGCAGCGGCGAAGGTGGCGTTGATGACGGCCAGCAGCAGCGCGAGAATCCGCAACAATCGATGGGTCAACAGCCAGCGCAGACCCTCCGCGATGTCCTGCCGGACGGTGATCGGTCCGACGCTGTCGGCCCGCGGGTGGAAGCTGCCGACAACCAGCGCGACCAGCGCCGAGGCCAGCGCGAAGCTGACCGCGTCGGCTGCCAGCGGCACCGCCTTGGCGACCGCGAACAGGGCCCCGCCGAGTGGCGCGCCGAGCAGCGTGGACATCACCGTCTGGCTGGAGAACAGCCAAGAGTTCGCCCGCTCGATGGCCGGCTGCTCGACCAGCATCGGCACGATCGCCGAGGCCGCATTGTCGAAGAAGGTCTCGGCCAGCCCGAGCAGGAATGCCACCACCGCTAACAGCGCGATCGGGGCGCGCGCCGTCGCCACCGCCAGCGCGCAGCCGGTCACCAGCGCGGCGCGCAGCACGTCCGTCCGCCACATCAACCGGCGCCGATCGGTGCGGTCCACCACCGCGCCGCCGACCAGGCCGAACAGCGGCCAGGGCAGATAGCCGGCCACCGCCACCACCGCGACCGCCCGCGGGTCGTGGCTCAGGCTGGCCGCCAGCAGCGGAAATGCCACGTACCGCACGCCGTCGCCCAGGCTGGACACGGTGCTCGCCGACCAGACCAACCAAAACGGCCGACCCAAGCGGGCAGGCATTCTGTCCTCCGGGCGTGACCGCATGATCGGCAATTCTGCCTGGTCAAGCTCAGCGCCAACGGCGGCTACTCCTCGATGCGGACCACCGAGGTGTGGTGGGCCTTATCGCTCAGTCGTGGAACTCCCCGGCCAGGGTCATCCACTCCATCCGGGTCGGTTGAGGCACCCCCGCCTCGCCGATGGCCGGACCGAGTCGGCTCTCCATAAAGGCAGCTTGGGCAGCCTGGGATTCCCAACTCTCGACGATGATCAGCCCGTTACCGCTCGTCGCGGCCAGGTGGCTGTGTAAGCCCTCCGGCCAGTTGCCCTGGCCGGTGTCCTGGTCCACGCTGAGAATCTTGTTCACCGCCTGGTAGTCGTCCACGGTGACCCCCGTGAACTCGACCACGAGTACCTCAGACATATCGCGAAGTCCCCCATTTCGACGCCACTGTTACAGGACGCCCGTCGTCAGCAACGATTCTGACCGCGGGGTAGGGCGACGGTATCGCCGTCGAGTTTCGGGTGCAAGATGCTGCCAGGATCGCTATGCGCGCAAAGGACATCCGGCACATAGCGATGACCCAAGCGGGGTACCCGGTGCTATAGCTGCTCGTGGAAGCAGCAGCTGCCGAGCGCTCCGGTCGCCATGTTCAGCACACCTGCGTCCGCGTCCGGCGTGCCTCGCACCAGCATGCCGGCATAGCCACGCGCACCGAGGAAGGCCCCCCACAGAATCACCCAGTCCTCCATGCCGCTGCTATCGGCCTTCGGGTAGGGCTCGGTCCACGGATGGATGCGCTTCTGAAGGACGAACGGTTCGTCCATGGCGTCCTCGATCAGGCCTTGCCACTCGGCCGGATCGGTCTGCCAGCCAGGAATGACCCCGGTGCCGCCGTGCAGCAGGGTCGGCTTGAGGATCAGCTCGGTGCGCTCGCTGATCGCGTAGTCGGCCAGCTGCACCTGCCTCCCATCCACCGTAACCGGCCCGGACCGCACCATCCGAGTCCACGGCAACAGCCGATCGATGCTGGCCAGCTCGGATTCGGTGAACAGCTGCCGGTTCGCCTCGTCCGACAGCAGGGCCAGCGCACCCTTGGTGCTGTAGAGCTCGGCGTCCATCGGCGAGAAGATCGACACGTTGCCCCGCTCAGCTGCTCGCAGCACCGGCTCGATCAGCGCCGGGCCGGCCGGATCGAGCAGATCCTCCATCAGGAAGATCCGGTAGATGACGTCGATCTGCTTGTCCCCCAGCCAGATCGAGTCATCGCGCAGTTCCAGCTGACCGACGTGGCACGGCAGCGCCTCAACGCCCAGCGCGTCGAATACCGCCACGTTCTCCCGTAGTTGCGGTTCCAGCGTCAGGTAGCTGGGCGGCCAGTCGCACAGTGCGACCACCGGCCTGGTCCCGGACGGGATCTTGCATTCGGCGAAGATCGTCTCAACCACTTCGACCATCGTGTCGGTGTAGGTCAAGTTATTCTGCTCGACGAATTCGGCGATGAACGGCAGCCGCAGCATTGCCCGGTTCAGCGCCATGTTGTCCACCCCGCCGAGTGCGGAGGACATGTTCAGCTCCATCACCCGGAAACCGGCCTCGTCCCGGTAGATGTCGGCCCGGGCCAGCCGGCTCGGCGCGCTTCCCCGGCCACGTAATACCGCCTGCACCTGCGCTGGGGTAATTCCGGTAGAGGTGGCGAACGCGCCCAGGTCGCCGCCGTACAGCTTGTCCGGCAGACCGGTCACCAATCGGTACAGCGTCTCCAGGTCGGTCGCCAACTGCGCCACCTCGGCACGTTCCAGAAAGCCGGGACGGCTCATGGTCCGGCCGGTGAAGATGGTGTTCGCAATGCTGGGACGCACCTCGTCCCGCAGCTCTTCGACGGTCAGTTCATGCTGGGCCGCCCAGGCATCCAGGTACCGCTGGGTGAGCTCGTTGTAGGTCTTCACGCGCCTACCCCAGCGGTCTCGGCCGCCGGCGCGGCGATCGGCTTGTCACAAGGGTCGATCACGATCTGCTTCTCCAATTCCTTGACCCGGCGGTAGTCCACCTCGATCGCCTCCGGCTCCGTCGACACCAAGGTCACCCAGGCCAGGAGGCTGGACAGGTCGTCGGTGGACTGAACCCATTCACCCGTCCCCTTCGGGAAGTTCTTGTCCACATAGGTCGGCAGCTGGTCCACCTCGTCGAAGATCTCGGCGTTGCGCCAGATGCCGGCATACGGTGCGGAGATGAAGATGCCGCACAGGTGCTGAAGCAGCTCATAGGTCGGACGGAACTCACCGCGTACCCGGTGGGCCACCGTTCGCAGGATGTGGTTCGAACCGGTGGCGATCTTGGTGATCAGCTGATGGCCGCCGCCGGCCGGCCGTTCGGCAATCTCGATCAGCCGCGGGCCGTTCGGGGTCAACATGATCTCGGCATGCCCGCAACCGTTGCGGAAACCGAGCGCGTCCAGCACCTGCAAGGTGTACGGCCAGACCTGGTGCACGTCCGGATGATCGGGCGGCAGGAAGTCCACCCGGTCATAGATGCCGATCCGATCACCCTTGCGCACCTTGGTATAGCGGCAGACGTCGACCAGGCCATGCTGGCCGTCCACCGAGTAGCTGTCCACCAGGTATTCGTTGCCCTCGGCGAACTCTTGCACCAGGATGCCGCCGTTGACCAGGTTGAGGTGGTTCACGTTCGTGACCATCCGGTCGAACAGATGCCGCCACTCACCGCCCGCAGGCACGATGTGCACGTCGTCGGTGCCACCACTGTTCGGCGGCTTGATCACAATCGGCTGCTGATCCAAGCCGGTTTCGGCCAGCCAGGCCGTGATCTCATCGGCATCGTCGGAGAAGAGCTGGCGCAGGTGCGGTACGCCGGCGGCGGCGACTGCCTTGGCCATCTCCCACTTGTCCCGCCGGGCGTCGCCCAGGCCGGGCACATTGCCGGTGCCGGGCAATACCAGCGGCTCCAGCGCCTCGTACAGCCGGATGCCCGACTCGGCCCCGGGCAGGATGCAGAGCGGGTCGTACTTGCGCAACGTCGCGGCCAGCGCGGCAACCGCGGACTCGGACAGGTCGCCGTTGTGGTAGTGGACCACCTCGAAGTTCTGTGGGAACCAGCTATCCTTCAGCACCTCGACCGGCTCGGGGGTAGCCAGCACCGCGATCGGCAGCACGCCCTCGGCTCGGAACGCGGCCGGATACTCCCGCCCGGTCGACAACGGATCGACGATGATCGCATAGCGCGGCATGGCTGTTACCTACCTTCTGAACTGACGGATACTGCGGTGTTGTCGGGGCTGGTGGCCGGCTCGGCTGGCTGCTCAGCCGGCGGGGGTTCGGGCTGGATCGGCCGGGACATTCCGGAAACCGCCAAGCCGAGCGCGAACAGGCTGCCCAGCCCGCAGCACCACCAGACGTTGCGACCGATCGAGTCGTAGAGGAAGACGCCGAGGCCGGGGCCGATCGCGCTGCCGAGGTTGAACATCAACTGCATCGAGCCGATGTACCTACCGCGCAGGTTCTCCTTGGCGATCATGCCCGGGTAGGCGAACATGGTCGGCCCACCGACCATCTCCGCCATCGTCCAGATCAGGCAGCCGATGAAGAAGATAGCGACGCCCCAGGGCAGCGCGTAGAGCGTCAACCCAGTTCCCAGCAAGGCGAAACCGGTCGCGACGACCACCTTGATCGGCCAGTGCTGGACCACCTTGGTCACCAGCAACTCGCAGGTGATCACGAGGAAGCCGTTCAGGGTAACCACCATGCTGTACCAGACCACAGCCAGCCCGGCGTCGCGCATGGTCAACGGCAGCGTCGAGATGTACTGGATGTAGACGATCGAGTTGAACAGCATCGCCAGCAGGTAGAGCAGGTAGCGGCGATCGCGCAGCATCGCCCGATAGCCGGTGGCAGCCTTGGCCGCCTTGTCGGGACGCTCACTGGCCGGTTGCGGCTCACGCCTGGGCAGCCAGACAGCGGCGATCACCAGGTAGATCACCGCTGCCGCTGCCTCGGCCCAGAACAGCAGCCAGTACCCGACCGAGATGAACAGTGCCGCCAGCAGCGGCGCGGCCGTGGTGCCCAGGTTCAGCGACCAGCGGAACAGCGCGAAGATCATCACCTGCCGCTCGGGCGCGGTCAGCGCGGACAGCAGGGTGGCCGAGGCCGGCCGGCACAGCTGATTGGCCAGTCCGCACAGCACCACCGCGGTGAGCACCGCCGGGTAGTTGCCGAGGTACAGGACTGCCAGCAATAACACAGCGGTACCGGACATCGACACGATGGTCGCCATCCGCGGGCCCATCCGGTCGGCCAACGCGCCGCCGGCCAGCACCCCGACCAGCGATCCGACGCCGTAGACGGTCAGCGCGAAGCCGGCTTCCCAACGACTGAAGCCGCGGTGGGTCAGGAACAGCACCAGGAAGGTCTGGAAGAAGCCGCCGAGCCGGTTCACGAACACCCCGAGCAGCAAGGCCCGAACCGGAGCGGGCGAGGCGCGCCAGGTGCTCCAGATACCATCGTCGAGCGTCGCCGGCGCAGCCTCGGCGGCGACCGCCACCGACTCGATTTCGTCCGCCGGAATCAGGCCGGCCGCGACCGTCTCGGCGGCGACCACGGCATTCGGGGACTGCTCGGTCACGGCTGGGACCCGTCAGCCGACGGTGTTGCCTCGACCACCGACAGGGCCGCCTCGGCCTCGGCGATCACCGCGCAAGCCTCCTCGGCGGAATCGGCGACCGCGGTGATGTAAGCGATCCGGCCCCACACGGTTCCGGCCGGTGGCGGAGAGTGGTGCTGGCCTGGTTCGGCGCGCACCACTGCCAGATCGATCCCGGCCGGCAATCGGCTGTCGTCGAAGGAGATCGCGCCGATGGTCATCTCGTACGGGACGTAGCAGAAGCGAACCGCCCCGAACCGCTTGCGATCCGGAGTGACGTCCGGTCGGCGACCACAGGCAACCGCGGCCGCGGCCAGCCCCGGGTCGATGCCGGTGGCGCGCAGGCCGAGGTAAGGGATGAGATCCCCGCCGAGCCGGGCGTTGACCTCGATCAGCTTCGGACCAGACGAGGTGAGCTTGAACTCGGAATGGGTGATCCCGTCGGTGAAACCGAGCGCCTGATGCGCCTGCTCGAGCAATTGCCGGAAGGCCGGATCTGCCAGCTGCGGATCCGCGCCATCGACCAGGTGGCCGACCTCCTCGAAGTAGGGTGGGTAGCCGATCTCCTTGTGTGCCAGGCAGATCGGCAACACCTCGCCCTGGTGTACCGCACAGTCCACGCTGATCTCCGGGCCCTCGACGTACTCCTCCACCAGCACGATGGCATCGTCGACAATGGCGCCCGGTGCCGTGGTGTCGCGGGCGAAGGCGAACTGGGCTCGCAACTCAGCCTCGTCGGCCACCAGCACTACGCCCAGGCTGGCGGCTACCCCGCGCGGCTTGAGCACGACCGGGTAGCCAATCTCGGCAGCTGTCTCGGCAGCCTGCTCAACAGTCTCGACCAGCACCGAGCGCGGCTGGGGCACGCCCGCCACCGCCAGCAATTCGCGGGTCCGGTGCTTATCCCGGCAGCTCAGCACCATCTCCGGGTTGCCGCCCGGTAGGCCGAGTGCCTCAGCCACCTTCGATGCGGCGACGATCCGCGCCTCGTCCCAACACAGCACTCCGTCGATCCGGTCCCGGCTGTTCAGTTCACCTGCCGCGGCAATCATCGCTTCGGCGTTCAGGGTGTCCGCGAGCACCGTCACCGCATCGACGTAGCCGGTCTCCCAGCTCGGTTGGGCAGCTAGGAAAAGGTGAATCCGGTAGTGCTCAGCGATCGGTGCCAGCAGATATTGGCGGAACAGCCGGTCGCCGGTGGAGATCAGCAGCAGGTGCGGCCTTGAACGGGGGGATGTGGTCATCGGGGTACTCCTTCAGAGCTGAGCAGAAACGCCGGCCGTGCCTGCGTCGGCGGGCTCCCGGGCGATCTCCATGATCCGCGAAACGCCGGACGAGCCGTCGATGCGGTGCCACCGCTCGGTGAGGCTGAGCCGGCCGTCGGCTAACACCGTGGGGGTGCTGACGCAGCGACCGGCCACCACCTCGCCGTCCCGCATGATTTGGCAGTACGCGGCATCAATGACCCCGTGCTCGTCCACGACCCCGACCAACCGGCCGCTGAGCACGCTATCACCCGCAAACTCCGCCGAAACCAGGTTCTGCTGCTGGTGGTAATGCCCGATTACCGAGCCGGCGGGTAGTTCCGCCGGCCCGAAGTCGCGACCGTCGTAGTCGCACCGGCCGACCGGTGCGCTGCCATCGGATGCGATAGGAAACACCTCAGCCCCACTGCACCGGACAGAGCTCGTCGCGGATTGCGAACACCTCTCGGCCGAGGATCGAGTTGATCACCAGAGCGGCGCGCACCGGCAGCAGGGTCAGGTTCGCGTCCGGGATCCCGTGGCTGAGCCGGGCCCGGTTCAACGCGTAGATCCGGTGACCGTTCATCCCCTTCCACCGCACCGAGTAGTCCTCGTCGACGACGATGTCGCCGTCCTCGTCCACGTCGATCCGCTCGCGCAGCTCGGCCGAGAACGGCACCGGCGCGCTCTGCCGACCGACCGCGATAATCGCGTACCTAACCCGGTACTCCTCAATCCGCTCCGGGGTGGTGCAGTGCAGCACCAGGTCGCCGGCCGGCCCGTCGGCTAGCACGCCTTCGGTGACGTCCCGACCGGGCAGCAGCGAGACCGGGAAGATGCCGTTCTCCAGCATGCCGTCGTAGTTGGCCTGGTACAGCGTCTTGAGCGCACCCGGCGTCAACGCGTCACCGGTCGGCATGGCGTCCTCGACCAGCCGCTTGCGGGTCGGCCGGCTCAGCCCCTGGAGGAACTGCTGGTGCGCCGGTCGGTAGATGTCATTGGCGGCCGGCGAGTCGTCGATGGTCTGGAACCACTGACGGCGTCCCAACCACTTGATATTGGTGAAGCCGGCATTGAGCAGTCGCAGCACGGCCTCGACACCGGTCTGACCGCCGCCGACCACCGCGACCGGCGCGGACTTGTCGGCGCTCATGGCGGGAAGGCGCATTGTCAGGTGGTCTGCGATGAACGAACGGTCCTCGGGCAGATCGGCCAGCCCGACCGGAACGCTCGGACGGGTGCCCACACCGATCACCAGGTGCTCCGAGCGCGCGATCGCCTGGCCGCCGGACACCGCGTAGAAGCCCTCGTCCTCGACGAAGCTGACCTCGTCGATCGGGCTGTCGTAGTGGATGTTGTCGATCTGGTCGGCGGCCCAGGTCAGGTACCGCATGTACTCCCGGCGCGGGATCACGTCGAACTGCGAGTTCAGCATCGCGAACAGCCGGCCTTCGGTGACCAGGTAATTCAGGAAAGTCAGCTTGTGAGTGGGGTCGACCAGCGATACCAGGTCCTTGATCCAGGAGGTTTGCATCCGCACGCCCGGGTGCAACAACGAGGGATGCCAACCGGAACCGGGCGCCTTGTCGAAGAGCGCGATCTTCTCGTCCGTGCAGGACTGGAACAGCGCGGCCAGGCTGAGGTTCGCAGGCCCGGCGCCAATTCCGATGACGTGAAAGTAGGGCAACGTGCTGGGCTCGGTCATGGTGGTGCTCCCCGTCAGAATCGGTGGTGTTTCCAGCCGGATACGGCAGGTATCGGCAAGCTGGTTCGCAGTCCGCCCGCCCGGGGCATGCACGGTTCTTGCCGTGCTCCCCGTCCCGCCGGTAAAGGTGAATAGTCGGTCATCGGCGGCCGCCGGTACTCGCCGACGCCGATTGTCGAGGTCTGCCACCGGTGCCGGCGATCGCTGCGCGCAACTGCTGCCAGCGCGGATCGTGGGCGCTGCCGGCGTTGGCCAACAGGCAGCGAGCAGCCAACGCCGAGTCGAAGCCGGCGGGACGCAGCGCGTTCAACCCGCGCATCAGTTCGGCATCGACCAGCTCGGCAGGCTGCGGCTCACGGCCGGACGCACCGGACAGCAGCGGGGCCACCCGGTCGCGGAAGTGCTCGAAGGCCGCCATCGTGAAGTTGCTCCGGTACCGATCCGGACGATCCCAGGCCAGGTAGAGCCGGACGATCTCCGGATCCTGGCTGCTGAGCAGCTCATCAGCCCAGATGGCATGGTTGCGGCTGGTGGAGAACTTCGAGCCGTCCAATGTGTAGAACTCGTTGACCACGGTGCCGCCGATCTGGTCGGACCGGACGCCCAGCGCGGCGAACAGTGCCGGCCACAGCAGCGCGAAGTAGAAGCCGTTGTCGATGCCGTGGAAGTGCCAGATCTTCTCGACCTGCTGCCAGGCGGCCTGCTCGGCGGCTACGCCCCGGACGTACGGATCGATGCCCAGGCTGGCGCAGTGGTAGGTGCTCAACCCGAGTTCGACATTTACGTCCAGACGCAGGCCGGCCATCGAACCGACGCCCTTGACCCCCCAGTTGGTCGGGTAGCCCAGCGGAATCTCGGGCAGCCCGTCGGCGAGGTAGCCGGCGATCAGGTCGCGGATCCGGCGGGGCAGCTCGACTCGCATCCAGGTCTGTTCGAGCTGCTGGTGGAACCGCTCCAGCGCCAGCACCGGCACTCGCGCGGTGAACGGGGTGGGGGCGCCGCCGCACCGATTGCAGCGGGGAGCTATCAGGTCTTGGGCCGAGGCGTAGCCGCCGCAGCTTTCGCACGTCCCGCCGTTCGAACCGTTGCCACAGCGCGAGCAGGTGCCGATCAGGTAGGAGTTGTGCAGGGTCCGGCCGCAGTCGGCGCACGCGTGCAAGGTGAAGTCGCGAAACTCGCAGGCGTTCTGGGCGATGTAATCGGCGAGTTCCGCGACCGCCTGCTGGTGCGCGGCCAGCTGCGGATCGAGGTACACATCGCACTCGATCCGGGCCTGTGCCAGCGCCTCGTCGATGCACAGGCGGTATTCCCAGATCAATTTGTCCACGTCGACGCCGTCGTTCTCGGCTCGGGTCAGCACCCAATTCGGGTGGACGTCTACCCCGCCGATGGTCAGCACCCGCTCACCTCGCAGCCGGGCGGCGCGCGAAACGATGTCGGAGGCGACATAGGGCCCCGCCAGGTGACCGACATGCAACGGCCCGTTCGTGGTCGGCGGTGCGATCACGAACACCGAGACCGGCTGGTAGGTAGGTCCGCCGGTGTCGCTCGAAGGCTCAGACACCGGCTGGCTCCGTAACCACGGCCTGTTCGGTCGCCAGGTCGACAGCCGGCAACGGCATCCAGTAGGCGCTGAAGATGGTCAGCGGGCTGTCCTCGGTCCGATTGTGTATGACGTGGGCCTCCTCGCTGTCCAGCAAGAAGGCGGAGCCGACGCCAACTTCGGTGATACCGCTGGCCACCTCGACGAAGCCGGTGCCGGCCACCACGATCGACAGCTCCGGTTCCGGATGGCAGTCCCGCACACTGGAGACGCCTGGCGGCACCGTGTACCACATCGCACCGAACGGCAGCGTGGTTCCGAACTGGTACTGCTGCTCCCAGCGGGCGACCAGGACCGGTCCGACCTCCGCAAAGGTAGACTTTCCACTGTCAAACGTGCGCATTTCGATGACTCCCTGCAATTAAGACAGTTCCATTGGGCCTGCTTCCCAGCTCGGTACCAGGCTGCGGGTGACCCGTACGGCTGCACGCCGCCGCGTGGCACGCAGCGATCGACCGTCAACGGCTGTTGAATGTCATGGCTGAACGAAAACAGCCCGTACTCCCCCGGAACACTGCGAACGTGGTACGCGCACACTATGACGACAACGGCTGGCCGTCTAGTGCGAGTACTATTTTGCCGGCAAATTTTCCGCCAAAAGCCACCTGCACGTCTTCTTCCCAACCGATTCGATCATGCAGTCAAGCGGCTTGAGGTGCGTCAGAGCTGATAGCTCCATGGTGTGCATGCCGTTTGTGTTTTGCCTTGCAAACCAAGGTCATACTATCCTCAACTGCGCCAGCTCGATGCCCGCGCGACTACGAAAGTGCAGTCAAGAATGGAGCTGTCCGCGACCAGTTAGTTACGTTCCGCAATGAGACAGTAAACACTCTGGGTTCGGCAGCAGAGGCTCCCCCGTCGGCCTGGCTATCCATCCGAGCGATCGTGCAGATTGCTAAATCTGCATTGCGGTTTCAGTCCAGTAATCGCGCTATCAACAATGACGAAAGCGCTCAGCCGGTCTCGATCGGATCGACCACCGCCGGTACCGGATCAAGCTTGCGCATCAGCTCAAGCAACTGGCGCAGCTCCGCGTCGGAAACCCGGCCGAACACCAACCTGGAGATGCCGGCCAGGTGCACCCGCGCGGCGTCGCGCAGGGCGTCCCGGCCGTGCTCGGTCAGCACCGTGAACAGCCCGCGAGCATCTTCCGGATCCGGTGCCCGGGCGACCAGGCCGTCACGCTGCATCCGATCCACCAACCGGGTCAGGCCGCTTCGAGACAGCAGCACCGCTTCGGCGAGCTCGGACATCCGCAGCCGATTGTCGGGCGCTTCAGCAAGTTGGACGAGCACGTCGTAACTGCCCAGCGCGATCTTGTGATGGGTCTGGAGATCGTGCTCCAGCAGCCGCAGCAGATGGCTGTGCGTACGCAGGAAGCTGCGCCAGGCCGCCAGCCGCCAGTCCTTCGGGCTGAGCGGAAGTGCACCGGCCGCCGCGTCGGGCGGTTCGGTGCTCAGCGCGGGGTCGGTGGGCTGCGACATCACCACACATCGTAGTGACGCCGCGCAGCCACGTACGATCATTCCGTGACAATCGACAAGAACTCCGCCACCGGTGCGGACCTGACCGAGGCGGTCATGGCAGCCCTGGCCCGGGTCCAGGATCCTGAGATCCGACGGCCGATCACCGAGCTCGACATGGTCGAACGGGTCGCGGTGTCAGCCGACGGGACCGCGCTGGTTCGGGTGCTGCTCACGGTGGCCGGTTGCCCGATGCGTGAGCGGCTGACCAGCGACGTCACCGCCGCGGTGTCCGCGGTCCCCGGCGTCAGTTCGGTGCAGGTCGAGTTGGGCGTCATGAGCGATGACCAGCGCAAGCAGCTGCACACCAGGCTGCGCGGCGACAACCCGGTCAACGAGATCCCGTTCGCCCAGCCCGGTTCGCGGACCCGGGTGTACGCGGTGGCATCCGGCAAGGGCGGTGTCGGTAAGAGTTCGGTGACGGTGAACCTGGCGGTGGCGCTGGCCCAGCGTGGACTTCAGGTCGGTGTGCTGGACGCCGACATCTACGGTTTCTCGGTGCCCCGGATGCTGGGCGTCACCGGCAAGCCGACCCAGGTGGAAAAGATGATCATGCCGCCGCAGGCGCACGACGTCCGGGTGATCTCGATCGGCATGTTCACGCCGGGCAACACCGCGGTGGTCTGGCGCGGCCCGATGTTGCACCGCGCGTTACAGCAGTTCCTGGCCGATGTGTACTGGGGCGAACTGGACGTATTGCTGATGGATCTGCCTCCGGGCACCGGCGATATCGCGATCTCGTTGGCTCAGCTCGTCCCGTCGGCTGAACTGCTGGTGGTCACTACGCCACAGCTGGCCGCCCGCGAGGTGGCCGAACGGGCCGGCTCGATCGCGCTGCAGACCCATCAGCAAATCGTGGGCGTGGTGGAGAACATGAGCTGGTTGGAGCTGCCGGACGGCAGCCGGATGGAGCTGTTCGGCGCCGGCGGCGGCCAGGCGGTTGCGCAATCGCTGTCCGAATCGACCGGGACGAAGGTCGGCCTGCTTGGCCAGATTCCGATCGAGGTGGCCATCCGCGAAGGCGGCGACGAGGGAAGCCCGATCGTGCTGTCGCAACCGGACTCCCCCGCCGCCCGGGCGTTCGGCGGGATCGCCGACACCCTGGCTAGCCGGCAACGCAGCCTGGTGGGCCGCTCGCTGGGGCTGTCGGTGGCGGGTCGCTGAAGTTCGGCTTGACCTCGACCGGCCTCAGGTCGCGTCGGTGTCGTACGGCGTCGGCGCGGCGGCCGGCGGCGTGGCCGACTGTGGGTCAGCTGCGGCGGCGTTGAGACCGGCTGCGGCCGTCGGGCCTGCTGCCGCCGGACCAGGTCCGCTGACCGGTTTGCCGGTCGGCTCGTCCTCGCCGCGCCAGGCTCGGGTCAGCGCTTGCCGCGGATCCAAGCCGGCCAGATCCGGGCGCGGGTCGTCATCGCCGAGCAGTGCGTTCTTGATCGCGGTGCGCGGATTCAGCGAGGACAGGTCGAAATCGGCGAACTCCGGGCCGAGCTCGGAATTCAACTGACTGCGGGCGCCCTGGGCGATGTCGCGCAGGGTGCGCAGCATTCGGGCGGCGTCCTTGGCCAGCTGCGGTAGCTTGTCCGGCCCGAAGACGATCAGCGCCACCGCGGCCAGCACCACGAACTCCAGCGGCCCGATGTTGAACATCAGCTCAGCCTAGGCCTTGCGCCGGGGCTCGAGCCGGCAGTTATCGCACGCATTACGAGCTGCCCAAGGTGACCGAGGCGATGGCGGCCATCCCGTTGCGGACGTAGCGCACGCTGACCACCTGGCCCGGCCGGGATTCAGCGACCGCCACCGTCAGCGCGTCGCCCGAGTCGATCAGCTCTTTTTGGAACAGCGTGATCACGTCACCCTCCTTCAGGCCGGCCTTGGCTGCCGGGCCGCCGGGGGTGACCTGCACCAGGTATGCCCCGGACTGCAAGCCGTTCGTGACGCTCCTGGTGCTGGCCCCGAAGTCGGCATGCACCACCTTGCCGGTGCGGATCAGCTGCTGGGCGACCGAGCGTGCGGTGTTGATCGGGATCGCGAAGCCGACGCCGATGTTGCCGCTCTGGCCGCCGCCGCTGGACTGGCCGAGCGAGGCGATCGCGGTGTTGATGCCGACCACCGAGCCATCGGCAGCCACCAGCGCGCCCCCGGAGTTACCGGGGTTGATGGCGGCGTCGGTCTGGATCGCGTCGATGACCGCGTCCGGTTGGCCGTTCTCGCCGGGCAGTCGCAACGGCCGGCGCAGGCTGGACACGATGCCGGAGGTGACCGTGCCGCGCAGCCCCAGCGGATCACCGATCGCCACCACCGGGTCGCCAACCGCCAGCGTGGACGAGTCACCCAGGCTGGCCACGGTCAACCCGGTCTTGTTGACCTTCACCACGGCCAGGTCGTTTTGCGGATCGGTGCCCACCACCTGGCCCGGCGCGCTGGACTGGTCGGAGAACACCACCCGGATGGACGGGTTGGCGTCGAAGTTCACTACATGGTTGTTGGTGAGGATGTAGCCGCCCTTGTCGATGATCACGCCGGATCCGGAGCCGGCCGCGTCGGCGGTCCGGACGTCGATCGACACCACGGCCGGGCTGACCCGTTTGGCGATGTCGGCTACCGAACCCGGCGGCCGGTTCGCGGGGGTGCCGGTGGTGGCCAGCTTGACGTTGGGATCGGTGAGCACCCGGTGCGCGCGCTCGGACAGCCAGTACCCGACGCCGCCGCCGACCACGCCGGCGATCAGTCCGGCGACCAGGACGATGGCCAGCGTCGACAACCCGAACCGAGCTCGTCCGCCCTTGCTCGGTGCCGGCGGTTCCTCCTCAACCGGTTCCGGCGGGTCACCGATGCCGATGAGTTGGTCTTCGGCGAACACCGGCGGCCCGGCGATCCAGTACGGCGACAGCGCGTCCCGCCATGGGTCGGTGGCCGCGCCCTCCTTCCACCAAGGCGAGCCGGGGCCGGGCGGGGCGGGCAGGATCCGGTCGCCGGCGGCCGGCTCGAACGGCCGGCCGGGCTGCTCGGCGCCGAAGGACTGTTCCAACTCCCGAGCCACCGGCATCTGAAGGCTGGCGTGCCGAGGCGGTAGCCGGTGGCCGGGTGCCGGATCGAAGGCCGCGCCGGAACCGGCCGGTGCTCGGTAGGCGTCCTGGTCGGGCGGTAACGGGCGGCGGGCGGGCCGCTTCCGCTCGGCGAGGGGGCGGCGGGGTTCGAAACCGCCGGCCACTCCATCCGGACGGGAGAAAGCGCTGTCGGACTGCTCGCTCACATGCTCTCCGTAGCCGTCGGGACGCGCTCGCCGGTGCCGGGTTCGCTCAGCACGAACCGTTACCGTCGAGTTTGCCCGAGCCGGCCGAGGCCGGCCAGCGCAGGGTGCTGAGAATCAGCTGCGCATCAGGGCGTCGACGGGATCTGTGCCGTGCGGAACCCGGCCCGCAGGACCGCCTGCTGAATCAGCGGGCCGGCCTGACCGACACCGAGCGCGCTGGTCAGGGACGGACCGGTCGGACCGGCGACCAGCGCGCTGGTCAGCGACGGGCCGGTCTGGCCGGAGGTGCCGGGCTGGCCGGCAACCAAGCCGGGCACCAGGTTGACCGCGGCCGGGTGGTTGATGGCCGGCTGCACCGAGCCGACGGTGCCGCCGATCGCGCCGGCGGCCACCACTGCGGCAGCCGAGGCAAGGATGCCGACCGGCAGCAGCACTCGGCGGTGCGCCCGAGTCTGATCTGCACCCGACTCGCTTCGTTGCTCATCGGCCCCGGCCTGGTCGGGCCGCGGCTGGTAGGCCAAGCCGTCCGGAACCACACCAACCTTGCGGCCGGGCCGGTAGGCGACGAAGACCGGCACCCCGTCCGCGTCCATGGTGGTGGGCAACCCGCTCGGCGGCGGGGGCAGCTGCGCGGACATCGGCAATCCGGCCAATCGGTCCAGCAGGCCGGCCGGCAACGCCGGGGCGCCGGCCGCGCGCAGCATCATCGCGGCCTCGCGCTGTCCACGGACTGCCTCGGCGCACTCGGTGCATTCGGCGCAATGCCGGCGAGCCCGAGCGGTCGCGGACGACGACAGCACACCATCGGCGAAGGCAGCCACCGCATCCTCGGACAGATGCGGCAGGCCGAACACGCTCGGACCAGTCATTTAGTCGGTCACCACGAGACTTTCTGCGGAACTCTCGGTACTAGCCGGTCGGAGGCCGGGCGCGCGGTGCGCCAGTGCCGCACGCAACAACACCCGGCCACGGTGGATGCGTGAGCGCACCGTCCCTACCTTGATACCCAGGGTCAGCGCGATCTCTTCATAGGTCAAGCCCTCGAGGTCGCAGAGCACGACCGCCGCCCGGAAGTCGGCGGGCAGCGTGTCCAGCGCCCGTTGGATCTCGGGGTCGAGGTTGTTCTGTTCATAGGCCCGCTCGGGGCCTGGCTCATCGGAAGCCAGCCGTTCCGAGGCATCGTCGGCCAGCGCATCGAACCGGATCTTCTGCCGCCGCCGAACCATGTCCAGGAACAAGTTCGTGGTGATCCGGTGCAGCCAGCCCTCGAAGGTGCCGGGTGTGTAGTCGGCCAGCGATCGGAACACCCTGACAAAAGTCTCCTGGGTCAGGTCCTCGGCGTCGGAGCGGTTACCGGAAAGCCGATACGCCAGCCGGTAGACCCGGTCGGCGTGCAGGCGGACGATCTCGTCCCAGGAGGGAGCAACCCAGGCCGCCGGGTCGGCGCCGGACTCGACAGCGACGGGAGCGGCATCGATCGCCACCTGCCCACCCATCGAGCTAGCCACACCCAGATTCAGCGTGGACATCGAGTTATCACCCATTCCTACGGCTTCGTCCCACCGGGTTGGTCGGGCACCTGCTTACCGTGGCAGGTGAAGCTGTGTATTTCATGAAACGCCTCAGACGGCTCTTACGTTCCCAGCCACCGTCGGCCGCTCGACCCGGTGTCTAGGCTGCCGTCGTGCACACCTATGACGAGGCCAGTGCCGCTATGGCGCAAGCGCTGGCCCACCTCTGTCTGCAGCGACTGGCCATGGAGGCGCCGCTGGACCACTCGCTCTCGCCGGAGCAGCTGGCCGAGCGCGCCGGTGCCACGGTCACCGAGCAGGGCATTGGTCCAGACCGAGCGGTCCGGCTGTGGGAGCACGTGCTCGCGCCGGCCTGCCTATCGGTCGATCACCCGCGCTATCTGTCCTTTATCCCGGGCGCGCCGTCCAAGGCCTCGGCCGCCTTCGACATGCTGGTCGGCGCCTCCAGCGTCTACGGCGGCTCGTGGCTGGAGGGCTCCGGCGCGGTCTATGTCGAGAACCAGGCGCTGCGCTGGATCGCCGACCTGGCCGGGTTGCCGGCCGGCGCCGGCGGGGCGTTCGTGCAGGGCGGCACCATCGGCAACCTGTCCGCCCTGGTCGCTGCCCGCGAGGCGGCCCGGCATGCCCGCGGCAACCCACCCGGCCGGTGGGCGGTCGTGCTCACCGATGAAACCCACTCCTCGGTGAAGCATGCGGTCGAGGTAGTGATGGATGTCGACGTGATCAGCGTGCCCGGCGACCGGCGTGGCCGGCTGACCGGCACCGCCATTGTCGACACGGTCGCCGAGCTACCGGAACCGGTGCGCGCTGGCATCTTCGCGGTGGTCGGCACCGCCGGTTCCACCAACCTCGGCATCGTCGACGACCTGGCCGGGATCGCCGAGGTCGCCCAACACCACGGTTGGTGGTTCCACGTGGACGGCGCCTACGGCGGTGCCGGGCTGGCCGCCCCGTCGGTGCGCGAGCTGTATCGCGGCGTCGAGCACGCCGATTCGTTCATCGTCGATCCGCACAAGTGGCTGTTCGCGCCGTACGACTCCTGTGCCCTGCTCTTTCGGGATCCGGTGCTGGCCCGGGC
Organism: Jatrophihabitans sp.; assembly: GCA_035248685.1. GTDB lineage: Bacteria > Actinomycetota > Actinomycetes > Mycobacteriales > Jatrophihabitantaceae > Jatrophihabitans_A. The sequence goes on from DATFHF010000026.1 coordinate 40,786, forward strand.
CGCGCACACCCAGAAGGCCGGCTACCTCGATCCGGTAAACGTGGAGGGCGAGTGGAACCCGAGCGATTTCGCGATCCAGCTGACCCGGCGGGCACGCGGCCTGCCGTTCTGGTTTTCCCTGGCCGTGCATGGCACCGCTGCCTATACCGCCGCGGTGGAACGCACCCTGGACACCGCGCGAGCCGGCCGGCGGCTGATCGAACAGGCCAGCCACGTGCGACTGCTGGTCGAGCCGGACCTGTCGGTGCTGATCTTCGAACGGCTCGGCTGGGATGCCGCCGACTACACCGAGTGGAGCGCCCGGGCGCTGGCCGAGGGCTTCGCCTTCGTCACGCCGAGCCGGCACGCCGGCCGGGTATGCACCCGGTTCGCGATCGTGAATCCGCTCACCACCGCTGAGGATCTGGAACGCATCCTCGACTCCATGCGCTGAGTGCTAACCCCGCTTCGATGGCAATCTCACCACCTCCGGCGTGGCTAGATTTCCACTGATCAGGCAGCCCGGGCCAGCGTGGTGCGCACCACCCGGAGCACGTCATTCGGCCGGAGTGTCACGTCTTCCCAGGTGAACCGCAACACCGTCCAGCCCAGCCCTACCAGCAGGTTCTGCCGAGACCGATCACGCTGAAACCGAGCCCGGTCCGAGTGATAGGCGAAGCCGTCCACCTCGATAGCGATCCGCTCCCGAAGGAACGCAACATCGATCCGGGCTATCACCCGGCCGCCGGACCGGATCGGGTAATTGGGTTTCCAGCCGGTGATCCCGGCCGACTTCAGCAACCGATGCAGTCGACGCTCGGACTCTGCCTCGGCTCCGGACATGACGGTGGAAAGCACCTGCCGGATCACCGAGTTGCCGGGCGCCTGGGCGGTTAGACGTCGTTGTAGATCAGCGATCTCGATCCAAGCCTGGCTCAACGCACGGTCGGCGAACATCGTGGCTTCGGCTACCGAGCTGTAAGCGATGTGGTCCAGAGCGCTCCGGCGTCGGGTCGTCACCGGTAGGCCGAACCGTTCGGTGACTTCGGCGGCGGGCAGTTCGGTTCGGCGTATACGGACCCAGCCGGGCGCTCTCACCCGGCGATCAACCGGAATCGCGATCCAGACCAATGGCGGCGGAGGTATCAGTCCCCACAGCATGGCCGCCGACGAGCCGATC